>JBBSOQ010000003.1:0-170805 GCA_038259585.1 Flavobacteriales bacterium | reverse complement strand
GGATATGTTCCTTCCAGTCGAGCGAGCGTATGTTGTCTTCGGTATATTGTGTTTCGGCCATAAAGATTTGGTGTAGGGTTGCTAATATAAATATACGGTAGCACTTGTGAAACCAATACTTGGGAAAGTAATTAACAATAATCTGTCTAGTATTGTTAAGAACAATTATTGGATATTAATTTCGATTTAATTGTATTGAATATATTGAACATAAAACCAAACCTATCATTAAAATGAAAAAAATGCATCAATTTTTCAGCTTCTTAACAATTTGTGTATTATTTACATCGTGTAATTTTTTACAACCTAATAAGGAGGACGATCTTTCCTTAGAAAAGGATTTTAATATTGTTAAAATTCAGAATAAATATCAAATTGCCATTCCGAAATATATGAAGCAGACCAACGAACTAAATGACGAAGCTTCACTACAATACAACAATCTTTTCAAAGAGAACTATATAATAGTGATTGATGAAAGCAAAGAAGCATTCATTACAGCAATGGATGAAGCAGAAATAAATGACCCGTCTTATTCGGTAATAGAAAATTACAGAAATATACAATTGCAACTTTTAAATGGCAACATTAGTGTGAGTAATGAAGAACAGTCTAAAAAAATGAAAATAAATAATTTAAACGCTGTGCAGGTTTCATTTGTTGGAAAAGTTCCCGATGTCAATGATGAAATAGCATATATTCTAACTTTTATAGAAGGGGAATTTGAATTGTATATGATTATGACTTGGACATTGAAAAAATATTCAAAAAGATACACAGGCACTTATCAGAAAATGGCGCACTCATTTATAGAACTTTAAATAATAATATTAATATACAATATTTAAAACTGCTAATTTTTTGTAAAGAAATCTTCTTTGCATTGATTGGTTGTAATAGTTTTCATAATTTCATACCACAAATAAAAAACCTCAATGGAATTTATAGATTACTACAAAGTTCTCGGGATTGACAAAAGCGCAACGGCTGCAGACATAAAGAAAGCCTACCGAAAACTTGCTCGAAAATTACACCCTGATTTAAACCCAAACGATAAAGATGCGCAGCAAAAATTCCAACAACTTAATGAAGCCAATGAAGTGTTGAGTGATGTTGAAAAGAGAAAGAAATATGATCAATACGGAAAAGATTGGCAACACGCAGACGCCTATGAACAGCAAGCAAGACAGCAACAGGGGTCGCAAGGATTTGGCGGTCAGAGAAGTTATTCTGGCGGCGGACAGGGTTATGACGAAAGCCAGTTTTCAGACTTTTTTGAATCGATGTTTGGCGGTGGTGGCGGCGGCTTTAGTCGCGGTGGCGGTAATAGAAGACAGACTTCACAATTTAAAGGTCAAGATTTGAGCGCAACGTTACGATTGAATTTGACCGATATTTTAGAAAGCCAAAAGCAAACCATCAGTATTGGAGAAAAGAAAATCAGGATTACAATTCCTCCAGGCGTTGAAGACGGACAAACCTTAAAAATAAAAGGTTACGGTGGTGAAGGAATGAACGGTGGACCAAAAGGAGATTTACTTATTACTTTTGAGATTTTCAACAATACACGCTTTAAAAGATTGGAAAGTAATATTTATTCAACCGAAGAAATTTCTCTTTACACAGCACTTTTGGGCGGCGAGATTACAGTTGAAACGCTAACAGGAAAAGTAAAACTAAATGTAAAACCCGAAACCCAAAATGATACTAAAGTAAAACTGAAAGGAAAAGGACTACCCAAATACAAAAAAGAAGATCAGCGCGGCGATCTCTTTATCACTTATAAAATTGAACTGCCGAAAAACCTTTCAGATAAAGAAAAAGAATTGTTTACTGAACTTTCAAAACTTAGATAATGGCACGAGAAAAATATATATTGGTCAGTCATTTTTGTAATCAAACGCATATCGAGGTTTCATTTGTTGAAAATCTTCATGAATATGGCTTGGTGACTTTTGAAGAAAAGGAAAATGATGTATTTATAGGGGAAAAAGATATTTCAGAAATTGAAAAAATGTTCCGTCTTCACCACGATTTAGGAATTAATTTTGAAGGTCTTGACGCAATAAAACAGATGTTGAAGCGAATGAAGAAAATGGAAAAACAATTGGGTTTACTTCAAAACCAATTGAAGATTTATCAATAGTGAAAATCTAAAGAACATTATAAATAATTTTTAAATAAAAGTTAAAGCATAATTTCTGAATTCGCTATGTGTATATCTTAGCTTTTATGAAAAAAACCACCTTCCTATTTGCGTTACTATTCGCAATGAATATGTACGCTCAAGACAGCTTAAATGTAAGAAAAACAAATTTAAATTATAATTCTGGCTTTGTTACTTCACAGGATTCAATAAATCAAAATTCTAATTATTCTTTAGTTGCTAATCAATCAAAACCTTCAACAGCAAGTTCTTCGAGTATAGGTTTTTCGCATAATATTTCGAATAAATCCACTGATAAAAGCACCTCTCCCTACGAATGGAATTGGGTTCGGGATGGAATTTGGACTGGAGCTGGTTTAGGTGCCAGCGCATTGGGATTAAGTTTAATTAAGCAAAAGGAAGATTTGCCTGAGGCCGAACGTGCAAAGTTTTTAACTGAAGAAAGTTTACAAAAAGAGATTGATAAATTACCTTTTCTGGATCGTTGGGTTGCAGGAAATCATAGCGAAAGTGCTAGTAGTATTAGTGATATTCCCTTCGCCCTTTCTTTTGTAGCACCTTTTGCATTACTTTTTGACGATGAAATCAACGATCATACTGGACAATATATTGGTATTTACATTGAAAGTTTGGCAACAACTGCAGCTTTATACACAATCACTGCCGGTTTGGTTAACAGAAATCGTCCGTACGTTTATGATAATAGCGGCGATACTTCGAACGATAGACGCTTTAAAAATAATGGACAACGCTCCTTTTATTCAGGACACGTTGCTGCAACTGCAACGGCAACATTTTTTGCAGCAAAAGCGTATAGTGATTTTAACCCCGATGCTAATGGAAAAGTATTTATTTGGGGTGGAGCAGCCGTTTTGCCAGCTGCCGTTGGGGTATTTAGAATGGAAGCTGGGCAGCACTTTTTAACGGATGTGCTTGTAGGTTATGTTTTAGGTGCGGGAACCGGAATCTTAGTACCCGAACTTCATAAAAGAAAAAATGAAAATATAGATGTTTATCCAAGTTCCGGAACTAGCTTTAATGGAGATAGCTACAATGGTATGGCTTTTCGATATACTTTTTAGTATTGAGTATTGAGTATTGAGATGTGAGAATTAAAATAGATTTGATAAATTTCTCAAATCTCAATTCTCACATCTCAATTCTATTTATACATTGAAGCGGAAGTGCATTACATCGCCATCTTTCACGATGTATTCCTTCCCTTCTACTCCCATTTTTCCTGCTTCTTTTACTTTATTCTCGCTTCCAAAAGTTACGTAATCATCATATTTTATAACTTCGGCGCGGATAAAACCTTTTTCAAAATCTGAATGTATTACTCCAGCTGCTTGTGGTGCAGTAGCGCCAACTGGAATAGTCCAAGCGCGAACCTCTTTTACCCCAGCTGTGAAATAAGTTTGAAGATTTAATAATTTGTAAGCACTTCTAATCAGTTTTGCGGAACCTGCTTCACTAAGACCTAAATCCTCCAAAAACATTTGACGCTCTTCAAAGGTTTCCAATTCAGTAATATCTGCTTCGGTACCTACTGCTAATACCAAAACTTCTGCATTTTCACCTGCAACGGCTGCTTTTACCTTTTCAACATAAGCATTTCCAGTTGCAGCTGATTCTTCATCAACATTGCACACGTACATTACAGGTTTGTCTGTAATAAATTGTGCATTTACAATAAACTCCTCACGTTCGCTATCAGTCAAGTCTATCGCACGAACAGATATTCCTGCTTCCAAACCACTTTTCACTTTTAATAAAGCCGTTTCTTCTTTTTGAGCATCTTTATTTCCAGTACGGGCGGCGCGTTTTACTTTTTCGAGTTTTTTATCAACCGTTTCCAAATCCTTTAATTGAAGCTCAATATCAATAGTTTCTTTATCGCGAATTGGATTTACATTGCCATCAACATGAATAATATTGTCATTATCAAAACAACGCAAAACGTGAAGAATAGCATCAGTTTCACGAATGTTACTCAAAAACTGATTACCCAAACCTTCTCCTTTACTGGCTCCTTTTACAAGTCCGGCAATATCAACTATTTCAACAGTGGCAGGAAGTACGCGTTCTGGTTTCACCAATTCCTCCAATTTCAACAAACGTTGATCTGGAACATTTACAACACCCACATTTGGCTCAATTGTACAAAAAGGGAAATTGGCACTTTGTGCCTTCGCATTTGATAAACAATTGAAAAGAGTGGATTTTCCCACATTTGGCAATCCTACAATACCTGCTTTCATTAATTCTGTTTTTTTAGGGCAAACCTTTGCTTAAAGTAGCTTCAGTTTACGAAGGTAAATCTTCGCAAAAAAAAGGTTTCGACTTACGAAGGCGCAAATATACATCTTCAAAACAGAATTTTCACAATTGATTTTGAAATGCTTTTCAGAAAAAGTTTGGGTTTTATTTCACTAAAATTTTACAAGAACTTAACGATTCTAGCCCTATGTTTACACTATAAACCATAAATAACCAATAATTATGAAACGTATTTTAATGAGTATTGCAATTGTTGCCTTTACAATAACGGCAGCGCAAGCACAAGTAAATAAAACTGTAAAAGAAGAATCTACAGTGAAACGTGTTGTTACAAAAGAAGGTAGCGAAGTGAAAGTAAAAGAAATAAAAGACACTGATACTGAAAGTGGTGCTGTAATTGTTGAAGGCAACGATAAAACAAACCAAGAATTTAGTGAATCTTCAAAAATGGATACTGACAAAAAAGTGTTGGTAGATGAAACTAATGTTGATATGCAAAACGAAGCAATGGTTGCTGAAAAGAAAATGCAACAAGAAGCACAACTTGAAGCTTCTAAAAGAGAACAAGCTGAATTAGCTGCCAAAAAGAAAATGGAATATGATGCTAAACAGGCACAGATGCAGAAAGATCTTGCTGATAGAAGAGCACAATTAGAATCAAGACCAAAAGGAATGTCTAAATTGAAAAAGGATTAACTATTATTTTGAATTAAAAAAAAACGCCTCAATATAATTGAGGCGTTTTTTTATAGTATTGAATCCAACGTTTTTTTATAAACAAGATAACTATCCAAATTATGATGGGTTCCTTTTGAAATTGTTATAAAATTTATTTTCCCCTTTGTCTTAACTTTTGAAAGCTTCTCGCTGTTTCCATAATTTACTACAAAATCATCTGTACCGTGAAAAATAGTGATAGGACAAGAAACATCTTTTAAATATTGATAAGTTGGGAAATGAAATTTTAAAAACCAACTAACAGGATAAATTGGAAAACGATGACCCGCCACATCGTCCAAGCTATAAAATGGAGCTTCAAGTATTAATTGTTTTGGATTGTTTTTTGAAGCGACATAGGTTGCAAAAGTAGTTCCCAATGATCTTCCATAAACTACAATTTTATCTTCTGAATAGCTTTTCAGCAGATAATCATAAAATAATTGGGCATCATTATATAATGCATTTTGGCTGAGTTTTCCGGTGCTTTTTCCGTAAGTTCTGAAATCCATTACCAAAACATCATATTGCAGATCAACAAATTTTTGAACCACAATTCCCCATCGGGAAAGTTCTCCTGCATTTCCGTGAAAATAAAGCACTACGCCTTTTGGATTTTCAACCTTAAAATGAAGCGCATTCAATGTTGCGCCATCCTCTGTTTTTAAACTGATTTCTTCAAAATTCTGTGGAAAATTATATACGTAATCCTGTGAAAGTGAGTCAGGCATAAAAATCATTTTTTCCTGCAGAAAATAAAGGCCGATAAAGACCAAAACGTAAAGTGAAGCTATTACAATTAAAAATTTCTTTAATCTGCGATTCATTATTTCGAAGAATGTTTTACACCAATGCTGGTGGTTGAAAGATCAATTTTCTCGGCTTTGGATTTGATGATTTCAGTTAAAATTTTATGATACGATTCAAAATTATTCAAGTTTTTATGCCCGCCCTCAATAATTGGGTGAAGCCGTGTGCGCTTTGCATTTACTTGTGAAAGCTTCACACTGCTACTGAAAGGTATCAACTTGTCTTTTGTTCCGTGGATAATGTGAATTGGGCACTTCACATATTTTATCCATTTATAGGTTGGCATCGGGTATTTGAGAATGATAGAAAGCGGCATAAAAGGCATATACCGGCCGGTAACTTTTGTCAAACTGTAATATGGGGCGTCCAGAATTAGCATTTTCGGATTATTCATTGAAGCTAGTTTTGCTGCAAAGCCTGAACCCAAAGAACGCCCGTAAATAATGATGTATTTTTCACTAACTTTTTCACGTATTTTATTATAGATAAACTGGAGATCGTGCTTTATTGCTTTTTGTGAACGCTTACCTGTACTTTTTCCGAAGCCGCGATAGTCTATCATAATTACATCGTAATTGTTTCGCGTGAAATCTACAGCGAACTTTCCCCAACCTTTTATACTTTTTGAATTTCCCTTTAAATACAAAACCACGCCCAACGGCTTTTCAACCCCAAAATGAAGTCCGTTAATAATGGCACCATCCCGCGTTTCCAGATTGTATTCAGAAACTTGCTGGTTTTCATAATAAAAATTAAAATCCTTCGGAAGTTTTTCTGGCTTAAACAAAAAATAATCCTGTAAATAATATAGTAATACGCTTATCAGAATATAAGCCGCAAGAGTTATCCATAAAATATGCAACCAGAATGGCATAAATTTCATTTCCTATAAATGTACAAAAATATGGTCCTGCTGATCTAATTTGGAAAGTTATACGCAATACCTTGTTTATAAATTGAAATTAAAATCGGTTAACAAATAAATTAAAACCCTAACTTTAACAAATAACTAACATAAAAAACAACTACCCATGAAAAAAATTACACTTTTACTATTTTTTATTTGCGGAATTGCTTTTTCGCAAGTCAACGTTTCCGGAACGGTTACGGATGACTCTGGAATCCCCCTTTCTTTTGTAAATGTTATAGAAAAAGGAACTACAAACGGTACCACTACATCTATTGATGGTTTGTTTACCATTGAGGTGAAGGAGAATGCCACTTTAAGCTTTAGTTATGTAGGTTTCAATACACAAGAAATTGAAGTTAAAGGGCAAACTAACTTGCAAGTAACACTTTCCGAAGGAGAATCCTTAGATGATGTTATGTTGGTAGGTTCACGTAGCCCAAAAAGAACTGCCATTAATACTGCGGTTCCTATTGATGTGATTGATGTGGAAACCACAACATTGCAAGTAGGGAAAGTGGAAATAAATGAACTTCTGCAATATGCAGCACCCTCTTTCAACGCAAGCAAACAATCTGGTTCTGATGGAGCTGATCATATTGATCCTGCTTCTCTGAGAGGTTTAGGGCCTGATCAAACTTTGGTTTTGATCAATGGAAAAAGAAGACATCAGTCCTCATTAATAAACGTTTTTGGAACTCGTGGTCGTGGAAATACAGGTACAGACTTAAATGCAATTCCAGCAAGTTCTATCAAACGAATTGAAATACTGCGCGACGGCGCTTCCGCACAATATGGTAGCGATGCTATTGCGGGTGTAATAAATATCGTTTTAAAGGACAATGTGGATGAATTAACGGGAAGCGTTTCCTACGGGGCCTATAGCAACAATGCAGATGTTGACACTAGTGCTTTTACGGAAGATGCTTACGGACTTTGGAATACAGAAGGTTATCGTCTTGATACCGAAAAGGATGGAAACGCAATCGGAAAAGATAAAAGTTTTGATGGGGGCTCTGTAAAATTTGGTGCTAACTACGGATTTGCTATTGGCGAAAAAGGAGGTTACGCAAACTTTACAACGGAATATATCAATAAAAATAAAACCTTGCGCCCTACTTTCGATTTCAGAAAAGGTTTTGGCGAAGCTGCCATTGAAGGTTTCAATTTAATGGGAAATATTGGGATTCCCGTAGGCGAAAAAACAGAAGTATATGCTTTCGGTGGAAGAAATTATAGAGATACCGATGCATATGCTTTCACAAGAAATGACGGAAATCGTGTTGTTGAATCAATTTATCCAAATGGTTACACTCCAAGAATTACCTCGATAATTACAGATAATTCAGTAGTTGCCGGCGTTAAAACCACAGCCGATTCTGGATGGAAAGTGGATATTAGTAACGCTTATGGAATCAACAACTTTCACTATTACATAAAAGGAACATTAAATGCCTCTTTGGTAGATCTGTCTCCAAATGAATTTGATGCCGGAGGTCACTCTTTGTCACAAAATACGGTGAATTTGGACTTTTCTAAATATTATGATGATGTTTTAAGCGGAATGAACATAGCCTTCGGGGCAGAGTATAGAACAGAAAACTTTATAATTTTTGCAGGTGAAGAAGGCTCTTATGCCACATATGATGTTAACGGAGTTGCCGTAAATGCAAATACACCAGAAGCAAACATTGTAATTTATAGAGACAATGAAGGCAACCCCATTTTAGACGATGACGGCAATCAAATATTAAGGCCAGGAGGTTCTCAAGGTTTCCCTGGTTATGGCCCTACCAACGAGGTTGATAGAAGCCGCTCCAATGTTTCAATCTATGTTGATGGAGAAATTGATTTAAGCGAAGCTTTTTTAATTAGCGCCGCCGGTCGTTTTGAAAATTACAGCGATTTCGGAAGTACCATTAATGGAAAGCTTGCAATGCGTTATAAAACTACTGATAACATAAACGTTAGAGGTTCCCTTAGCACTGGATTTAGAGCTCCATCCCTAGCTCAAAAATATTACAATCTTCGGTTTACTAATTTTATTGGTGGCGAGGCAAGCGATCAATTGTTATCTCCAAACAATAGTCCGGTTACGGCTTCTTTTGGTATTGGACAATTAAAGGAAGAAACATCTATAAACGCCAGTTTGGGCTTCACTGCAAACTTTTCAAAATTTACTGCTACTGCAGATCTCTATTATATAGATGTAAAAGACAGGATTGTTTTAACAGGAAATTTCCCTGCTCCAGATATAGAAAATGTAGATTCTGCTCAATTTTTCGTGAACGGAGTAGATACAGAAACCACGGGACTTGATGTTGTGTTAACTTATAAAGACAATTTTGATGATAACATTATTGGTGTTTCAGTTTTGGCAAATTTCAACAATATGTTTATAAAAGATGTGAAAAACGGTATTCTTGCAGAGCAAACGTTTTTCGGCGAAAGAGACAAAGCTTTTTTATTGGCATCAGCACCAGAAAGTAAATTGGTTGGAATCCTTACCTATGAAAGAAATTGGTTAAGTGCTGGAATAACCGTTACACGTTTCAGCGAAGTGGAACTTTTAGATTTCCAAATGTTTGAAGATCCTGCCGATTATGGAGGTTTCGAAAATCAAATTGTGGCTGCTACCGATACTTATACCTCAAAATTTGTAACAGACTTAAATCTTGGATTCAAAGTTTCGGAAAATATTAAATTGAACGTTGGCTCCAATAACCTTTTCAATGTTTACCCTGACCAGCAAGATGATTGGACTGAAGGTGGCGGTTATTGGGATTCTGTACAAATGGGTTTTAGCGGTGCATTTTATTATGCTCGTGTCAATTACAATTTTTAGAACTTAGAATTTCATTTATATTATTAAAACCCCGTCATATTCATGGCGGGGTTTTTTATAATAACTCTTAAAATAGTATAATTAGTTTATTTTTTTAAGAATTTCTTATAATTTTATACCACTCCATTAACATCTTCAATCAGTATCTTTGTTACTGTTAACTAATAAACAAACCATTATGAAAAAAGTATTGATAATTTTTGCAATGGCAGCTTTTACAACTGCATTTGCACAGGAAAATAAAAATGAAAAAAAAGAAACTGTAGTAACTAAAACTGCAGTGAAAAGCGAAAAAGGAACTGAGGTTTCAACAAAAGCGGTAACTAACACTGAAAAACAAGTGATTACATTGGCAGACACAGATGCCAACCAAACCAATCAAACGATGGTTACAGAGCCCGCAGAAATAAGTAGCGATGTAAATTATGGGTATGATGGCAACAGATTTAAGTTTATCAATCAAAAAGATGAAAATGGATATAGACTTATGACTGTAAAAGACAATGCTACGCAAGAGGAATATGCAATCATTAAGCCTACCTCACAAAAGGGGTATTATATTTTATCTAAAGACGGGACTTCTTCTTTTGGGTATTTTAATACTGACGGTAATTTTGTTGTAGAGCGTTACGATGCTACAAATGATGTAATGGTTTCCAATATTTATAAATTGGAGATGAATAAAGAAACAATGAATAAGCAATAAATTATAAACTTTTAAATATTTCTATCCCCCTAAAACGAAGTCGCCCCTCAAATTAAATTTGTGGGGCGGCTTTTTTTATTTTTTAAACCTATTACTCTTTGTGCATAAACGCCTGCTTTGCCAAAAGAGTTTCCTCGCTTTCCACGTGGTCCTCATCAGGCACACAACAATCCACGGGGCAAACTGCCGCACATTGAGGCTCATCGTGAAAACCTTTGCATTCGGTACATTTATCAGCAACAATAAAATAAATTTCGTCGCTTACAGGTTCCTGTGCTTCATTGGCGTCTACCTGTTTTCCATTTGGCAAAACAACTTTCCCATCAAGATCCGTTCCGTCTGCATAGCGCCAATCGTCTGCACCTTCATATATTGCGGTATTTGGGCATTCTGGTTCGCAAGCTCCGCAGTTTATACATTCGTCCGTTATAATAATTGCCATGGGATTTAGTTTTTCTAACTTTGCGCAAATTTAGTGCCTATCAATCGCAACTCCAAACTAAGTATGCAATTAAATCAAAGAATTAACGCTTTTGTCAATTTAGGAAAATCTCTGAAAGAGATAGCTTCTGAAAAAGAAGAATCTATTCTTCAAAAAGCACAAGCCGAAAATGGTTGGTTCACCCTGGAAAATATAAGATTCTCTTTAAATAGTTGGAGCGAAGCTCTTTCCGAAGAAAACTTGAAAAAATGGGTTTCAAAATATAAAATTGAAGAAACCAATCCGAAAACAATTGCAATAATTATGGCGGGAAATATTCCCTTAGTGGGTTTTCACGACTTTCTTTCTGTGTTAATTACGGGTAACAGAGTTTTGGCGAAACTATCCTCAAATGATAAAATACTTCTCCCTTTTATCGCGGAATATTTAATTTCATTGGAGCCAGAATTCAAAAAATACATTGAGTTTACCGAAGGAAAACTGGAAAATTTTGAAGCTGTTATTGCTACCGGAAGTAATAATACTGCACGTTATTTCGATTATTATTTCGGAAAATACCCCAATATAATTCGCAAAAACAGAAATTCCGTAGCAGTATTAACTGGAAATGAAACTGCTGAAGAATTACAAAAACTTGCAGATGATATTTTGATCTATTTTGGATTGGGTTGCCGAAACGTTTCAAAATTATATGTTCCCGAAAATTATGATTTTGAGGCGTTTTTTAAAGCAATGTATAGCTGGAAAGAAATAATCCACAACCACAAATACATCAACAATTACGATTATAACAAAGCGGTTTATTTAATGGACAGTTTTCCGTTGTTGGACAATGAGTTTATGTTGCTGAAAGAAGACAATGGCTTCTCCTCTCCTATTTCTGTGGTTTTTTATGAAAAATATCCCTCTTTGCAAAATCTAAAAAAAGAGTTGGAAGCTCAATCTGAATATATTCAATGTGTTGTTTCAAATGCCGGCTTACCCAATGAAATTACTTTTGGAAAGGCGCAAATCCCAGATTTATGGAATTATGCAGACGGTATAGACACTGTTGATTTCCTGTTGAAACTTCCTTAATAAATTATTCATAATTTTCATAAATTTCGTGTCATAATTCACATCTTTGCACTATAAATTTTCATAAAATGCAAAAACACAATTTTAGTGCAGGACCCTGCATTTTGCCGCAATCTGTATTGCAAAAATCTGCTGAAGCAATTTTAAATTTCAACAACTCAAATCTTTCGCTAATTGAAGTCTCTCATAGAGGTAAGGATTTTGTGGAAGTTATGGATAACGCCCGCAATCTAGCTTTAGCGCATTTGGGACTTCAAAATAAGGGTTATCAAGCCTTGTTTCTTCAAGGTGGTGCCAGTCTTCAATTTTTGATGGTAGCTTTTAATCTTTTAGAAAAAAAGGCCGCTTATTTGAATACTGGAACTTGGTCCAACAATGCTATAAAAGAAGCAAAACTTTTAGGTGAAGTTGTGGAAGTTGCAACTTCAAAAAGTGACAACTTCAACTTTATTCCAAAAAATTACAATATTCCAACTGATGCAGATTATTTCCACTGCACAAGTAACAACACCATTTTTGGAACGCAAATGCAAAGTTTCCCGGAAACTGAGATTCCAATGATTTGCGATATGAGCAGCGATATATTTTCGCGACAGCTAGATTTTTCAAAATTCAGTTTAATCTATGCCGGAGCACAAAAAAATATGGGCCCTGCTGGAACAACTTTAATTGTTGTGAAAGAAGATATTCTTGGTAAAGTTTCACGCGCCATTCCTTCTATGCTTGATTATAAAGTTCATATTGATAAGGAAAGTATGTTTAACACACCAGCAGTTTTCCCTGTATATGTTACTATGTTAACCTTGCAATGGCTTAAGGATCTTGGAGGCGTATCAGCAATTGAAAAAGTAAACAATCAAAAAGCTGAACTTCTTTATAACGAAATAGACCGAAACCCCTTGTTTGAAGGCTTCGTTCCCAATAAAGAGGATCGTTCAAAAATGAACGCTACTTTCAACCTGAGAAATGACCAATTAAAAGAGACATTTGAAGCACATTTAAAAGAAGTGGGAATCAGCGGATTGAATGGTCATAGAAGCGTTGGCGGTTATAGAGCTTCCATGTACAACGCTTTGCCACTGGAAAGTGTACAGGCTTTGGTAGATGTAATGCAAGCAATTGAAAAAGGTGCTTAAAAAAACAAATCACTAACAATAGTAATTTTTATAAATGAAAATATTAGCAAACGACGGCATTTCAGAAAGCGGAAGCAAAACACTTGAAAAAGCAGGTTTTGAAGTATTGACCATACAAGTAGCCCAGGAGCAACTTCAAAATTATATTAACGAACATAAAATCGAGGTTCTTTTGGTGCGTAGCGCAACTAAGGTTCGAAAAGACATAATAGATAATTGTCCTTCACTAAAAATCATCGGTCGTGGTGGCGTTGGAATGGACAATATTGATGTTGATTACGCACGTGAAAAAGGAATTCAAGTTATAAACACGCCTGCGGCTTCTTCGGCTTCGGTTGCAGAACTTGTTTTCGCACATCTATTTGGTGGCGTTCGTTTTCTTCACGATTCCAACAGAAATATGCCTTTAGATGGGGATACAAAATTCAATAATCTAAAGAAAAATTATGGCGCTGGTCGTGAACTTAGAGGAAAGACTTTGGGTATTATTGGCTTCGGAAGAATAGGTCGCGAGGTTGCAAAAATAGGGTTGGGTTGCGGTATGAATGTTATTGCAAGCGATCACAGCATTGGAGAATCCAATATAACCCTCGATTTTTATGACGGGCAAAAAATAACTTTAAAAATAAAGACAGCACCGATTGCCGAATTGATAAAAGACAGCGATTTTATAACATTACACGTGCCGTCACAAAAGGGTTATTTAATTGGCAAAGAAGAAATTTCACAAATGAAGGATGGCGTAGGCATTGTAAATGCCGCTAGAGGTGGTGTTCTTGATGAAAATGCACTTTTGGAAGGACTTGAAAACGGAAAAATTTCATTTGCAGGTCTTGATGTTTTTGAAGAAGAACCTGCGCCTTCTATGAAAGTTCTGATGAATGATAAAATTTCATTAACACCTCATATTGGAGCAGCTACTGATGAAGCTCAAGATAGAATTGGCACAGAACTAGCTGAACAAATAATAAATATAATGGCAAATGCTTAGCATTTTTTGACTAACTTAGTTTACTAATCAATTAATTTTTATGAAAATGGCTTCAATATTAGATTTACTTAGTAGTGATTTGGGCAAACAGCTCATCAGTGGCGCAAGTGCACAAACCGGTCAGTCCGAAGATAAAACAGCAAACGTTTTAAGCATGGCGTTGCCAGTTATTTTGGGCGCAATGCAACGTAATGCTACATCACCACAAGGTGCACAAAGCTTGAATAATGCTTTGGAAGACAATCGTCACGATGGATCTATTTTAGATCAATTAGGCGGTCTTTTGAGTGGAGGAAGCTCTAGTAATCTATTAAATGATGGAGCGGGAATATTAAAGCATGTTCTTGGTGGAAATCAGCAAAATGTTGAACAAAACATAAGCAAAACTAGTGGTGTAGACGCTGGTTCTGTAGCACAAATAATTAAAATGGCTGCCCCAATTTTGATGGGCGTTTTAGGTAACCAAAAAAGAAAAGACAATGTTGGCGAAAGCGGCATTGGCGATTTACTGGGCTCAGTATTGGGGAAAAATACAAATCACGATCAATCGTTTCTCACAAGTTTGTTGGATGCCGATGGTGATGGCAGTGTAATTGACGATGTAGCTGGAATGGTTTTGGGCGGAAGTAAGAAAAAAGGTGGCCTTGGTGGCCTTTTAGGTGGTTTATTTGGAAAATAAAATTTGCATTATATTTTTTAAGAGCACCGTTCATTTTATAATTGAACGGTGTTTTTTTTAAATGAAAGTTAAACCGATCTTTTTTTGGTTCAACATTTATTAACTTTACCAAAATCATTTTTATGAAAAATTTTCTCATCCTAATTGCATTTACTTTCGCTATTTATAGCTGTGGAACTGGTAATATGAATAACAATTCCAATACTGGCGTTACATCAAATGACACAATACGAATAGCCAATGACAGTTTGGAATATGAAATATTGATAATAGAACCAGGTTTTGACACCTGGCTTATTACTCAACCAAAGCGTGGATTTTATGGTCAATCTCTTTTAGAATCTAAAAACCGTTCGTTCGTTTCAGAATATAATAATCGCGTACTTCAGCCTAATCAATTTTCACAAAACTTATACGGCGAGCAAATAAACTATGATCCTACTTTGGACTATGGCTACGAAGTAAATTATATGCTCTACAATTATTTCGTTTATTTTCAGGATAAATACAATCAAAAATTTATAGGCGGAAGAATTTGAAAAAACTAAAACAACGCTGGAATATTGAAACCAACGGTCAGCTTTTCATAATATTTTTGGTGTTTGCAATAACTGGAAGTTCTGCTGCAAAACTTGCATCTCCCTTGACAGATTTTTTCGAAATAAAAAAAGAAATGGGTTGGTATATTTATTGGCCATTTAGAATTTTAATAATTCTACCCATTTATCAATTACTTTTAGTTTTTTTTGGTTGGGTATTTGGAGAGTTTGATTTTTTTTGGAACTTTGAAAAAAAAATGCTCCGTGGCATGGGTTTAGGTTTTTTATTCACTAAATGAAGATTTTTAATAAAGAAATAGTTAAGGTTTTTTCTGCTGCGATTTTCGCTTTGGCGCTTCTTTTGCCTACAGTCGTAAAATTTGCACACACATTTGAAGGTCATGAACACAAAACGTGCACCGA
This sequence comes from Flavobacteriales bacterium, assembly GCA_038259585.1. Lineage (GTDB taxonomy): Bacteria > Bacteroidota > Bacteroidia > Flavobacteriales > Flavobacteriaceae > Aequorivita. The sequence goes on along the minus strand of JBBSOQ010000003.1, from coordinate 155,086 downwards.
AACTTCCACGCACATACACCAAAAGCAATTGGATTGTTCCATTTGCGATTTTCACTTTTCACTCTTTGATTTTAAAGCTCAGGAACTTCCTGAATTTGCTGTATTAGACGGTTTTCAAAAAACGGAAACTGTATATATTTTGCCGGAATTTAGGCTAAATTCCACCCACTATTTTCTTCGAGGCCCTCCGCTGTTTTCTTGATTTCACAGTACACATTTTTTATTAAATAACTATTTTTAAATCAAGAAAGCATGAAAAATATTCTATGCCTGCTTGCAGTATTTTTGTTATATACTGCGGCAAGCGCACAAAATTCCTTATCAGGAAAAATAACTTCAAAAGAACAAAGTCAACCCGTCTCGGCAACAGTTTACATTCCACAATTGGAAAAAGGTACGGCCGCAGATTTTGATGGAAATTATAAATTGACCAACATTCCCGACGGGAATTACAACGTAATCTTTTCATCTCTAGGATACGCTACCATTTCGAAAAAAATAAATTTTTCGAGCAATCAAAATGTTACTGAGAATATACAGTTAGAAGAAAGCGCAGTGGAAATGGAAGAAGTGATTGTATCCACACCTTTTCATAAATTACAGAGTGATAATGTGATGAAAGTGGAACGCATTTCCACCGACGATTTGAATTCTTCTGGCGCCGTCACACTTGCAGATGGTATTAAAAACATTGCTGGTGTTGATCTTATTACAACTGGAACAGGAATTGGAAAACCTGTTATCCGTGGATTGAGTTCCAATCGTGTTTTAACATACACACAAGGCGTTCGTTTGGAAAATCAACAGTTTGGTGACGAACATGGTTTGGGAATAAATGAAGCAGGTATTGAAAGCGTGGAGGTAATAAAAGGTCCTGCTTCCCTACTCTACGGAAGCGATGCGTTGGGTGGAGTTCTTTATTTGAATCCAGAAAAATTTGCAATTTCTGGCGAAACTCATGGCGATTTGAGCTCAACCTACTTTTCCAATACTTTAGGAACTTCATCAAATTTGGGCGTAAAAACTTCAGGGGAAAAGTTGAAATTTTTGGCGCGTGGTTCCTATTCAGAATTTAGCGATTATAAAACAGGCGGTGATTATCGCGTTACTAATTCTCGATTCAATGAAAAGGATTTGAAAACCGGTGTGCAATATTTGGGCACGAAATTTAAGTCAACGATTCGTTATAATTACAACCGCTCCAATATTGGAATTGCTGAAGAAATTGGTGAACAAACCCATTCCAAAAGTTTAGAACTTCCATTTCAGGAGATTGACAACCATATTTTAAGTTTGGATAATACGTTATTCTTCAAAAATTCAAGTTTTGATTTGAAAGCTGGATATTTGTTTAACGACCGTCGTGAATTTGAAGATGATCCAACCATAGCCGCACTTCGAATGAAGTTGAATACGTTTAATTACGACGTAAAATACAATCTGCCCGAATTTGGGAATTTTGAAACAATAATTGGTTTACAGGGAATGTTTCAAAACAATAAAAACGAAGGCGAAGAAATCTTGATTCCCGATGCAAATACTACAGATGTTGGTCTTTTGGCAACTTCCCATTATCATTTGGAAAAAGTGGATTTGCAAGCTGGAATTCGGTTCGATTCTAGAAAGATTGAAAGCGAAGCTGCGCGAGATCCTTTAGAGGATGATTTTATTCCAGCATTAGATAAAACTTTCACCAGTTTCACAGCAGCTTTGGGTGCCAAAATGGATTTATTTAAAAACTTCTCAACTCGGGTGAATTTGGCTAGCGGCTTTAGAGCACCCAATTTGGCAGAACTCACTTCAAACGGAGTGCACGAAGGCACAAATAGATATGAAAAAGGAAATGCAGAACTAACTAATGAGCAGAATTTTCAAGCAGATCTTTCTTTTGAATACCGGAATGAACACGTGGAATTTTTTGCAAATGGATTTTACAATGCTGTGAATGACTATATTTTCATTTCGCCAACTGATGAAACAATTGACGACACCCAAGTTTATGATTATCTTCAGAATGATGCCGCTCTTTACGGGGGCGAATTCGGTTTTCACTTGCATCCGCATCCTTTGGATTGGCTGCATTTAGAAAGCAGTTTTGAAACGGTCACAGGTAAATTGAGTAATGATAATTACTTACCTTTAATCCCAGCTAATTCGCTTCGAAATACTTTTCGTGTTGAATTGCACGATGGCAAAACAAGAAAAAATAGTTTTATTTTTATAACACTCGAAAACACTTTAAATCAAAAAAATGTTAGCAATTTTGAAACAAGAACTGGAGGATATTCGCTTCTAAGTGCTGGAGTTGAAAGTAGTTTTCAACTTCAAAAAGCAATTTTTAAAATTGGTTTGAATGGAACAAATCTTACTGATAAAGAATACGTTTCTCACCTATCGCGATTTAAACCTGATGGAATTTTCAACATTGGTCGAAGTATTAATGTGAATCTGAAAATAGAAATCTAAAAAAGAAAAGCCCCAAACGGGGCTTTTTTTATTCGTTAACGCGAATTTTTATAGTTCGCATTTTGGGTTGTTTTTTCCAGACAAAGGTATAAAGCCACATAAGTGTAAAAGTTGGGATAATATCTGTGTAAGGCAAGATTTCTTCTAGAAAAACAAAAACGGAAGCAATTTTTCCTTCGGTTCCTTTATACATATCGCTCATTTTTTTGGCTGCAAATGGTGCCCATAATATATCTAAGAATGGACCAACAAAGGGAACTGCCATTGTAGCCATACCAACCACATCATAAATAATTCCTTGGCGCAGTAAATTATATTTTTCGTTATTCATTTTTGTTTTGCTTAATTTCTTTTTAAATATAGCAATAAATATTCCAAAAACAATTTATGACAAATCGCTGCTTATTAATTTCAGAAATTCATTTCTCGTTTCAATAGCTTCAAATTGTCCTCGAAAACCTGAAGTTGTTGTAACACTATTCTGCTTTTGTACGCCGCGCATCATCATACACATATGTGAAGCTTCGATAACGACAGCAACCCCTTTCGGTTTCAATGTGTCATTTATACATTCCAAAATATCGTGAGTAAGCCGTTCCTGCACTTGCAATCTACGCGCAAAAACATCAACAATTCGCGGTATTTTACTTAATCCAACAATGTAACCATTGGGAATGTAAGCAATATGTGCTTTTCCAAAAAATGGAAGAATATGATGTTCGCATAAAGAATAAAGTTCAATATCCTTAATAATTACCATATCGTGATACGATTCTGCAAACATTGCACTTTTTAATATCTCAGCGGGATCTTGGCAATTACCAGATGTTAGGAATTGCATTGCTTTTGCAGCTCTCTCGGGAGTTTTGAGTAATCCTTCACGGGAAACATCCTCGCCAATTCCACTTAAAATTTTACTATAGTTATCAATTAAATTGTCAGTAACCGGCTGATCGTATTCTTCAAAATATCTATATGACGACATCTATTTTTATGTTTAAGAATTTTAAATCAAAAATAAACACATAAATCCGAATAAGAACAATATAACCAATTGGATTGCATTATAGCACTATAAATAGTACTTTCACGCTTTAAAATTTCGCTATGATCGAGGCACAAAATATCCATAAATATTACGACAATCTCCACGTTTTGAAAGGTGTTGACCTTCATATTAAAAAAAGTGAAATTGTTTCTATTGTTGGTGCTTCGGGCGCCGGAAAAACTACTTTGCTCCAAATATTGGGAACACTTGATTCTTTGCACGACAACAAAAGTAAACTACAAATAAACGGTGTAAATGTTGGTTCCCTTTCGGGAAAAAAAATGGCACAGTTTAGAAATGAAAATTTGGGTTTTATTTTTCAGTTCCATCAATTACTACCTGAGTTTACTGCTCTTGAAAACATTTGCATTCCAGCGTTTATTAAGAATACTCCAAAAGCAGAAGCTATTAAAAAGGCGAAAGAATTACTTTCTTTTTTAGGGCTTTCACACCGCGAAGATCACAAACCAAATGAACTTTCCGGCGGTGAACAACAACGTGTCGCTGTAGCACGTGCTTTAATAAACAATCCAGCAATAATTCTGGCAGACGAGCCCAGCGGAAACCTAGATACTGAAAGTGCTGAAAATTTGCACAATCTGTTTTTTAAACTACGCGATGAGTTTGGGCAAACCTTTGTAATTGTTACCCACAACGAAGAACTTGCAAATATGGCCGACCGGAAATTGGTTATGCAGGATGGGAAAATTGTAAAATAATACATGAAGAAAAGCGAACTCAAAGAATTTCTCGACGAAAAAGTTAGCATTTATAACCATCCCAATTTTATTGAATCTGACCCAATTCAAATTCCCCATTTATTTACCTTAAAAGAAGACATTGAAATTGCAGGTTTTCTTGTAGCAACAATTGCTTGGGGAAATCGAAAAAGCATTATAAACAACGGACATAGATTGGTAGAAATAATGGGCAACTCACCCTATGATTTTGTGATGAATTTTTCGGAAAAGAATTCAGAATCTCTAAGCCCATTTGTTCATCGAACTTTTAATAATGAAGATCTTTTCTGTTTTTTAAAAGCGCTTCAAAACATTTATAAAAATAACTCTGGCTTAGAAAATGTTTTCGCAAGCCACGCTGAAAAGGATTCGATGCAACCGGCAATACATCATTTCAAAAAAACCTTTTTTGAAATACCACATGCTGAGAGAACACAAAAACACATTAGTGATCCTTTAAAAAATTCAGCAGCAAAAAGGATCAACATGTTTCTGCGTTGGATGGTTCGAAACGATAATGCAGGTGTTGATTTTGGCATTTGGAAAAGCCTTAGCCCTTCCCAACTCTCTTGTCCGTTAGATGTTCACAGTGGAAATGTTGCTCGAAAACTTAATCTTCTTAAACGCAAACAGAACGATGGAAAAGCCTTAGTTGAGTTAGACAACTCCCTTCGGAAATTAGACTCAATAGATCCTGTAAAATATGATTTTGCTCTCTTCGGATTGGGTGTTTTTGAACGTTTTTAATAAATTAATTAACCCAATTCGCATTAAATTTTTTGCTTTAACATTTCCTTTTAAAATGTTGTACATTTACGCTTAATCCTTAAACACCGTCTTCTTGCGGATTTAAGATAATTTCGAGATAAAGCCTTGATAGCACCACAATTCCCAGTCGATGAAAAGCAACGTTTAACCTCATTGCGATCCTATAATTTGTTGGATACATTGCCGGAAATGGATTTCGACAATATAACTGAGCTAACTGCCAGTATTTGTGATGTTCCTATATCTTTAGTTACTTTATTGGATGCTGACCGTAATTTCTTGAAATCACATTACGGAATCGCTTTTAACGAATCACCACGTAATATTTCTTTCTGTGGACATGCAATTTTAGATGAGAGCAATATATTCATTGTAGAAGATGCCCGAAAAGATCCAAGATTTAAGGATAATCCGCTTGTTAAGGATATGAATGCCATTTTTTATGCAGGTGTGCGTTTAGTAAATTCTGAAGGCTTTCCATTGGGCACACTTTGTGTTTTTGACACCAAACCTAGAAGTCTTTCCGCATCTCAGAAAAAAGCGCTGATAGCTATGGCATACCAAGTTGTTAATCTTTTTGAGGCTCGAAAGCGAAATAGAATATTATTGGCAGTTCAGCAGGAATTGAAAGATAAGAACGAAGAACTTAAAAATTTTGCAGGTATAGTTTCGCACGATATGAAAATGCCGCTTGCAAATATGATTATAACTTCAGATATGTTGCGCAGTAAGTATGGCGAACTTTTGGACCAACAAGGGAGAAATTATTTAGATTACATAAAGCAATCTTCTTTCACTTTAAGCGAATATATTACGGGGCTTTTAGAACATTATGAAAGTGATAAAACCGCAGCTCTTACAGATGAGGTTTTTGACTTTAATGATCTTTTAGAAGAAATAATTGAGCTACTTAATATTAACATTGATTGCGAGATAAACTTACCCGAAAAAAATATTGAAATGCACGCCAATAAGGCTGCGTTAGAACAAATTATTCTCAATCTTGTGGGAAATAGTTTAAAATACAATGACAAGAAAAAAATAAAAATAAGCGTTGAATGTGCCGAAGAAGGCGATTTTTATCATTTTTCTATTTCTGATAATGGTATTGGTATTCCAAAAAATAAACTAGAACATATTTTCGACCTTTTTGCTACTACGGGCAAGTTGGACAGAAATGGTAAAAAAGGAAACGGAATTGGGCTATCCACCGTTAAAAAACTTATTAAAAAACTGGACGGCGAAATAAAAATTTTTTCAGAATTGGGAAAGGGAACTACATTTCATTTCAGTATCAGAAAAAATTAATTCTTAATTAATTATTTGTAATATCCTGTTAATTCTTTTTTCGGGCAATTTTTATCCATCTATATTTATAGGCATAAAAAAAATAGCCTTTGAAATAATTTTATGATTTATCCGAAATTCCCAGAAAATGAAAAAGAACGGATTGCCGAATTAAAGAAATACAATTTACTCGATACCCTTTCCGAAAACGATTTTGACAACATAACAACGCTTATTGCCTCAATTTGCGAAGTGCCTATTTCGCTAATAACACTTTTAGATACAGATCGAAATTTTTTTAAATCACATTTTGGTATTGATTTCAACCAATCACCTAGAAATATTTCATTTTGCGGTCATGTAATTTTACAGAATGAGGAAATCTTTATGATTGAAGACGCAAGTAAAGATGTGCGTTTTAAGAACAATCCCCTAATAAATGACGCCGATGTAGTTTTTTATGCAGGCGTTCCCCTTATAAATCCAAATGGTTTCAAACTTGGAACACTTTGCGTTTTTGACTATAAACCACGAAAACTTAACTCTTTACAGATTGAATCTTTAAAAGCATTAGCCAAACAGGTTGTAAGCCTTTTCGAACTTCGGAAGAAAAACAATCTTTTAACTGAAATGCAAAAAGAATTGCAAGTTAGGAATGACCGACTTAACAATTTCGCCCACGTGGTTTCCCACGATTTGAAATCACCTTTGGCAAATATTACTTCGCTAACAAGGCTTCTTCGAGAAGAAAATCTTGATAACCTATCAGAAGATTCAGAAGTTTATCTTAATTATATTGAAGAATCATCTCATACTTTAAAGAATTATATAAACGGTATTTTAAAGTTTTATAAAGCTGATGAACTACTGACTGCCCAAAAAAAGGATATTGAAGTAATAGAACTATTCGAGGAGATAAAGGAAATTTTAATAACAGATGATATTGTATTTGAATATCCAAAAGAAGGCATTTTAAAAAATGTGAACAAAGCTGCGTTGACCCAAATATTTTTGAATTTAATTGACAATAGTTTAAAATACAATCTAAATGAAAAAAGGATGGTGAAGTTAAATTACACCGAAATGCCAAATTTTCATAATTTTTCAATTAAAGACAACGGTATGGGAATTGATTTTGGTGTACAGGAAGAAATTTTCAATCTTTTTAAAACAACAGGCATTAAAGACCGTGACGGAAAAGAAGGCACAGGTATTGGTTTGGCAACCGTAAAAAGCTTGGTTTCAAAACTTGGCGGAACCATTTCATTGGAATCAGAGCCTGGAAAAGGAAGTACCTTTACGTTTACGGTTGAGAAATAGCTGTAATTACGTTCCATTTTTTATCTTTGGGCAATATTTATAGGAATGCAGTTCAAAAACCCAGAAATTCTTTACGCTCTTTTCCTTCTGCTAATCCCTATATTTATTCATCTTTTTCAACTTCGGCGTTTTCAAAAAGTTGATTTTACCAATGTTGCTTTTCTCAAAAAAGTAACCATCCAAACCCGAAAAAGTTCTCAACTCAAAAACTGGCTCACTTTGTTAATGCGTCTGTTGGCATTGGCCTGCATTATTTTTGCATTCGCACAACCATTTACAGCTTCAAAAATAGCATTGAATACCAAAAAAGAAACTGTTGTTTATATTGACAATTCTTTCAGTATGCAAGCGAATGGTGCGAAAGGCCCAATCTTGGAACGAGCTTTGCAGGATTTGTTTGATAAAACGGGTGGTTCAGAAAAAATAAGCTGGTTCACAAACAATTCTGAACATAAAAACACTTCTCCACAGGATTTTAAAAACGAAATACTTTCCGTTCCGTATTCACAAAATCAACTTACACCGAATCAAGTTTTGCTGAAGGCAAACCAACTTTTTTCCAACGAAAAAGATGTTTCTAAACGACTAGTTTATTTATCAGATTTTCAACAGAAAGAAGTATTCCCTGAAATTCCAGAGGATTTAATTGTGGATGCAGTTCAATTAAAACCTGTTAAAAATTCAAACATTTCAATTGACAGTATTTTTATTGCTTCAAAAAATGCTTCCACCACGCAATTAAAAGTCAATATTTCGCAAAGCGGCAACGAAACTTCTGAAGTACCTATATCCCTTTTCAACAAAGATAAATTGATTGCAAAAACAGCGATTGATTTTTCAGTAAATTCAACTGGAACAGTAACTTTTGACATAGACAATTCGGAAGAATTTATTGGGAAACTGGAACTAAATGATGCAAATCTGCCATTTGATAACAAGCTGTTTTTCAGTATTAATAAACCTGCTGAAATAAAGGTTTTAGTTATTAATGAAACAGATGGCAACTTTCTAAAGCGTCTTTTTGAAAAAGAGGAATTCCAGTTTACGCAGCAAACTTTCAAAACGCTCAACTATAACGAAATTCCTGACCAAAACTTTATAGTTTTAAATGAGTTGAAAGAAATTCCAGCTTCATTGGCAACTGCCTTAAAAGCGTTCAGTAAAGACGGAGGAAGCGTGCTTATTATTCCTGCTTCTGAAGCAGATCTGAATAGCTATAACAATTTCTTTTTAGCTATGGCTTTGGGAACCATTTCCCGAGAAACAATTCAGGAAAAGAAGATTACAAAAATCATTTTTTCGCATCCACTTTTTAAAGATGTTTTTGAAAAAGAAGTTGCAAATTTCCAATATCCTAAGGTTAATTCTTTTTATAATATTTCCTCAAACGCAACACCTGCGATTGGTTTTGAAGATAACCAGCCATTTTTACTTCAAAAGAACAATACATATTTATTTAGCGCAGCAATCAACAAAGCGAATTCTAATTTCCAAAACTCACCCTTAGTAGTTCCAACAATTTATAATATGGCTTTGCAAAGTTTGCCATTACCAGATTTATATTATACAATTGGAAAGCAAAATTCAATCGCGATTCCTGTAAAATTGGGGCCAGATGAAATTCTTACTATTAAAGATAGCATTGCACAGTTTATCCCGCTTCAGCAAACAAAAGCCAATTTTGTTTTAATGACTACAACGGACGAACCTAACAGAGCGAGTAATTATCAAATTGTAAAGGAAAATGATTTTTTGGAAAATATAAGCTATAATTTCAATAGAAACGAAAGTGAATTACAATATTTGAATCCCGAAGATTGGAAAGGCGCTGAAATCTATAAAACCGTAGAGGATCTTTTTGATTCTATTAGTGAAGCAAATTCCATCAACAGTTTCTGGAAATGGTTTGCTATTTTTGCATTGCTCTTTTTACTTTTTGAAATGCTTATCTTAAAATTCTACAAATGAAGATATTACTGAAATCTGCCACCATTGTTGATGTTTCCAGCAAGCATCATTTAAAAAAACGGGATGTTTTGATAGAGAATGGTAAAATTTCAAAAATTGCCGTAACTATTGCTTCTTCAGAAAAATTAAAAGAGATTTCTCTAAAAAACCTTCACATTTCCCAAGGTTGGTTTGATAGCAGTGTTTCCTTTGGCGAACCAGGTTTTGAAGAACGCGAAACGATAGAAAATGGTTTGAAGACAGCAGCCTTTAGCGGCTTCACAAGTGTGGCAGTAAATGCAAACAGTTTCCCAGTAACAGATAGCAAAGGCCATATAAAATTTTTAAAAAGTAAAGCTGAAGGAAATTCGGTGAGCCTCTACCCTATTGGCGCGCTAACAGTGGGAAGCAAAGGGATTGATTTAGCCGAATTATACGATATGCAAAATGAAGGCGCGGTTTCATTTTACGATTACAAAAACCCAATTGCGAATGCAAATCTGCTAAAAATCGCACTGCAATACACCCAGAATTTTGACGGACTTGTGCAATCGTTTCCTTTCGAAAAATCGGTTGCGCGGAATGGAATGATGAATGAGGAAGTAAATAGTACACGTTTGGGATTAAAAGGAATTCCCGCGCTTTCCGAAGAACTTCAAATAATCCGGGATTTATATATTTTAGAATACACGGGCGGCAAACTTCACATCCCAACCATTTCTACTAAAAAATCTGTTGAATTGATTAGAGATGCAAAGAAAAAAGGATTGAATGTAACTTGCAGCGTTGCAATTTTTAACCTTGTTTTGACAGATGATGTTTTGGAAAACTTTGACACTAACTACAAATTACTTCCACCGCTTCGCACCAAAGAAGATAATAAAGCTTTGCTAAAAGGTTTAAAAGACGGGACTATTGACGGTGTTACCAGCGATCACAATCCAATTGATGTGGAACACAAAAAGACAGAGTTTGATCACGCGTTTTTTGGAAGCATTGGTTTGGAATGTTGTTTTGGAGCGTTAAATATGCTTGTGGGTGTTGAGGAATCGATTAAAGCGCTTACAGGTTTAAAAAATACATTTAAGATTAGCTCGGAACAAATTGAAGAAGGAAATTCTGCCGAACTGACACTTTTTAATCCTGATGGAAACTGGGAGTTTTCTGAAAAAGATATTATTTCAACTTCAAAAAATGCAGCACTTCTTGTGACTAAGCTTAAAGGAAAAGCATACGGAATATTTGCAAACAATAAATTGGTACTGAATAAATAATGAAGACTTCACCCCCAGGAAAATCTACTGCATTAATTGCCTACGCCCCTTTTGTGGGATTTATGATTGCCTATTTTATAAACCGAGATGACAACTATGAATTTGCAACTTGGCATATCAAAAATATGTTTGGATTGTTCATTTTGTTTATGGTTTCCCTTGTTGTTCAATCTCAAATAGATGTAAAAATTGGAGATATTTTTTGGTTGTTTTGCCTGTTGATTTGGCTTTATTGTTGGACGATGGCTTTCTTCAACAAGAAAAGAGGCATTCCTTTTTTAAGTAAAAAATTTCAACAATGGTTTACATTTTTAAATTAAAGTAATGGCTATCTTTAGCTTATAAAACACTAACCAAATCAAATAAATATGGAAACAACTACAGACAATGGCAAAACCGTGGCCATCATTGCTTACATAACGCTTATCGGTTGGATAATCGCTCTTGTAATGAACAACGGAAACAAAACTGCCCTGGGCTCTTTTCACGTGCGCCAATCTTTGGGGATTATATGTGTGGGCGTAATTTTAAACATTTTGGCCAGTATAATTGGGATTCCAATTATTAGTTGGATTGTTTGGGCTGGTGTTGTAGTTATTTGGATTCTTGGATTATTGAGTGCAGTTCAAGGTGAAATGAAACCCGTTCCGGTACTGGGTGAACAATTTCAACAATGGTTTAAAGGTATTTAACTTTAAATGTTTTTTAACAAGACCTTTTCTGCTGAAAAAGCTTCAGTTTAAAAGGTCTTGTTTATTTTTGCTGCCTATGGAAAAACAAACTTTACTTTTAGAGCACAATTATAGACCTGCCAAAAATTCTTTGGAAAATCCGCCTACAATTATTATGCTTCACGGTTTTGGGAGTGATGAAAACGATTTGTTTTCTTTCGCCAGTGAACTTCCAGAAAAATACACTATCATCTCTTTAAAAGCTCCAATACGTTTGGAACCTTACGGAAATGCTTGGTATAATATTTATTTTGATGATTCACAAGGGAAATTTAGTGATGACGTACAAGCAGTTGCTTCGCGCGAATTGGTTTCGAAGTGTATTGATGAAGTTGTTGAGAAATACAAAGTAGATGCTAATAATATTACACTTCTCGGTTTTAGTCAGGGCACTATTTTAGGTTTTGCAGTTGCATTGAGTTATCCTGAAAAAGTAAAAAATGTAATCGGATTAAGTGGCTACATTAACGAAGAAATTTTAAAAGAAGGTTTTGAAAAAAACGATTTGAGTAAGCTTAAAATCTACACTTCACACGGAAATGTGGATCAAGTAATTCCTGTGGAATGGGCTCGAAAAACTCAGCCTTTTCTCAAAAATCTAAATATTGATTGTACCTATTCAGAATTCCCAGTTGGTCACGGCGTTGCGCCACAAAATTTTTATGAATTAAAAAACTGGATGGAAAAAAATACTTAATTAAAATTTATTGAGGATATATAAATGAGGCAATTGTATTTAAAACAAGTTCATTTTTATCATTGAAAGAATATTCTAAAATCATTTCTCCCCAATATTTTCCATCTGTAAAATCTGCCTGTATCCATTTGTGGTTTAGAAATTTCAATTTGTTAATTTTCATATCGCCTTCCATTCCGTCAAAAGGTACTAATGGGTTGTTTCCTTTTTCAAAATTGTATTCATAGATAGCGTCTGATACCGTAGCTTCAACAGCTGCAGCTTCAAAACCTAAACTTTCCAAATACGTCATTGCATTTTCATTGCCCTGCAAGGTGAAATAATTAAGACTAGCCATTTCATTATTCAATAACCCAATAGAATCACTGTCTTTTTGAACCTTTGCTTCAAGTTTTTCAATTTTTGTTCCTTGTGCTTCGAAAATGCTTTTCTCATTCATATACTGATAAATTATGAACAGCAAAGCGAAAAGAAACAGGTACATAAATATTTTGTTCTTCATAATCAGATGTTTATTTTAAGAGTATCATACGCCAAATGTACATTTTTTGGAAGCTTTTTCTCAACGTCCGCATGAAAGCCCATTAAATGGCTAATATGTGTGAAATATGTTTGTTGAGGCTTTATTTTTTCAGCAAAATCAAGCGCTTCGGAAAGATTAAAATGTGAATAATGCGGCTCTTCCCGAAGGGCATTCACTACTAAAACTTTTGTTCCTTTTACTTTTTCAATTTCTTCTTCAGAAATGGTTTTCACATCGGTCAAATAAGTGAAATCCCCTACCCTGAAGCCCAAAACGGGCAAAGTATCGTGGAAGGCTTCAATTGGAATTACTTCTTTTCCCCCAATTTTAAACGGTATATTTTTGTCTATTAAAATTTCTTCAATACTTGGCGCGCCAGGATATTTATTTTCAGTTGCAAAAATATATGCAAAACGTTCATGTAATGAATTAAAAACGCGCGTATCTGCATAAAAAGGAAGATTCCCTTGCTTAAAGTTAAAAGGCCTAATATCATCCAAACCAGCGGTGTGGTCGCTATGTTCATGGGTTAATAAAACTCCATCAAGTTTTTCAACATTTTCGCGCAGCATCTGCTGTCTAAAGTCAGGACCGCAATCAATTACAAAAGTAAAATTTTCCCAACGCAATAAAACTGATACCCTCAAGCGTTTATCTTTTGGGTCTTTGCTTTTACAAACTGGGTGACTGCTGCCTATTACAGGGATTCCCTGTGAAGTTCCAGTGCCAAGAAATGTAACGGTGAAGGTTGAATTCATTCTCGCAAAAATAGTGGTATTTTTTTTGTTTACCTATTGTATTTGCTACCTTTGTTATTAAGAAAAATAGAACATTGCTATGCCGGAAACCATATTAGGTGACAAGGAATTTGAAAATATTCCTTCCATAAAAAGTAAGGCTTTACGAATAAATCTAAACGAAAACATTTACGGCACCTTTGCCGAAATTGGAGCCGGGCAAGAAACTGTGCGTAATTTTTTTAGGGCGGGAGGTGCTTCAGGAACTATTGCTAAAACAATGTCTGCATACGACAAGGATTTTAGCGATGCAATTTATGGAATTGAAGAAGATGGCAGATATGTAACTGAAGCGCGATTAATAAAAATGCTTTCTCACGAAATCAATTTAATTGAGGAGCGTATTATTCGTCAAAAACATCCAAATAAACTATTCTTTGCCTTTGCAAATACGGTTGCTACTATAGATTTTGCAAAGCAATACAAAGGTCATGGTTGGGTTGGTATTCGTTATCAAGTGGATCCAAAAGAAGCTTACAACGAAATTACACTTCACGTTCGCTTTCATGAAAATGATGCGCAATTGCAGCAAATTACATTGGGAATATTAGGTGTAAATCTAATTTATGGCGCCTATTATAAATATGATCAACCAAAGAAACTACTTCGCTATTTATATGATCATATTGATAAAGACAAAATTGAAATAGACACTATTAACTTTTCTGGTCCACGTTTTGCAGATGTTGACAACCGTTTGATGAGTCTTCAGCTTATAAAAAATGGAATGACTGATGCAGTTATGTTTGGCTCAGACGGCCATAATATTCTTCCTGCACGAATACTTTATAAGAAAAATATACTAGCGCTTCGGGGAAGTTTTAGACCCGTAACGAAGGTAAACATTGACATGTTTGAACGTTCTTATGAAATGTTTCTAGCAGAAAATAGAGTTGAAAAAGAGCGCACCGAGGTTATATTCGAAATTACTCTTTCCAATCTTCGAGCTGAAGGTGAGATTGACGAAGAAGATTTTATGGATCGCGCAAAATTGCTTTGTTCACTGGGCCATACTGTGATGATTTCAAATTTTCAGGAATATTACAAATTGGTTGAATATTTTTCTCGTTATACTAAAATGCGAATGGGTCTTGCCATGGGCGTAAATAACTTGGTGGATGTTTTTGATGAAAAATATTATCGCCATTTAAGTGGTGGTATTTTAGAAGCTTTCGGAAAACTATTCTTTAAAGATTTAAAGGTTTATTTATATCCAATGAAAGATCCCGAAACTGGAGAATATACAAATAGTGAAAACTTAAAGGTTCATCCACGTATGAAGGAATTGTATAAATTCTTCAAATACAATGGAAAAGTTGTGGATATAACCGATTATAATCCTGAAATTCTAGATATTTTTTCACGCGAAGTACTTACTAAAATTGAAAAATGTGAAGAAGGATGGGAAGAAATGTTACCAGCTGGAGTTTCTGAAATCATTAAAAAGAAACATCTTTTCAATTATAAGGGAATAAAAGAAAAAATTGATAGTTAATCCAATATCTGTGCAGCGTGATCCTTAGTTTTTACCTTGTGTATTACGCTATCAATAATACCATTTTCGTTTATTAAAAAAGTTGTACGGTTAATTCCATCATATCCTTTGCCCATAAATTTTTTTGGACCCCAAACGCCGAAACCGTTTATTACTATTTTATCCTCATCTGCCAATAACGGAAATGGAAAATGGTATTTTTCTTTAAACTTTTTTTGACGTTTTTCACTATCAGCACTCACTCCTAACAATTCATAACCTTGTTCTTGGAGTACTTTATAATTGTCACGAAGATTACAGGCTTCAGCAGTACAGCCTGGAGTATCAGCTTTTGGGTAGAAAAAAACAATCCATTTCTTTCCTATATAGTCTTTTGAAGAAATAGTATTCCCATCTTGATCATTAACTTTAAAATCTGGAGCTTTATCTCCTGCTTGTAATGTTTTCATTATCCTTATTTTTGTATAAAAGTAATTAAAATGACCAAGCAAGAAAAGGTAGCGTTTGTTATTGATACGTTAAAAACGTTATATCCTCAAGTTCCAATTCCTCTTGACCACAAAGATCCATATACATTATTAATTGCTGTTCTGCTTTCTGCGCAAAGTACGGATGTTCGGGTAAATAAAATTACACCGCTTTTGTTTGAGGTTGCAGACAATCCTTATGATATGGTGAAATTGACCGTGGAAGAAATAAGAGAAATTATAAAACCCGTTGGCCTTTCGCCTATGAAATCGAAAGGAATTTACGGGCTGTCAGAAATTTTAATTGAAAAATATAACGGGCAAGTTCCTGCAGATTTTGAAGCGCTGGAGTCTTTTCCAGCCGTTGGTCACAAAACCGCAAGCGTTGTGATGAGTCAAGCATTTAATATTCCTGCATTTCCTGTGGACACGCATATTCATAGATTGATGTATCGTTGGGGATTTACCAATGGAAAGAATGTAGTTCAAACTGAACGAGACGCAAAAAAATTATTTCCTGAATATCTATGGAATATACTCCACCTACAAATAATATGGTATGGAAGACAATATTCGCCCGCTCGTGGTTGGGATTTAGAAAAAGATTTAATTACAAAAACCATTGGCAGAAAAACTGTTATCAATGATTATTTGAAAAAGAAAAGTCGATAAGATTAGTACCTTAGACTAAACTTATCGACTTCTCAATTTTTAAAATTTAAAAAAAAACCCCGAAAAGCTAATTCCAGGGTTTTTCCAAAGTTTAGTTTAGAAGTGCTTCAAACTTCATTTTATGGTAATCTATAACACTTAAAGCCATCGAATAATCCAGAAGAAATTTTATAGTTTCCTCTTTTGGAACAAGTTTTTTATTCACGTCGTCCACACGTGATAAATCAGTGTAAAATTTTTGCATAGATTGCTATTTTGAGGTTTTATTTTCAAATAACGTAGCAAAAATTGTTTTATTGCATTAATTAGTTAATATAATATTGTGTTTATCAATTACTTTGCGCAAGTTTATCAAAGCGTAGCGCATCCGCCCCAGAGCAGTATTGATACTAACCCCAGTTTGTTCGCTTATTTCTTTGAAACTCATGTCTTTATAGATTCGCATAATCAAAACTTCTTTTTGGTCATCTGGAAGTTCTTGTATTAATCTTCTAACATCATTTTCAACCTGCCCTTTTATAATTTGCTTTTCTATATTCAAGGAATTATCACTGAGTACAGAGAAAATGTTGAAATCATCATTATTTTCAAATTTCGGCATACGGTTGTTCTTACGGAAATGATCTATAACCAAGTTATGGGCAATCCGCATAACCCAAGGAAGAAATTTACCTTCTTCATTATATGCTCCTCTTTTTAAAGTTTTGATGACTTTAATAAAAGTATCTTGGAAAATATCTTCCGAGACATCTCTGTCGAAAACTTTAGAATAAATAAAACTGTAGATTCTTTGCTTGTGGCGCGTTATCAACTCGCTAAGTGCAGGTTCATTGCCGTTCATATAAGCGTTTACCAAAAACGCATCAGAGTTTGTGCTTTGCTTCATATCAGTACTTTTTTAAAAAATAAACAACTATGGATTTTGGTTGCTCAATTAAAATGTTTATTTGTTAAAAGTAAAGATCAGCTATAGGCAATAATTTTTTTATATGACGTTAAGAGCCGTAAATATAACAACAAAGAAATAACAAATGCAAAAAAAAGGTTAAATTTTTCATTAAAAAATAATAACTAGCTCAAAGGTGCATGGCTGAATTCGATATAGTATCTTTGCAAAAAGGTATAAAAAAGAATAAAATAAATTGAATACAGAAACAATAGATATAAAAAAAAACATCCTTATTCAGGGTGCAAAACTTCATAATCTTAAAGACATAACTGTCGCGATTCCTCGCAACAAACTAGTGGTTATTACTGGTCTTTCCGGCAGTGGGAAATCTAGCTTGGCATTTGATACACTTTACGCAGAAGGCCAGCGCCGCTACGTTGAAAGCCTGTCAAGTTATGCCAGGCAATTTTTGGGTAGGCTAGATAAGCCAAAAGTAGATTCTATTAAAGGAATTTCTCCAGCGATAGCTATTGAACAAAAAGTAAACGCCACTAACCCACGATCCACAGTTGGCACTTCTACCGAAATTTATGATTATCTGAAATTACTTTATACGCGTATTGGAAAAACTATTTCGCCCATTTCACAAAGAGAAGTTAAAAAAGACACTACTACTGATGTTATCAATTTCATAAAGAAATTTCCAGAAGGAGAAAAATTAATCCTCCTCGCTCCTATCCATTTGGAAGAGGGACGAAAAATGGAAAACAAAATTCAGGCTTTAGCACAACAGGGTTATTCTCGGGTTAAAATAAAAAGTGAAGTTTTAAGAATCGACGAACTCAAAACTTTTCCCAAGAAAATTGATTTAGTTATTGACAGAATCATCACGAAAGAGGATGAAGACTTTTATAACCGTTTAGCTGATGCAATAGAAATTGCATTTTTTGAAGGGAAAGGCGAATTGTATATAGAAGAACTTTCTTCAAATAAAATTACGGAATTCAACAATCGTTTTGAAGCGGATGGCATCTTATTTCTAGAACCTAATGTTCATCTCTTCAGCTTTAATAATCCTTATGGCGCCTGCCCAACTTGTGAAGGGTATGGTGACGTTATTGGTATTGATGAAGATCTTGTAATTCCGAATACAGCTCTTTCTATTTATGAAAACGCCATATTTCCGTGGCGTGGCGAAAGTATGAGTTGGTATCGCGATCAGTTTGTGAACAGTGCATATAAATTTGATTTTCCAATTCACAAACCTTGGTTTCAGCTTACTGATACACAAAAACAATTGGTTTGGGAAGGCAACAACTATTTTGAAGGATTGAATTCATTCTTTTCATTTTTGGAATCCAAAAGCTATAAAATCCAAAATCGAGTGATGCTTTCGCGCTATCGTGGAAAAACGAAATGCACAACGTGCAAAGGAAAACGCCTTCGTCCCGAAGCTGGATATGTAAAAATAAACGGCACCGCAATTCAGGAACTGGTTGAATTGTCACTTGATAAAGCTGCTCAATTCTTTAAAAATCTCAAATTATCAGAATTTGATGAAAAAGTTGCAAAACGTCTATTGTTGGAAATTAACAATCGTTTAAAGTTTTTACAAGATGTTGGTTTGGGATATTTAACGCTTAATAGAAAATCTAACACACTTTCCGGTGGAGAATCGCAACGCATCAATCTTGCAACTTCTTTGGGAAGCAGTTTGGTGGGTTCAATGTATATTTTAGACGAACCGAGTATTGGTCTTCACCCTAAAGACACAGAACGACTTATAGTAGTTTTAAAATCCCTTCGCGATTTAGGAAACACGGTGATTGTGGTAGAACACGATGAAGACATAATGAAAGCCGCAGATGAAATTATCGATATTGGGCCAGAAGCTGGAACTTTTGGTGGCGAAGTGGTTGCACAAGGTACTTATGCTGAAATTTTAAAATCTGATTCGCTTACTGCGAAATACTTGAATGGTGAAATGGAAATTGAAGTTCCCAAAAAACGTAGAACTTCAAATAATAAAGTTTCTATTACTGGTGCTAGACAAAACAATTTGAAAAATATTGATGTGACTTTTCCTCTGAATATTTTCACAGCAGTAACTGGCGTTTCCGGAAGCGGAAAAAGTACATTGGTTAAAAAAATACTTTATCCTGCCCTAATGCGCGAAATTGGTGGTTACGGAGAAAAACCGGGACAATTTTCAGAAATAAAAGGCGATTTTGGAACTATTAAAAGCATCGAATTTATTGATCAAAACCCAATTGGTCGCTCCAGCCGAAGTAATCCTGTAACTTATATTAAAGCATATGACGATATTCGAAATTTATACGCTTCCCAAAAACTTTCAGATATCCGTGGTTATAAAGCCAAACACTTCAGTTTTAATGTAGATGGTGGTCGCTGCGAAACTTGTAAAGGCGAAGGTGAAGTAACTATCGAAATGCAGTTTATGGCTGATGTTCATTTATTGTGCGACACCTGCAATGGCAAACGTTTCAAAAAAGAAGTTCTTGAAGTAACTTTTCAAGGTAAAAATATTGATGATATTCTCACGATGACGGTGGATGACGCCGTCGCATTTTTCGGTGAAGAAAAACAGGATAAAATTGCGGCAAAACTACAACCATTACAAGATGTTGGTTTGGGCTATGTTCAGCTAGGACAAAGCTCCTCTACTCTTTCTGGTGGTGAAGCACAGCGAATTAAACTCGCTTCTTTTTTAGTGAAAGGAACTTCAAAAGAAAAAACAGTTTTTATTTTTGACGAACCCACAACCGGACTTCACTTTCACGATATTAAGAAACTTTTGGCTTCCTTTTATGCATTGCTTGACAGAGGGCATACAGTAATTGTTGTGGAGCACAATTTGGATTTGATAAAATGCGCCGATTATATAATTGATTTAGGTTTGGAAGGCGGTGAAAATGGAGGAAACATTATTGCCGAAGGTACTCCAGAAGAAGTAGCAAAAAGCGAGAAATCTTTTACTGCGAAATATTTGAAAGAAAAGATTTAAAGTCTTTTTGGCACACTAATTGAGATTAACAAAAATAGAGAACTTTTAGTTTTTGGTTGGTTAGTTTTTTAAAATCCGTTGTAGTGGTAAAACACTTCAGCGGATTTTTTATTAAATAGCTTTCAAAAATAGCTTTCAAATTTATTAAACCCAATTACTGCTTCTGAAAATCAATGATTTAAAAACTTGGCACGGTCGTTGGTTATTTGTAATCGTACCAAGCTTACCAAAAAATTCAAAGCAAGTACAAACCTTTAAATTTTGAAACTTATGAAAAACATAGCATTTATTTTCGGTATCCTTTTAATGGGATTTTCAGCAAATGCAACTTCCACTGAAAGTGAAAACAATCTTAGACGAGGTTACAATGGAGACGCATACATCTTCGTTGAAGGTGATGTGGAATTCTCCGTTTTTCCTGATGGTCAATTCGACTTTGTATATGTGGGGCCACAGACAAGTTCACAAGTTGTTGTGAGCACTCCAAATGTTAATATTAGTTTCAATTCAGGATATGATTATGAGACTTATATTCAGTATGACGATTACGGCGCAGTAATACAAGTTGAAAACGTTGCTGTTTATTATGATGAGTATGGCCGCATTACACAGGCCGGAAATGTTGATATACAATATAATGACAGAAGAATTGTACGAGTAGGTGGATTACAAGTAATTTATAATAATTACGGATATTTTTCGCACGTTAATGGAGCGATAAACATTTACAACCCATATTATGTATATCGTCCTTGGCATGTTTATTATGCTAGACCTATATATAACCACTGCGTAGTTTATGATATGCCATATAGAAGATATTATAGCCCAGTTAGATATAGTTATCACGATCACATTGTGTATTATAAAAACAGAAATCACGTGGCCTATCACAATGGAAGAAGAGATTTTTATCGCCCAGGAAGTCGTACTTATGATAAAAAAGGAAGATCTGCAGTAAATAAAGATTACAATCCAAATAGAATTAATACAATGGTTGCTTCAAATAACAGCCGTAACAATAGCTCAGTAAGAAATAACAACACAAATACACGAAGCAATACCGTAACAAGAAACAGCAGTACTAATAGTAAAGGAGCTACAAATGTTGATCGAAACACGCGCAGCACAGGAAATACTTCAAAAAATGTTTCTCGAAACAATACCGTTACTTCACGTAGCGGAAATACAACAAACACGAATAGTTCTATCACTAGAAATAATGTTGATAAAAACAATTCTCAAAACACAGTAAGAAATACTAGAACTGAGAATACAACGCGCTCAAATAATTCAAGAAATGTTTCAGCCAATAGAACAGTTCAGAAACAAAATCCCACAATTTCTTCAAACAATAGAAGCAGTTCGGTTCAAAAAAGTAGTTCATCACAAAGAAGCACAACACAAGCTCCGAAAAAAGAAACTGCGAGCCGTAGTAAAATAAATACATCCAGCGCTCCTTCGCGAAGCAGTTCCGAAGCGAACACTTCTTCAAGAAGCAATTCTTCAAATAGCAAAGCTACAAGAGGAAGAGGATAAAAATAGTTTTTTGGTTGGTTGGTTAAACCTCCGTGATTCGCCCTTGGCGGAGATCGGGGGTTTGCTTTTTAATGTTGAATTAAGGCAGCCATTTGTTTTGTAAGTTCCCTCCTACTATATTTTTCAATTCCTATAGGAGCAATTCCCAAACCACCTTTTTTAAATTCTTCATACAATTGAAGAATTTCAGCCTTTAATTCATCATCATCCCAATAGCTGAAGAATTTTCCAGATTTGGTTTCAGCAATAATTTCTTCAATATCACTTTCCTTTGGCCCGAATGCAATTATTGGACGTTTTGCTGCAAGATATTCGAAAAGCTTTCCGGGAATGATTGCACGAGTCTCGGCACTGTTAATTTCAACTAAAAGAAGTACTTGACTCTGTTGCTGCAACTTTAAAGCTTCAAAATGGGATATGTAGCCCAGAAATTCGCAATTCGAAATAAGATGCAAAATTTTAAGACTTTTCTTTACATCTTCACTTACGGCACCGGCAAATTTAAGTTGCAAGTCATTTTTAAAGGAAGCATTTTCTTTGCAAATCTCAGCAAGCACTTTCCATAAAACCTCTGGATTTCGTCCACTTAAAAGCGAGCCAATATGCGAAATTGAAAAACTTTCATCCATTTTAAATTTCATTTCTTCTGAAACATCATAACCATTGGTAATAACTTCAATCGGAGTTTCGGTAATCATTTCAAATTCCTTTTTCGTAGTTGGGCTGGTCACGATAATTAAATCTGCTGACTTTAAAACAGAAGCCTCTAATTCTTTATGTTTTCGTTCTGAAGATTTATTTAATCGCAGTGATTTATGGTAATGGATTGTGGTCCACGGATCACGAAAATCGGCAATCCATTTCACATTCAACTCTTTTTGAAGCTGCATTCCAATAAGGTGAAGACTATGCGGCGGACCAGTTGTTATAACAACATCCACCCCATTTTCGGAAATATATTTTAAAAGAAATTCTACTGAAGGTTTCACCCAGCCTATGCGTGCATCTGGTATGAAAAAATTCCCGCGAACGTAAAGCATCAGCTTCTCCATAGCCGAAACTTCCTTTTTTGAAATAATGCCGCTGCTAATCTGCTTCGTTTTCTTTTTTGAAAACAATTTCGCAAATTTATAAGGCTCGCTAATTGGTCGCTTAATGATTTCAATGCCGGAAGGAATTTCAGAAGAAAAATTCTTATCAACTAAAGGGTAGTTTGGGTTTTCAGGTGCATATACTATTGGTTCTACACCAAATTCTCTAAAGTATTTTACAAATTTTAACCATCGCTGTACGCCCGGACCGCCTGCTGGAGGCCAATAATATGTGATGATTAAAACTCGTTTCATCTATTCCTTCACTTCTTTTTTTCGAAAGACAAAATACAAGCCGCTCAAAAAGATTAAAAGGAAAATAAGGCTGCTCGCCAAAGAAATGGTGTTTCCCGTCTGAATTACTTTCGGTTCAAATTTGAATTCTATTTTATTGTTTCCTGAGGGAATTACCATCGCTCTCAACAAATAATTCGCTCTAAAATACTCTGCAGGTTTGCCATTAATATATGCATTCCATCCTTTTGGATAATAAACTTCAGAAAAGATTGCCAACTGTGGCGATTTTGTTGAAGTTTCATAAACCAATTTATTTGGTTGATGACTGAAAAGTTCAATAGTTGCAGTACTATCTCGTTCTATTTTCTGACTAGGTACTTTTGAAAGAAATTCTTTGTTTATAATCGCGGTCTTTTTAGTGTCCAAACTATCGAGAAGCTGGATTTCTTCATTAGCATTTTCGGCGGGTTGCACATTTTCAACAAACCAAGCATCGCCATTTGCATATGGGTTTCGTTGTGCTACTGGGCCACCATTTTTGGATTGGGTAATGATGTAACGAACGTTCATCATATTCAGAATCCCAATATTTCCTTTTGAAATATAAAATTCAAATAAATCCTGCATTCTGCCAGGTTTTGCAGCGTGATAACCGCCCAAAGCATTGTGATAATAACTTGCACGCCCACTATTAAAGGCATTTGTAGAAGCATCATAAACACGGTAATGGCCTTCGTCTTTCAAAATTTGTTCATCTGCACCATTCATTTGAAAGGGTTCGTCAACCAATTTTGCTTGTACAAATGCATCTTCGTTAACATATCTTCTATCAACGCCCACCAAATCCACTATTACCAAAAGTGAAAGTGCTGCAATGGCGAATCCTTTTTTCAGTTTTCCTTTTATAAAAAACCAAAGAACCGCTCCAGTCAAAACCACAAAAATTAACGAACGAAGTGCATCAGAAGTAAAAAGCGACATTCTATCTTCACGAATTGCTTCCAAAAACGGAAGACCCATTTCATCTCTAAAATAGCTGTCATACGGACTAGCAAAATCAAACAATGCCGATTTAAAGAGAATGAAAATTAAAGTAATTCCGCCAACAATTCCTGTTGACCAAAGAAGTGCTTTCTTTTTTTCTTCTTCTCTCTCAAATTGGCTGAAAAATTGATGTAAACCAACAATAGCAAGAATTGGAAGAATTAATTCAATAATAACTTGTATTGAAGAGACTGCGCGGAATTTATCGTACATCGGCACATAATCAATAAAGAATTCTGTAAGCCCACTGAAGTTTTTTCCCCATGATAAAAGCAGCGTTAAAACAAAGGCCGAAACTGCCCACCATTTTAATCTTCCTCTTAATAGAAAAAGTGCTAAAACTGCAAGAAAAATAATAATGGCTCCTATATAAGCAGGTGCCCCAACAAATGTTTGGTCACCCCAATACATCGGAATTTGATTTAAAACTTGGTTCGCTTCCTGTGAGGTAGCACCCATACGCATCATGCTTTCAACGGTTTTTGAATCTTTTGGGAATTCTTCAGTTGAACTACCGCCCATAAAACGTGGGATGAATAAATTGAAGCTTTCCAGTCTGCCATAACTATATTCGGTTATATAATCATAATCAAGTCCAGTTTTATTGTCTTTGGGCGTGCCATCTGCATTAATAGTCAATTCTGTTTTCCCCCGTGTTGAAGTATCTGCATATTCTTTAGTAGAAAGTATATTTGTAGCATTTAAACCCACTGCAAGCAAAACGCCAACCGCCATTATTCCAACTGCTTTGAAATAATGCGGCAACAATTTCTTTTTGAAAGCATCAATCAAATAAGCAATTCCTATAAGTACCACTAAAAGCATCAAATAATACGTCATTTGAAAGTGGTTAGCAACTAATTCCAAAGCCATAGAAACTGTTAGCAGCAAAAATCCCCAAAGATATTTTCCGCGAAACGTTAAAAATATCCCGCTTAAAACGAATGGCATATATGCAATAGCGTGGGCTTTTGCGTTATGGCCAACACCCAAAATGATTATCAAATAGGTAGAAAAACCAAAGGCTAAAGCGCCGAGAAAAGCCAGTTTATAATCTACTTTTAGCACCAAAAAAAGAATATACATTCCTATAAAATACAGGAAAAGATAATCTGCCGGTCTAGGAAGAAAACGAATGGCGAGATCGAGTTTTTTTATATAATTATTTGGGTATTTTGCACCTAATTGATAGGTAGGCATTCCGCCGAAAGCCGCGTCAGTCCAATAAGTTTCTTCTCCTGTTGCTTTGCGAAAATCGTTTTGCTGTTTTGCCATTCCTGTGTATTGAACAATATCACTTTGGAATATTTTTTTTCCTTGCAGAACAGGATTAAAATAAGCCAATGAGGCAACGATAAACAAAACGAAAACAACTAAATGAGGAAGGAATTTTTTATAGTTGGGCTGCATAATTTGGCGTATGAATTTGAAGTGGGGAAATTAACGAAAATATGCAAGAATAGTGCAAGAATTATTTAGGGATGCTAGATGCTTGCAGATGTATGATGTTGTAAAAAGAAACCTTAATATTACTCTACTTCCTCATATTCCACATATTCTCCAACTTTTTTACCATTTCGTGAGTTGGAAGAAGGGTTTTTATCAATGGTTATACTTCCCTCCTTTTCGCTTTGAGTATTCATATTTGCATTATTTCCGAAGAATTGCTCAAACTGTTGCCCAGCTTTTTTGGAAATATAGCGCATTAAATAAGGAGTGGCGAGCTTAATTAAAAACTTAAGCCCAAAATATACCAGAAGAACGATTAATATCGTTTTTAGGAATGTCATCATATCTGTCAAATTCTTTTCAAAAATAAGGATTGATGCAGAAAAAGACGAATATTCACTATTAAATAAATGGTAAAATCTTATATCTTTGAACTAAACCCAACATTCTATGAACCTCAAACTTCCCTTTCTATTTCTGCTGTGTTTTATAACGTTTTCAAATGTTTCGGCACAATACACCGACATGATAAACACCAACCGTCCCGGGGGCTCGCAAGGTGCATTTTCGGTAGGAACGAATGTGCTTCAGGTTGAATCTGGAATAAGCTACGGAAAAGAAAAACACGAACTTCTGAAAACCGAAACAAATGGCTTGGCTATAGACTATTCCGTTCGCTATGGTTTTTGGAAAGAACGACTGGAAGTAAGCCTTATGGGCGAATATCAATCTAATAAAGTAACTGATAATCGCTCTGCAGTATCAAGGGAATACAGTCTTTCAAACTTTAAAAGCAATACTGTTGGAGCAAAATATTTAATTTACGATCCATACAGAAAGCGCGATCTAGAAGGTCCAAATTTGTATAGTTGGAAAGCGAACAATAAAAATCAATGGTCAGATTTAATTCCTGCGATTGCAATATATGCTGGAGCCAATTTTGATTTTGCGGATAATCCATATACACCCGAAGCAGAAAGTAGTATAAGTCCTAAATTGGTGCTTTCAACCCAAAATAATTTTATTGGCGGATGGGTTTTTGTGACCAATATTATTGTGGATCGTGTTACAACGGAATTTCCAACCTATGGTTATATACTTACATTAACCCACGCTACAGATCGCTATTTCACTATATTTCTTGAAAACCAAGGATTAAAAAGTGATTACTATTCAGATCAATTAGTTCGTGGCGGTGCTGCGGCGCTTCTTAATGGAAATTTACAAGTTGATCTTTCGCTTACCTATAGCTTTAAAGACACTCCTTCAAAATTTTATGGACGCGTTGGAATGGCGTATCGTTTTGATATGCACGACAAGGATGAATATTTGGAAGATGACGGGAATAAAGAACAGAAATTGAAGGAAGAAAAAGATAAAAAACAGGAACGTCAAGAAGAATTGACTCCAGAAGATAACGGCGAACAATAACATTTTATATGATTACTGTAAAACAAACCTCCTCAAAAAGTGATCTCAAAAAATTTGTCACTTTCCCCTTTAAATTATACAAAGACAGTAAATACTGGGTTCCATCGCTTATTAAAGATGAATTGGAAACTTTAGATACTGAAAAAAACCCTGTATTTAAAAATGCAGATGCTTGGTATTACTTAGCATATAAAGGTGATGAAATAGTTGGCCGGATTGCCGTTATTCTAAATCATTTAGAAGTAAATGAACAAGGCAAGAAAAAAATTCGCTTCGGTTGGTTGGATATGGTTGATGATATTGAAGTAACCAAAGCGCTACTTGAAAAAGCTTACGAAAAAGGCCGTGAACACAACCTTGAATACGCCGAAGGTCCCGTAGGTTTCAGCAATATGGAAAAAGCGGGAATCCTCACTAAGGGTTTTGAAGAAATGAACACGATGATAACTTGGTATCATTATCCCTATTATGCGGAACATTTAGAAAAACTAGATTATGAAAAGCAGGCGACTTGGGTGGAATACAGACTCCAAATACCTAATACAATTTTCGAAAAAGTAGCTAAATTTTCCCAAATAATTCGTGAACGTTACAAGCTTTCTGTGATTCGTTTCAAAGATAAAAAAGAAATTCTACCTTATGTTGATGCTATGTTTGGGTTGTTGAACAAGACTTACAATACGCTGCAAACGTTTGTACCTATCCAGCAATATCAAATTGATTATTATAAAAAGAAATATTTCAGTTTTATACATCCAGATTACATTTGCTGCATCAAAGATGAAACTGGAAAATTGATTGCTTTTTCAATAGTCATGCCTTCATTTTCCAAAGCTTTAAAAAAAGCGAATGGAAAACTGTTTCCAATTGGTTGGAATTATATATTACAAGCACAGAAAAAGAACGATACCGCTGCTTTTTATTTAATAGGAATAGACCCTGAATACCAAGGGAAAGGAGTAACTGCAATTATATTTGAAGAGATGCAACATCTATTCAATTCAAAAGGAATACATACTGTTGAAACTAATCCTGAATTGAAAGAAAATACTGCGGTGCAGTTGCTTTGGAAAGATTACAATCCTGTGCAGCATAAGGAACGTAGTACTTTTAGGAAAGATATATAAACGAAAAATCCACCTCAAAAAGGTGGATTTTTCAATATTTAGATTCCTGTCTTCACAGGATTTGTTTAAATCTTTTCTCCCATCGCCTCTGCAACAGCCGCAGAAAGACGTTTGTAAGTTCCATTCTCCAATCGCTCACGAATAGATGAAAAAGCCTCTAAAGTTTCTTCAATGTCCTGCAAATTATGAGAAGCTGTGGGTATCATTCTCAAAAGGATCAATCCTTTCGGGATTACTGGATACACAACGATGGAACAGAAAATTCCATGGTTCTCACGAAGATCTTTTACTAACGCCATCGCTTCTGGAATGCTTCCTTTTAAATAAACTGGGGTTACACAACTTTGAGTTGTTCCTATATCAAAACCTCTCTTTTTAAGTCCACCCTGCAGTGCATTTACGTTTTCCCAAAGTTTTTCTTTCAACTCGGGCATAGTGCGTAACATGTCTAAACGTTTCAAAGCACCTTCCACCAATACCATTTGCAGGGATTTTGCAAACATTTGCGAACGTAAGTTGTATTTCAGGTAATTCATTATTTCTTCATCACCTGCAATAAAGGCTCCTGTACTTGCCATAGATTTTGCAAAGGTTGCAAAATAAACATCAATACCATCTTGAACACCTTGCTCCTCGCCTGCTCCAGCACCTGTTTTTCCAAGTGTTCCGAAACCATGCGCATCATCTACAAAAAAGCGGAAATTGTATTTTTTCTTAAGTTCAATAATTTCTTTCAGCTTACCTTGTTCGCCACGCATTCCAAAAACTCCTTCTGAAATAAGAAGAATTCCGCCGCCAGTTTTTTCAGCAACTTTGGTAGCTCGCTGTAAGTTTTTTTCGATACTTTCCATATCGTTGTGTCTATAAGTGAAGCGTTGCCCCAAGTGAAGACGTACACCGTCAATAATACAAGCGTGGGCATCAACATCATAAACAATCACATCGTCTTTTGAAACAAGTGCATCTATTGTTGAAACCATTCCTTGATAACCAAAATTCAATAGATAAGCAGCTTCTTTACTCACAAATGCAGCAAGTTCTCTTTGAAGTTGTTCGTGAAGATCAGTGTGGCCACTCATCATTCGAGCACCCATTGGATATGCAGAGCCCCACTTTGCAGCGGCTTCGGCATCTACTTTTCTAACTTCCGGGTGATTGGCTAAACCCAAATAATCATTTATACTCCAAGTTATTACATCTTGGCCTTTAAATTTCATTCTGTTTGAAATGGGACCTTCCAGTTTTGGGAATACAAAGTAGCCTTCCGCTTGTTCGGCCCATTTTCCTAACGGACCTTTATCTTTATAAATTTTATCGAATAAATCTTTCATCAAAAGCTTTTGTTAAAAATTTGGGACAAAATTAATTAAATTAAAATAAGATTCTAAATTTTACAGCCTAGATTTTAAATTTGAAGTTTTCAAAATAAAAAAATCCCGAAAACACAACAGCTTCGGGATTTAAAATATTATATATTTTCTATTATTTTATATATTCAATCTTTTGTATATCAGCTGTTTCAGAATCAAAGAATCCTTGCTGGCTCATCCATTCGTCATTGTAAATTTTACTCATATAACGCGAACCATGATCGGGGAAGATTACAACAATATTGCTGTTTTCATCAAATTCGCCTTCTTCTTCAAGTTGTTTTAAACCTTGCATTGCTGCACCGCTTGTGTAACCTACGAAAAGCCCTTCGGTTTTTGCAAGCTCACGAGCTGTATGCGCGCTACTTTCATCCGTCACTTTTTCAAATCTGTCAATAATATTGAAATCAGTTGCGGATGGAATTAAATTTTTACCCAAACCTTCAATACGGTAAGGATAGATTTCGTTTGCATCAAACTCTTTAGTTTGGTGATATTTCTGAAGAACGGAGCCGTAAGCATCTATTCCTATTACTCTAATTTTTGGATTTTTTTCTTTTAAGAAACGAGCAGTTCCAGAGATTGTTCCTCCAGTTCCACTACAAGCAACCAAATGTGTAATTTTCCCAGCAGTCTGATCCCAAATTTCTGGACCTGTGGTTAGATAATGTGCATCAATATTCAATTCATTAAAATATTGATTGATGTAAACAGAACCTTTTATTTCGCTGTGAAGTTTTTTAGCTACCTCATAATAAGAACGCGGGTCATCTGCACTAACGTGAGCAGGGCAAACGTAAACTTTTGCACCCATCGTTTTAAGCATATCAATTTTATCTGCAGAAGATTTTGAACTTACTGCCAAAATACACTCATACCCTTTAATAATGCTAACCATAGCAATACTAAAACCTGTGTTTCCACTTGTGGTTTCAATAATGGTATCGCCGGGTTTAAGAATGCCTTTTCTTTCAGCTTCTTCTATAATATAAAGTGCAATACGATCTTTGGTAGAATGTCCCGGGTTGAATGCTTCAACCTTCGCGAAATAATTACCCTTCATATTTTGGGCAATCTTGTTAAGCTTTATCAACGGTGTGTTGCCTATTAATTCCAACACATTATTATAGGCTTTTATTTCTTCTTTCATAAAGAGGGAGTTCGTTAAAAAAAAACTCAGTTCGAAACTGAAATTTTAAACCGTACAAAGGTACGGAAATATTTTAATTAGTTCTTAATTCCTTCTAAATCCAATAAAAAAGCATAATCCATTGCAACTTCCTTTAAGGCTTCAAAACGACCGGAAGCCCCGCCATGACCAGCATCCATATTGGTTTGCAGAAGAATTGTATTTTTATCGGTTTTTAAATCTCTTAGTTTCGCAACCCATTTTGCGGGTTCCCAATATTGCACTTGACTATCGTGCAAACCTGTTGTAACAAGCATATTTGGGTATGTTTTGGCTTCCACATTGTCATATGGTGAATAACTTTTCATATAATTATAGGATTCCATTTCATTGGGATTTCCCCATTCGTCATATTCTCCTGTTGTTAATGGAATTGAATCATCCA
Organism: Flavobacteriales bacterium; assembly: GCA_038259585.1. GTDB lineage: Bacteria > Bacteroidota > Bacteroidia > Flavobacteriales > Flavobacteriaceae > Aequorivita. The sequence continues at coordinate 124,078 of JBBSOQ010000003.1, read as the reverse complement.
ACATTGTTGTAACAACGTCCACAAAAGGTACCGAAGCAATAACACCGTGATATAATTCCGGCGCCATATTTGCAATCGCACCCATTAAAAGCCCTCCCGCAGAACCACCAGAAGCATATAGATGTTCTTTGGAAGTGTAACCTTCGGCGATCAAATATTTTGAAGCATCAATAAAATCGGTAAAAGTATTTTTCTTTTTCAGCAGTTTTCCGTCCTCATACCATTGTCTTCCCATATATTCCCCGCCACGAATATGCGCTATTACATAAATAAACCCACGATCTAGCAAACTCAAGCGTACAGATGAAAAATACGGGTCCATTGTAGCTCCATAAGAACCGTAACCATAAATTAGCAATGGATTTTTTCCATCTTTTTTTATTCCTTTTCTGTAAATTACGGACATTGGTATTTTTGTTCCGTCTGCAGCCGTAGCCCACAAACGTTCTGTTTCGTAATTGTCTTTGTCAAATTTTCCGCCTAAAACTTCGGTTTCTTTCAAAAGCGTTTTTTCTTTGGTTTCCATGTTAAAATCAATCACCGAAGCTGGCGTGTTCAACGAATTATAACCGTAGCGAAGAATTTTAGTGTCGAATTCCGGGTTTTGGGTTGTAAAAGCTGTGTAAGTTTCATTATCAAATGGAAGATAAAAATCTTCTTTCCCATCCCACTTTTTTATTCGGATTTTGGTTAATCCATTATTTCGTTCGCTTACAACCAAATAATCTTTGAATATATCAATATCTTCCAGCAAAACATCGTTACGGTGCGCAATCATATCCACCCAATTCTCTTTGGAAGTTTTGTCTTCGGAAGTTTTCATCAGTTTAAAATTGAGCGCCTTATCTTTGTTAGTCAATACGTACCAATTGTTTCCGTAATGCGAAATACTGTATTCCAAACCTCTTTCGCGGGGTTGAAAAATTTTGAAATCACCCGTTGGTTTATCGGCATCCAAAACTCTGTATTCTGAAGTAAGTGTGCTGTAACACCCAATTACTATAAATTTTTTCGACTTCGTTTTGTAGACATAAGTCCCGAAAGTTTCGTCTTCTTCTGTATAAATTAATTCATCCGTGATTGGGTCTGTACCCATTGTATGTCTATAAATTCTGTCTGCGCGAAGGGTTTTATCGTCTTTTCGGGTGTAAAATAGCGTTTTGTTGTCGCTGCCCCAAGTCGCGCTTCCCGTTGTAAGCGGAATTCTTTCTGGATAAATTTCACCAGTTTTTAGGTTTTTTATAAAAATATCATACTTTCTTCTGCTTAAAGTATCTACGCCAAAAGAAACCAAATTGTTGTCTTCGGAAACATTCAAGCCAGAAAGGTTGTAATAGGAATGGTCTTTTGCCATTTCGTTTACATCAAAAAGAACTTCCTCTTTTGCATCGAGTGATCCCTTTTTTCTGGTGTAAATTGGGTAATCCTTTCCTGTTTCAAATCGGGTTATGTAAAAATAACCGTTCAATTTATATGGAACAGATTCATCATCTTCCTTTATTCTCGCTTTCATTTCCTCAAAAAGATCTTCCTTGAACTTTTTGGTATGCGCCGTCATTTCTTCGTAATATGTGTTTTCGTCATTTAAGTAAGTAATTACTTTTTCATCCTCGGGATTGTTGAGCCAATAATAATTATCTATGCGAACATCGCCATTGGCTTTTAGTTCCTTGGCAATTTTTTCGGCTTTTGGGGGAGTAATTTTCATAATATCTTTTGAAGTTTCCTGCGCATTTATTGAAGCCGCAAAAGTAAGACAAGCAATTGAAAGGAAAGCTAATTTTTTCATAATTGAAATTGGTTAAAAAGTTATACAAAGTAGTAAATTTGTAACAAACTAAAACGAAAAAATATGTTTGGAGATTTAATGGGAATGATGGGGAAATTAAAAGAAACCCAAGAAAAGGTTGAAGCAACCAAAAAACGCTTAGATACAGTATTAATTGACGAAAGTAGCAGCGACGGACTTTTAAAAATAACGCTTACGGCAAATAGAAAAATAAAATCCATTGAAATTGACCAAAGTCTTTTGGAAGACAAAGAGCAATTGGAAGATTATTTAATTCTTACGCTAAACAAAGCAATAGAAAAAGCTACAAACATAAACGAAGCTGAATTGGCTGCTGTTGCAAAAGAAGGAATGCCAAATATTCCAGGATTGGATTTGTTTAAATAATTTGAATTTTTCAATTAATATTTAGCATTCAAATATTTTTGAAAAGTCTTGTTTTTCACTATATTGAACATTCAAGTATTTTTTAAACCTTAAACAACCTAATTATGTTTGAATTAAAGAAAAGCGGCGACAAGTTTCATTTTGTACTTAAAGCATCAAATGGGCAAGTAATCTTAACCAGCCAAATGTATGCAACTAAAGCATCTGCAATGAACGGTATTGAATCTGTTCAGAAAAACTGTGGAAAAGATGATAGCTTTGAAATGAAAACCGCTAAAAACGGAAAAATTCATTTTAACATTAAAGCTACCAATGGACAGATTATTGGTAGCAGTCAAATGTATGCCGCCGAGAGCGGTGCAAAAAACGGTATTGAATCTGTACGCAAAAATGCTCCTGAAGCAACTGTAAAGGAAGTATAATAGTTTAAAATCAAAAAAATCCCCAAAATGAATGGGGATTTTTTTATTTATAGCTTTTAAGAATGTTCAAAAACGTCTCGTGCATTTCATCGGTATAATCGAGATGCGTAACAACGCGAAGCTTTCCCTGCCCCATTCCGCTAATTTTTATATTCTTCTCAAGTAGGTCCTTCATAAATTTTTCGTCTGAAATTCCATCAGAAAGATAGAAAATAACAATGTTTGTTTCAGTGGTTTCAACCTTTTTTATATAAGATTGGTTTGATAGTGTCTCTGAAATTTCAGAAGCTTTTTTATGATCTTCCGCCAAACGTTCCATATGATTGTCCAAAGCGTAAATACCTGCGGCAGCCATAAAACCTATTTGACGCATGCCGCCGCCTAAAACTTTTCGGACGCGCATGGCTTTTTTCATTATATCATTTTTGCCCAGTAAAACGCTTCCCATTGGCGTACCCAAACCTTTGCTCAAACAAACCGAAATTGTATCGAAAACCTTTCCGTATTTTTTAGGGTCTTCCTTTTTTGCAACAAGTGCATTCCAAATTCGCGCACCGTCAAGATGAAGTCCCAATCCGTGTTTATCACAAACTTTACGTATTTTTTCAATTTCCGAAAAATCATAACAGGCGCCGCCACCCTTATTCGTTGTGTTTTCAAGACAAACCAAGCTCGTTAACGGACTGTGATAAAAATCTGGGGGATTTATACTTTCCGCTACTTGCATTGCGGTTATCATTCCGCGGTTTCCATCCAAAAGTTTACACGAAACGCCACTATTAAAAGAGACACCACCACCTTCATAATTATAAACGTGCGCCCATTTATCAGCAATCAACTGTTCGCCGGGCTGGGTGTGCATTTTTATCGCGGCTTGGTTCGCCATACTTCCTGTAGGGAAAAATAGCGCGGCATCCATCCCAAACATATCGGCCAATTTCTGTTCCAGTTTATTAGCTGTGGGGTCTTCTTTATAAACATCATCTCCCACTTCAGCATTTATAATGGCTTGCATCATAGCCTGCGTAGGCTTTGTAACGGTATCACTTCTTAAATCTATAATCATCTTCTTTTTTTAGTCTTCGCGAAAAAACTTACCCTTTTCTTCAAAATTCTTTACTAGCTCTGAAATATCTTTATCGAGCACAATCAATTCCAGGGAATTATTATGCTCCGCGTTTACATTTTTATATTTTGAATCGTTGCTTAAATCAAACTCCTTAAAACTTTTTTTAAATGTTTCTTTTCCAAAAGCAAATGTATATTCTTTGTGGCAGGATTGAATGGACATATTCCCGAAGGCGTTGGCATCAACTTTTTCTCCTTCGTATGGCTTTACTTCTTCCGCTTTCAAAATTTCTTTGTTCTTTGAAATCTTTGACATCGCTTTACTCAAACCAATAGAAATTGGTTTAAAACTTCCGCAATTATCAAATTTTTGAAACTTCATTATTTTATCACTTTCTCTCCAAAAAAGATACACTGAATAATAGGTTGACGTAGAAGTACAAAGCTTTCCATTAGGCATTGTAAACATTTGAATGTTCCCATTGCAATAATCCTTTCTGAAAAAATATTCAGGATTTCCATGCATTTCCAACTCAGCCATTTTTTGTAAAACCAAATTATTGACATAGGCTTCATCGTTTTGGGCGAAACCGATAGTTGTAATTATTAAAGTGAAAAGGAAAAATAAATTTTTCATAGGAAGCAATTTTATTACAAAGTGATAATTTGGAAAATGCATGTTTTTAAGAAAGTATAAAATTAGCCGAAAAATTCGTTTCGCTCACGAAGTTAATAGTATTTTTGCTCAAATTATTACCAAAATTATGACCACAACAGACCAAATCAAAGACCTTAAGTCGCGGCTAGATGCCTTAAGGCGCTATCTTTGACATTGCTGGCAAAAGCATAGAAATTACAAACGACGAAGAAAAAACCTTTGATCCCAATTTTTGGAACAACCCACGCGAAGCTGAAGCTTTTATGAAGGTATTGCGTACCAAAAAGAAATGGGTTTCAGATTTCGAAACTGCTACAAATTTTACCGAAGAAGCCGAAATTCTTCTCGATTTTTATAAAGAAGGTGAAGGTACTCCTGAACAAGTTGATGCCGCGTACCAGAAAGCACAAAACGCCATAGAAGCGCTGGAATTCCGCAATATGTTAGGCGAAGAAGGCGATGATATGAGCGCCGTGCTTCAAATTACCGCAGGCGCAGGCGGAACGGAAAGTTGCGATTGGGCAGAAATGCTAATGCGAATGTATTTAATGTGGGCGCAAAAAAATGGTTATAAAGTAAAGGAACTCAACTTTCAAGCGGGTGATGTTGCGGGTGTAAAAACCGTAACATTGGAAATTGATGGCGAATATGCTTTTGGCTGGTTAAAGAGTGAAAATGGTGTACACCGCTTGGTGCGTATTTCACCTTTTGATAGTAATGCGAAACGGCACACAAGTTTCGCCAGTGTTTACGTTTATCCTTTAGTTGATGATACCATTGAAATTGAAATAAGTCCTGCAGATATTTCTTGGGATTTTGCCCGAAGTAGCGGCGCTGGTGGTCAAAACGTAAATAAAGTAGAAACAAAAGCAATCCTTACCCACCACCCTACTGGAATTATTATTCACAACAGTGAAACGCGAAGTCAGCTGGACAATCGTGAAAAAGCGATGCAAATGCTTAAATCACAATTGTATGAAATAGAATTGCGAAAGCAACTTGCCCAAAGAGCCGAAATTGAAGATAACAAAATGGCTATTGAATGGGGCTCACAGATTCGAAATTATGTTTTGCACCCCTATAAATTGGTTAAAGATGTTCGCACCGCCCATGAAACTGGAAATACCGATGCAATGCTGGATGGCGAGATTGATGGATTTTTAAAGGCTTATTTAATGATGACTGGGCAGAAGGAGAAGAAAGATGAGTTGTAATTTCAACCTCTCTTTCTCCCAACAAAATCAGTGGTCCAAAACACTAGAAGAAGTATTACAAAAATTCCACTAATATATTTTGCGGGCTGTAATCCCCCATCTCCAATACCTATAAAACCAATAACGCCAAATACAATGGCTAGTATAATATAGATAGCTTTCCAATGAAGCATAACAAATTTGGTTTGGTTGTTTAAAACTTTGAACTAAAGTTAAAACTTTTTTTATGTTTTTTTTAACAATTAGCACTCTAATTTTAATTCAAAACCTTATTCTCCTGAAACTGTAAAATAATTTTTAGTTGAAACATAAACACCTTCATTAGAATATCCTTCTAGTGAAACTTCAAATATACCTGATACATCTGAAGTATAGCATATTGTAGAGCTTTCCGATTCAGAAAACTGTAAATCCGGTTCCCAAAGCAATTGTACTCTATAATCAGGTATTCTTGAATTTAAAGAGTTTTGGGAATAATTTGGTTGGAAATATCTTTTTTCTTTTACCGTAGGTGATAAACTAAACTCTTCAGTAAATCCTTCGGTTTTAGTAGGCACAAAATCACCTTTCTTTGTTTCAACCTCAATAATACCACTGAATATTTTCGGTCCAAAACGATAGGGTTTATTGACAACACGAATGCTTTTTATATCTCTAGCATTGTAGTTTATCAAGTCTTCATTATTTATAATTTGCATTCCGTCCATCAGTACTAGTGGCGGTATATTATTGAAATTTGCAGTTCCATTTGGATCGTACTCATTATTTACCAAAAACCTGCTATCACTCCCCGTCCCTCTAATTGCCGCAAGCGTCACTACTTCAACAAAGGTTTCCTTTACGGTGGAAAAACGCGTATAATCATCTAGTAAAAAAACAGTGCCTAAGGTGCTATAAAACGGTGCTTTGCGTTCAGTTTTGAGAATACTATCTTTCTTTGTTTCATAATATGCATTTTCAATTTGCATTTGTACACTTCGGTCTTGCAACCAATCTTTCATCTCTGGGTCTAGTTTAAAAAAAGAAGGGTCTCTTTTTCCTATATCAAAATCTTTTTTATCCAAAACAATATTGAAATTAATTGCATTCGCCTTACTATCATTTAATTGAACAATACTTTTATTAGCGTCATAGTCTTCAGCTACTGAAAAGAAAAATCTACCATTGCTATTTGTTTTCGCAATTTTGAAAACATAATCCTTTCCAGGAATTGTTAGGGAAACCTCTTTGTTTGCGACTGGAAGATTATTAATTTTAGAAGTCAAAACCCCTGAAATAATTTCGCCACGAAGCTCAGGTATATAAAATGTTTCTGAAGATTTTATGGCAATACTATTTTTGTTTTTATCTGAAATGTCAATTGGGTTTATTTTCCGAACAGATAACACATAATTTCCGCTATTTTTCGCTGAAGTATTTTCAATTTTCAAAATTACTTCTTCTCGATGTCCGTAAGTAGCCTTATCTGTAGCAATTGAAAGTTTATTTAGTTGCGAACTTAATGCTTCCTGTAAATTGGATGCAGTTGCTTTTTTCATAAATATAGTATCCATTTTTTCTCTAGCTACCTTTTCTGTTTTAACAAAAGAATTTATAACATAAATGCTTTTTTCCACAAAAACATTTTTGTCATTATTTCTTGAAAAATTGGTGTAACCAATAAGTCTATAAACCCCTGTTTTCAATGATGATGGAATAAAAAAATCGCCATTGGCAGTTCCATTAGATATTTTAAGTTTATGGTTAAAAACCACAGAATCGTTTTCATTACGCATAGAAACATAGAGCACTTTACTCAAATTGCTTTCTTTGTTTTCTGCATTGAGACTATAGGCTTTATATTGTAGTAACTCTCCAGCTAACAATACGTTTGAATTAATTGAAAGTTGAACATTTTCTTTCGGAAAAACCTTTGTGTCAACAGAGATTTCTGAAACTGGAATTTGTGCTGATGCAAAAAGTCCGAAAAATATAAATACTATAAATATTGATTTTTTTATCATAATTAATCTTCCCAAAAATTGGGTTTAACGTTTGATGAAAAAGAAGTGCATACACTGCATTCTTCCTTGGCTAGGGTATATAAATAGGGCTGTCCATAAACTACAACTTGATAATTATAATAGCTTAAATAGGTGAAAATTATTTCCCGTTCGTTAGGATCATTATCAAGGCTGGTATTATCGCGATAATCTAGCACAAGTAAATCACAATCTACAAAATAGGGAGGTTTTGGCAGACCAAAATCTTCATAATTGAAATAAATTCTTTGTGATGTCATTGATGAAACTTCAAAGAAACCGAGAACCTTTTCTTCTGGATTGGTCTCTGAAACCATATTTCCAGCAACATATCCTGGCTGGCCTTGGGAAAGAAGGCTCTCAACACTTCCCAACTCTTTCACTATTTTATAGAAAGTATAAGCTTCCACACTCTGGACATACTGTTTCACCAAAATACTATAGCGCGTCTGTATTTTTGCATCATTTTTTGAAAGATATCTTACAGGGAAACGAACCACCCTATTTTCATTAAATTCAGTAGTTGTTGTTTGGTTGATTCCTGTTGAATTTTCTGTAGTGTAACAAATTATTTCTGGTTCTCTGGGAGTCACAATAACATCATATGTATAATCTCCAACATCAAAATTTACGATTTCGGCGGTATAAGGCGAAGGATGCGGAGCGATTATTTTATAAGTTTCTTCATATTCATAACGAAAATATTTAGCATTGCCTGTTACGTCTTCCGTATTAACCAAAACCTGCACGCCATCTTTATTATCATTTAAATCTTCTATCCGCTCTGCATACACATCATCCATTTCCACCGTTGCTGGTAAGGTTGCCGCAGAAGAGTTGTAGTTTTTACCGTCTTGCGTTTTTATGTTTAATGTATAGGAAACATTTGGCTGAGCACTAAATTGTTGGTTTGAAACATAAAAACCAGTTTCGCTGTCTTGTGAAAAATTATAAATTTCGCCATTATCTCCAAAAACGGTTACTGAGGCATTGTTCTCAAATAAAATCTCAGGATTTTCAAGTGTTGATGTCTTGCTAAGTTTTACAATCTGGTTTTTGAATTCGTTAGTAATAGTGCTTTCAACCACTAAAACACCTTCATAACTGACTGACTCAATTTCATAAGGTTCTGTGCAAGCAATCTGAAAAAATAATATCGAAAAAAGCGCTATAAATAAAATCCTTGTGTTCATAATTCCTAAAACTTAAAATTATATGTTATTGTAGGCACTGGCACTGAAAATATAGATGTTTTATAAGCTTTTATCTGTCCATCTTCATTTACAAAAAACACAGAATATGGATTATTTCGGCCCAATACATTATATACCGAAATATTGATAAAACTGTGTGCCAATTTGTTTAGTTTATGATTTCCTTCAATGTTTACGCCTAAGTCTAAACGATAGTAATCGGGAATTCTAAATTGATTACGGTCGCTGTAAAGAACTTGTTCTTCTCCTGCAAAAACATATCGGCCAATTGGATAAGTTATTGGTCTTCCGGTTTGATAGGTGAAATTCCCAGAAAAGCTGAAACGTCTGGTTAATTTATAGTTTGCAACAACTGAAAAATCGTGGGGTTTATCATAATTTGCGGCGAAAAATTCACCGTTATTAACACGTTCCTGCATAATTTGACTATCCAATTTAACTTGCGCTCGTGAATAGCTATAACCTAAATAACCATTGAATCTACCTGCATTCTTTTTCACAAGAAATTCTATGCCATAGGCTTTTCCTTCGCCTTGTAAAAGTTCTGTTTCAAGATCGTCGTTCAAGATTAATTTGGCGCCAATTTTATAATCGAGCAAATCCTTCATTTGCTTGTAATAACCTTCAATGCTAAATTCCACATCTTTTCCGGGCAGGTTCTTAAAGAAGCCTAATGAATATTGATTGGCACGCTGTGGCTCAATGTTTAAATCTGACAACTTCCAAATATCCGTGGGAGACTGTGTTGTATTTGTTGAAAGTAGGTGTAAATACTGAATTGTTCTATTGTAACCGGCTTTTACTGAAAAATCATTTCCTAATAAATAACGTGCAGACACTCTATATTCGGGACCTCCATATGTTTTAATAACTTCATTTTTTCCGTAGTTCTTAACTTCAACAACTGAACTTTCACTTTTTGGAACACCTTCTTCATAAACGTTTTGAGTGGCTTCACCCAGTGCTGCGTAAAACGAATACCGTAAACCAACATCGAGTAATAGCTTATCGTTTATTTCAAATAAATCTGCAAGATAAACCGCAGATTCCAAACCTTTTTCACGATCAACAGTTTTGGGGTCAATGTCTGAATTTGTACCAATTGGAGCTATTTCTCCGGGATCAACCGAATAAAGTTTACTGCTAAGTCCGTAGCTCAATTTATGCTTTTCACTCAGCTTGTAATTGAAGTTCAGTTTTACTTGATATTCGTTTAGCTCATACCCAAAATCAAAATCTTGGTTTGCATCGGCTTCATAATTTATTCCGTATTTATATTGACTAGTCACTAAAATTAGCTCTGCCCTGCTCTTCTCACTAAAATTATGACCGTATTTCAAAGAAATTAAACGGTTGTTGTAATCAAAAATAGAATCAGAAGTTATACTGAAACGATCTTTACTAAAATAAAAAGTACCTTGAATGGAGTTATTATTATCAATATTATGCTTGTATTTTACAATACCATCATAAAAGGAAGCTTCACTGTTTTTGAGTTCTTCTTCATTCAAGCTTCTTAAAATCCAGTCGGAATAGGTAGCGCGAAAACCTGCAATTACAGAAGCCTTTTCCTTAACAACAGGAATTTCTACTGCAAGATTGGCTGTAATTGGTCCAACGGAACCTTCACCTGAAAACTTTTCCAAATTACCCGATTTGGTTTCAATATCAAAAACAGAAGATAACCTACCGCCATATTCTGCGGGAATACTTGCTTTGTAAATTTCCAAACTTCCCGTAGTAAAAGGATTTACTGCTGAAAAGAAACCTAAAAAGTGTGATGGATTGTAAAGCACAGCATCATCAAGCAAAATAAGGTTTTGATCAGAGCGCCCACCGCGAACGTTAAAACCGCTTGCGCCTTCACCTGCAGTTTTTATTCCAGGAAGTGTAGTTGCAACTTTCAAAATGTCGCGCTCGCCCAATACTAGTGGAATTGTTTTTATGGATTCTATGTCAATATTCGTTACGCCTACAACTGCATCACGTACATTGGCATCTTTATTAGACTTTACAACAACTTCTTCCAGCGATTCAGTATTTTCCTGTAATCCTATATTTAATGAGCCATCACCATACATAATTACATCCTGTCTGATTTTTTCGTAACCCAAAAGATTTGTTTCTAATTTATTCAGACCATAGGGTAAACGAATACTAAAACGTCCATCGGAATCTGTTACCGCATATTTGGTGCGGTCTGTTGTAGAAATGGAAAGATTTTGAAGTGGCTCGTCAGTTTTAGTATTTTTGAAAACTCCTGAAAGTGTATACGTTTTATTTGCAGAATTAGGCCTTTGCTTGCCAATAGTAACTAATTTTCTATTTTGAACTGTTTGTCCGCCAGCATATTCTTCCCTGAAAATTGGTTTGTTATTGCTTTCTTCTATTACCTTTTCATCGGGCTTCGACTCATTGAAATAATCTGAAGGTAAATCAGCGTACACGTATGTATTGTTAAGCAATATTACATTCCCATCATGTAGAACGTAATTAATGTTAGTATTTTCAAACAAACCATCCAAAACATTTCGGAGTGACTCATCTTTAAAATCCTTAGTTACAAAATGGCCATTCAGCCATGTTTTGTCAAAATAAAAAGTTTTATTTGAAAGAGTTTCCACTTTTAAAATTGCTTGTTCTAATGGAGTATTATTGAATGTTGAGGTTATTGTTTGGTTTTGTGCAAACACACCACAAGTAATCAATAAAAATGAAATAAGAATTAAATAGTTGTTTTTCATCTATAACTTGCCTGCAGATTACTATTGTTTTGTGTTTTCGGTCCCAACATCCAAATATTTGATGAGATTCGTCATATAACTATCACGGTTGGATTTATACAATGTATTATAGCTTTTGGAAAAACCTTGGATTTGCTCCTTTTTCTGCGGCAAAATCTTCTCAATATCTTTTGAAGAATCTACCAAATGATACTTTCCATTAATTTTTAATACATAAAAATTGACCTCAGTAAACTGATATTGAATTCCACTTTTCAAAGCTTTATCTTTTTTCTTTTTAGTATGCTTTATATAAAGGCTTAAATCATTACCTATATATGCGCTTTCAAAAAAACCAGAGCCTGAAATATTCAGATTGGTGTCTGTCAATCTTACAAAATTATTACTATAGATTATAAATGAAGTCACGAATTCAGGAATCAATTTCACGTTGAAAATACTCAAATTATCATCTGAACGAACTAATAAATTATCATCTAATAGATCATATTTCAAAGAAACATTTACATAATGTTGCCCATTGTAATCTACAGAACTTTTGCTGTAGTCAAAACCTTTGAAGTATCTATAACTGCCATCCGTATTCAAAAAAGAATCAGTAAACTCGGTTCCGTTATAAAGACCTGTGTTGTCTAAACCAACAACTTTGTCGTAAGCTTCGTAGACATTATTTTGAGAATTGGTTTGGGAAAATGCTCCACAACTAATACAAATGAGGAGTGAAAAGATGAGTTTTATTTTTTTTGAGGGCATATTATTTTTTTGCGATTTTAAAAGTACATAAAATTTGTTCTCATTTGAAAATTGAATTTATTTATTGACTATTTATAAAAACATTTTATGTTATGCCAATTTAAATTTTTCATTAACAAAAAATCAAACGTATTTTTACTTCAAATAAAAAAATGAAGGCTGCCACTTTAAAAGAAATAAAAACTGAGCTCAACCATCGTTCCACACAGGAATTGCTGGATCTTTGCCTTCGTCTTTCAAAATTTAAAAAGGAAAACAAAGAACTACTCACCTACTTACTATTTGAATCTGCAGATGAAGAAAGTTTCATTCAGAGCATAAAAAGCAAAGTAGATACAGAGTTTGACGCTATAAACACAAAAACATTTTTCTACATTAAAAAAAGTGTCCGAAAAATTTTAAGAGAGTTGAAAAAGTTTATCCGTTACTCGCAAAACAAAGAAACCGAAGTAGAGCTATTGCTTTATTTTTGCGAAAAATTAAAGGATTTTAAACCATCGATAAAAAGAAATACTACGCTTACCAATTTATATAACAGACAACTGGACTACATTTCAAAAAAAGTTGAAACATTACACGAAGATTTGCAATATGATTATAAATTGGAATTGGAGGAATTGAAGAAAAATATATGACTACATTATACCACAACCCCCGCTGTAGCAAATCACGCGAAGCGCTTCACCTTTTGGAAGACGAAGGAGAAACCATTGAAATTGTAAAATATCTTGAAAAACCGCCAACTCACCAAGAATTGAAACAGGTAATTGAGCTTTTGGGAATAAAACCAATAGAACTTGTTAGAACCCAAGAAAATGAGTGGAAAGAAAAATACAAAGGTATAGAACTTACCGATGAAGAAATCATTAATGCAATGATTGAAAACCCAAGACTCATTGAACGTCCCATTGCAATAAAGGGTACACATGCAGTAATCGGTAGACCGCCTCAAAGAGTGCTTGATATTTTATAATTTCCATTGTTTTATTTAACAGAAAATTGGCAAATCATCATTAAACCACGGTTACTTTCGCTAGTCAAATTTGCCAAACTATTCTATGAAATTTTTACTATCTGTACTGCTCCTTTGCGCCACAACTACGCTATTTGCGCAACAACCTGAAAAAAAACAAGTTACCGTTAAAGGAACAATATTTGAAGAAGGAACAAACTATCCGCTGGAATATGCTACAGTTTCTTTCATAAATCCTCAAGGAAAAACCGTAACGGGAGGAATAACCACTACTGAAGGAACATACAGTATTGACGTTCCCGAAGGAAAATATACAGTACAGTTTGAATTTATTTCATACAAAACAAAACAACTTACCAACCAAGTCCTCACAAAAAATATAACACTTCCCAATGTTTCTTTGGCTTTAGATGCAGCAAGTCTAGACGAAGTAGTAGTTCGCGCAGAAACTACCGAAGTACAAGTTAGGCTCGACAAAAAAGTTTATAACATTGGTAAAGATCTAACTTCAGGTGGTGCGACGGTTAGTGACGCCTTAAATAATGTTCCTGCCGTTACAGTAGATGTGGATGGTACAATCGCCTTGCGTGGAAATGAAAATGTGAAAATCCTTATAAACGGAAAACCTTCAGCAATTGCAGGATTCGGCTCGACAGATGCCTTGCGACAACTTCCAGCAGAAGCCATTGAGCGCGTTGAAGTTATAACTTCCCCCTCAGCACGTTATGATGCTGAAGGAACTGCAGGAATCTTGAATATCATTCTTAAAAAAGAAAAAACCCTTGGTCTCAATGGTTCACTTAGCACCAGCATTGGCGTTCCACTTAACAGCAATGCTTCTGGAAATATAAATTTGCGTACAGATAAATTCAACATATTCAATACAACTGGTGTCTATTATAGAGATAGTCCTGGAAAGGCTTATTTCAACAATAACTATTTTTCTCGAACTGCTTTAGATAGCCTTGGAAACCCAATAACAATTGACCCAGAATTTGACCAAGTTATTGAAAATAGGCGAACAGACCGCATGAGTAAAGGATTCAACACAAACTTGGGAATTGAATTCTTTCTGACTGATAAATCGTCCTTGACCGCAAGTGTCTTTTACCGAAAAGGAGAAGGCGATGATCAAACCACCAACAATACTGGCAATTACAACAATAATATTCTTCAAGAACAAAGCACGCGATTGGAAAACCAAATTGAAGATGATTCAAATTATCAGTTTTCATTAAATTATGTAAATAATTTTAATGACAAAGGCCATAAATTAACCCTAGATCTTCAGTATGACCGCGGAGAGGACAACGAGCGTTCCTTAATTACAGAGCAAAGAACGCTACCCAATTTTCAAATTCTTCCATCTGAAAAGATTAACAATAAAGAAAACCAAAAAGAGTATTTGGCGCAGGCTGATTACGTTTTGCCAATTGGTGAAAATGCTCAGTTTGAAGCGGGATACCGTGGAAATTTTGAAGAAACTATTACAGATTATTCATTGTTTGAAGAAATAGGAACTTCTGGAAATTTTGTTCGAAATGACAGCCTTTCAAACGTTTTCACTTATGATGAAAATGTGAATGCGGTTTATACTCAATATGGAAATAAATTTGGAAAATTTTCTTTTCTGCTTGGGCTTCGCGTTGAAAACACACAATTAAAGGGAAAGGTAGCCGCTGAAAATATTTCAGACAATACACCTTTCGATTTAAATTTTGATAAAAACTACACAGGCCTCTTCCCTACCGTAAACCTTACTTTCGAAATAAAAGAAAACGAAAACATTACACTTGGGTATAACAGACGTATTAACAGACCTAGAAATTGGTTTATAAATCCTTTCCCATCGCGTTCCAGTGAAGCAAATGTTTTTCAGGGGAATCCAGATTTGAATCCTGCTTACGCAAGCGCTTTCGATTTGGGTTATCTAAAACGTTGGAAAAAACTCACATTAACCGCTTCTGTTTATTATCAGTATGAAACAGACGCTTTTGAAAGAGTGCAAGAGGAAACTGGCGAAGTAACCAGCAATGGAATTCCAATCATTCGTACTTTGCCAATTAACCTATCCACAAACGAGCGTTACGGTTTTGAGGCCGGCCTTATGTACAATCCAACTAAATGGTTAAACTTAAACGGAAGTTTTAATTATTTCCTTTTTCAAACTGAAGGATTTTATAATGATGTTGATTATGGCGCAGAAAACACAAGCTACTTTGGAAGATTTAGCAGTAAAGTGAAGTTGCCTGGAAAAATTGAATGGCAAACCAATGCGTTTTACAGAGGTCCATCCAATAATTCGCAAACGGAATCTGAAGGAATTCTTTCGGTTGATATGGCAATCAGCAAAGACATTATTGACGATAATGCCACACTTGGTTTAAATGTTAGCGATCTTTTCAACACCCGAAAAAGAAACAGTTTAACAACAACAAATACCTTTACCAGCGAAAGTGAATTTCAGTGGAGACAAAGACAAGTTACCTTAACTTTCACCTACCGATTCAACCAAAAGAAACAGCGTCAGCGCCCTGAAAGAGGTAGCGGAGATGATGAAGGTGGTTTTGAAGGATAAAATTTCAAAGCATTCAATAAAAAAAGGGAACCAAATTGGTTCCCTTTTTTTATATATCTAATATTGAAATCATTATTTCAATCGTTTGTTTTTCTTTTCCTCACGACTCATTTTCCATTTTTCGTAAAGCGAACCGCCAATCCAATAAGGAAGAATGCTTACCAAGAAAATCATTAACCAAAATCCTAAAGTAAGAATCATTAAAAATGCAAGAAATCCTAAATATTGTTCAAAAGTAAACATTGATGTGGCGTTTTTAAATTGATGGTTCAAAGATAAAAGGTTTTTTTGAGAATCAACAACAAAAGTTTTTGATTTATTCACAACAAATAAACATCTGCGTGGGTTGAACAACTTTTGGCTTTTCATTACCTTTGCCCTAGTACTCCGAAGCTTTAGCGAAGGGGTTCAAATAAATTCTGACACCTTAGAAAAGGAGTTTAATTAATTCATAATAACCCATTTCAAAATGCAATATAGAATAGAGAAAGATACCATGGGCGAGGTAAAAGTACCTGCTGATAAACTTTGGGGCGCGCAAACAGAGCGTTCTTTTGAAAATTTTAAAATCGGTCCGAAAGCTTCAATGCCTTTGGAAATAATTTATGGCTTTGCGTATTTAAAGAAAGCTGCAGCATACACAAATTGTGACCTCGGCGTTCTTTCCGAAGAAAAAAGAGATTTGATCGCCAAGGTCTGCGATGAAATTTTGGAAGGGAAACATGACGACCAATTTCCATTGGTAATTTGGCAAACCGGAAGTGGTACCCAAAGCAATATGAACGTAAACGAAGTGATTGCAAACCGCGCACATCAACTTGTTGGAAAAACAATTGGTGAAGGCGACAAAACGCTTCAGCCGAATGATGATGTAAACAAGTCACAATCCTCAAACGATACCTTTCCAACGGGAATGCACATTGCGGCTTATAAAAAACTAATCGAAATTACAATTCCCGGAGTAGAACAACTTCAAAAAACGCTTTCAAAAAAAGCTGAAAATTTTAAAAGTGTAGTTAAAATAGGACGTACACATTTTATGGACGCTACTCCCCTAACCCTTGGGCAGGAATTTAGTGGTTATGCAGCTCAACTTGAATACGGAATTAAAGCGTTAAAAAACACACTTCCGCATTTAGCGGAACTCGCTTTGGGCGGAACTGCTGTTGGAACAGGGTTGAATACCCCAAAAGGGTACGATGTAAAAGTTGCTGAATATATAGCGAAATTCACTGAATTGCCATTTGTAACCGCTAAAAATAAGTTTGAAGCGCTTGCCGCGCACGATGCTTTGGTTGAAAGTCACGGCGCTTTGAAACAGTTGGCTGTTTCATTGAATAAAATTGCAAATGATGTACGCATGCTTTCCAGCGGACCGCGAAGTGGAATTGGCGAAATCAACATTCCAGCAAATGAACCAGGCTCGTCAATTATGCCCGGAAAAGTAAATCCAACGCAGTGCGAAGCTTTAACAATGGTTTGCGCGCAAGTAATCGGAAACGATATGGCTATTGCTGTGGGCGGAATGCAAGGACAATTTGAACTGAACGTTTTTAAACCTGTTATGGCTGCTAATTTCCTTCAATCGGCACAATTGATTGGGGATGCCTGTGTTTCGTTTGATGTGCATTGTGCTCAAGGAATTGAGCCTAATTATGAAGTAATCAAAAAGCAATTGAACAACAGTTTAATGCTGGTTACGGCATTGAATCCAAAAATAGGTTATTACAAAGCTGCTGAAATTGCGAACACTGCGCATAAAAACGGAACTACTTTAAAAGAAGAAGCCGTAAATCTTGGTTATGTTACTGCGGAAGAATTTGATGAATGGGTGAAACCAGAAGATATGGTTTAAGGATTAAAATTGTTGATTGATAACTGTCGATTTTAGAATTTTGGCCACGAATTCACGAATGATTTTAGATAATTATTCGTGAATTCGTGGTTTTATTTTTATTCAATCTTCTTTACTTTCTTTTTCTTCCCATAAAACTTCTTATACCTAAAATACGCAACAACACTTAAAATCACTGCGAAAATAGTTATGTACCAAACAAAAGTTGGCGTTGCTGGAGCATCACCACTTGCATAGGAATGTAGTCCGCTTAGATAGAAGTTCACTCCGAAATAAGTCATCATAATGGAAGCGTAAGCGAAAAGTGCAAAAACATTAAACGTCCAACGTCCGCGAAGTCCAGGAACCAATCTAGCGTGGATTACAAAGGCGTAGATCATAATGCTTATCAGTGCCCAAGTTTCCTTTGGATCCCAACCCCAATAACGTCCCCAACTCTCGTTGGCCCATTGTCCGCCCAAAAAGTTTCCAATAGTTAACATTACCAAGCCAACGGTTAGCGCCATTTCTGTAACTACGGTCAATTCGCTTATGTTGATTTCCATTCTTGAGTAATTATTTTTTGTAGTGAAAATCATCAAAAACAGTGATGTGGCGGCTAAAATCATTCCTAAAGTGAAAGGGCCATAACTACCCACAATCACTGCTACGTGTATCATTAGCCAATAACTATCAAGTACGGGTTGCAAGTTTGCAATGGAAGGATCTAGCCAGTTTTCGTGTGCTACCCAAAGTATTATTGCTCCAACAAATGCTGTGGAAGCAACTGTTAAATCACTTCTTCTGCCAAAAGCCAGTCCAAAGAAAATAGTGGCCCAAGCAACATACACTACAGATTCATAAGCGTCACTCCAAGGCGCGTGTCCACTAACATACCAACGCAGTGCAAGTCCAAGCGTCATTAATGCGAAGAAAACCCACATAAAAAATTTGCAAGCTTTTATAAGTTGCCGAAGTTTTTTGCGGTCTTTCATTAATTGGGCAATGATAAAAGCGAACATCAAAACACCCAAAATTGCAAAGTATTTATATAACCTATTGAAAATATCGGCTTGGTTGTAAATGGTTTCTGCACGCAGTTTATTTTCTGAAGGCATTACTTCGGCTCCATATTTTTTCTGAAAATTAGTGATGCTTTCCAAAAGTTCATCGGCTTGAGTATAATTTCCACTTTCACGTGCTTTTTTCAAACTGTCGAAATACAACGGAAGAATATTTTTAGCATACAATGAATCCATTCCTTTCAAATTGGCCTCATTCAGTTCCGGGTAAGAAACCCACTTATTTCCTTCATCGTCGGGTATTGGGAATATTTTTAGAATACTTCCGCTTAACGCGGCATTCAGCAATGAAAAATTTTCATGTGCTTTAATAAAATCTTTTTGAAATTGGTTGGGATTTGTAGTCCGCGTTGCGGCTTCCAAATACGGTTCCAGTTTATAGTTTCCTTTTGAATCAAAAAGATCTAAAAGCGCAATATCTTCTTCACCATCAGCTACTCCGGCTACGTGGCGAATACTGTCGTTTCCTCGCTTTAGGGCAATCAATGGCACTTCAACCCAAAGTCTTGGAAATTCAGTCATAGAAATAAAAACCTGATTGGCATCCAAACCTTCATAACTACTACTGCGGCTAATCTTTCGTAAAAGTTCACTCGCAAAAGTGTTTATGGGCTTCATCCGCCCATTGTCCTGAATTATTAAATGTCCAAACTTTGCTGCGTGTTCTTTACTTACGGCGTTTGCTTTTATTAGAGAGTCTATTTGTTGTTTTGGAACAGTTGTATGAGCAGGTTCTTTTGCAACTTGTGTAATGCCGGAAAGTGAAAACAACAATACCAAAATGGTAATCATGCTTTTTTTCTTCCGTTTAATTCGATTCAAAATTTCTTCCAATTTCCCAAAACGGCTGTGTTTGCTGAAAAGGATGGCCATCAAACCAAAATACAACAGAAAATAACCAATATAAGTTATCCAAGTTCCCCACCAATCGTGGTTTACTGATAGAATTGTTCCGCCTTCATCGGGATCAAAACCTGCTTGAAAGAATCGATATCCGTTATGATCTAAAACATTATTCATAAAAATATCTGCGTCAAAATGGGTTTTATCAGCGTCTATAACCGTTACCTTGCTTTTGAATGAAGAATATCCTTTTTCGGTTCCGGGATATTTTGTGGCAATAAAATCATTAAGGGTCAAGCTAAATGGAATATCGATCTTTTCAGATCCATAGCTTAAATAAACTTTCAACCCTGCAATTTCAACTTCTTCGGGGTCTGGTGCTGTTCCTCTTCCGCCCAATAGCTCCACGGTTTTGGTTTCATCTTTTGAAGAAACTTCAACTACCAAAGCATCCTGATTGGAGGGTTCACCCGCGGGGGACTTTACCACGCCAAATTTCCCTTTGGTTAACGGGTCGGGAACTACAAAAGAAATACCTCCCATTCTGTATAGAGAGCGCAGATTAAAAGGCTGCACGCTGTCTGCAACCACATCACCTTTCATTTGATCTGCCATTCTCATATAATTTCCTTCAAAAGGACTTGAAATAGTAAAAGTTCCATCTTCAGAATAGCTAATATTTATTGCACCTTCAGTAGGTTTATTTATTGCGAAAATTATATTGTGAATGTTTGAAATTTCCCCCAATTTCAACCAATGATCATGGCGTTCACCCTCACCAGCTTCAACTATTTTTAAATATTCCTCACCATCTTCACTTGGGCTTAAACCCTCCTTTGCTCCTTTTATAAAACCTTTGTATTTAATGGTAACGGGCTGCTTGTTATAATCTGTTTCAATAGTGAAATCATTGCTCAATTTTTCAGAAAGCCTTAGCTTTTTTGGATTCAACGGCCTTCTTTGCTGCACGCCATCAATTACATAATCTCCGTCTATAAAAACGTTTAGATAAGTTTGGTCAGAAAGAATAGAATTTTCTGTCTGTCCTTCGCGAATGTGCATTACACCTTCAAACCCAATATAGCGTGTAACAAAAGCGCCAACAATAATCAAGATAAAAGCTAAATGCAGCGTCAATGAAGCCCACATCTTGCGTTTGTGCAGATTGTAGCGAAAAATATTACCAATAAAGTTAATTACGAATAGAGCCATGATAGCTTCAAACCACCAAGCATTGTATATAAGCTCTCTGGTATAAGGCGTTGGCGGACTTTGGGAATCCGCATCTAAAAAGGTTCCTGCGGCCATCGCAATGGCAAAAACTATGAATAAAACAGCGGTTAAACGTGTGGAGAAAAGAACGGAAGCAATCTTTTTTTGCATTACAGGGAATTTTGGTGCAAAAATAGGAAATCGTACCCATTTAAGCTACGGAAATCTGTTAACTATTAGTTCTTTTGCGTTCCTTCATTTCTGGCATTATGAATATTTAAATTCATAAAAGTTCCCATATTTCTGGCTCTGTTTATTGCAATCTGCGCAGTTTCTCCTTCAAAAAGTTCGTTGATGGTTTCCAGCCAAAGATTTATCCAAGTGCCAAAGTGAAGTTCGTTAATGGAATGATTGCATTTTTTATCAACTTCAACGTGTGTATGCAATGGGTTTCCGAAGTATTTGCGTTCAAAGAAGAGATTAGTCTCCCAAAAATCTATAAGCAATTCAAGGTGGGTTTCCCAATCGGTGATTATTCCGTTGAAAATAGGCCCGAGAAGTGCGTCTTTTCTTATTTTTGAATAGAACGTGTTGACAAGTAAAGACACATCTTTACGGGACTCTATGTTCTTTTTAGACATTTTTTTTATAGCAAAGTTATTAAAATCAACAATAGGTTTGCCACCAAACTAACGGCAAGCAACCAAAATGCAATCTTTTTATTCGAACCTGCAAGCAAAGCCGCATTGTAACCCATACATAAGGAAACGCAAATAGTCAACTCAATACCAGAAATAATTCCCGTGCCTTGTGCTAATACGGTCATTGCCGCAATAGAACCTATACAACTGTTCAAAATAATAGTTAGCGGAATGTACATAAAATAGTCGTGTTCAAACTCCTGCTGCAATGATTTTATAGATAGTGCTTTCATAATATAATAGTGTTTCGTATTTAATGATGTAAATTTACTATCAGAAACAGGCCCAATTTTATGAGGCAAATCATAAACTCATGATTCCCGAAAATATATTGTTAGATTATGGTGCAACTATTGAAGACATAGCTGCTTCCGAAATTATTCTAAACGAGAAAAAGCGTGCTGATTTCTATTTTCAGATAAAAAATGGGGAAGTGAAAATGTTCAATATCAACGAAAATGGTAAAGAATTTGTGCAGGGAATTTTTTACGATGGTGAAAGTTTTGGTGAGCCACCCCTTTTTGCAGATTTTAAATATCCGGCATCCGCTGCCGCTGTAAAAGCTACTCAGCTTTTCAAATTGGCAAAATCAAAATTATTTGAATTGCTGAAGAATAATCCTGAAATAAATTTGCAATTCACAAAAGCCTTAGCGAAACGGCTTTATTACAAAGCCACCATTTTAAAAGAAATATCAGTGCATCCGCCAGAACATAGAATACTTGCGTTAATAGATTTTTTAAAAAAAAGATATGGTTCCGAGGGCCTTTTTCAGGTTGAACTCACTAGGCAGCAAATAGCAGATTTAACTGGGCAGCGGGTGGAAACTGTAATCCGAGCAATAAAGCAACTGGAATTAGAGGGTGAAATAAAACTGATAAAACACAAAGTGTTTCGATGAAAATTTTCAGAAAATAGTAACTTCGCATAATGATAAATGTGGTTTTTTTAGGTTTTGGAAACGTAAACAGTCATTTGTTCGACGCTTTATATACTAATACTGAAGTTTCTGTAAAACAGGTTTTTAACCGAAATTACATCAAAATGATTTCGCCATTTGAAAAAGTTCCTTTCACAGATGATGTTTCAAAAATTGTAGAAGCAGATATATACATAATAGGAATTCCCGACGACGCCATTTCTGCATTTTCTGAAAGCCTTCCTTTTAAAAATAGATTTGTGGTTCACACATCGGGAGGCGTTTCAATAGATACACTTTCAAATAAAATTAGACGCGGCATTTTTTATCCGTTGCAGACTTTTTCAAAAGAGCGTGCCGTTAATTTTAATGAGATTCCAATTTGCATCGAGGCGGAAAACTCGAAGGATTTAGAATTATTGCGAAATTTGGGTGGAGCCATTTCAAAAAATGTTGTAGAAATTTCTTCGGAAAAAAGAGCGAAGCTACATTTGGCGGCGGTCTTCGTGAATAATTTCACCAATCATTTATACCAAATTGGCAACGAAATTTTAAAAGAAGAAGATTTACCATTTGATTTGCTGAAACCACTGATTTCAGAAACTGCTTCCAAAATTGAATCCCTCTCCCCAGAAAATGCGCAAACAGGTCCGGCAATACGAAACGACGTAAAAACGATTGAAAAACATTTACATTTGTTGGGCGAAAGCCCGTATAGTGAGCTGTATAAACTGTTCACTGACGAATTAAAACAGCAGTATGGAAAAAAGCTATAAAGAATACCTCAAACACATAAGTGCGTTTATTTTTGATATTGACGGTGTTTTAACGGATGGTACGATACAAGTGAACACCCAAGGAGAAATGTTCAGAACAATGAATATTAGGGATGGTTACGGACTTAAAACCGCCGTTGAACTGGGTTTTCATGTATGTATTATTTCAGGCGGAAGCAACGAGGGGGTGCGTGTGCGGTTGCAAAATCTAGGTATAAAAGATATTTTTTTGGGCGCTCACAACAAAACAAAAATTTTAGAAGATTACTTGAAAACCAACAATCTTAAACTGGAAAATATACTGTATATGGGTGATGATCTCCCTGATTATAATGTTATGCAGGAAGTAGGCTTACCCACTTGTCCGCAAGATGCCGTACAAGAGATCAAAGCAATTTCAAAATACGTTTCCCATAAAAAAGGAGGTAAAGGTTGCGTTCGCGATGTAATAGAACAAGTGTTGAAAGTGCAGGGTAAATGGATGACAAACAACAATGTGAGCGCTAAATTTGATTAAATCCTGAATTCATAAAAAATTTAAAACCTTGAACTACCTAAACCTCATTCGTTACCAAAACCTACTCTTTATTGCTTTGGTGCAGATTTTCATTAAATACGGCCTGTTTCAACCATTTGGAGCTGACACTGTTTTAAGCACTTTTGGAATCATACTCCTCATTATTGCTACACTTTCCATAGCTGCTGCTGGTAACATCATCAATGATATTTATGATGTGGAGATTGACAAAATAAACAAACCAAACAAAGTTTTAATTGGAAAAAAGATATCAGAGAAAAACGCTAATAGGCTGTTTATAATTCTGAATGTGATTGCTGTTGCTATTGGGTTTTATCTTTCGAATAGCATTGGAAAACCTGGCTTTGCAGCTATTTTCATTGTTTTTTCTGCTTTGTTATATTTATACGCTTCTTACTTAAAAGGTATTTTGCTTATTGGCAATGTTTTAATTTCAGCTTTGGTGGCGATGAGTTTGATTATTGTAGCATTATTTGATCTTCTTCCTGCAATCACAGTCCAAAACCAAACTTCGCAATCAGCTATTTTTAAAGTTGTTTTGCATTATGCCCTTTTTGCTTTTTTCATCAATCTTATCCGCGAAATAGTAAAAGATCTTCAGGATATAAATGGCGATAAAAAGGGAGGAATGAATACATTAGCCATTTCCCTTGGCAGAAAAAGAACCGTAATGATTGTATTCCTCTTGGGCGTTTTTATGACATTGAGCGTTGTTTTTTATATGTATAAGTATTTGTATAATGAACAAATTTTATTGCTTTATTTTCTTTTTGCAATCGTTGCGCCACTACTTTATTTCTGTTTAAAATCCTGGAGTGCTGAAACGATCAAGGAATTTACATTTCTATCAAAAGTTTTGAAAGTAATAATGTTTTTAGGCATTTGCTCAATTCCTCTTTATCAATTTGTAATTTTGAAATAAATACGGCTAAAAACTAAACTTGAAACCTTTTAACAAAAATGCTTCGCGAAAAATTAAAAAACTACCACATCATCCTAGCTTCTGGTTCCCCGAGAAGGCAGGCGTTTTTTAAGGAATTGGATTTGGATTTCACAATTCAAGTGAAAGAAGTTGAAGAAGTATATTCATCAATATTAAAGCATTCAGAAATAACAGATTACCTTTCAAAACTTAAAGCATCGGTTTTTACTAATCTTCAAGAAAAAGATGTTCTTATAACAAGTGACACTATTGTTTGGAAAGATGGAAAAGCCCTCGGAAAGCCAAAAGATTTTGAAGATGCAAAACAAATGTTGAGCGATTTAAGCGGACAAATGCACGAAGTTATTACTTCGGTATGCTTTACTTCGAAGGAATTTCAAAAAACCGTAAACGATGTTACAAAAGTCTGGTTCAAAACACTTTCTGAAGAAGAGATAGATTACTATTTAAAAAACTACAAACCCTTTGATAAAGCCGGAAGCTACGGTATCCAAGAATGGATTGGCTATATTGGTATCGAGAAAATTGAAGGATGTTACTTCAATGTAATGGGGCTTCCCACAAGACTTGTTTATAAAACGTTAACCGAGATTGCCGACCGTTGAATTTTTGGTATTTTTGAGCAAATTCTGCCAGAAATGACCAATTTCAAAATCTCTTCTATTTTCATTTTTTTTATTCTCTTTGTCGGCTGTAATACTTCCGAAGAAGAAAACAGTTCCGAAACGATTTCAGATAAAAAAAAAGAATCACAAAATGCATCTCCAAGACCCGTTTCACAGGAATTTAAAGATTATTGGTATGCCGGAAATGCTGAACTTACCTCCTATTTGTTAATGCAGGAACGCTACGGTGAAATCCGTGAAGGAACGGCTGTAAACATTTTTGTTGCCGAAGATTTTCTTCCAGATTTACAAGTAAAAGCAAACAATGCTTCTGAAGAAAACATTTCCGTTTTGAAATTAAACCAAATGAAAAATTTCAATACTGGCATTTATCCATATTCCATAATGAGCAGTACTTTTAGTCCCATTTCAAATACCGGCCACCCGTTGAAAGTGAGCAATGGTGTACAGGAATGGTGCGGACAAGTTTATATGCAACTCAATAACCGCGGCAATTTTGATATAGAAAGTCATTCCTATTTTGAAGGAGAAGCTGATCAAAAAATCTCACTTCCAAAAACTTGGCTTGAAAACGAACTTTGGAGCTTAATTCGTATAAATCCTGAAGAACTTCCTACGGGCGACGTAATGATTATTCCTTCCTTTGAATATTTACGACTTCGACATAAAGAAATTAGACAGCATAACGCTTTTGCAAGTTTGAAACAGGGTGATTCTATAACTATTTACACATTAAATTATCCTGATATTCAGCGACAGTTAATGATTTTTTTCAACAGCGACTTTCCTTATGAAATTGAAAAGTGGGAAGAAGTGAATGCTGCAGACCAAAATGATACGTTGAGATTGAAAACTACAGCCGTAAAACTTAAAAGAATGCGAAGCGCATATTGGCAGGAGAATGGAAATGAGTCTGAGCATCTTAGAGATTCTCTCGGACTGTAAAATTTAAAGTTATGATAGAATTAGATTTAAAAGATTACTCGCTTCAATTTATAGAATCACTTATATTGATTTTAGTTTTATTGCTTTTAAGATTTATTCTTAAAAAGACAATACGCAATTTTGCAAAAAAGATAGAACGGCTCGAACATCGCACAGGCTTAATAATGAAGCACGTAGATTTCGCTATTTTCTTTTTAATTATTATTAGTCTTATATTAATTTGGGGTGTGGATTTTAGAAATTTAGGACTAGCTATGTCTTCTATTTTTGCCGTTATTGGTATTGCATTTTTCGCACAATGGTCCATTTTAAGTAACGTTACAAGTGGCGTGATTATGTTCTTTACCTTTCCATATAAAATAGGCGATTATATAAAAATACACGATAAGGAAATGCCCTGCGAAGGAATTATTGAGGATATAAAAACATTTCATATTATTCTTCACACTACAAACAATGAAATTATAACCTACCCAAACAGCATGATGCTCCAAAAAGGTGTGAGTATAATTAAAGCTGATGAATTTTATGAACAGCAACAACAGAACGAAGCAGACAAAAATAAGGAAGATCTACCCCACGATTAATTTTCACAAATAGGTATCTTTGAAAGGTTTCCAATAAATCAGCACAATTTTTATGCAAAAGACATTTTTTTTTAGACTTCTATTTTTATTTCTCACAATAGCTGCCACCGCACAAACCCCTAAAAAACCAACCGCTTCAGAAATTTACCAGTCACTTCAAAAACTCAATTTTGTAGGTTCTGCACTTTATATTGCCGCACATCCCGATGACGAAAATACTCGACTAATTTCCTATTTAGTAAATGATGTGCACGCAAACACTGCATATCTTTCAATAACTCGCGGCGATGGTGGACAGAATTTGGTTGGTCCAGAATTGCGCGAACTTCTCGGTGTTATTCGTACACAAGAGCTTTTGGCAGCACGAAGAACTGATGGCGCACAACAATTTTTTACACGCGCAAATGATTTCGGTTACAGCAAAAATCCCGATGAAACTTTTGAATTTTGGAACCGAAATGATGTTTTGAGTGATGTTGTTCGAACTATTCGCAAATTTAAACCAGATGTTATCGTAAATCGTTTTGACCATCGCAGTCCAGGCAGCACACACGGCCATCATACCGCTTCCGCTATGTTAAGCGTTGAAGCTTTTGATTTGGTTGGCAATAATTCAAAATTTCCGAAATCTGCTGAAAAATATGGCGTTTGGAAACCACAACGTTTATTTTTCAATACCTCATGGTGGTTTTACGGAAGCCAGGAGAAATTTGAAAAAGCTGACAAATCCAAACTTGTTTCTGTTGAAACAGGTAATTATTTTCCCGCTCTGGGGCTTTCAAATGGTGAAATTGCTTCGTTAAGCCGCAGTATGCATAAATCGCAAGGTTTTGGAAGTACGGGTTCTCGTGGCGGTGAAACTGAATATTTGGAAATTTTGGAAGGAAGCAATCCTTCAGAAAATAATTTATTTGAAGGAATAAACACCAACTGGTCTAGGCTAGAAGGCGGCAATGCAATCGGGACAATTTTAAATCCTTTAGAAGAAAATTTTAATTTTAAAAATCCTTCGGAAATGTTGCCGCAGCTTTTAAAAGCCTATCCGTTGGTTTCGAGTTTGAAAGATGAACATTGGCGAAACATAAAATTAGAGCAGTTGAAACAGCTCATTTTAAACTGTGGCGGAATTTTCATTGAAGCTGCTTCCGAAGCAAATTCAGTAAATCCAAACCAAAATTTCAAAGTAAATATTGAAGCCATCAACCGCGGAAAAAGCTCTGTTGTTTTAAAATCGGTTAAAAACGCTGAAGGAAAAATACTTTGGAATGAATCGGAAAATCTTTCTTTTAACGATGATAAAAAAATAGAAATTACTGTTAATGCCGCCAAACACAATCCGCTCTACTCCTCGCCCTATTGGCTGAATAATAAAGGAACGGTGGGAATGTATGTTGCGCCTGAAGAATTAATAGGTTTGCCGGAAACGCCGCCTCTTGAGCAATTGATTTTTGAACTTCAATTTGGAAATACTGCGATTACCTTCACAAAAAACATTGTTTACAAATTCAATGATCCCGTGAAAGGTGAAGTATATCGCCCGTTGGAAGTCCTTCCAGAAGTTACTGCTTCTATCCCTGAAAAAGTGTTGATTTTTGCAAATGAAGCGCCTGAAATTGTTTCGGTAATCGTTCGTGCTGGAAAGGATAGTATTTCTGGAAACGTGAGTTTGCAGCATCCCGATGGGTGGAAAGTTGAGCCTACACAGCAATCATTTCAGGTTGATAGAAATGGTGAAACGAAAACGTTTAAATTCACCGTAACTCCGCCGAGCGGACAAAGCGAAGGTTACTTAAAACCGTTGATTACTGCGGAAGGGCAAACATTTGACAAAGAACTTGTAGTTATTGATTATGAACACATTCCATATCAAAGCGTTTTATTGCCTTCGGAAGCTAAAGTTGCGAAAATTGATATTCAGAAAAAAGGGCAAAATATTGGTTACATAAATGGCGCTGGTGATGCCATTCCCGAAAGTCTGAAACAGATTGGCTATTCTGTAACATCTATTGATCCTTCAAACATTTCAGAAAATAGCCTTCAAAATTTTGACGCAATCGTTGTTGGAATTCGTGCCTATAACACAATTCCCGAACTTGCTTTCGCACAACCCATTCTCAATAAATATGTTGAAAATGGTGGAACTATGGTTGTTCAGTATAACACCAACAGCAGATTGGTTACTGAAAATATAGCTCCCTATTCCCTAACCCTTTCCCGAGATAGGGTTACTGATGAATTTTCCGAAGTAAAGATTCTTGCGCCAGAAAATCCACTTTTAAACACTCCCAATAAAATCACACAAAAGGATTTTGAGGGATGGGTACAGGAACGCGGATTGTATTTTCCAAATAAATGGGCGAAGGAATTCACGCCAATCCTTGGAATGAAAGACAAAGGCGAAGACGAAACAAAAGGTTCAATACTCTTAGCCAAATACGGAAAAGGATATTACATTTATACCGGATTGAGTTTTTTCCGCGAACTTCCTGCTGGCGTTCCTGGAGCTTATAGATTGTTTGCAAATATGCTTTCAATCGGTAAATAATTTTTGAAAACGTGACCGAAGAAAAACAAAAATTTGTCTGGAAATGGAGCTATACTTTTGTGCTCCTGCTCAATGCTGTTTACATATATCTGTTTTATTTACTAATGCAAAACTTCGCCTAAATGCAGCAGATTGATTGGATAGTTTTAATTGGAACGCTTCTATTCATAGTACTTTACGGCACATGGAAATCGCGACAGCACAAGGATGTTGGCGACTATTTAAAAGGTGGAAGTAACGCGCATTGGTGGACAATTGGCCTTAGCGTTATGGCAACCCAAGCAAGCGCCATCACTTTTCTTTCCACACCTGGACAGGCTTTTCACGACGGGATGGGGTTTGTGCAATTCTACTTTGGACTGCCAATAGCAATGGTTATTATTTGTTTGGTTTTCATTCCAATCTATCACAAGCTCAATGTTTACACGGCTTATGAATACTTAGAAAGTCGTTTCGATAAAAAAACTCGTACGCTCACCGCAATCCTATTTTTAATACAACGCGGACTTGCCTGCGGAATTACCATTTTTGCACCTTCCATTATTCTTTCCGCAGTGCTTGGTTGGAATTTGGTTTATTTGAATATAATCATCGGTGTGCTTGTCATCATTTACACAGTTAGTGGCGGAACGAAAGCCGTGAGCGTTACGCAAAAACAGCAAATGGCAGTTATTTTCTTTGGAATGTTGATTGCATTTTTACTTATTTTGAATTATTTGCCGCTGGATATAACTTTCTCCAAAGCACTTGAAATTGCTGGCGCAAATGGTAAAATGGACATACTCGATTTCTCTTTCGACTTTGATAACCGCTATACTTTTTGGAGCGGAATTATAGGTGGAACCTTTTTGGCCCTTTCATATTTTGGAACTGATCAAAGTCAAGTGCAACGTTATCTTTCTGGAAGAAGTGTGAAGCAAAGTCAAATGGGTTTAATAATGAATGGGCTTTTAAAAGTACCGATGCAGTTCTTCATTTTGCTTGTGGGTATTATGGTTTTCGTTTTTTATCAATTTAACAGCTCGCCGCTTCACTTTAATCCAGCAGCTGTAAAAGATGTGAAAAAATCTGTATATGCAGGTGAATACAAGGCATTGGAGGTGAAAAAAGAAGCTATTGACAAACAACTTGCTGCAACCCAAATAGATTATTCCAAGGCTGAAAGCGAGTTGGAAAAGCAAAAGTATGTTACTGAAATTAAAAAACTAAACAATTCTGAAGATGCATTGCGTTTGCAATCTGTGGCTGTAATCAAAAAAGCAAATCCAAACGCAGAAACGAATGATAAGGATTATGTTTTTATTCACTTCATTTTAACTAATCTACCACGTGGATTGATTGGTTTGCTTCTGGCGGTAATATTGAGCGCCGCAATGTCTTCAACAGCGTCAGAACTTAATGCTTTGGGAAGCACTACGGCAATAGATCTTTACAAAAGAAATGTACCCGGAAAACGTGAAAAACACTATGTAACAGCTTCCCGTGGATTTACACTTTTATGGGGAATAATTGCAATTATAGTAGCTTGTTCCGCACATTTGTTTGACAATCTTATACAGTTGGTAAATATTATAGGCTCCATTTTCTACGGAAATGTTTTAGGAATTTTCCTGCTTGCATTCTTTATAAAATACGTGCGAAGTAAGGCTGTTTTTATCGCCGCGTTAATTACGCAAGTAATCATTATCTATTTTTGGTATATAGACCTTATGCCCTATTTATGGCTGAATGTAGCGGGTTGTGCTTTGGTTATGGGAATTGCTGTTTTGTTTCAAATATTGTTGCCGAAAAATAATAATCCTGAAATTGTAACTTCCTAAGCTTAGTTCTCAACTTTGCTCGAACGGACACAATTTATTTTTTGAATACCAACTTCGAAATCCTATTATTTCCCGAAGCAAAAGCAACGCTATCATTCACAAATTCAATAGCGAAAAAACCTTCTTTTGAAAGTTCTTTCCAGTTTTTTCCACCATCGCCGCTAAACGAAATTCCTGGAGAACCAGCAGCTACAATTCCCTGCCCTTCAGTTCCCGGAACAAACTTTACTGAGGAACGATAACCGGGTTCTTTACCATTCGCAATGAGTCTCCATGATTTTCCGCCATTTGTAGTTACTGCTTTATTACCTTCATTAAAAGGTTTGTCCTCCCAATTTCCGCCGAAAATTATTCCGTTTTTTTCATTCCAAAAATCGATGCTGTAAATGCCTGTCATCGCTTTGCCTTGAACAATTGGGGTGTCAAAAACTTCCCAAGTATTTCCTTTGTCTGAAGTGTACATAACTCTTGATTTTCTTCCACCCGTTGCAACCCATGCATTGTCACCATAAATTGCAATATTGGAATTACTTGCAGCAAAAGCAGCTTCACCTCTTTCAACTTTTGGCAGATTTTCGCAGGAAATTTTTTCCCACGTATTGCCGCCATCTCTTGTTATTATTATTGACATACAGTTTTCAACCGGATCGCCAATGGCAATGCCTTCGCTTTCGTTCCAAAATTTCATGGAATCATAAAAAACATTATCGCCTTTTTCATTATAAACTTCTTCAATATTGGTTGCTTCACTGCCATTAAAACCTATTTTATAAAGCACAGCAGGATTTGCAATACTTAAAACAAAAATTGCGTCTTTATTAACAGCGATTGAGCGAAAATGAAGCAAAGAATCACCGTATTTTATAACTGCAAGTTTTGGTATATCTCCATCAATCAAACCCACTTTTCCTTTATCAGCCGCAAACCAAACCCTATTTTCATCTAAAGGCTGGATTGCTCGAATACTCAAACTATCAATAAAAACTGGAGTGATTTTCCCTGAATTGAATTCAATTTCAGTTTTCTTTTCACAGGAAAAAAGAGCAAATACAATACAGATTGCAATTAGAATACGCATAAGTTCAAAATTTTAGTAAAAGTAGGCATAACTTTAAACTAGAACGGAAAAATTAAAAGTTCCAAAGGCTAAATTCCAAAATCTAAAATCTTACGTCTAAAATTGTGATACCTTTGCAACCGCAAAACGCATAAAATGAAATTACACCGAAACTTAGTATTCGCAACAATAGATTCTCTTCACTTGATTTTTAATGAAAACAAGCAGGCAGATAAAGTGCTTAAAAATACACTGAAGATTGATAAACGATGGGGAGCACGCGATAGAGGCTTTATTGCTGAAACTACCTATGATATTGTTCGTTGGAAAAGATTGTATTCCGAAATCGCTGAAGTGCGTGAACCTTTTGACCGTCCCAATCTTTTCAGATTGTTTACAGTTTGGGCCACGCTAAACGGAATTGCCATTCCAGAATGGAAACAATTTGAAGATACTCCAACCCGCCGTATTAAAGGAAAGTTTGATGAACTTTCGAAAATCAGAAAATACCGCGAATCCATTCCAGATTGGTTAGACGATTTAGGACATAAGGAATTGGGCAAGAAATGGGATAAGGAAATTTCAGCTTTAAACCAGCAGGCCGATGTAGTTTTACGTGTAAATACTTTAAAAACTACTGTTGAGAAACTTCAAAATGAATTGGCTGATTTAGAGATTGAAACCGAAATCTTAAAAGGGTATCCCTCTGCTTTAAAGTTGAAGGAACGCGGAAATGTTTTTACTACAGAGGCTTTTAAAAATGGAATGTTTGAAGTGCAAGATGCTTCTTCCCAAAAAGTTGCTGAAATCCTGGATGCAAAACCTGGAATGCGTGTTATTGATGCATGTGCTGGTGCTGGCGGAAAAAGTCTTCACATCGCAACAATGATGGAAAATAAAGGACAATTGATCGCGATGGACATTTACGAAAGCAAACTAAATGAGCTGAAACGTCGGGCACGTAGAAACGATATTTTTAATATTGAAACACGCGTTATAGATTCCACGAAAGTGATAAAAAAATTAATTGACAAAGCTGATAAGGTTTTGATTGACGCGCCCTGTTCTGGCTTGGGAGTTTTAAGAAGAAACCCGGATGCAAAGTGGAAACTTCAACCGGAATTTTTAGACAACATACGTGCTACTCAAAAAGAATTGTTGGATAGCTACTCACGCATGGTAAAACCAGGTGGACAATTGGTTTATGCAACCTGTTCTATCCTTCCTTCGGAAAACGAAATGCAAGTGAAAGCTTTTTTGGCTAGAGAAGAAGGAAAAAACTTTACCCTCCTTAATGAAGAAAAAATAATGCCCAGCAAAAGTGGATTTGATGGATTTTATATTTCATTGCTTCAGAAAAAAGAATAATTATTTTTATTAGACAATAGAAAAGAGCGGGCAAAACCCGCTCTTTTTATTTCAATTAATTTATTTCCGTTCGAGGGCAGCCGAGAACTATTCAACAATAATTCTTCCTGTTTTGAAGGATTTTGTTTCTTTTCCTCCAACTCTCACAAGATAAACTCCGGCAGAAACTTCGCTCATATCAAGTTTAGCTTTAAAGGAATCGCCCATTTTGTTGAGCATTTTCACTTTAAGTTGTTGCCCAAGCATATTATAAACTGAGATGTAAGCTTGTCCATCATAGGCAGTTATTAAAGTTACCTCAAATTGTTTATTACTTTCCGTAGTAATAATCAATTCACCATTTCTGATTGAAAAATCATTAACGCCAAGCGTTCCAATGTTTGCTGTGTAATCTTCGGTTTCACCAAAAGAAGTTTCTTCACAAGCATCTGCAGGTACAGGGCCGTCCCAGTTTGTTTTGGCTCTCATTCTGTGAGGTCCAATTAACGCGCCAGCGGGAACAACTAAATCCATTGTTACTGTATAAGTTCCAGCGCCTTGCCCAGGAGCTATTACAACATTATCTACTACCACTTCATTTGCAGTAAAAATTGAATCGTCATTATAATCAATCCAAACTTTTACATATTGATCACCATAACCTGTGGTTACAGTCAATTGGTTGGTGCTGTTTGGGGCCAAATTTGCTACTAAATTTGTAAAATCAGCATAACCCTCACAATCCGAGGGATTATTAATTTCGGCTACGGCAAACAATTTGAAACCATCCCCAAAAGAACAATCCATACTTGGTTGACACAATATATTTTCAATTACTGCAGTAACCGAATCATTGGCATTATTTACATCACCAGCCAAAGAAGTAGAAACGGTAACGTTGTAAGTTCCCAAAGCTGAAAAATCTGCGGTTTGTGTAAAGCTGTAGCTAATTTCCTGTTCGGAAGCAATAGGGCCTGCAAAAGTTTCAATTACTGGTGCTCCGCTGCCAATAACATACTGTACGTTAAAGTTTGATTGCGTTGTGGCTCCAAAGTTTTTAATGGTTGCAATTATAGTTTCATTTCCTAAGCCTGGGCCAGATACTGGTGCGGTAATTTCAATTGCACCCACATCAGTAGCCAAAAGGTTTGTAATATCTTTTGTAAATGGGTCGTTGGCAGGAAATTCGTCACCTGCCAAATTAGTTTTTACTTCAATGGAATAAGTCTGTCCAGAGGTTGATAAATCTACTGTTTGTGCAAAGGTATAGTTTGCAGTTGCACCAGAGGCTATGGCTCCCGTAAAGGTTTCAGAAGCTAACAAAGTGCCATCAACTCTCAATTCCAAAGGAATATTTGTTTGAGAGCTACTTCCAAAATTGCGAATGCTTACTTCAACCGTTTCCGCATTTGTTAATAAACCACTCACTGGTTGAATCATTGCATTTACACCAACATCATTCGCAAAACCCCCTGAAAGTGTAAAGGCAGCTATTTGGGTTCTCCAATTATTATTTGAAGAAAAATATTCTGCCGTGTGCCAAAAAGTGAAGTTATCGGGATCTAAAGTAAGATGTGAATAATCTCCAAATCTATTGGTGAAAGTTTGTACTCCGGTACCTTGGAATATTTCAGTTTCAGCAACTGTCATTTGGCCTAAAGGATCACCGTCAAATCTTCCTGTGTATCTAATTGCAGCTTTAACTGTTGCACTTGCAACGTTGAATGCTAAACCAATATTTCCGGCAGCATCCATTCCCGCACTTCCCATAAAACGGCTATTTCCGTCAGCGGGTGCGTATGTTCCTTCTTGAAAAATAGACCAAGGACTCGCAGCGTCATTGCGCAGTTCAATCCATCTTATCCCAGAAGTCTCGTTATTGTCTATATCTGTATTAAATGTAATCACCCAACTATTGTGGTCACCAAAACTTCTGTAATTAGGAGCATATGAAATTACGCCGCCAATCATATCAATTTTTTGATTTGTTCCTGGTTGTTGCACATCGCCCGAACCAAAAGGAGCAAAAACTGAGTTGAAGGGTGCGGTTGGTATTTCCAAAGGCGCTGAGATTGTAGAATTGCTGGTGGTTACCCAATCAAGTTCAACTTCCCAAACTTTCAAGTGGTCAAAGGTTACCCCGGACCATCCATCATCTTGCAGATAAGTTATGTATCCTGGAACATCAGCTGGAAATGTAGTTCCCAATAAATTTGCTGGTTCTGGACTTAATACTGTATTAGTATTTTGCACCATTCCTGGAAGTGGAAACCCAACAATTTTAGGGCTTGGTCCACCTGCTAACATTACGTCTCTTTCCACAGCATAAACTTTATTTGCTGTTCCAATATTGGCAGAAAGATAATATGCATCGTGCCAAACGCTATAGTGAGGATAATCTGGAAAACTTCCGAAAGAATATTGATAAACGTTATATGCGCCTGTTGGATCTCCAGTTTCTGACACACCTATAGCTAATGAATTGCTTCCAGAACCAAATTCACTTACAAACCAACGATCTGCCAATTGATCATACATTATAATTGGATCGCCAGAATTGGAGCTAATTCCAAGAAAAGTTCCCAAAGCAACTGGCCCTACCAATAGATTTCCTGTTTTGTCGAATATTTTCACAATAGAGTTTACGGCGTGAACGTAATGATTTGGTCCAACCGCACCTGTAGGATCTGGTGGAACGAATCCAGATTCAGAAGAAGATGCCCCTATAAAGTTTTGTTCCAAAGCTCTGGTTTGGATTTTTCCAAAATCCTTTTGTACCGTTTGATCAAAACCGATTGGCAGTGAATTAGCATTAACCTTTTCATGATAACGTGGATTGTTTTGAACCACTTTAATCTCCTTAATACTTAGGTTAAGATCTTCCTCTTTTGTGGCAAAATCACGTAAAGGAATTGTTTTTCCAATAAAAGTTCCAACAATTACCTCATCAGGGGGAAAGGTTTGTTGTGCGTAAACACCAATGCCGAAAAGCAAAAATGTTGCAAATAGTAATTTTTTAAATTTCATGGTTTGTTATTTTTAAAATTTTAGAATTATAAAGGTAGTTGATATAAGTTATTTTTTAAAGGCTTAAAATCAGAATTTTAAAACAATTTTAAGAAACACCAAAGATTTATTGTTGGATATCCTTAATAAAAAAAGCGGGCATTGCCCGCTTTTAAAAAATTAATTAATTAAATCTAGTTAACAATAATTCTCGCTGTTTTGACTGCTTTGGTAGACTGGCCACCAGCTTTTATTATATATACTCCGCTTGCAGCAAAAGACATATCTAGCTTTAAATTATAAGAGCCATCTACTTTGCCAATTGGTTTTATTCCCAATTCTTGACCTAGCATGTTATAAACAGAAATATAACCCATTCCATCGTAATCTGAAACTAGTGAAATATCGAAATGCTTGTTATCTTTACTTGTAATAATAAGCTGAGAATTTCTGATTGAAATATCATCCAATCCCAAATCACCTATGTTTGCTGTATAGTCTTCAGTTTCGCCAAAATCTGTTTCTTCACAAGCATCTACTGGTACAGGTGCTTGCCAGTTACTCTTGGCTCTCATTCTATGTTCGCCAAAGGCTGCGCCTGCAGGAATTATTAAATCTACAGTTTGAGTATAGGTTCCTGCGCCTTGACCCGGAGCTATTACAAAATTCGGAACAACTAATTCATCATTTGAAAAAGTAGAATCATCATTAAAATCTATCCAAACTTTCACGTTTTGATCTCCATAACCAGTTGTAAAAGTTATACTATTGGTGCTATCTGGAGCTAAATTTGCTATTTGGGACGTAAAATCTCCGTAACCTTCACATTCAGAAACGTTGTTAATCTCAGCAATAGAAACTAATCTAAATCCATCCCCAAATGAACAATCCATAACAGGTTGACAAAGTAAATTTTCAACAACTACTGACACAGAATCATTTGCTGGATTATTATCACTAACCAATAAAGTGGAAACAGTTATGTTGTAAGTTCCTAATGCTGAAAAATCTGCCGTTTGTGTGAAATCATAGACAATTTCTTCCTCAGCATTAATAGGGCCCGCAAATGTTTCAACTACTGGAGTGCCGCCATCAATAACATATTGAACATCAAAATTTGCTTGAGGAGAATCACCAAAGTTTTTCAACTTAGCAGATATTGTTTCTATACCTAGACCAGTTCCAGATACCGGTGCAGTTATTTCAATTGCACCAACATCATTTGACAATAAATTGGTAACGTCTTTTGTAAACGGATCGTTAGCGGTAAATTCATCCCCTACTAAAGCTGTTTTCGCTTCAATAGAATAAGTTTGTCCAGAGGTAGATAAATCTACAGTTTGAGTAAATGTATAGCTCCCAGTTTCATTTTCTAATAAAGTACCTGTAAAAGTTTCGCTTGCAACAAGGTTTCCATCAACCCTTAATTCTAAAGGTATGTTAGATTGTGACGCTGAACCAAAATTACGAATGCTAACTTCAACAGTCTCTGCATTCGTTAAAATGCCATTTACAGGTTGAATTATTGCATTTACTCCCACATCATTGGCAAAGCCGCCAGAAAGCTTATAGGATGCTATTTGTGTTCTCCAAGCATTGTTGGAAGAAAAGAAATCTGCTGTATGCCAAAAGGTAAAGTTATCTGGATCCATAGTAGTATGACCATAATCACCATATCTATAGGTATTTGTTCTTACCCCAACGCCATTTACAATAGTTTCTTCGGCAACAGTCATCGTTCCCAATGGGTCTCCGTCAAAACGGCCTGTATACCTAATACCTACAGGAAGTGTTGAACTCCCTATACTATAAGCTAAACCAATGTTTCCTGCAGCATCCATTGCAGAGCTGCTCATAAAACGACTATGTCCATCTGCAATTGCATAGGTTCCTTCTTGGTAAATACTCCAAGGGTTGGAGGCATCATTTCTTAATTCTATCCAGCGAATTCCGCCAGTTTGATTGTTATCAATAAAAGTATTGAAAGTGATTAACCAAGAATTATGATCTGCAAAACTTCTATAGTTTGCTGCAAAGGAAACAATTCCCCCATGAGCAGCAAGTTTTTGATTCGTTCCTGGCTGACTTACAGCGCCTTGCCCAAATATCTCTCCTGCATCAAAAGGATCTGTTGCAATTTCAAGAGGTGCGGAAATAGTTGAGTTTGCTGGGTTATCCCAATCAGTTTCAATTTCCCAAACTTTCAAATGATCAAAAGAAACTCCAGCCCAAGCATCATCTTGTAGGTAGGTGATGTATCCTGGTGTATTGGGCGGTATAGTAGTTCCTAAAAGGTTGGCAGCCTCTGGGCTCTTCACTTGATTAGGGTTTACAACAACACCGGGAAGTGAAAATATTACAATTTGTGGACTTGGCCCACCTGCAATTATTTCATCTCTATCCATTGCAAATGCGCGCGTTGTTTGACCACCCAAGTTCACGGTTCCATAATATGCATCAGGCCATACAGCGTAATGTGGATAATCTGGAAAACCGCTGAAAGCATATTGATAAACATTATACGCTCCCGTAGGGTCATTCGTTACAGACACACCAACAGCCAATGAGTTTCCTCCGCTAATGTTTCCAAATTCACTAACCAACCATCTATCTGCCAATTGATCATAAAGAACAATCGGATCACCACTGTTACCTCCAAAACCTAAAAAAACGCCTAATGAAACTGGACCTACTAATAAGTTTCCAGATTTATCAAAAATCTTAACAAGTGAATTTACTGAGTGAACATAATGGTTTGGGCCAACAGCTCCTGTGGGGTCAGGCGGATAAAATCCCGATTCTGATGAAGACGCACCAATAAAGTTTTGCTCTATAGCGCGAGTTTTTACTCCCCCAAGTTTAGTTTGAATATTTTTAATAATAGTAGGAGAACCTTCATTAATTTCAATTTGTGTAGTAGATTCGTTTGGAACTACAGTTAAAGTTTTGGGGTCTAAATTAAGATTTTCTAAAAGTGTTGGAAAATCTCTTAAGGGCATTGTTTGCCTAACAAGCGTGCCAGTTATAATTTCTTCAGGGGGAAATTTTTGTTGAGCGAATAGCCCAATACTA
Source organism: Flavobacteriales bacterium (assembly GCA_038259585.1). GTDB lineage: Bacteria > Bacteroidota > Bacteroidia > Flavobacteriales > Flavobacteriaceae > Aequorivita. Next base: position 84,404 of record JBBSOQ010000003.1, on the reverse strand, counting down.
AGCAATAATAAAATTACAGAAAGTAGTTTTGTTTGGTTCATCATTTTAATTTTTAGTGTTTTTTGTTTAATGCCCTACAAGATACTGAATAATGACATCTTATTTATTAAAAGTAAGTGAGTTAAGGTTATATTTTTTTCTTGAGAATTCAAATGAGATTATTGTAAAATGAAACGTTTAATTTTACTGTAATTTCCATTACCCACTTTAACAAGATAAACCCCATTTGCAAATTGAGAAAGGTTTAAAAACACACTGTATCCCTTATTGTTTTTCTCCATTTTACCAGAAGTAATTTTTTGTCCAATAATATTTACAATTGAAAAATTTAAGTCGGTTATTAATTGGTTGGTTTCAAGTATCATTTCGTAGTTTTTCTCCGAACTGTTAACAACAATAAGATTGCTAGAATTGAATTCTTGGTTGCTTATTCCGAGTATTTCAACAATTGCAACAGTATAATCTTCTGTTTCCCCGTATTGAAATTCTATACAAGGATCTGATGTGGTTGGTTCAGAAACTTGCCATCCCGATCTAACACGAAGCAAATGTTCTCCTATTAAGTTCAAATCATTTGGCAATACAAATTCGGCATGAGCATCTTGATTGGCATTAGGTATTTCAGCATCAGAAATTACTAGTTCATCGGGCTCAAAAACAAGGTTATCGTTATAATCAATCCAAACGGAAAAAAATTGGTTATTGCTTTTTGATTGTATTGTTACTTCTACAGTAGTATCAATTTGAAGTTGCGTACTCAAGAAACTATAATCTCCATAACCATTTGGAGAACATTCAGAAATATTATTAATAGTTCCAATATTAAATTTTTTAATATACCAAAAGTCTGCACGACAATAAGACTCTGGGAAACACTGTGAGTTTATAATCTCCACTTGGGTTTCGTCATTCGTGTTTTCTTCGTCGTTTATTAAATTGGTTAAAGCAGCTATGGTATAAGTTCCTAATAACATAAAATCTCCCTGCTCATCAAATGCAAAAAGGGCTTCACTTTCAGGTTCCAAAGTTCCAGTGAATAATTGGTTAACCAAAGATCCTCCATTAATGTTATATTGAACATCAAAATTTGTTTGTGGATTATATCCAAAGTTTTTTATCCTTGCTATAACTGTTTCATTCAATAAGCCTGGTGAGGATACTGGAGAAGTGATTTCAATAACTCCTATATCGTTTGCCAACAAATGCTTTACTTGCTTGCTAAAGTTATTATTATCCACAAATTCATCCCCAATTAATAAAGTACTTGCCTCAATAGTATATATTAAATTTGGATCAGAAAGATCGAGTGTTTGATTGAATTGATAATTAGAAACCTCTCCTGGGTTTATTACTCCTGAAAATGTCTCGCTCACAATAAAATTACCATTAACTCTTAATTCTATTGGAAAATTGCTTTGTGGCTCTGTTCCATAATTTCTAATGCTCACATTAACTATTTCATTAGTGGTAAGATTTCCATTATTTGGTTGTGTAATACTATTTATCCCAACGTCCTTTGCGAGATTGCTCGTAAACCTAAAAGCTGCAATACGTGTTCCCCATGTATCTAAAGTTTTCATATACTCAGCGGCATTCCAAAAAGTAATTCCGTCTGGATCCATTGTCATATGTGAATAATCTCCAAATCTTTTATGAAAAGCTTGCACGTCACCACCATCAACAATTACTCTTTCAGCAATAGTCATTTGTCCTAATTGATCACCATTAAATCTTCCTGTATAGCGAATACCGGGATTAGTGGTGCTTCCGGAAACATTAAATGCAAGTCCAATATTTCCAAATTTATCCATAGCACTACTTCCAAAAAAACGACTTATACCATCAGCTGGAGCATAGGTGCCTTCTTGAAAAATACTCCAATCATTTAAATTGTCATTACGCAATTCAATCCAGCGTATTCCTGCTGTGTCGTATCCATCTACATCTACTGTGAAGGTAATTACCCAAGAATTATAAGAACTGAATGATCTATAATTAGCTGCATAGGAGATAACTCCTGGGATAATATCAATTTTTTGATCTGTATTTGGCTGATTAACGTCTCCTTCATTTAAAGGAGTAAAAGTAACTTCAAACGGAGCTGTTGTAATTTCAATCGGTTCTGAAATTGTGGAGTTATTGGTGTTGTTCCAATCAATATTGATTTCCCATACTTTCAAGTGATCGAAAGTTACTCCTGCCCAACCGTCATCCTGTAAATACACTATATATCCCGGTAAATCTGAAGGATAATCATTTCCTAATAAATTGGCAGGAAGAGGGCTGAATATAAATCCAGGCTCTGGAGTAATATTTGGTAATTGGAAGCTAACCATTTTTGGGTTGAGTCCGCCATTCAAAATTACATTTCTTTCAATGGCAAACGCATTATCAAAAAATGCACCATTTATGGTAAGATAATAAGCATTGGGCCAAATACAAAGTTTAGGATAATCTGGAAATCCATTAGAGAAAATAAACTCATAAACAAAATAAGAACCCGTGGGATCAGCTGTTTCAGAAATGCCCAAAACAAGTGAAGAATTCGCAAAATCTCCAATCTGACTTATTATATATCTATCTGCAAGTTGATCGTATAATACTATGGGATCACCACTATTACTTCCCGTACCAAAAAAATCTCCTAAAGATACTGGACCAACAAGTAGATTACCTTCCTTATCAAAAATCTTAACTAAACTATTGACGGCATGTACATAATGATTAGGGCCTGCTGACCCCGTTGGATCTGGAGGAAAAAACCCAGACTCATCTCTGTTGAAACCTTCAAAATTTTGGATTAATGGGATACTTTCAATCCCACCAGACATCGTTTGGGCAATTGGATCGCCTAAAAGAGGAAGCGCATTCTTATTTACTTTTGGATTTTCGTGTAGTTCATTCTCTATTTCCTTTTTTTCGTTTTCTTGGTTCTCTTTGTTAGAACTTTTAAATTTTTGAAAATCTCGAAGAGGTATGGTCTTTTTCAAAAATGTTCCCTCCAAAACAAACGATGGAGGATATTTTTCCTGTGCAAAAATTGGATTTTGCAAAATAAAAATCAATAAAAGCATTTTTATTACTTTTCCCATAACCTTACCGTTTAATATAAAAATAATAATTCAATTCAATATAAATAAAAAAAGTATATGAGGAACTATGAATCAATCACAAATCAGTTTCGAAACAATAAATTCAGTTCTAATATTTTTAATTTAATTACCTTTGCCATTCAAAATTTCACAAATAATTTAAAAGAATGATCCACTTTTTCGGGAATGTTGAAAACACTGTTTTTGCAGTCCAAAACCACGGAAATATTTCAGAAGAAAACACTAAAAAGTTGGAGTGGCTTTTCGGCAACCAACCACAAATAAAGCAATCCGTCCTGTCTCTAAACGCGGCGGATTTTTTTGTGGGTCCACGCGCTGCAATGGTAACGCCGTGGAGCACAAATGCCGCTGAAATTACTCAAAACATGGGGATTGAAGGAATTATTCGCATAGAAGAGTTTCATAATAATTCTGTTGTGAAGGGAACTTTTGACCCCATGCTTTCGCAGAAATTCCAAAAACTGGATCAGGATATTTTTGATATTCACGTGCAACCGGAATCTATTCTAGAGATTGAAAATATTTCAGAATACAATCAAAAAGAAGGTTTGGCGCTCAATGCTGAAGAAGTTGAATATTTGGAAAACCTTTCAGAAAAACTAGGAAGAAAACTTACCGACAGTGAAGTTTTCGGCTTTAGCCAAGTAAACAGCGAGCATTGCCGTCACAAAATTTTCAACGGAATATTTGAAATAGACGGCAAGGAAATGCCTTCTTCCCTATTCAAACTCATTAAAAAGACTGCTGCCGAAAATCCTAACGATATTGTTTCGGCATATAAAGACAACGTGGCCTTTGTAAAAGGTCCGAATGTAAAACAATGGGCACCAAAAAGTGGTGATAAGCCTGATTGGTACGAAGAAAAAGATTTTGAAAGTGTGATTTCCATAAAAGCGGAAACACACAATTTCCCAACAACCGTGGAGCCTTTTAATGGCGCAGCAACAGGAAGCGGCGGCGAAATTCGCGACCGTTTGGCTGGTGGAAAAGGGTCACTTCCTTTAGCTGGAACAGCGGTATATATGACTTCTTATTCAAGATTGAACGACGAAAGACCTTGGGAGAAAGGAATGAAAGAGCGCGATTGGTTATACCAAACTCCTCTTGATATTTTGATTAAAGCCAGTAACGGCGCTTCAGATTTTGGAAATAAATTCGGGCAGCCATTAATTGCTGGTTCCGTTTTAACATTTGAACACGATGAAGAGCAAGATGTCACCCTGAGCGCAGTCGAAGGGTCTTCGCGTAAATTGGGATATGATAAAGTTATAATGTTAGCTGGCGGAATTGGTTACGGAAAAGCAAGCCAAGCCATTAAAGGAAAACCTATTGAAGGCGATAAAATTGTAGTTCTTGGTGGCGACAATTACCGAATTGGTATGGGCGGAGCTGCAGTTTCTTCTGCAGATACAGGAGAATTTCACAGCGGAATTGAGTTAAACGCAATTCAACGAAGCAACCCCGAAATGCAAAAGCGTGCCGCAAACGCAATCCGCGCGATGGTGGAAAGTGATGAAAATCCAATAGTTTCTATTCACGATCACGGAGCGGGTGGCCACTTGAATTGTTTAAGCGAATTAGTTGAAGATACTGGCGGAAGAATAGAACTTGATAAACTTCCCGTTGGCGACCCTACCCTATCTGCCAAGGAAATTATGGGTAATGAAAGCCAGGAACGCATGGGTCTGATTATTAATGAAGCAAACATCCAAAAACTACGAAAAGTTGCCGATCGCGAACGTTCTCCAATGTATGAAGTTGGCGTGGTAACCGGCGATCAACGCTTTTGCTTTGAAAATAAAAAGGGTGAAAAACCAATGGATTTCGCTTTGGAAGATATGTTTGGGAGCTCGCCAAAAACGATAATGAAAGATAGAACCATAAACAGGAATTACAAAAACCCTGATTATGAGGTTTCAAAAATAAAAGAATATGTAGCGCAAGTGCTTCAATTGGAAGCCGTGGCGTGTAAAGATTGGCTTACTAACAAGGTGGACCGTTGTGTTACGGGTCGCGTTGCCAAACAGCAAACCGCTGGCCCTTTGCAATTACCATTAAACAATTGTGGTGTTATGGCATTGGATTATCACGGAAATGAAGGAGTCGCAACGAGTATTGGTCATTCGCCCTTAACGGCTTTGATTGATCCTGCTGCTGGCTCGCGAAATGCAATTACCGAAGCGTTAACAAATATTGTTTGGGCGCCGTTGAAAGATGGTTTGAAAAGCATTTCACTTTCCGCAAACTGGATGTGGCCTTGTAATAATGATGGCGAAGACGCCAGATTATATGAAGCCGTAAAAGCAGTTTCCGACTTTTCAATTGATTTGGGAATCAACGTTCCCACAGGGAAAGATTCACTTTCAATGAAGCAGAAATATAAAGATGGCGAAGTGATCTCTCCCGGAACTGTTATTATTTCTGCCGCTGGAAATTGTAATAATATTAAAAATGTTGTGGAACCTGTTTTACAGAGATCCCAAGGCATTGGGAGGGGAAGTATTTATTACATCAATATTTCACAGGATGCGTTTAAATTAGGCGGCTCCTCTTTTGGGCAGATTTTGAGTAGTATCGGAAATGTAGCTCCAGATGTAAAAAGTGCAGACTACGTAAAAACTGTTTTCAACACGCTACAGGAATTGATAAAAGCCGACAAAATCCTTGCGGGGCACGATGTGGCGTCAGGAGGTTTGATTACAACATTGTTAGAAATGTGTTTTGCCGATGTTAACTTAGGTGCAAATCTGGAGCTTTCAAGTTTAGGTGAAAGTGATATGGTGAAATTATTATTCGCTGAAAATGCTGGGGTAGTCATTCAAGCTTCAGAAGATGCATCAGTTGAAAAATTGCTTTCTTCAAATAAAATTGATTTCGAGAAAATTGGAACAGTTACAGAGAATGAAAAGCTTCAAATAAAAAACAATAAAGAAGAACTTAGTTTCAGCATTCCTGAAATGCGCGATGTTTGGTATAAAACTTCGTATTTATTGGATAGAAACCAAAGCGGTGAAACCTCAGCAAAAGAACGTTTCAACAATTATAAAAACCAACCGCTGAAGTTTAAATTTCCGAAGCATTTCAACGGCAACCTCTCTACTCCGCTCGAGGAGACAGTGCCTGGACAAACACAGTCGAGACCTAAAGCCGCAGTAATCCGCGAAAAAGGAAGCAACAGCGAACGCGAAATGGCTTATATGCTGCACTTGGCAGGTTTTGATGTGAAAGATGTGCATATGACGGATCTTGTGGAAGGCCGCGAAACGTTGGAAGATATAAAATTGATTGTTGCCGTTGGTGGTTTCAGTAATAGCGACGTTTTAGGAAGTGCAAAAGGTTGGGCTGGTTCGTTTTTATACAATGAAAAAGCAAACAAGGCGCTAAAGAATTTCTTTGCAAAAGAAGATACACTTTCATTGGGTGTTTGCAACGGTTGCCAACTTTTTGTAGAACTTGGTTTACTTAATCCCGAAGACGAAGAGAAACCGAAAATGCTTCATAACGATACCGGAAAGTTTGAATGTGTATTTACTTCTGTTAAAATTCAGGAAAACAATTCAGTGATGCTTTCCTCTTTGGCGGGAAGTACGCTGGGAATTTGGTCTGCTCACGGTGAGGGTAAATTCAGTTTTCCAAATAAAGAATCGCATTATAACATTGTGGCGAAATATGGGTACGATGCTCTACCCGCAAATCCAAATGGCAGTGATTTCAACACTGCAATGATGACGGATAAAACGGGACGCCATTTAGTGATGATGCCGCACTTGGAACGCTCTACGTTTCCTTGTAACTGGGCATATTACCCAAAAGAAAGAAAGGATGATAAAGTTTCGCCTTGGGTTGAGGCATTAGTTAATGCTCGTGTATGGCTTGAAAAAACAAGATAATTTATTTTGTTTATTTGTCTTTTTTAAAAGAAATCTTCCTTTAAACGGGTGAAATTCTCGCGAAAGTGTAGGGTTACTTTTCTTAAAAACAGGAATTTTTTCTAAACTTAATCCTTAATTATTTTACGCGTAAAAACGCCAAGGTTAGTTTCAATTTTCAACAAATACATACCCTGCGCAAAATTAGTGAGGTCTATTTCCTTGGTGTTTTTAGCATCAATTTTCAAAATCTGTTTTCCAGATATATCACCAATGGTAATGGTAAGTATTTCTGAATCATCAGCCATATTTAGCGCAACTTTCCCATCAGTGGGATTTGGATAAAGAGAAAAGTTACTTTTCCGTAATGTTTGCACGGACAACACACTTGAAGTACCGTAAATTCTTACCTGACCCGTATCGTCATTATTTCCATCATAAAATGGCGCTCCTATTGCAAGTATGTCGCCCCTACTATTCAAGTTTATGGAAAACCCGAAACCATCACCATCATTATCGCCCAAGAGGGTTTCATCCACTTGTTGCCATTCTTCATTTAAATATTGATAAAGCTTTACCAATCCCCCAATGCTCGCATAACTGGAGGCTACGGCAACCACATGGCCATTCCCGTTTATACTTACGGCCCTGCCTAAATTATCAAATTCATTTTCTCCATCAATATCGGCACCTAATTTCACCCATTGATTATTCAGGAATTCAAATATTCTAACTTGCCCAGAAGATGTGCCGTTCGCATCATTATCTGCAGCCCCTATTGCAACTATAGTTCCGGAGGCATTTAGACTTATTGCACGGCCAGATAGATCGCCTGCTGCCTCTCCGTTTATATCTTCCCCTTGTTGCACCCAATTGGTCCCGTCAAACTGGAACACTCTTACATGCCCTGCATTACTACTTCCGCCATTGTTTGTCTTTGCGCCCACAGCTATAATATTTCCCTGAAAATTTATGCTCACGGCCTCTCCGGAATAATCCAATCCAAATTCCCCATTAATATTATTTCCCAATTGCAGCCAAGAATCATTGGTATATTCAAAAACCTGTGTTCTTCCTCCGTTATTTCCGTTACCGTTATTGCCGGGGGAACCAATAACAATTCTATTTCCTGTATGGTTCAGTTCTATGGCCTGCCCAAACATATCTCCAAAAGATTGCCCTATTAAATCATTGCCCAATTTGACCCAAGTAGTGTCTTCCAGTTTATATACCTTAACTAAACCATTGTCAACCATGGGGTTTCCTATAGCCAGGATGTTGCCGTTGCCATTCATACTTACGGCATAACCAAAAAAGCGTCCTCCAGCATCACCCACTATGGTTTGCCCCAATTGCTGCCAGCTCTCGTTAGTATATTCATACGCTTTTACCTGTCCTAGATGCGCTATCACATTTTGGTCTTGCACCTCTCCCACTACCACTCTGTTTCCATCATTATTCATACTTACGGAAAAACCACTATTATCACCAGCCTGAATACCGTTTAGGCTTTCCCCTAACTGAAAAAATTGACTAAAGCTCACCAAGGGAAAAAGTAAGATAAGAAGTAACAGTATGTGCGCGGAAGGATTTTTATGTGTAGCAATATGCATCAAGGCTTCATTTAAATTTTTGCAAACCTAATTAAAACCTACCAAGTTATAGATGTGGTTAATGCATTAATTGCTCCAACGGATAACCCCCACCCTTGGACTATCGTCTTACATTGTGAATAAGCTAGACGTAGGTTGTTGATAAGATATGTGTTAGAAACATGCATTGACTGTGAACACAGGCGTGACGCACGCGCCAGTAAGGGCTTTTTATTATTCGGGTAATTGCTTCCAGTTTTCTGGGTTATAGCTGTTATCTATTTTTTCAAGCGCTATTATTTTTTGGGCAAGTCTGCGCATCAAGGCGGCATTGGGTTCATTTTTTAGAATAGACTCAATAATGTATTCCCGAAGGTTTGGGTGGGTTTTGCGCATCTGTTGAACGTGTTTGTTCAACTCTTCTTCTACCATTATAAACTCTTGCTTTGCCAGCTTTTGGTCAAGAATAGCGTCTTCATACTTATCCATTACGCTATCATAGGCTTTAAACTCTTCTAAAGTGTCCAGTATGTTGCCACCGCCCTCTTCCGGAGTTAAGTTGCCTAATTGTTTTAGTTCGCGCATAATGGCTGGCTGGTCAAGCTCTGGTTGGGAAATGAGCCATTCTTGAAATTCTTGGGCCGTGCCTTCGTTTATCAGCTTTTGTAGTTTTTCACGGTATTTCATAATACTTCTTAGTTTTAATATTGCTATAACTTTTCCTCGTACATACTTTTTATCTTTAAATCTTTATCCCAAATAGCGTGGATTTTCAAATGATAAAGTATGTCTTTGCCTTTGTTTTCTTTTAGCAATTATAAATTGAAATGTAGGCAATTACGAAGCACTAAATTTTCGGTTAAGCACAAAGTTTGATACGAGCCAAAAGCCATGATTATCGCACTATTTCGCCTATTTTTTTATACATTTTTAGCAGCTGATTTTATTTTGATTATAATGGCTTAAATCTCTCAAATGTTTGTCCGTTAAATTTATATGCTCCATTCTCGTGTGTTCCAAGCCAAAGGTCGCCCTTGTTGTCTTTGTAAATGCTGAATAAAATGATGTCTTTTGAATTATCTTGAACATTATAATGAGTAATTTTCGTCCCATCGTATTTCCAAACGCCATTACGATAAGTTACAAACCATAAATTATTATTGTTGTCTCTAACTGTTGATAGATACTCGTCTAAATTGCTGTCCTTTTTCCCATCTAAACCACCTATGCTTTCGTGTCTTGAGTAAAATTTATTGCTTTTTAATGTTGCACTGTCATAAACACTATATCGATATTCGGTATTGAACCAGAAGTCGCCGTTCTCGTCTTCCGTAATCGAACGCACTCCATTTGCACCTTCATTGCGAAATTCTGTTACATCCTCTTCCGTAATCCAATCAAACGATTTTCCATCGTATCTGCAGACTCCAACAGGGTTTGTACCAAACCAAATGTTTCCTTTCTTGTCTTTATAAATGCTGTAGATTTCAAAAGGATTGGGGATGTTGGGTGGTTTTGGTAACTGCAATTCATTTAAAGTAATACCATCATACCTATATACTTTATTCTCAAATTCGTAAGAATGTCTAAACCACAAATCTGTGGATTTAAGCTTCCAATCATTACTGGGTGCTGGCGATAGTGTCAGGAATATATTTCCGTCAAACCTAACTATCGTTGATTTTGGATGGGAACTGTTAAAGTATATGTTGCCAGATTCATCTTCTTTTATTTCATCAATTCTGTTGTTTGGCAAACCGTCTTTTGTTGTATAATTAGTCAATGTCTTTCCATCGTATTTATACACTCCTGTTTCCCAACTGCCAAACCAATAATTATTTTTCTTGTCTTGATGAATAACCATTATACTTTTACCAAGTTCCGTTACCGTATCGCCTTTTGCAATGTTGTCTGTTTTAACCTGTTGTTTTGTGGTTTGTCCATTACAAGAAGTTAACAACGTTAAAAAGCTCGAAAATAAAAGTATGCTTAATTTCATTGTCGGTCTGTTTAATGTTTGTTGAGTTTGCTATAGTTGCTGCTAACCTGCGGATATACGCCTTACTACTAATACCTTATCCAAATATATCAAAAAATTGAATAATACCTTCTAACACTTAGCCCCCTAAATAATAGCAATCTCCTCCTTGGTTAGGTTGTAGAGTTGATAGACAAGTTGTACTATTTAGGTTTGGAGAAACACGAGTGGGACGCCCGCACCAGCGTGGGTGTTTTCTTCTCTTTGATAAACCTTAAAGCGTTCTATTTGACCATAGCTTATTACATCAATCTTATTATCTCTATTAAAACCTGAACGGTATTTGGCTTCTACATAAAACTCCTGGTTTGTTTTTTTACATCTAAATTTAAAATCTGGCCTTAAAGTATCTTCCGCATACCTAACTTTGTTTTGATCATAATTATTTGTTCTAGATACTAGATTGTAATCTGTAGCTTTAAATAATTCAGTTTCAACAAATTTTCAAATTGGTCTCCTTTTTTAAATGAATCGGGCTGAATTTTTTTGTTTTTGATTTGGCGGTTTTATTATTGGGCTTTAATGGGTTATTGAGTATGTGTAACAAACGCGCTTCAGCTGGGTACACGGGCGCGACGCCCCCGCTAGGGAGGGGAAATAAAACCTGCCTCCTCAAAAGCAATAAGTATCTTCTCCCCAATTCTTTTATCTAAAATATTATTATCTAGAACATTCATTTTTAAGATACCACAGGAGTGGTCTGGATTTTGGAATTTTTTATAATATATTTTTTCTTGTTTTACACCAGGGTAAAGCAATATGGAGCAATTAGATTCCCAATGATCGTTGTAAACATACATCTGCCTTAAATCGTTTGTTGACGGTTTATTACCGTCCATCCTTTTCCATTTAGTGTCTATTACAATTTGGGTTTCACCTTCTTGTTTTATAATAATATCTGGTCTAATCGTCATAGTACCCCAAAAAGCTTTTGACTGTTGTCCCTCAATTTTATAAAGGGTGTTAAGACTAGCTTTTTTCAACTGTATCAAAATATATTCTTCCCATAAATTATTCATATCAAAGAGAAGCGCTAACATTCTTTCAGAACCAGAAGAAATGTTAGGAGCAAAGTTTAATATGATCAATCTCGCAATTTCTAGTGCGGTTTTATAGGGTTGTGTTTTTCTATTGAGCTTTATTTTTTCAAAAGTGGAGGCATTACAATTTATGCTTGACACCTCTGGAAAATCTAATTGTACTCTTTTGCATTTAGGATATATGTAACTCCCTTTTGAAACTTGTTCAATAATATCAAGAGCAAGATTCAATATTTGATGCAACTGATGGTCTTTATCGTAAATCTGATGGGTAGTGTAAAAACGCTCCTTATGAATTAGATTTTTTGCAATATGCCCCGCAAACTCCAACTTTCCTTTTAATGCAGTAACATTTTTGGTTTCCTTGTAGTATTTTTTTACTAAACCTTGACGTTGTAGCAGTTCCACTTCTCTTAAAAACCATTCAAAATAAATATCCAAGAGATGAATATTTTGTTTGTTTACATCTGCCTGTCCTACTTGGTTTACTTTTAGTTTACGAGTTACGCGAAGCATCTCTATAAGTACGTTTCGCCATACCGCTGTGCCCTTTGTTGAGGAATCTGCCTTGGGCAAAATCTCTATGGTAAGATCATCAATCTGAACTACACCAACATACTGCGAAAATTTAATCCCTTTATGAAGTAAAGTAAAATATTTATTATCGTGGAGTTCATTCAGCTTAGCGAGAGCATCAAAGTACTTTTTGGTAAAAGAAACACTTTTGTATTCCCTACCGTAATAAAGCGTCTGATGTTCAAAAACCTGAATTATTTTATTCCCCATCCCTGTTTAGAAGTTTATGAATGGCTGCTTCTATATCTTCAATATCGTTTACAAGTTCGCAAAGAATAGTAGGATCTGGAGTGTCTATTCCATGAAATTCTGGGAATTCTATTTTATGTTCTTGTTCTACCCTCACAAACCCAGAACCCAGAATAAGTGCTATTTTTTCATAGTCGTGATAAAAGTATTCTTGTAATAATGGGATTACTTTATTTTTAAATACTTCTTCCAAACCATCTGTATCATCACTTTTTAAATCCATAAAATAAGAATGACCTATGGTATGGTCCCTGTCTAGAAGGAATTCAATACGTTTATTGATGGTTTCTAAGACTTCTTGTAGATTGAAACCATCGAATTCTATTTTTTCAAGTAGCGATGGGTTTGGCATTATTTCTTTAAAGCTAAACCTTCTTCTTAAAGCTGTATCCAAAGCTTCTACAGAGCGGTCTGCGGTGTTCATTGTGCCAAATACGTGAAGATTAGATGGCACACTGAACTCGGTTTTTGAGTATGGTAATTTAACCGAGAGTGGGTTTTTACCAGTAGATCGTTTATCTTCCTCAATTAAAGTTATAAGCTCTCCAAAAATCGCAGATACATTACCCCTGTTTATTTCGTCTATGAAAATGGCATAATCATTCTCTGGATCTGCCTTTGCCCGTAATGCTAGTTTTTTGAACACTCCATCTTTTATTTCATAAGACACTTGTGCACTTTCTTCTTCATCTAGCTTAGGCTTTATACCTTCCACAAAATCCTCATAACTGAACGATTGATGAAATGTTACAAATTCGTAATTCTTGATTATTTTATTGTCACTTGGGGTAAAGGTTTGAAGACTTTTTAGCATTGCTTCAATTTCAGGAAACGCTTCATTTATTTCTTCATGTACCAAGGACCATCTGGATTTTTCATCTTTGTGAAAAACCAATGGCTGAACCCGTTGACTTATATTTACATTTTCACATTCCATCACTGTATGGGTTTGAAGGTTGCTCCATAACAATGCTCTAATATTTTTTGATGTTGACAAATTCGCTTTTGCTTTAACAAGAAAATGATTTAACAAATCAGTTGTGCCTGCGAGTTTTAAGTCATAAACTGCCAATGCTATTACCTGCCACCACAATATTTCATTTACCCCGTTTTCAATATACTGCTCCTTACTTAAACTTGATTCTTTTAGAGTAAAGCTGTCGAAATATTCAGATTGCAATTTATAAGTCTTTCCAGTTCCCGGAGGTCCATATAATATTTGGTTTAATGGATGCTTCTTAAACGATTTATATTCTACAGCTTCTTCATTTACTATTCCTCTTTCTTTTAATGCTTTTATCTCATCCCAATGTTTTATGAGTTCACGCAAATCCTCTTCACTTTTGTCAAGAAGGTCTTGCCAGTTATTTATACTATTAAAAGGATATCTATTAACAATTTTTGAATTGTCATAGGCGCCTCTGTATTTAAAATAATTCTGTCTTAAGGTATCTTTATCATCAAGACCAACAGTATCTATCTTTAAATTTAAATATCCACTTCCATCTAATCCTACAGTAAAAGCAAGCCATTTTGATGCGCCATCTTCTTGTGTGGGGTATATTTTCCCCCACAAGTAACCATCAAAATTGTTAGCTTGATTTGTAGGCTTCTTAAGAATATGAACTTTTCCGGAGGGAAACACTCTTCGTTGAAGTTCATTCATCCAATATTCAACTTTAAGGTAAGCTTTACTTAAATCCTTATATGCTTCATTTAAATATATATCACCTTTAATATTTTTTTTACCATCAGTTTCCTTTAATAAATCAAACTCGCTTTGCGTAAAAAATTCTGGTTGTGTTGCCATTTTCAATAAGGTGTTATATTGTTCTTCAGTCGCAGTAAAATTTGTCCCTTGGTTTCCTGCCTTAAAATTTGCAAACTCTGAACGATCTTTAATATTGGACCAAAACAATGGATTATCTGCCAAGTTATTTGTTATTTCAATTTTCACACGATCTGCATTATTTTCTCCATCGTTTTCAGTCTGTGAAAAATAATATTTAAGCTCTTCTGGTTCTTCAGGAAACATACCTACATCAGATATTACCTCTGCCAAAGCATAACACCCAGCATTATCTCCTGTTTGCCATAATACTACCTTATCTCCAGGACTTATCTTATCCTTATGTGCGGCTACTTTCCAGCTTCTTAAATGACCATTCTGTAATGCGCTTGTTATATCATAGATTCTTGGATTACCTTGAAAAATCCAATAATTAGCATTTTTATTTTTTTCATCAATTACGATGGAATCTTGATTATTAAAAACATATTTATTGAGCAAAATTATAAGATCTTCAATATCCGATTTATTATGAGCAGATCGTTTAATATTATCTTTATAATCATCAATTAGCTGATTATTTCTAACTGCTTCCGCAAATGCATTTATGCTCTTATAAAACTTTTTTTCTGGAAAATATAGGCAGTCTTGCTGTATTCTACCAGTTGTATTACTATTTTCATCATCCCACCCAATTTTAATTCTAACCTTCCAGATTTTGTCTGTAGCTTCATTTGTTGAAATTTTTCGGTTGCTTTTTAAAATAAAAGCATTGCAAATAATATTGAAATTTTTCTTTTTAATATCAATACCACTTAGTTCAGATGCAAGAGATTCAAGACTTATATTCTTATCCATTTTATTATCCTTATTTCCTAATTTTCATTATTTCTTTAATCTTTGGAGTCTTCTTTAAACTTTAAATTGTTTTGGCCATTTTAAATATACTAATGGATTACCCATTATCCTTTTCAAATCCAATCTGCCAAAAATACATATCCACTAACTTCATATTTGGATAATAAATCTCTGAATGTTGTTTGCGTATTTTATTAATGTCATCCTTTCTATTTTCCATATATTCAAAAAGCAGTAATAAAGATTTTTTTGTTAATGAACGAAAGTCTTTTTCCTGCTCTTTCACACCATCACAAAAATAGCGGTCAAATGCAGGGAGACAACCTAGTGTGCCTAGAATGATTTTACTGATAAGTGTATTTGAGGGCAAAACACCTAAAACAGATTTATAATATGCTTTCAACTCAGATATAAGTTGCAGTATAGTATCAATATCGTGCACAGTTATTTCTCTGGTTTTAGAACAACGTAATGAACTAAATGCTTTTAAAATTTCCACACCCCCTTCGTGAACCAAATAATCCTTTTGCAAGAGCTTGCTTGACCCTCTATACATTCCCCAACTAGCGAGGTAAAATCCTAAATGGAGGCTAAGCAATTTTGAATCTGTAATAGACCCAAAAGCATTATAACAATGATTCCAAGAATTATATCTGTTAAATGGATGCTCTTTATTTTGTTCCAAATAAACCGAAACCTTATTGATAAACGTATTATATACTGGACTAAAAAACCAGAATGTATTCTTCTCTTTTCTCTCTACTCTAACTTGTGGTAATAGGTGTAATTGATTATTGCGGTCTAAATCGCGAAGGAGATTTCTTAAAGGAAGACCGTTTCTATGGTCCTTTAGGAAGTATCCTTTTTTAATTAATATAGGCATTAGGTCTTTTGGCTTAGCGTTTTCTATCTTTTCCTTTTCAAGATACTTTTGAATTGTTATACTTAATTCATTTATCTTAACATATTCCATAAAATCAATTATTCTCTTTAATAAAGTTTTTATACATAATCTTAATCTCTTTAATTGAATTTAATACGAAATTATTTTGAGGTTCTATTTGCTTCCAATAGCTCAATCTTCCTAATAATCGATCAATTAAATAAATATCATTGCATCTTTTAACTTGATCCATAATTCCATATTTCTTTAAAAAGAAAACTTGTTGCTGTATTTCTCGTCGTTTTATTTTTGGCAAGCGGATATCTGTTTCTGAAACTAATAAACCTGTAATCATTTTTCTATGATCAATAGAATATTCCTTTGTCTTTTCCGTATTTATTTTAAAGCCTTCGTCCTCGATATTAAGCACAACCAAATCCTTAAAATCATCAGGAATTTCCTGTCCAGAAAAAATCAAATCATCAGCGTATCTAGAATAAATAATATTATATTTTTTTGAAAATGAGGAGAGTCTATTATCCAGAGTATGCAAAATTATATTACTAATCATTGGGCTAGACCCCGCACCCTGAGGAATACTGCCATCCAAACAGCATAGATAACTTAGATATGCAGAGACCTCTTTACTATAACCTTTCCTATTAAATAATTCACGAACTCTTGGAATTCCAATAGAAGGAAAAAAATTCTGTAAATCAATCTTTAGCATTTCATCACATCCTATATGTAATGTTGCATTTTTTGCCACATTTTTATTTTTTACATAAGCATGCGCAGCTTCATGAACTTTAAAAGTGTTTAAAATATTTTCGCAAATCCATTGTTGAACCTCTAATAAAGATTTATGAGGAGTAACTACGTCCCGAAATCCTCCTCTCCGTTTAGGAATTTTAAACCTTCTATAAAACTTAGTTGGCTTTCTTACCATATTAGTCAATACACCAACCTTCAAACCTAATAAGACTGAAAAATGCTTAAGATCTAATATAACAGGGACATTATTTTTATAAGCTTGCCTTACAAAATAAATTTTCTCCGCCTTTTCTTTCTCTGAAAATGACGAAGTCTTTATCAAATTTTCCCAGTCTTGTATGGAGTAATTTTCATTCATATAAAATAAGGGAGGTAGGATTACAAATTGATAATAAACTAGCAAATTTGCCAGAATTTGTGAAGGGTTATTATCAACTGTCAATAGCCCTATTGGCAGTTTCTAACAACTCATCATAATGGATAATACAGCCTAAGCTTTAATAGGGCGACTTCACCCTATACCTAATCCTACCTTTACCTTTTTTATTAATTGTCTATATATGGTTTATTTATTTCAATCTTTTCTCCTTTCATATATTCTGGTATCTCTCTATTATATTCGCCAATAATATCCTTCTTTTTTAAAGCTGTTTTTAATGTAAGAGACTCAATTGTAATCAGTTTTTTTTTCCAGTCAACCGAGATGAAGCCTTCCTCAATCAAAACCCCTATTCTTGAACCTAATTCAATTGGTGAGAAATGAGTGTTTAACTCTATTAGAAAGACTTCCGTTTTTCCTAATGATAAAAGATACTGATATAATTTAACCTTTGGCTTCAAATTATTGGCTTCTATTAAACATTGTTTTTCTTGTTGAACCATCTAAATATCGATGCCACCAAAATATTGGATAATTATTATTTGGAATATTAAATCGATTCCAAGAATAAAGACTTTCTGATTTGCCATACCCTAAAGAATGTGTTTTTAGCAGTAAATTCTTACTCCCTCTAAAAAGTATAGACTCCATCTTCTTTAAACTTTCCTTTTTTGTTTTCCTTTTACTCAATGCATAGGCTATAGTAGTCCCCTTTTTTAAAATTATGGGACTAATAAACTCTATATCTGCATTTCTAGCTACCTTCATTTTACCACCAAGCATAGTAGCAAGTGAAAACATTGTTAAGTCTATATTCTTCTTATTTGCAGTTATTGTGTTTTTAATCTTAATTATTTTCTTTATTGCACTTCCCCCCGTACCTACAAAATCATCAACAAGAACAATTTTTTCTAAGGTTAAGCCCCAACTGGTAAATCCATCATCTTTAATTCTCCCCATCCCATAATCAAAGTCGGGTAAAAAATTATACTCCTTCCAATTGTAATCAATTCCTGTCATAATAGCTTTAAAGAAATTCAACAAAATTGAAGACCCATCTGGAAATTTATGTTCTCTAAAACCAATGAAAAGCGTATTGGTAGGTTTTAAATCCCATTTTCTAATACATTCTATTAATTTATCCCTTACTATAAGCTCAGCTTCTTCTTGACTTAAATAGTTGAAATTATTAATTAAATTTTTGATGATTAATTTGTCAGACTTTTTTTTGTAGTCAAACCATAAATCTTCAAGCCCTTCGTGATTTGTTTCAAATCTTAGCCAATCATTTTTAGAGTACAATTCGACTAAATGCTCATAATCAAATTGAGAGTATTTCCTTTTGGCATCCATTCTTAAAATTTTATATATAAAAATCTTAGTATTATTATCCTTTTGCTTTCGCCTTTTTATTTTCAATCCTTTCTTGAGCCCTTTCTTTCAAATACCACCATTCTCCAGGTCCATCGGTACGTGAAGATTTTATTGCGCCAACTTCATGCAACATTTGTCTTATCTCGTTCTCATTATAACCTCCTATTCTATTACAAATAGCTTCAAATGTTCTATCCGTATAACTTCTATGGTTAAGTAATTCTTCAATAATTTCTTTAACTTGTTCTTTGCTTTGATTTTGAAGATAGTACATATCTTTATTATGCTTAAACTGTGCTCGCTGTAACATATAATTCAGCAAACCACCAACAATAACACCTAATAGCGCCCATGCGGGAGCACCTAATCCGGCTAATAATAAAGTTTTTATCATTTTGTTTTAAGTTTTTTTATTCCCCCCAAACCTTAGCAATCTTATCCTTTATCTTTTGCTCAAAAATTTCAATCAATTCTATGTTAGTATTTACCAAAACTTGTTCCTTTTCGAGTTGAGCCACGATTTGTTTTTGAACATCAAGTTCTGGTAAAGGAATTTCGATTACTTCAATTCCTTTGTTGCTAATATTTGATTGTCTGACACCTCCAGAGGAGTTTTTGAAGATTTGATCTCTAAACCATTTTTGATTCGCACATTTATACAGAAAATCATTATCTAATAGTTTACTTGAAATTTCAAATTTCCCAACTCGTTGATTAAGTAAAAAATCACCATCCGCATCTACCATACAAACATTACCATAATCCTCTTTCCCTACTGTGCCAGTCATAGATATTAAAATATCACCTTTTTTCAAAACATAAGAATTGTATGTTTTTAGAAAGCTTTTGGGTAAGTATTTGGGATTATTTGTATAATCAAAAAACATTGCTTTAACGTTCCCCATTCTAATTACCAATGCTCCCTCATCAATATAATCATTACTTTTAAAAGCATATCCTCCTTTCATTTTACAAACTTTACCTAACTCCACCATCTCCCATCCCGGGTCAATATCAATTTTAGGTTTGTAGTTTTCTACAACCATTTTTGCCCCGTCTATTATTTTTTGATAGCCTTCTATTTCTGCTACTATTTCTTCTTGGATGGATAAAGGCGGAAGGGGTATTTGAATTTGTTTTATTCTCTTAATGGCTAGTTTAGGAACTCCAACAGAATGAGTATATGCCTTAATTTGAAGTTTTGATTTTTCGGCTATAAGCATTAAGGCAAGATAATACTGATTTATTCTATTCTTGTCTTTAATAACTAATTTTGCAGCATTTTCAGTAAGGTTTGCACCATCTAATTCATCTGGTATTATGCCAACACTACCAATAGTTCCAGCAATTGAAATGTACACATCATCTTTATTTATAAAATAGTTTGATATTTGAGCCTGAATCTCGGGGGAAATATATTTTATTGATTCTAGTGTTATTCCGTTTTTACTAAAATCAGCTACTCTAATATATGGATATGGTGTTTTACCTTCGGTATAATTAGAACCTTTTGGCAATCTTTTCCCTCCTTTAACTTCAACAAGCTCATCTAGGATGTTTAATGAGAAAATCGAACTTTCGATGTCTTGAACTTTATACCTCTCCCCGCTTAAATTATAATCCCCATTTTTAGCTATTTCGGTCTTAAGAACAGCATGGGCGTTCTCGACTGCGCTCAAATTGACATACTTATTATTTTGGAAACTACTTATAATTTCAATAGCTTCTGCCAACTGCCCTCCTTTTACGGCACTACGCTGTGCATTCAATCCATAGCCATCATTATCAATTTTAATAAATAAAATTTCTTTACTGGTTTTTGCAAGTTGTTTATCCATTAACAAGATGGATGTCTTTACACCACTATATGGGTTAAAGACTCCTGCCGGCAAACTGACTACTGCATATAGATAGTTTTCAACAAGCATTTTGCGCAGTTCTTTATAAGCCTTTCCGCTTTGGAAAATAACGCCCTCGGGTACAATGATGCCTGCGCGACCTTTTGGGTTAAGGTGCTCGGCTATATAATCTACAAACAGTACTTCGCTACGGTTGCTGCTAATGGTAAATTTTTTATGGGGGCGTATGCCTCCCTTCGGGCTCATAAAAGGCGGATTTGCCAGAATAACATCAAAGTTTTCGTTCCAGCGCTCTTCACTGCTCAAGGTATCATACTCTGTAATGTGTGGGTCTGAAAAGCCGTGTAGATATAAATTTACCAAACTTAAGCGCACCATATCTGGTGAGATATCATACCCAACAAAGTTTTGGATTAGCTTTTTGCGTTCGTCTGGGGTGAGGCTGTCTTTGTTCTTTCCTTTTATATGTTTAAATGCCGAAATCAAGAACCCTGCGGTACCGCAAGCGGGATCTAAAATAGTATCATTTTTGCCAGGGTTAACAGCTGCTACCAAGAAGTCAATAATATGGCGAGGGGTTCGGAACTGTCCTGCATCGCCTTGAGAACCCATTACAGATAGTAAATATTCAAAAGCATCACCCAGTTTTTCACTGTGTGTATATTCAAACTCTCCAATGGTTTTTAAAAATAGCTTTAGGGTTTCGGGATCACGATAGGGTAAATAGGCGTTATTGAATATATCCCGAAACAATTGAGGAATATTAGGGTTCTTTTCCATACTCTCAATAGCCTCAGAGTATAAGCGTAACATTTCTACGGCTGTAACCTTAGTGTCAAAAAGACTATCCCAACTATATTTTTTAAAATCTCCTGAAAAGAATTTTGCACTACCTCCCAGTTCTATAGCTTCTTTGTCCATGTCGTCCATGAACTTGTATATTAAACCAATAGTAATTTGTTCTATTTGGGCTTTTGGGTCTGGCAGTTTTCCTACCAATATGTCACGGCAGTCGTCAATTCTTTTTTTGGTTATTGTATCTAGCATAATTTATTTATAGAATTGGTCCTCTTTCCAATTCGTAGGATTATTAATGATGTATTGTGAAATGGTATGAAATGAATTTTCATTTCTTATTATATGGTCATGAAAACGGGGTTGCCATACAAAATCAATATTATTGATGGTTGCATATTTTTTTACGGATGATTTGTACCCACGAATTATTGATGCCAAATTTTTGGATTGTGGTCCAAATTTGTTTTTTGATGATGATGGTGGTTGTATTGATGATATTGACGGTGGTATTGGTGGTATTGACGGTGGTATTGGTGGTAGAGACACAAAATTTTGCGTCTCTACGGTTTCAATGGGTTTATCAACATGTTCACCAACAGATGCATCAATCGATTCGTCAACGGGTTTATCAATAATTATAATTCCGTGAACATGATTCGGCATTATTATGTGGTTTCCTAATTTCACAAACGGAAAATATTCTGGTATGGATATCCAATTTTGGTTTGCGATTTTTCCAATTTCTGATAATTCCATTTGGTGTTGGGACGGAATATTTGGGTGCGTACGAGACGCAAGGTTTTGCGTCTCTACGATATTGCCAAAATAATGGATTCTGCTATTTGTGCAAATGGTTACAAAATAGGCGGCGTTGCTGCCGTAATCCCAATTTTGTAAACGGGCAGATTCAATCCTATATTTATTTTTATATTTTTCAGACATCAGGCTGCAAACTGCTCTAACTTTACGTAATCTTTTACATACCCTGGGATAGTCTCTCTATATTGGGGCGCTACTTCTTTAAACTGTGTGATTGTAAGCGTAGGATTGGTCTGTAAAGCATGGAAATCTTTAGTTTCTATTATTTTGCGTATATCTTGATCTACTATGTATGCCTTAAAAAAGTATTTAAGGGCGCGAATATTTATATCTTCTTCTGGTGGGTAAATAGAAATGAATTTATCAAATTCTTCCTCCAATAATTCGTCCTTTGATTTAAACTTTGGTATGATACCGAATACCTTTTCTACCATTTCACGTATAGAAACCTTTCGGTCTATTTTGGCAGCTTTACGAAGTTTTTCCATGTTAAAATACTCGTTCGGTTTATCAAATATTTCATTCTGAATATGGCTTATAACGTGTTCCCAATTCCCCAATTCCACATTTTTCTTGATAATATCATCCATTACAATTCTATCCTCAAACTTCTTGAAAAGCATACGGTCTATCTTCATGCCTTCCATACCCACAATGGTTTCCTCCATAGCCATTAAAGGGTCTGGACGGAAACTGGTGTATTTGTCAATATTTATACCCCCTTCGCCACCTTCTTTACTTCCACTTTTGGGTTTTGGAAGCTTAAGCTTTTCATCATAATCAAACTTTTCTTCAAAGTATTCGCAGTTGGCAAAGAAGTCAAAAAGTTTGAAGTATTCTTTTTCTTTTTTTATGGTTTCCTTTTCCCCTAATTCGTTTTTATGTGTAAAATCGAATGTATGCTTTCGGGTTCCCCGACCTTTTATTTGCACAAAGTCAGAAGGACTAAAGATGGGGCGCATCATACATAAATTAAGCAAATCTGGACAGTCATACCCTGTTGTCATCATCCCAACAGTAACACATATTCTAGTTTTACCAGTTTTATATCCATCTAACCAAAATGATTTACCATTTAGGTTATTATTTGTGAAGTTAATGGTCATTTGTTGTGCATCACCAACCTGTGACGTTACTTGCACAGCAAAATCTGAATTGTATTTGCCAGGGTACAATTGTTCTGCAAACTCGTTTAATATTTCAGTGAGTTTACGTGCATGGTTTTGACTTACCGCAAATATGATGGTCTTCCCTATTTCATTCGTTATTGGATCACGAAGGGCATTTTCCAAAAAGGTTTTACAAAAAACGTGATTTGTTTTATCTGAGAAAAATTTCTTTTCAAAATCTCTTGAAACAAAAACTTCAGTTTCTTCTCCTTCTTCTGAGGTAATAGAAACAGCATATCCTTCATCAGAAAGCAACTGTGTTGTAATTTCCGTTCTGGCATCTAGTACCCTTGGATTAATAAGAAATCCATCTTTTACGCCATCCAATAATGAATATCTAAAAGTAGGGTCTCCACCTTCACATCCAAAAGTTGAATAAGTATCCCGCAACATTCGGCGTTCAATCTCACGAGGATCATTTTCTTTTATTTTTTCAATATCTACACTTTTCAAGTAGTCTTTAGGCGTAGCGGTCAGACCTAGTTTATAGCCATGAAAATATTCAAAAACTGCTCTTGCGTTACCTGAAATGGAACGGTGTGATTCGTCGGAAATAATTAAATCGAAGTCGGTAGGTGCAAACTCATATCTGTATTTATTGTCGAACATTAACGATTGTATGGTAGTAACCACTATTTCCGCTTTGTGCCAATCGGTTTTATGTTCTTTATAAATAAAAGTTGAATAATCAGGTTTCAAATAAGCGGTAAAAGCTTTCCAAGCCTGATCTTCCAATTCTAACCTATCAACCAAAAACAAAACTCGTCTCGCATTTTTTGTTCGTAAAAACAAACGAATAACAGCTGCTGCTGTTAATGTTTTTCCAGTTCCCGTAGCCATTTCATAAAGAAACCTATCCTTACCTTCCCCAACGGCTTTTTGTAACTTTTTTACTGCTTTAAGTTGGTAATGTCTAAGAAAACGTAATCCGTTAGCCCATATAAAATCTTTACTAGTCTCAACACTTCCATTCCACTCCGGTCTTTCTGCATAATCTGGCATTTGAATGCTAGCAATATAATCAATCGCAACAGGTTCAGAGGCCAACGCCTTTCTATCTGGATTCCATTCTTTTATCGCTCCAATCTCATTGGGTGAGGGAAATTTATAAATAGGTTTTGGATTGCCTTTATCTAAATTCCAGAGATAGTGAACAAGACCATTTGATAAAATAATAAATTGGGCTCCTACAGTTTTTGCATACTTACGGGCTTGTTCCTTTGCAACTAAAGGATGAAGACTTTCTTTCTTCGCTTCAAGAACACAGATTGGTTTATTATTTGTATCAACCAATAAGAAATCTAAGGAACCGCCTTTTACTTTTTCATAATCATTTCCCCAAGCATCAATTTGGTGTTCACTTATCTTGACGTAATTTTCAAGTAAGATATTTGCTTTGCCATTTTCATCATCAAAAAAACGCCATCCTGCTTCTTGAAGAAGCTGATTAATTTTTATTCGAGCGTGAGCCTCGTTTTTTGACATTCGTTAGTTGGTGGTTAATCTTCAAATATAAATCATTACTTATTCATCCCATTACGAGATTCCGCATAGGCAACAAATTTACTGGGGAGAGGAACGAATATATAGAAACCCCAGAAAACTATAACATTAAAAAGTACTTTCTCGATAAACTGACATGGAGGCCTAAATGTTAAATTCCAAATTCCAAATCCCAAATCCCCCGCTACCGCGCGATTGCATCGCGTGATCTTCGGTCTTCCCAACTTCCTTGAAACGCAATATCCCTCAACCAAAATACTGGAAAATTACAATATTATCCAACAACCCCTTTTTATCAGCATAATCCACGGCACTGCTGTAAACATAATCTTCCGCTCTAAATACCAAACCTGCCGCTACCGGGTTATTGTGTATGTAACTTATTTTTTCCTGTATCACCTTATTGCTCCAAAGTTCTATTGGTTTGTTATCATGCCTCCAAAACTGATAGTCGTTTACATTAGAGGACTTTTGGGCTGCTTTCTCAAAACGTTCCATTAAAAATTCCTTTCTGCTTTCGCGGGGGTTCTCTTGTATGGCTTTTACAATTGCTTTGCTCGTAAAGCGTTTAAAATCCCCCAATAGCAAAGAAGGTAGTTGGCCTTTTACACTCCTGAAAACCAGATGGACGTGATTGGTCATGATGCACCAAGATACTATTTCCATCCCTTTTTCTCTCTGGCAAAAAGACAAGCTTTTAACCAAGATGTTCTTGTATTCATTTCTTGTAAAAACATCAAGCCATTCAATTACTGCAAAACTTACAAAATACAAGCCCTCAGGATTATGAAATTTATAATTTCGACTCACGTTTTAAAGTTGTTTATTTTTCCTTGTTGAAAAAATAGTACCGAGATTACCGTATAGGAACGCGATGCAATCGCGCACTAGCGGGGATGCAATCGCGCACTAGCGGGGGGGCTTTCTCCTAACTACGGAACAAAATAAATTATATTAATGCTTTAATCTTGAGATCTACTTAAAATTGAAGAAATTGATTTGTATCCTTCAATAAAATTTACTCCAATTGAAACATAAGGCTTGCCATTTTCACCTACCAAATACCAACCATATCCTACTTTTACAGTACGTAAAAATGTTGAAACTGATAAACCAAGACCAATCAATGTTTTTTCGTTTGAATCTTGTAACACAATTAATTCAGGGCCAAAACTAGGATTAAAAAAATTATAAAAGAACTTTGACCCTTTGTTTAATTTATAATGAAAGCTCACTCCCGAACTACCCGCTGGCCTGAAGTTTGCATCATTTTGGTTAAATGTATTTACCCAAGAAAAGCCTCCACTTGGTGTTGTTTCCCAACCAAAATCTTCAAATTCAAAAGTTGTAGTGAAAGATGCATTACCATCGGAGCTGTTAATTACAGTTATTATAAGTTTATCTTGTGGTTGTGGATTTGCCATGCTAGAATTTACCTCAGCTTGAATAGGTCCTCTTTTTTTTGACTTAACTTCATAATTATATTCCAAACCATCTTCATTAGATTCTGCTATATTTTTTTCAAATTCCTCTTGATTAGTATCTAATTTGACATTAAAAAAGCCACTAACATCAATTGGAACAACTGATTCATCTACACGTTTTAAATATGCTTTAATTGTTATATCAATGTCATTCAATTTGTCATAAACATCTTTTTTAAACAATATATTAATTATTGAACCAGGTTTAATATAGTGATATGATGATAAATTCGATGGTTTTGTTAATCGATCTACTCCATTAGTTCTAGGATTTCTAACAATAAATTCGGTAAAGGAAATTGGATTTCTAATATCATCATTATACCAGTATTTATTCTCCGTTAAATCCAACGGAATAATTTCTTTATTAGTTATATCACTTTCATTATTATTTAATATTTCTTTTGATTTTTTATTTAGCTCGAAAAGTGATGCTTTCAGTGTTAAAATATCTTTTTTAACTATATCTCGATCAATTGTTTTTTTCTTTATTAAAAGTGAATTATCACCATCAGAATTTATTATTTCATTTAAAAATAATTCTTCATATTCTAATTTTTTTTCTAATTGATTTAAGTACTCGAGACCTGATTTAATTTGTTGATTTAAAGATAAGTCTTCTACATTCTGAGCCGAACATGGCGTAAAAAGAAAAAATAGAATAATGAGTGATACAATTTTTGAGATTTTCATAATTAGTTAGTTTTAAAATTAAATATTTTATAAAACAATGAAAAAATAGATAAGGAATCAATCTTCGATATTGCTTACATATAATATGAGTTGTGAATAATAATCTTTAAAAAATTTTAAGAATACCATACCTCAATATGAACTAAATACGCCTAGGTTGTAAATAAAAGGGGAGAATAAAGCATTAAGCTTCAGTCAAATATAATATATATTTTAATTCCTTTAACATATTTTTATAAAATATTTTAACAATTAGTCTTTATTAACTCACAAGCTTTTTTTTAAATTTTAAAGCTTTACTATTTGCACTTCTAAACTTGTAATTAATATCTCATTCTACTCTCCTTCCCAAAAACCCTCTTTTGGGAGCCCACAACTGAACAACACCAAACCAACACCCGAACAAAACCCCTAAAAAAGTGCTTTCCATGGTCATTTGCGGTCATCTTCGGTCAACATCGGTCAGTTGCGGTCATGTGTGTGCATTTGTCGTGGGTGGTGGTTGTTGTAAGGCTATTGCGGTCATTTATATGCGAGCGGAAGTTGTTTCGGTTAATCTCGGTCAGGTGATGTCAAGTATTTGTATAGCAGTGTTTTGCGTATTACTTTGGCTATGATTAGTTCAAATAAATGTTTAATTTAAATTTTAAAACTATGGGATCTTACAACAAAGGTATCCTTGGCCCTTTTAGAGGGAAGGTTGGTAACGTAATTGGGTATTCCTGGAGAGGGAAAGACCTGATGCGCGGACTGCCAAAAGAGACAACTACTGCCGCAACAGATGCGCAGCTGGAACAACGTGCAAAATTCCGCACGGTAATTAAATTTTTAACACCTATTAAGGAGGTGGTAGGCACTTACTTTGGGAAGGAACAGAAATCGAAGTCGCCGTTTAATCTGGCTACGGGCTATCTTTTAAATGAAGCTCTATTGCCCGGTCCGGACGACACTTGGTTGATAGACTACCCAAAAGTGCTCATTAGCCGAGGGCAGCTGCGCGGTGCGGATAATGCCGTAGTTGCCGCCGGAGGACCCAATGAACTCAACTTAAGCTGGACAGATAACAGCGGACAAGGTTCCGCCAGCGCTACCGATGTTTTAATTGCGGTAGTTTTCTGTACAGAAATGAATGAGTTTGTAATTGTAAACCCTGCCGCTACGCGTGCCGATACAGCTACCGTACTTACAATTCCAGCTTATTTAAATGGAACGCTGGCAGAGGTGTGGATCACTTTTGTAACAGATGACCAAAAGTATGCTGCTATTAGTAGCTATTTGGGCGCTGTTACTGTACCATAAGTGAACTGCAGGTAGTGGCTGTTGACTTTATTGCAGCTTTAGCTAAAGGTTAAGATTCAAGAGCAAAAAAAGCCAAAAGCCCCGAGCCAAGAAAGAACCAATTCTGGTATTTGTACTGGAGTTGGTTTTTTATTGTTTTGTAAAGGAATTGTTTTACACTAAATAATCAGATCATTCCAATCATCTAGATTATCTTCCTCGTCTAATTCCTTCGGGAGTTTTCCAGCACCTAAATAGAGCATTTTAAGAATTACATGTTCCACATAGAAATTGGTATGCCCAATTTTTTTAAAGGGAATGAATCCATTTATACGCCAGCGGTATAAACAAGATTTGCTTATACCAAAGAGTTCCATTATATGTTCATCTTTTAGTAGGCGTACTTTTCTAGGGTCTTTGGCCCTATTTTGAATAGGATTTTCAGACATGATAATACGGATTTACTTAGGGGGAGAATACTAAGATATGAAAAAAATGATTATTTGCAAAAATTAGAAATTATTGTTAAGTCGTGAATTGTGAATTGTAAGTTGTGAGCTATGAGCTTAATAATAGATTTAAATAAAAATACAAGCGTTTCAATAAGAAAATAAAATAATTCTTTAAATTTATAAGAATGACTTTTCGGGTCATTCCTTATTCTTTTCAGAGGGAAACTAAAATAATTTTGCTATTTTCACTTCCATAATAATACGACAATGACAGATCCAAAAAGACTCTTCGACTTCCCATATTTTCAGCTTGAAAAATACCCACAGGATAAAGCGCTCGTTACCAAATACAATGGTAAATGGGTTGCGACTTCCACTCAGGAATATATTGACAAGGCAAATGCCATAAGCCGCGCCTTAATACGTATGGGCGTGAAACCCAATGATAAAATTGCACTAATATCTATGAGCAACCGCACAGAGTGGAACATTTGTGATATTGGTATTATGCAAACCGGTGCACAGGATGTGCCAATTTACCCAACCATTTCTGAAGACGAATATGAATATGTGCTAAACCACAGCGAGGCCATGTATTGCTTCGCTTCCTGTAAAGAAGTTTATGATAAAGTGCAGCAAATTCGCAGCAACGTTCCTTCCTTAAAAGAGGTTTACACGTTTGACGAAATAAAAGGTGCAAAAAACTGGAGCGAAGTTCTTGAAGAAGGAAAAGATGAAAGCAACCAAGACGAAGTGGAAAAACGTAAAGAAGCAATCCACGAAGATGATCTGGCTACTTTAATTTATACTTCTGGAACCACCGGAAAACCAAAAGGTGTAATGCTTTCGCATAAAAATATTGCCTCCAATTCCAAACACAGCGCAGAACGTTTGCCTATAGATTTAGGACATTCAAAATCGTTGAGCTTTTTGCCAGTTTGCCATATTTATGAAAGAATGATTTTATATATGTACCAATATTGCGGGGTAAGCATCCACTATGCAGAAAGTTTAGAAACCATCAGTGAAAACCTAAAAGAAGTGCAACCCGAAGTGATGACAGCCGTGCCGCGCTTGCTGGAAAAAGTGTATGATAAAATTTATGCAAAAGGTGCTGAACTTACCGGAATAAAGAAAAAACTATTCTTTTGGGCAATAGATTTGGGACTTAAATATGAACCATACGGCCAAAATGGTTGGTGGTATGAGTCACAACTAAAACTTGCCAATAAATTAATTTTCAGCAAATGGCGTGAAGCATTAGGCGGAAATTTAAAAGCTATTGCTTCTGGTAGTGCTGCATTACAGCCTCGTTTGGCCCGTGTGTTTAATGCTGCGGAGATTCCTGTGATGGAAGGTTATGGCCTTACGGAAACCTCTCCCGTGGTTTCGGTAAACGACATGCGCAATCACGGATTTAAAATCGGAACCGTTGGAAAAGCATTGAAGGAAACCGAAATAAAAATTGCGGAAGATGGAGAAATACTTGTAAAAGGTCCACAAGTAATGATTGGCTATTACAAAAACCAAGAACAGACAGATGAAGTTTTAAAAGGTGGATATTTCCACACTGGCGATATTGGTGAGATTGATAGTGAAGGTTTCTTAAAAATCACGGATCGCAAAAAGGAAATGTTTAAAACCAGTGGCGGAAAATACGTAGCACCACAGCTATTGGAAAACGCCATGAAACAATCCCGCTTTATAGACCAAATAATGGTTATTGGCGAAGGCGAAAAAATGCCGGCAGCACTAATACAACCAGACTTCGATTTTATAAAAGAATGGGGAAACAAAAAAGGAAGAAATATACCTTCAGACCCAAAAGAAATGGTAAAAAACCAAGCGGTAATAGATCGAATTCAAAAAGAAATAGATTTTTACAACGAGCGTTTCGGGCAATGGGAAAAAGTGAAAAAGTTTGAATTGACTCCTGATGCTTGGAGCATTGAAGGCGGACAGTTAACCCCAACTATGAAAATGAAACGGAAGGTTATAAAAGAACAGTATAAAGATTTGTATGAAAAGATTTATGAGCATACGTCATAAAAATTTATGAATTGGATTCTCCTTATAATCGGTGGCCTCTTTGAAGTAGGCTTCGCGGCTTGCTTAGGCAAAGTAAAAGAAACCACTGGATGGGAAGCAAAACTGTGGTTCGGCGG
Organism: Flavobacteriales bacterium; assembly: GCA_038259585.1. Taxonomy (GTDB): domain Bacteria; phylum Bacteroidota; class Bacteroidia; order Flavobacteriales; family Flavobacteriaceae; genus Aequorivita. The sequence goes on along the minus strand of JBBSOQ010000003.1, from coordinate 53,650 downwards.
ATTTCTGGCTTGCCTGTTTATTAGTATGTTTTTACTTATAAAAGCTTCAAAAACACTTCCCATTGGTACTGCTTATGCGGTTTGGACTGGCATTGGCGCTGTGGGAACTGTTGTGGTAGGTATTTTCTATTTTAACGAACCTGCTACTTTTTGGCGTGTCTTTTTTCTTTCAACCCTTATATTTTCATTAGTAGGCTTAAAATTCGTCACCAATTAAAGTTCCGTTAAAGCAATAGCTATCCTTCTTTAAAGATTCCTTATTTCTTATCTTTAAATGTAATTTATTCATTTAAAAATGAAGACTATTTGGACCATAGGTCATTCTACCCGAACATTTGACGAATTTTTAAAACTGTTGAATTCCTTCAACATACAAACACTCGTAGATGTACGGCATTACCCGGGTTCTAAAAAATTTCCACAGTTCAATAAAGAAAGTTTGGAGACTTCACTTCCCCACAATGGAATTGAATACAAACATCTAATAAATTTGGGTGGTCGCAGAAAACCGGAGCCAAATTCAAAGAACGATGCGTGGCGGCTTGATTCCTTTAAAGGATATGCTGACTATATGGGAACAGAACAATTTCAAGAAGCTTTAAAAATTCTTAAGAAAAAGGCGAAGGAAAATCGTACCGCAATTATGTGTGCCGAAGCCGTTTGGTGGAGTTGCCACCGCTCGCTAATTGCAGATGTTCTGAAAGTTGATGGTTGGGCGGTACTGCATATTATGGGTGAAAATACCGCAACCGAACATCCTTATACTGCTCCAGCAAATGTGGTGGATGGAAAGTTATGTTATTCTAAAAAATAATAAAAAGACGTAAGACTTAATGACGTAAAACTTTTAAGTCCTAAGTCTTTTATCTTATGTCCTACGTCCTATATCCTACGTCTTATATCCTATGTCCTACAGTCATAAATCATTAGTCAAAAAACACGCCTATATACTATGCACGCATAATAAAATTTTGTATCTTTGATATTCCATTTTTTCAAAATCTTTTAATGAAGGAAAAAACAATAGATTATATTTTGCGGTCCACATGGATGACCGTCACAAAAATGTACAATGAAGAAGCAGGAAAAAAAGGAAGTACAATGGCCACTGGTTTTGCTTTAATAAGCATTGACCCCGAAGAAGGAACTCCTTCAACAGCACTTGGACCCAAAATGGGAATGGAAGCCACAAGTTTATCTCGCACTTTGAAAGCGATGGAACAAAAAGGATTGATAGAGCGCAAACCCAATCCAGAAGACGGACGCGGTGTATTGATCCATTTAACGCCTTTCGGAAAAGAAATGCGCGACTTCTCAAAAGGAGTTGTTTTAGGTTTTGACGAAGCTGTTCAAAAAACCGTTTCGGAAGAAGAATTGCACACTTTCAGAAAAGTGGCAAATACGATCAATGAGTTGATCAATTCAAAGAAAATATACGATTCAGAAAAATAATATAATATGTCAAAAAGAAGAATAAACAAAGTAGCGGTAATCGGTTCCGGAATTATGGGAAGCGGCATCGCCTGCCATTTTGCAAATATTGGCGTGGAAGTGCTCTTGCTGGATATAGTTCCCCGTGAACTTACAGATGATGAAAAGAAAAAAGGACTCACGCTTGAAGACAAAGTAGTTCGAAACAGGATTGTGAATGGTGATCTTCAAAAAGCCATAAAAAGCAACCCTGCCCCACTCTATCACAAAGATTTTGCAAAACGAATTTCCACAGGAAACTTGGAAGACGATATTTCAAAAGTAAAAACAGCCGATTGGATTATTGAAGTTGTTATAGAACGTTTGGATATCAAAAAACAGGTTTTTGAGAATCTCGACAAACACAGAAAACCCGGAACACTTATTACTTCGAACACATCGGGTATTCCTATTAAATTTATGAGTGAAGGGCGAAGTGAGGATTTTCAAAAGCACTTCTGCGGCACGCACTTTTTCAATCCACCGCGATACTTAAAACTTTTTGAAATTATTCCGGGGCCAAAAACTTCAACTGAAGTTCTTGATTTCTTAAACGGGTACGGTGAAAAATTCCTAGGAAAAACTTCTGTAGTGGCAAAAGACACTCCCGCATTTATTGGAAATAGAATTGGAATCTTCGGCATCCAAAGCCTTTTTCACCAAGTGAAAGAAATGGGACTTACTGTTGAAGAAGTTGATAAGCTAACAGGCCCAGTAATTGGCCGTCCAAAATCTGCAACTTTTAGAACTGTAGATGTAGTTGGTTTGGATACTTTGGTACACGTTGCAAAAGGAATTTACGATAACGTTCCCGAAGACGAAGAACACGGAATTTTCCAAATTCCAGGGTTCATCGATACGATGATGGAAAAGAAATGGTTGGGAAGCAAAAGCGGTCAGGGTTTTTATAAGAAAGTGAAGAATGATGATGGCAGCAGTGAAATCCTTACGCTCGACTTAGATTCTTTAGACTACCGAAAAAGCAAAAAGGCATCTTTTGATTCTTTGGAAAAAACGAAATCGGTTGATAAAGTAACGGATCGTTTTCCAATTCTTATAAAAGGAGAGGATAAAGCAGGAGAGTTCTACCGAAAAAATTTCGGAGCGATGTTCGCTTACGTTTCAAAAAGAATTCCTGAAATAACTGACGAGCTTTACAAGATTGATGATGCTATGAAAGCAGGTTTCGGCTGGGATAATGGTCCCTTTGAAATTTGGGATGCCTTTGGTGTTAAAAAAGGAATTGAACTAATAAAAGATTTAGGAAAAGAACCCGCAGCTTGGGTAAATGAAATGCTTGAAGCTGGTGTGGATTCTTTCTACACTATAAAAGACGGAAATACCTATTACTACGATATTCCTCAGAAAAAGCACGTTAAAGTTCCCGGACAGGATTCTTTCATAATACTCGACAACATCCGCAAAACTTCCGAAGTTTTCAGAAATAACGGAGTTGTGGTTGAAGATCTTGGCGATGGTATTTTGAATGTGGAATTCATTAGCAAAATGAATTCTGTTGGCGGCGATGTTTTGGCTGGTATCAATAAAGCCATTGATATGGCCGAAAAAGATTACGACGGTTTGGTAATTGCCAACAACGGTAAAAATTTCTCAGTAGGCGCCAACATCGGAATGATATTTATGATGGCCGTAGAGCAGGAATACGAAGAACTGAACGCTGCCATAAAATATTTTCAAGATACTAGCATGCGTATTCGCTATTCCTCTATTCCAGTTGTGGTTGCACCGCACGGGATGACCTTGGGCGGCGGTTGCGAATTCACACTTCACGCAGACAGAGTTGTTGCAGCAGCCGAAAGTTACATTGGTTTGGTAGAATTCGGCGTTGGTGTAATTCCTGGCGGTGGTGGTTCCAAGGAAATGGCAATGCGCGCAAGTGACCTATTTAGAAAAGATGATGTTGAACTCAACACCCTTCAAGAATATTTCTTGACTATCGCAATGGCAAAGGTATCTACTTCAGCCTATGAAGCATACGACACCGGAATTCTTCAGAAAGGAAAAGATATTGTAATTGTAAACGAAGCAAGACAAATTGCAGCTGCGAAAGCGATGGCGCGATTTATGGCTGATCAAGGGTATACAAAACCAATTCCAAGAACCGATATTAAGGTACTTGGAAAACAAGCTTTGGGAATGTTCCTAGTTGGAACTGACCAAATGAAGGCTGGAAATTACATCAGCGAACACGACCTTAAAATTGCAAATAAACTTGCTTATGTTATGGCAGGTGGCGATTTAAGCGAAGCAAGCTACGTGAGCGAGCAATATTTGCTTGACCTTGAAAGAGAAGCATTCTTAAGTTTAACTGGAGAAAGAAAGACTTTGGAAAGACTTCAACATATGATTCAAAAAGGGAAACCTTTGAGAAATTAGATTGTTAGATAATTAGACGCTTAGATTTTTAGAAATCGAATTATCTAAAAATCCAATAATCCAAAATACTAGAAAAATGAAAACAGCATATATAGTAAAAGCATACAGAACCGCAGTAGGTAAAGCACCTCGCGGAGTTTTTCGCTTCAAACGCCCTGATGAGTTGGCTGCGGAAACAATTAAATATATATTGAACGAATTACCGCAACTCGACAAAAAACGAATTGACGACGTAATTGTTGGTAACGCAATGCCAGAAGCCGAACAAGGCTTGAATATGGGTCGATTGATCTCGTTAATGAGCTTGGATATAGTGGATGTTCCTGGGATGACAGTGAATCGTTATTGCGCTTCAGGCTTAGAAACCATTGCAATTGCAACCGCAAAAATTCAAAGTGGAATGGCAGATTGCATCATTGCGGGTGGCGCAGAAAGCATGAGCTACATCCCGATGGGCGGTTATAAACCTGTTCCAGATTATAAAATGGCGAAAGAAGGCCACGAAGATTATTACTGGAATATGGGTTTAACTGCGGAGGCCGTTGCCAAAAAGTACAATGTTTCCCGTGAAGACCAAGATGAATTTGCTTATACAAGCCAAATGCGCGCTTTGAAAGCACAGGATGAAGATCGCTTTCAGGATCAAATTGTTCCTATTGAAGTGGAACATACTTTTGTAAATGATGCTGGAAAAAAAGTAACCGAAAAATATACGGTAAATAAAGACGAAGGTCCAAGAAAGGGAACTAATATAGAAGCACTTTCCAAGCTTCGCCCGGTTTTCGCGAACGGTGGTAGTGTTACCGCAGGAAATTCATCACAAATGAGCGACGGGGCTGCTTTCACACTTATTATGAGTGAGGAAATGGTTAAGGAACTAAATCTTGAACCTATTGCTCGATTGGTTAGTTATACAGCTGTGGGCGTAGAACCTAGCATAATGGGTATTGCTCCAATTTATGCCATTCCCAAAGCATTGAAGCAAGCTGGGTTAAAGCAAGACCAAATGGAACTTATTGAATTGAATGAAGCCTTCGCTTCCCAATCCCTTGCGGTTATTCGTGAATTGGGATTAGATAAGGAAATTGTAAATGTAAACGGAGGTGCAATTGCTATGGGTCACCCACTAGGTTGTACTGGAGCCAAACTATCAGTTCAACTTTTTGATGAAATGCGCAAGCGAAACCTACAAGGAAAATATGGTATGGTGACGATGTGTGTGGGAACTGGGCAAGGAGCTGCTGGGGTTTATGAATTCTTAAAATAAAAAGTATTGAGACGTGAGTATTGTGTAGTGAGATTTTCTCACTACACAATACTAACTACTAAAATCTAAAAAAATGAGTACAACAGACACAACACAAAAAGATCTTCTTCGCGGAGGTCAATTCTTAGTAAAAGAAACAAAAGCCGAAGACGTTTTCACACCAGAAGATTTTTCGGAAGAACAAAAAATGATGCGCGATTCTGTGAAGGAATTCGTAGATCGTGAAATCTGGCCTTTAAAGGCACGCTTAGAGCAGCATGATTATGCACTTACAGAAGAGATAATGCAAAAAGCTGGCGAAATGGGCCTACTTGGAGTTGCTGTTCCGGAAGCATACGGAGGTCTTGGAATGGGCTTCGTAACTACTATGTTGGTATGCGACTATATTTCAGGAGCCAGTGGTTCTGTAGCTACAGCTTTTGGAGCACACACTGGAATTGGAACATTGCCAATCACTCTTTATGGAACAGAAGAACAAAAGAAAAAATACGTTCCAAAACTTGCTACTGGCGAATGGTTTGGTGCTTATGCATTGACTGAGCCTGGAGCAGGTAGTGACGCTAACAGCGGAAAAACAAAAGCCGTACTTTCTGAAGATGGCAAAACGTATGCTATTAGTGGACAAAAAATGTGGATTTCCAACGCAGGATTCTGTAATACATTCATCGTTTTTGCAAGAATTGAAGACGATAAAAACATTACTGGATTTATTTTAGAAAACGATTCTTCCAATGGAATCACATTTGGCGAAGAAGAAAAGAAACTAGGTATCCACTCCTCCTCTACGCGTCAGGTTTTCTTTAATGACACCAAAGTTCCTGTAGAAAATATGTTGGGTGAAAGAGGTGAAGGCTTTAAAATTGCAATGAATGCTTTAAACGTAGGTCGTATAAAACTTGCTGCGGCGGGTCTTGATGGGCAACGTAGGGTTATTACAAAAGCTGTTGAATACGCAAATGAACGAATTCAATTTGACGTACCTATTTCATCTTTTGGTGCAATTAAACTTAAATTGGCTGAAATGGCAACGAATGCTTACGTAGACGAAAGTGCTTCGTATAGAGCAGCTAAAAATGTTGAAGATAGAATTGCACTTCGTATTGCAGCTGGCAACAGTCATCAAGAAGCAGAGTTAAAAGGGGTTGAAGAATACGCGATAGAGTGTTCTATTTTAAAAGTTGCCGTTTCTGAAGACATTCAACATTGTACGGACGAAGGAATTCAGATATATGGTGGAATGGGTTACAGTGCAGAAGCACCTATGGAATCGGCTTGGAGAGATGCTCGAATCACTCGTATTTATGAGGGAACCAACGAAATAAACAGAATGCTTTCTGTAGGAATGTTAGTGAAAAAAGCAATGAAAGGTCATGTTGATCTTTTAGGACCTGCACAAGCAGTGGCTGGAGAATTGATGGGGATTCCTTCTTTTGAAACTCCAGATTTCTCTGAATTGTTTTCCGAAGAAAAAGCGATGCTTGCAAAACTTAAAAAAGTATTCTTAATGGTTGCGGGAAGCGCCGTTCAAAAATACGGAACTGAACTTGACGAACACCAGCAGACACTTTTAGCCGCTGCAGATATTTTGATTGAAATCTATATGGCCGAAAGTGGAATTTTGAGAACAGAAAAAAACGCAAAACGTTTTGGCGAAGACTCTCAAAAAGAGCAGATTGCAATGTCTCAATTATATCTTTATCACGCTGTTGATATTATTACAGTTAAGGCAAAAGAAGCAATTCTGTCCTTTGCTGAAGGTGATGAACAACGCGCCATGTTGATGGGGCTTAAACGTTTCACCAAATATCAAAATATGCCTAATATTGGCGAGTTGAGAAGAACGATTGCACATAAAGTTATTTCGGAAAATAACTATCCTTTTTAATTAATGAAAAATACAGAATCCAATAAATTATATGGGTTCTAGAATATTTGGCCTGATAAGTTTTTCAAACTTGTCAGGTCTTTTTTTTATAAGAATAAATCCTTACATTTAAATTCACTTTATTCTTAAAGCATGAAGAGAATTTTACTTTTGCTATCAATTTCATTATTGTGTCTTGCATTTTCTTTCAGTGATACTTCTGGTTTAAAAATTTTAATTCTCAACAGGTTAAATGAATATGCTACTGAAAAATATCCCGAAAAAATATATATTCAAACAGACAGGCCTTACTACACTGCTGGTGAAAATATTTGGTTTAACACTTACCTCGTTAATGGCGTCACACATAGAAAAAGTGAAAAAAGTAAAGTAATTTATGTAGAACTCATAAACGAACAGAACGAAGTAATAATTGACCGAAGACTTTTTACAGAATCCGTAAGCAAAGACGGAGATTTTAAGTTGCCTATTGACCTCCCCGAAGGCATTTATCTTTTACGTGCATTTACTAATTATATGCGTAACCAGCCAAGAGATTATTTTTTTAAGAAAGAGATACCAATTTTTGCAATTAATTCAGAAATACCAAACTCGAAGGACAATAAAAGTTCTGAAATACCTGAAAATGCCGAATTGCCCGATATTGGTTTTTATCCCGAAGGAGGTTATTTGGTTACTGGAATCAATAATAAAGTAGCTATAAAAATTAAAGATGCAACGCTATCAGCAAGCTCAGTAGTAGGAATTATTGAAGATACCTATGGAAATAAAATTACAGATTTTAAAACCTTTGAATTTGGTCTCGGTTCATTTTATTTAAACCCCGAACCTGGTAAGGAATATCGTGCAGTCATAAGTTCTGGTGATGAAAATATTCTCTACCCTTTGCCTGTTACACTAAATGAGGGTTACGTTATGAACACTTCTATAACGGATAAAGAAGTAATTATAAACATCACTACCAACAAAAAAGAAGGTCTAAAAAACATATTAATTATTGGCCAACAAAGAGGATTACCCGCTTTTGATTACACGCAGGAAAATCAGTCAAATACTCTGTTATTGAAAATTCCAACGGCAGATTTAATTGAAGGAGTTTTAGATATTGTGCTTTTCAATGAATCCAAAAACCCTCTTGCAGAAAGATTAGTTTATGTTAAAAAAGAAGAAAAACTTTCTGTTTCATTAAAAAAAACAAACGGCTTCTCCACTAGTACGCGCGATAGGGTAAATATGGAAATTGAAATAAAAGATAAATTAGGAAGATTAGTTCCCAGTACATTCTCACTTTCAGTAACTGATACCGAATTAATAAAACCAAATAACAATGCCGAAAATATAAAGACTTATTTATTAATGAATTCAGATTTAAGAGGCAACATTAAATCTCCAAATTACTTTTTCACAACTGGTGACACTATAAAAAAGAATCTACAATTGGATTTGATAATGATGACTCACGGTTGGCGGCGATTCATTTGGCAGGAATTTCTTCAGAATAGTGCACGGCAGGAATTTAAACCGGAAGACGGAATTTACATAAGTGGCAATACAATAAATGCAGAATCACCTTTTCAAAATAAATTCAGTGAAACAAAACTCACTTTCCGAAAGAAAGGGTTTTATCAAGAAACGGATAATACTAATAATATTGGCCACTTTTCATATGGGCCCTTTGTGTTTCATGACACCATAGACGTTTTTTTACAAGCTGGGTCAGGTCTTTCTTCAGAAAAACCTAATTATAGCGATACCAATATAAAGTTAGACCCTCCTGCCCAAAGACCTACAATCATTCCAGAAAGAATTGCAAATTCATTCAATCAAAATCTTGAGATTGCAAACGTTGAGAAGTATCGACAAAAAACAAGAAATAATATATACCGCAATTTTGAATTTGACAGAGAAAGAGAAATGTTGGATGAGGTAAATATTAAAGGAAAAGTAGCCACAAAAGAAGAAATTGCAGAAATTAAAAGAGAAAAAAGAACCCGTTCCTTTGCCCCCTCACATAGAATTGTGGTGGATGAGTTCGGACAAAACGGAGGTGGTAATTTTATGGATTTAATTATGAATGTGCCAGGCATTCGAGTGGGCAGTAAATACGGTGCCGAGATTTCACAGGATTATGAAGTAAATCTTAGAGGTTTAAAACCCACATATTATGTTGATAATGTTGAAGTTGACCTAGCAACTGCACGCTCAATACATCAAGTTAATATCGACTTTATAGATGTTTTAAACATTGGCTCCGCCTCTGCAGCATACGGATTAAAGGCTCAAGGTGTTATTGCAATATACACCAAACAAGGTTCGGGAAATAAAATAAAAATTACTGATAAAAAGCTGGGCTCAATAAATTTTAAATCTGAAGGTTTTTACACCGCACAAGAATTTTATGCCCCAGATTATTCCTTAGTAGATAGAACTAGAAGCCGCGAAGACAGACGCACAACGCTGTACTGGAAACCTATTAATGTTAGTAATGGGTATAAAAATGCAGAAGTAAATTTTTATACAAGTGATGAAAAAGGTAAATTTCAAATTAATGTTGAAGGAATTACCGATACCGGAATACCATTCCATGCAACTGCTGTTTTAGAAGTTGAATAGTCCAAAATAATAGCGTATTCACAATTATCCATTTTATGGCGCAGAGTTTGCTATTTTTGAAAAAAATATAATTTATAATGAAAAAGCTCCTTTTCCTTTTCACAATTGCAACAACTTTTTTCAGCTTTGGACAAGAAAACACAGAAGTCTATGTTTTTGATATTCGCCCAGCTTACGAAGGGCTGGAATTAATGAACCCACGAAATATTTCAAACAATGAAGGTTATGACAATCAGCCTTCATTCATTTCAAATGAAACACTTGTTTTTGCGGGAACTAATGATGGACAGACGGATATTTCAGAATATAATTTGACTTCAAAACTTCAAAAATGGGTTAATAAAAAAACCGAAGGCGGTGAATTTTCTCCACAAAAATTCCCTACAAATGATGATGTGGTGGCAGTAAGGCTAGATAAAGATGGCTTGCAACGATTGTATCGTTATAGTTCAGAAACAGGAAATTCTACTGAAATAATTAAAGATTTACAAGTAGCATATTTCGCTTTTTACAATAATAAAAAAATGCTTGCTACGGTATTGGATGGCGATAAAATGGATTTAGTTATGGTTGATTTGCCATCAAAAAAGACAGATACATTGTTTTATAACGCGGGAAGATCCCTTCAAAAAGTGCCGAAAACCAATTCAATGAGTTATTCATTGGTAAACGAAGAAGGAAATCTGGATTTATATTTATTGGATATGAGTTCCTATGAAAGTTTTTTTGTAACCGAATTGCCCATCGGCATTCAAGATTGCGTTTGGATCAACGACACCCAAATTTTAGTCGGTAGTGGAAACAAACTCTATTTGTATGATACGCTAGGGGAATCTGAATGGAACAGGGTTGCATCTTTGGAAGAATATGAAATTAAAAACATCAGCCGAATGGCTATAAGCCCTGACGAAAAAAAAATGGCTCTAGTTGCACAGCCTATGTAATTGCATATTTACAAAACCCAAAAGTTTATAGAAATTCTTCCTTCTTTTGAGTATTTTTAGGGAAACTTTTTTAAAATGAAATTATTTTCCCTTTTAGCATTCTTATTGATCTACTCTTTTTGTTTTTCACAAACTGATCAAAAAATTTACGATATAATAAATTCTATTTCTTCGGAAAGAATTAAGGCCGATATAACCACACTTGCCAATTTCGGTACCCGAAATACATTTAGTGATACAATAAGCAACACACGAGGAATTGGTGCGGCGCGACGGTGGATCAAAAGGGAATTTGAGAAAACCTCAAATGATTGCAGTAACTGTTTACATGTTTTTACCCAAAAAGATTTTGTAAAAGCCGAAGGAAACGATCGCGTTCCTCAAGATACTTGGATTGTTAATGTTGCCGCAGTTCAAAAAGGCACAAAATACCCAAACCGCTACATTATTATGAGCGGTGATATAGATTCCAGAAACAGCGATGGCAATGATTTCACCAAAGATGCTCCTGGAGCAAACGACAACGCTAGTGGAATGGCAGGAACTATAGAAGCAGCACGCGTTCTTTCAAAGTATAAATTTGAAAACAGCATCATTTATTTAGGATTGAGCGGCGAAGAACAAGGCCTTTTCGGAGGAAAAGGTTTTGCAGATTTCGCCAAAGCGCAGGGTTGGGAAATCATCGGGGTTTTCAATAATGATATGATTGGAAATATTAAAGGCGTCGACGGAGTAACAAGCAATCGTGATTTCAGGATTTTCAGCGAGCCAGTTCCGCCTACAGAAACTGAAAAGGAACGACAAATGCGTCGCTTTTACGGTGGCGAAGTTGATGGTATTTCTCGTCAACTTGCGCGTTACGTTTTTAAAACTACACAAGCTTATATGCCAGAAATGAACCCCATGATGGTTTATAGATTGGACCGTTTTGGCCGTGGGGGTCATCACCGTCCTTTCAATGACTTGGGTTGGGCAGGTATTAGAATAATGGAATCGCATGAAGATTATAACCATCAACACCAAGATTTAAGAACGGAAAACGGAATTGAATACGGCGATAAATTGGAATTTGTAAACTTTGATTATGCCGCAAAACTCACCGCAGTGAATGCTATAAACTTAGCGAGCATAGCCTCTGCCCCACCCGAGCCAAAAAATGTTGGTATTGGAGGTGTTGTGGAAGCTTCCGCAAAATTGAAATGGGAAAAAGTTGATGGCGCTCTAGGTTATAAAATTTATTGGCGAGACACCACTTCGCCCACTTGGGACTACAGCCGTTATGTTGGCGATGTTTCGGAATTTACTTTGGAAGGAATTGTAATTGATAATTCTTTTTTTGGAGTAGTTTCGGTGGGAAAAAATGGATTTGAGAGCGTTGTTGTTTTTCCAAATTCGATATTTAGGTAAGAAATCTCAAAAAATACAAATCTCAAATCACAAAGAAATAAAGAAAAATTCGGTTATGGAAAAACCTTATGATTTAGAAATTAGAACGTATTTGTTTGCGAAAGCTGTTCGAAAGTTAGTTTATTCATTTCAAAAAAGTATCGCAAATATTGAAGATGGGAAACAAGTAATAAGATCTTCAGGGTCTGTAGCTGCTAACTATATAGAGTCCAATGAACATATAAGTGATAAAGATTTTGATTTCAGAATTAAAATATGCAGAAAGGAAGCAAAAGAATCGCTTCTTTGGTTAAAATTATTACAAAATGACTTTAATAACCAATATGATATTAAATTGGTTGAATTAATTAATGAAGCGGATGAACTGAGAAAGATTTTTTCAGCAATTGTTGAAAAAAGAAAGTCAAGATAAAAAAGTTTGGATTTTGTGATTTGTGATTTGCGATTTGCGATTTGCGATTTGTGATTTGTGATTTGTGATTTGCGATTTGTGATTTGTGATTTGTGATTTGTGATTTGTGATTTGTGATTTGTGATTTGTGATTTAATAAAAAAATTATGTTTAAAAATTTATTGTTTGTTTCATTATGTATTTTCTCAGCAAATACAATTTTATCCCAAGAATTCACTCGCGCTGATACCCTTCGCGGTAGCATAACTCCTGAAAGGGCTTGGTTCGACGTTACCTATTACGACTTAAAAGTTGCTGTAAATCCTTCCGAGAAAACAATTGATGGCAATAATACAATTTCTTATAAAGTATTAGAGCCAAGTGAAGTGATGCAGATAGACCTTCAAGCGCCGATGAAAATTGACAAAATTATTCAAGACGGAAAGGAAATTCCATATACTTCCGAAGGAAACGCACACTTTTTAAAACTTCAAAAGAAACAACATTCAGGAAATGAGGAAAAATTAACAATCTATTTCTCTGGAAAGCCCATAGTGGCCAGACGTCCCCCTTGGGACGGTGGTTTCACTTGGACTAAAGACAGCAACGGAAAGGATTTTATTGCCACTTCAAATGAAGGCATCGGCTCCAGCGTTTGGTGGCCTTTGAAGGATCATCCTTCGGACGAGCCCGATAATGGCATCACAATTTCAGTTACTGCACCAAAAGATTTGATGGACGTTAGCAACGGCAGACTGAAAGAAGTGATTGAAAATAAAAACACAAAAACGTGGGTGTGGCAGGTGGTTAACCCAATAAACGCATACGGCGTAGATATAAACATTGGCGATTATGTTCACTGGAACGAAAAGTATAAAGGCGAAAAAGGAATGCTGGATATGGATTATTATGTGCTTCGCGAAAATGAAGCAAGGGCAAAAGAACAATTTAAACAGGCTCCAATGATGATGGAAGCTTTTGAGCATTGGTTTGGCCCCTACCCTTTTTATGAAGATGGATACAAATTGATTGAGGCACCTTATTTAGGAATGGAGCATCAAAGCAGTATAACCTACGGCAATAAATTTGAAAATGGTTATTTGGGTCGCGATCTTTCGGAAACTGGTTGGGGATTAAAATTTGATTTTATAATAATTCACGAAAGCGGCCATGAGTGGTTTGCTAACAGTATTACCAATAAGGATGTGGCTGATATGTGGATTCATGAAGGATTTACCAATTATTCAGAAAATCTGTATTTGGATTATTTCTTCGGAAAAAAAGCTTCCTCAGAATACGTTATCGGAACTCGAAAAAAGATTATGAATCAAAGTCCAATTATTGGACAGTATAATGTTGATAATTCTGGAAGTGGCGATATGTATTACAAAGGAGGAAACATACTTCACATGATTCGTCAACTTATTGATGATGATGAAAAATGGCGACAAATTCTTCGTGGTTTAAATACAGAATTTTATCACCAAACCGTTACTACCAAACAGATTGAGGATTTCATAAGTGAAAAAAGCGGAATAGACCTTAGAGAATTTTTCGATCAATATCTTCGAAGTACAATGGTTCCAAAAATTGAATATTCAATAGCTGGAAAAAACTTGAAATTTCGATACGTGACTATTATTGAAAATTTTGATATGCCTGTAATTGCAATAGTTAACGGCACAGAAACATGGATTTATCCCACTGCAGAATGGAAAACGAAAACCCTTTCTTCACCTATTTTAAATTTTCAGATTAAAGAGGATTTCTATGTGAATTCTGAAAAAATAAAATAATGAATTCTAAGCCTACACTTTACTTTAAAGATGATACAGAATGGCGGGAATGGTTGCATGAAAATCACGAATCACATTCCCAAGGTGTTTATTTGATTTTCTTCAAGGTTGAAATGGAAATTCCATCAATGCGGTGGGAGGAAGCGGTTAAAATTGCCCTTTGTTATGGCTGGATAGATAGCACAGTTAAAAGTCTTGGCGATGGAAAACGACAACAATATTTTTGTCCGCGAAATCCAAAAAGTGTTTGGAGTGCGTTAAACAAATCATATTTAAAAGTACTTGAAAAAGAAGGTCTTCTTCATAAAAACGGAAAAAAAGTGATTACCGAAGCAAAGAAGAACGGTAGTTGGACGGCTTTGGACGATGTTGAAAATTTAATAATTCCAGAAGATCTTAACAAGGCGTTTGAGCACAACAAACAAGCCTTTACAAATTTTGAAAACTTTAGTCGCAGTTATAGAAAAAGCTATCTTTATTGGCTGAACCAAGCCAAACGGGAAGAAACTCGTAACAAACGTATTCTAGAAATTATATCCCTCTGCGAAAACAATATTAAATCAAGAAACTAACCGCTAAAAAACTATAATTATGAAAATTTTTCCTTTTCTAATATGTCTCTTTATATCAACAACCTTTTACGCCCAGAAAAAAGAAAAGAAAGACAAAGAAAAGGAAGATCCAAAGTGGGATGTTGCCAATCCTGGAAAAGATTTTAATTACAAAACACATTCCTTTACAACAAACGAAGAAACTTGGATGAATCTAGATGTGAGTCCAGACGGCAAAACAATTGCGTTTGATATGCTGGGCGATATTTATACAATGCCTATTTCGGGCGGAACGGCTAAAGTAATACGAACTGGAATTCCTTTTGAAGTGCAGCCAAGATTTAGTCCAGACGGAACAAAAATTTCATTTACAAGTGATGCTGGCGGTGGCGACAATATTTGGGTGATGAATGTAGATGGAAGCGATGCAAAACAAGTTACGAAAGAAGATTTCAGATTATTGAACAATGCCGTATGGAGTGCCGACGGCAATTATTTAATTGCACGTAAGCATTTTTCCTCAGAAAGAAGTTTGGGAGCAGGCGAAATGTGGCAATATCATAAATCTGGTGGAACGGGCTTGCAAATCACTAAACGTAAAAACGATCAACAGGATGTAAATGAACCCTTTGCTTCACCGGATGGAAAATACCTTTATTATAGTGAAGATATGTATCCAGGCGGTTATTTTCAATATAATAAAGACCCAAACGATCAAATTTATATGATAAAAAGATATGAATTTGCAACCGGAAAAACCGAAACAATAACTGGTGGCCCTGGTGGTGCAGCTAGACCTACACTTTCGCATGATGGTAAAAAGATTGCTTTTGTAAAAAGAGTTCGTACTAAAAGTGTCCTTTTTATACAAGATTTGGAAACCGGCGAAGAATGGCCCATTTATGATGCATTAAATAAAGATCAACAGGAAGCTTGGGCGCTTTTCGGGGTTTACCCAAATTTTAGTTGGACGCCAAACAACAACGAAATCGTCTTTTGGAGCGGTGGTAAGATTAATAAGATTGATGTAAAATCATTGAACGTAACCAACATTCCATTTACCGTAAATGTGAATATAGATATTGCGGAAACTGTTCATTTCAATAATAAAATTGAAACCGAAACTTTTACTCCTAAAATGATTCGCAATACAGTAACTTCCCCTGATGGGAAATATATTGTTTTCAATGCATTAGGACATTTATACAAAAAAACATTGCCAGATGGCGAACCTAAGCGATTGACAAATAGTCAAGATTTTGAATTTGAACCCACCTTCTCGCCTAATGGTGCAGAAATAGTTTACGTTACTTGGAACGATCTGGAAAAAGGTGCCATTTATAAAATTTCAGCAAACGGTGGAAGCCCAGTAAAACTCACATCAGCAAAAGGAATCTTTAGAACTCCTTCTTTTTCCCCAACTGGAACACAGGTTGCTTTTCAAAAGGAAAAAGGAAATACAGATCAAGGGTTTACGTATACTAAAAATGATGGAATTTATATAATGAATTCTGACGGCAGCAACGAGAAATTTGTTGTTGATAAAGGTGAATATCCTCTGTTTACTAAAGATGGAAAACGAATTTTTCTACAAACGGGAGGCACCTATTTTGGGGATATTGAGAAAAAACTTATCAGTGTAAATCTTGACGGAAATGATGAAAAAACACACATAACTTCAAAATACGCCAATAGATTAATACCAAGTCCAAATAATGAATGGATTGCTTTTACGAATCTTCACAAACTTTTTGTATCGCCTTTAGTACTTAATGGACAAACTATAGATTTAGACAATAACAGTAAATCCGTTCCAGTTTCACAGCTTGCAAATGATGCTGGCATCAATATACATTGGTCTCCAAACAGCCAGAAAATAATGTGGACTTTGGGTGATGAATATTTTAGTAATGAGTTGAAAAATAGGTTTACTTTTTTAGTTGGTTCCCCAGAAAAAGTGCCGGAAATTACTTTAAGTGGAATAAAGATTGGTCTGCAAGCAGCAGTTGATAAACCGAATGGAAAGATTGCTTTTACAAATGCTCGCATTATCACAATGGAAAACGATCAAGTAATTGAAAATGGAACCATTGTTATTAACGGAAATAAAATAGAAGCCATTGGCGAAGCCAATAAGGTTTCTGTTCCTTCGGGAACAAAGATTTATTCTGCAGAAGGAAAAACAATCATGCCAGGAATGGTTGATGCACATGCTCACGTTGGTGCTTTTCGTTATGGACTTCCCTCTCAGCAATACTGGCCATTTATGGTAAATTTGGCTTTTGGCGTAACCACATCACACGATCCATCTGCAAATACGGAAACTGTTTTTACACTTTCAGAACTTCAAAAAAATGGACAATTAGTGGGCCCGCGATTATTTTCAACTGGCTTTATTCTTTATGGAGCTGATGGCGATTTTAAAGCCGTTATCAATAATTTGGAGGACGCACGAAGCAGTATTCGTCGTACAAAAGCCTTTGGCGCAAAAAGTGTGAAAAGTTACAACCAACCACGACGCGATCAACGGCAACAAGTTTTACAGGCGGCACGCGAATTGGGAATTAATGTAGTTCCAGAAGGTGGATCTACATTTTACCATAATCTAACAATGGTAATCGATGGTCATACAGGCGTTGAACATAATATTCCCGTTGCACCGGTTTATAAAGATGTGCTCGAATTATGGAGCCATAGCAGTTCTGGCTACACACCTACACTAATTGTTAACTATGGAGGAATGAATGGTGAATTTTATTGGTATGAACGCGATAATGTTTGGGAAAACAAAAAACTACTCACATTCACACCTCGTAGTATTGTAGACAGCCGTTCTCGCCACAGAATAAAATCTCCGCAAGAAGAATATAAAAACGGTCATATTTTGGTTTCGGAAACTGTAAAAAGTTTAAGCGATGCTGGAGTAAAAATAAATATGGGAGCACACGGCCAATTACAAGGCTTGGGAGCGCATTGGGAAACGTGGATGCTTCAGCAAGGAGGGATGAGCAATTTGGAAGCCTTAAAAGCTGCTACAATTAATTCTGCAGAATATATTGGTGCTGGAGAAGATATTGGCTCGCTGAAAGAAGGAAAACTTGCAGATTTGATTGTGATGGAAAAAAATCCTTTGGAAAACATTGAAAATACCCAAACCATACAGATGGTAATGATTAACGGAAGGCTGTATGATACTGAAACAATGAATGAAATAGGAAATAATCCAAAAGAACGACTTCCTTTTTTCTGGGAAATGGACAAATACAATCAAGCTTTTCCATGGCACCAGGAAACCGAGGGATTTATGGACGGTGGCTGTAGTTGTCATTAATTGAAACAAAAATGTATAGAGCCTATTGGCAATTTTATAAAACCATTTTTCCTTTTATCACTGCTTTTTCAATTTTAAGTATGATTTATTTGGGATTGCTTTGGGGGTTTATTCTTTTCGTAACAATCGGATTGATAATCGGTTTTATTGGCTTTCAAGCGTTTTATAACAATCAATTCTATTTTTATCACAATCTTGGACTGACTAAATGGAAGCTTTTTAAAGTTTCGTTTCTCATCAATCTTTTGGTTGGCGTTCCTATTTTTTCGATTTTAATTATTTTCATCATTTTCCTATTTGGCAATCTTAAAATTACATAACGCTTCCATTAAATTTAAAGAAAAAGTAGTTCTCAAAGAAGTGTCATTTTCTTTGAAAACTACTGAAATACTTGGAATGTTTGGCCGAAATGGTTGCGGAAAATCTACATTGCTCAAAATGATCTTTGGAACACAGAAGAAAGGTTTGATAAACATTTCAATCGACGGAAAACCATTTAATTCTTCAGATAATATCTCTGCAGCATGTATTGCTTACTTACCGCAACATTCATTTTTACCAAGAAATATCAAGGTTCGTGATTTAATTCCTATTTACTTTTCAGAAGAAAAAAAGCAAGATATTATCTTTTATGATAGTTTAATTGCAAAACTTACAGCAAAAAAAGTTGGAGAACTTTCCCTTGGACAAATACGTTATTTAGAAGTTTTATTGGTAGGGAATTTGGGGCATCCCTTTTTAATGCTCGACGAGCCTTTTTCAATGATTGAACCTTTGTTTAAAATTGAAATATCAAAATTATTAAACAACCTTAAAGTTGAAAAAGGAATAATCATCACAGATCATTATTATGAAGACGTGTTGAGAATAACTACACAAAATATACTTATAAAAGATGGAATTGGAATAACTATAGAGAGCAAAGAAGATTTAAAAAAGCTTGAGTACCTCAGTAAAAATACGGCATAAAAAAAGCCCCATCTCTGGAGCTTTTCTTTTTAAATTCATTTAAAATGAATTACATTTTTGGCATTAACACTTTGTCTACAACGTGTACAACACCATTTGATGCGTCCATATCAGCACTTGTTACAGTAGCTGTATTTCCTTTAGCATCTTTTATCATCACTTTACCATCTTTTTCAGATAAGGTTAAAGTTTCTCCATTCATTGTTGTTACATCAAGCTTGTTGTTAGCTGCTTTTATTTTTGCTACAACATCAGCAGCATTCATTTTACCTTGAAGCACGTGGTACTGAAGTAATTTTTGAAGTTGAGT
The DNA here is from genome assembly GCA_038259585.1 of Flavobacteriales bacterium. Taxonomy (GTDB): domain Bacteria; phylum Bacteroidota; class Bacteroidia; order Flavobacteriales; family Flavobacteriaceae; genus Aequorivita. The sequence goes on along the minus strand of JBBSOQ010000003.1, from coordinate 34,319 downwards.
TTTGTTCTCTGGCTTCATCAAGTTTTCCAGTGTTGCTTTTGGCACTTTATTGAATGCTTCATTTGTTGGAGCGAAAACTGTGTAATCGCCTTCACCTTTCAATGTTTGAGCCATGTCAGCAGCTTGAAGGGCACTTACCAAAGTAGAAAGTTCTGAATTACCCATTGCTTTTGCAGCAATAGAATTAGCTTCCATATCGGCCATTTTCATTTTAGTTTCTTCTTCAACTTTCATTAAAGAATCTTTTTCGCGTTCCATACGCATCTGTTCAGCTTGAGCTTGCGCTTCAGCTTCTTTCTTTTTTGAGTCTTCACAGCTTGCAAAAAGCATTGCTACTACAGCTAGAGACATTACAATTGTTTTTAGTTTCATAATAATATCGTTGATTTAAATGTTTGCATCAAAGGTATTAGAAGAGTTCTGAAATTTTTTACAAATTCTCATTAATCTTTAGTTAAATTTTTAATAATTTTTCCTCATGTTTTTTTGAATTCTGACAAATAAGTATTAAAATTTTATTAATGCTGAAAATCACTTATCATAAAATTGTACCTTTAAGTATTAACATTTAAAAACTAATAAAATGATAAAGTCAAAATACCAAAGTGTTCTGGATTTAGGAGAAAAACTAAACATTCAAAACGGTGATGTAAAGGAAGAAAACGGCCAACTTAAAGTTTGGGGAACTGCAAATACACCATATGATAAAAACCTTATTTGGGATGAAATAAAAAAAGTTGGAGGTGAAAATCCCACCGATATAATGGCAGATATAAAAGTTGCCGATTCATCTGTTTATGCACATCATACAGTTCAAAGTGGAGAAACTTTGGGAAAAATTGCAAAACAATATTATAAGGATTCTGGTAAGTATAACGCTATTTTTGAAGCGAATAGAGGAAAACTAAAGTCTGCAGATCTTATTCATCCTGGTGATGAGTTAGTAATTCCTAATATTTAATATTCCTTTAAATAAGAAAAACCGCCACGTTTAAATAAACTGGCGGTTTTTTTTATTGCTTTAAAATTTTAAAGTCCACTAATATAGCTTCCGTATACATCCTTAAAATGAAGCCCATTTCCCAGACTAAATTTACTCAGTTTTTTGTTCTCGGCCAAAGCCCAAAGAATTACTTCCTTTAAAAAATAACTATCAATTTTAGAAGTTTCTGGCTGGTATTTTTCAACCAACTGTTGCAATGGGATAATTCTGTCCAATTCAGTTTTATATTCAATATCACTATAAGAATCGAGCAATTCAAAATCATTTTCCTCAAAAAACCACGCTACAACTTCTGCATACGGATCTGCATCAGTATTTTTTGTGAGCTTTTCTATTTTTGGAAAACGTTCTTTAAAAGTAGTGTTCACGGCATCTACAATCAATTGCTGTGCAACTTGACTAACTCCTTCCTGCTCGCCTTCATAAACCAATTCAATTTTTCCAGTAATTGATGGAATTACTCCCATAAAATCACCCAACCGAATTGTAGTCTTTTCTTCTCCATTATGCAAAGCACGTCTTTCTGCTGTGCTTAAAAGATTTTCAAATGCTGTAATACTCAATCGTGCGCTCACACCACTTTTTGCATCAATAAAATCATTTTCACGCGCTTCAAAACTTATTTGTTCCAAAATATCTTTTGCCAATTCAGGCACGTATATGTTTGATTTAACTTTAATTGCTTCGGCAGTTTCCTGTTGCGTAATGGTTCTTGCCGTTTTGATGTCTTCAGGATAGTGCGTTAAAATTTGGGATCCAATTCTATCTTTTAGGGGAGTTACAATACTGCCTCGGTTTGTGTAATCTTCTGGATTTGCTGTGAAGACAAATTGAATATCCAATGGCAAACGCACCGCAAAACCACGTATCTGAATATCGCCTTCTTGCAAAATGTTGAAAAGTGCAACTTGAATTCTTGGCTGCAGATCAGGCAATTCATTAATAACGAAAATACAGCGATTGCTGCGCGGAATCATTCCGAAATGAATTACGCGATCATCAGCATACGTAAGTTTCAAATTTGCGGCTTTTATTGGATCCACATCGCCAATAATATCAGCAACAGTAACGTCTGGCGTTGCTAGTTTTTCTGAAAAACGGTCATCACGGTACAGCCAACTAATCGGGGTGTCATCACCTTTTTCATGCATCAAATTTTTAGCATAGCGAGAAATTGGGCTAAACGGATCATCGTTTATTTCACTGCCTTCCACCACAGGAATGTATTTATCCAAAAGACCCACCATTTGTCGCGCCAATCGTGTTTTTGCTTGCCCACGTAGACCTAAAAGATTAATGTTATGCTTTGAAAGAATGGCGCGTTCCAATTCTGGAATCACAGTAAGTTCATACCCGTGAATACCCACAAAAGGTGTTTCCTTCTTCATTATTTTTTGAAGTAGATTTCTTCGTAATTCTTCTTTAATTGATTTTGGTTCGTAACCTGCCTTTTTAAGTTCGCCGAAGGTTTTTATTTTTTCTATATTCATAATTTATCTAATTCTTTTCTTTCTATTTGTTTCATAATCACTAAAAATCATTTCTCCTAATCCTTTCAAACCTGTATAAAATGCTTTTCCTTTATTGGCTCCGGTAAATTCTTCGATAAACTGCATCAAATAAGGGTCTTGTGCAATCATAAAAGTAGTAATAGGTATGTGAAGTTTCCGCGCCTGTGAAGCCATAGCGTAACATTTGTTTACAATATAACTGTCTAGGCCATTGCTGTTTTTATAATAACGTCCATCAGGAAGTTGAATACAACTAGGCTTGCCATCAGTTATCATAAAAATTTGCTTGTTGGTATTTCTTTTTCTTCGCAATAAATCCATTGCCAATTGAAGTCCTGCAACCGTATTAGTGTGATATGGTCCAACATTTAAATAAGGTAAATCCTTAATTTTTATAGGCCAAGCATCGTTTCCGAAAACCAATATATCTAAGGTGTCTTTTGGATAACTGGTGGTAATAAATTCCGAAAGCGCCATCGCTACTTTTTTTGCGGGTGTAATTCGGTCTTCGCCGTAAAGAATCATACTGTGGCTAATATCTATCATCAGGACAGTGCTCATCTGGGTTTTGTACATTGTTTCTTCAACCACCAAATCGTTTTCCGAAAGCGTAAAATCACCCATGCCGTGGTTTATTTGCGCGTTTTTGAAACTTTCGGTCATTGAAATTTGCTCAAGCGAATCGCCAAAACGATAATCTCTAAACTCTCCAGCCTGCTCATCTCCCCTGCCCGTTTGTTTAGTTCGGTGATTTCCTGCGCCACTTTTTCTGAGTTTTCCGAAAATTTGCTCCAAAGCTTTTTTCCGTAGTGCTCTTTCGGTTTTTTCTGTAATAACCAAACCGCTCTTTCCGTCCATCTTTATTTCTTCGCGGAGGTACCCTTTGGCTTTAAGGTCTTCAACAAAATCATCCAAAGTGTAATCCTTTGTAGTCAGTTTATATTCCTCGTCTATCTGTTTCAACCAATCCATCGCTTCGTCAAAATCGCCCGACGTATACGTGATCAATTCCTGAAAAACATCAAAAAGTTTATCAAATGGCGATTGGTCTTTGGGAGTATGTTTTGTGAAGATGAATCCGCTCTTGGCTTCTTTTTTATTCATAACCTAAAAGTAAAACAAACCTTGTTTATACAAAAAAGTAAAACGTTAAACTCATACCAAAAATAAAAACACAAAATTTTTGAAATGAGTTATTAATTATATGGATTGTATCAATTAGCATTAATTAACAATTTAGTTAACAGATATTTATGTGAGTGCTATTTCAGTATTACCTAAATTTAAATTCAAAAAAATATCAACCTTAAATCTTTAATGTTATGGCAGAAATTAAAATTGAAAAGAAAAAGCCAGTTTGGCCTTGGATTGTACTCATTCTATTAATAATTGTGGGAGCTTACGTTTTTTGGGCTTATAATGACCAAAATAAGAATGTAAAGCAAGATGATGTTATAACTGACACCATTCCCCCAATGAATGACAATCAGAATGATATTGAAGTAGAAACTACAAGTGCATACTAATCATTAAAAAAAAAACTATGAAAAACGAAGAAAAACACCTTTATAACCTCGACGAACTTTCTGATTATAAAGTCGCAAGTGATGATCCGGATGTACGCGGATGGGATGTGCGTGACGCCGATAACAGAGTGGTAGGAAAAGTAGAAAACCTGTTAGTGAACAAGAATATAAAACGGGTTGTATATTTAGATGTACATGTGGATAACACCATTATTGATGCAAAACACGATCCCTATGGCAGGCCAAACAATATTGATATTAGAGAGTTTGTAAATAAGGACGGTGAGAATCATGTAATTATTCCTATTGGGATGGTAAATCTGGATAAAAGCAACAAAAATGTATTGGCTAGTGCAATAGATCACCGCACTTTTTTGGAAACGAAAAGATATCAGCATGGAACTCCTTTAAATACCGAATATGAAACGGCAGTACTGAAGTCCTACAATAGAAAGGTTCCGCCCGATTATGTTTATGAAGAAGGGTTTTATGATCGTGATGAATTCGATAGAAACAAATATTCGAAGAGAGGTTTATAAAACCTTTAAATATAAAATTGAAAGAGGAAAATCCATGGTTTTCCTCTTTTTTTGATTGTATTAAAATTAAAAAAATCTCTTTCTCTTAGTTGAAAATTTATTTTTAAGGGAAACTTTAAAATGATTAAATTTGATTTGACAATCAAACACATAACAACCAAAACCTAAAATTATGAAGAACATTAGTATAATGTTTTCTGCCTTATTCCTTCTTTTTTCCTGCAAAGAAAGGCCAAAAGACGAGACCACTAAAGTAGCAGAAGTAAAAACATATTCCATAGAGCAATTTATGGGCAATGAAAACGCTTCCGCAAATGGTTTTTCTCCAGATAAGTCGAAAATTTTGATAACCAGCAATCGCTCTGGAGTTTACAACATGTACAACGTTTCTGCGGAAGGCGGTGAATTTATGCCAATAACAAAGTCTGACAGCGCTTCCATTTATGGTATTTCTTATTTTCCTGATGATGAAAGAATTCTTTTTAGAATGGACGGTAATGGAGATGAAATTTTTAAAATTTTTGTGAAGGACAGTAGCGGAATCAAAAGATTGACTCCTGAAAAAAATGTTCGCGCAATTTTCCAAGGTTGGGCCAAGGACGGTAAAAGTTTCTATTATAACAGCAACGAACGCAGTCCGCAAATAATGGATGTTTATGAAATGGATATTGCAACTTTTAAACCGAAACTGGTTTTAAAAAATGAAGATAATATGGAGTTTGGTGGAATTTCATCAGACAAAAATTATTTATTGCTTTCAAAATCTATAAATACAAATGACAACGATTTGTATTTGCTGAACAAAAAAACAAATCAAAAAACCAAAATTAACGATTCACTGAGCAAAAATTCACCCCAGGATTTTTCTCCCGATGGGAAGTCATTTTATTATACAACAGATACCAATTCTGAATTCAGTTATTTAATGAAATACAATATTGAAGATGGTAGCAAAGAAAAGGTTATTGAAAAAGATTGGGATATTTCGTCTTTTTATTTTACACACAATGGCAAGTATCAAATAATGTTTACAAATGAAGATGCCAAAACCCGAATGCAAGTGACGGAAGTTACTTCCGGAAAGGAATTGAATTTCCCCGAATTAGATGGGCAAGCAATTGAATCTGTGCGGTTTTCAAATGATGAAACTATGGCATTATTGATTGTGGAAAGTTCAAAGCTTCCCGCAAATACATACTCCTATAATTTGGCAACTGAGAAATATCACAAATTGACTGATGTTTTAAACAAGGAAATTAATGCAGATGATTTGGTGGAAGCAAAAGTGGTTCGTTTCAAATCATTCGACGGTTTGGAAATTCCCGCAATTTATTATGCTCCAAAAGTTGCCAATGCAAACAATAAAGTTCCTGCTTTGGTTTGGGTTCACGGTGGCCCTGGCGGGCAATCACGACAATGGTTCAATTCTTTTCTTCAATATTTGGTAAATCACGGCTATGCAGTTTTGGCGGTAAACAATCGCGGAAGCAGTGGTTATGGCAAAACCTTCTATAAAATGGACGATCAAAATCACGGCGATAAAGATTTGAAAGACTGTATTGCTGGAAAAAATTGGCTGGCAAGTCAAGATATGATTGATAAAGATAAGATTGGCATTCTAGGTGGTTCCTATGGTGGATTTATGACTATGGCTGCCTTGACATCGGCTCCCGAAGAATTTAAGGTTGGAGTAAATATTTTTGGGGTTACAAACTGGATGCGCACTTTAAAAAGCATTCCACCCTGGTGGGAATCTTTTAAAGATGCGCTTTACACCGAAATGGGCGACCCAAATACCGCAGATTCAGTTCGCTTAAAACAGATTTCACCTTTGCTGCATACTGAAAAAGTAACCAAACCATTAATGGTACTTCAAGGCGCGCAAGATCCTAGAGTTCTTAAAATTGAGTCAGATGAAATTGTGGAAGGTGTTAAAAAGAATGGTGTGCCCGTAGAATATGTAGTTTTTGAAGATGAAGGCCACGGTTTTGTGAAAAAGGAAAACGAAATTGAAGCCTATGGAAAAATTCTAAAATTTTTAGATAAATACTTAAAAGGAGAAGGTCAATCCAAAATGGATGATACTAATACAGAAGCGACCAAAGTAAAATAATATTGGTTTTACACAATACCAATTCTTTCAGAATGTGAAATAGCTTCTTCACTATTGCTGAAATAACAAGTTGCAACGTTCATAGATTCAATATTTTTAAGAACTGTTGCAGCTTGTTTTTTCTTTTTCCGGGAAGTTTGCCGGATGTAAATGGCTTTAATATTCTGCGGAAAAATTTTCACAATCCTTTCGTATAAATACGGATCTTTCTGTGAATCATCTCCTAATAAAACATATTCCAATTTTGGATAAAACATAATAATATCCTTAATCTTTTCGAACTTATGATCGTGGCTTCCCCTACCCGTGAATAGGAAATCTGAGATTCCAGTTTTTATTTTTTTCAGCTTAATGACGGCTTTGGGAAGATGATGGAGCCGCGTGAGGGAATCAATGAATTCGTATAAATTCCATTCGCTGCTAGAAACATAAAAGAAAGAATTTGAAGCAGTCTCATTCTCTTGCCCTGCTCTACTTAAAGCTTGATAATGTGGCGCTACATCATCAAAAACTTTTCGTTTATTTATGTTTTTCAGAAGAAGAACATAAAGTTTCTTTAAAAAATTTCCGCTGTGTGAAACCAAAAAAGTATCATCAATATCTGAAATAACCCCAACTTTGCTTTCGAATGGTTTCAATAATTCTGAAGTCTGCACGATACCATAGTTATAGATTTTGCAACTAACTTCATAAGGATGCCATCCACTTTCAAGTTTTTCAGAAAAAGGAATGGTGAATCTAAAATAACCATCCGCTAAAGTTTTTGTAGTGACTTCAGTATTTTTAAATTTCAGCTTGATTTCAACATTTTCCAAAGGTATTATGCGAAACATATGAATTACTGCCACAGCATGCCGAATGCCTCTTCGGTCCATCCTGTATTTATCTGGCGCCCATGATTTAAAAACGTGGCCAAAAATAACCAATTCTTCGTCATTTACATAGCCACGGTACAATTTTAAATCGAGCTTCACTTATTGAGATTTCGTTAACGGTTTAGCAATTCCAAATTACTTAATTTTAAAAACAATCTATACTAATGAATTCAGAAAATTATATTTTACTTGTAGTTAACCCTATCTCAGGCGATTCCGACAAATCCTCAATAATATCAACCGTAAAAGATGAAGCTAAAAACAGAAGTTTCAATTTCAAACTTTATGAAACTAGCGGAGAAAAGGATAAAGAAAATATTAATTCACTCATAAAAGATATAAATCCATCACGGATTTTAGTCGCAGGTGGTGATGGAACAATTTCGTTGGTGGCAGAGTGTGTTTTGGGAACCGATATATGTTTGGGAATAATACCTGCAGGTTCGGCAAACGGAATTGCGGTAAATTTTAATATCCCACAAACCCTTCCAGAACAAATAGAAATTGCATTGTCTGATTGCACAATGAAACTGGATGTGCTTTATATTAATGGTAAACTTTGTCTTCACATTGCCGATTTGGGTCTAAATGCAGAACTAATAAAGAACTACGAAAACTCTGGGATTCGTGGAAAGTTTGGTTATTTTCTTCAGTCTATACCTACACTATTCCATTCAGAATCACCTTTTCAATTTAAAGTGGAATTAGAAGACGAAACATTCGAGGAAACCGGAATTCTGCTTGCCATTGCAAATGCAAATAAATTCGGAACAGGTGCAACCATTAACCCCAATGGAAAAATGAATGACGGAAAGTTTGAAATCCTAATTTTCAAAAACCTTGATTTCATTGAAATTTTTAAAACAATAAATGACGTACCTGATATGTCGCCAGATTTTGTTCGTGTTATTTCAACAAACAAAGCTAAGATTAGCTCAATAAGAAAAATACCTTTTCAAATAGATGGTGAGTTTTTGGGTGATATTGACGAAGCCACGGTATTAATAGGAAAAGAAAAACTTTTAGTGGCTGTGCCGGATTCATTCTGTAAATTACAACTATAAAATAACTGCCATGAACATTCAAAAAGTATCCTTCACAAATAAAGACGAAGAACAACTAGCTGGTCGTTTGGAACTTCCACTGGACCAAAAACCACACAACTTTGTCATATTTGCACATTGTTTTACGTGTACCAAAAATTTAACTGCTGTTAAAAATGTTGGTCGTGCATTAACTGATGCCGGTTTTGGGGTACTTCGTTTTGATTTTACGGGTTTGGGTGAAAGCGAAGGCGATTTTGAAAACACAAATTTTTCTGGAAATGTGGAAGATCTTGTTGATGCAGCAACTTTTTTAGAAAACAATTATATGGCCCCTACCCTAATAATAGGCCATTCTTTGGGTGGAACGGCGGCCATATTTGCAGCTTCAAAAATTCAATCCATAAAAGCGGTTGCTGTTATTAATTCACCAAGCCATCCTTCGCATGTTATGCACTTATTAAAAGACAGCGCTTATGAAATCAATAAAAACGGAAAGGCAAAAGTAAACTTAGGAGGAATAGACTTCACCATAAAAAAGCAGTTCTTAGACGATCTAGAAAACAAGTCGCTTATTGATGTTATAAGCAATCTTAAAAAAGCACTTTTAATTTTACATTCGCCACAGGATACCACGGTGGGCATAATGAATGCAGAAGAAATATACAAAGCCGCACAACACCCAAAAAGTTTTGTTTCTTTGGATGGTGCGGATCATTTACTTTCGAAAAAAGAAGATTCGCAATATATTGGACAAGTTATAGCAGGCTGGGCTTCGCGTTATGTTGAAATTCCACCGGCGGAAAAAATTAAAAGCAAAAGTAAGGTTGCAGCGAGTTTAAATAGTGATGACAAATTCACAACCCATTTAAAGTTAGGTGATCATTATTTTATTGCTGATGAACCTGTGGATTTTGGAGGAAAAAACTTTGGCCCTTCACCTTATGAATTTCTTTCAGCCGGACTTGCTGCTTGTACCGTGATGACTATTCAAATGTATGCAAGAAGAAAAAAATGGGACGTTCAAAACGTTACTTGTCATATCAATTACTCAAAAGATCACGCTATTGATTGTGAGCATTGCGAAGAAGATTCTGCAAAGATTGACACCTTTACGCGGAAAATTAAACTAAAAGGAAATCTATCAGAAGAACAGAAAAAAAAGCTACTTGAAATTGCTGATAAATGTCCGGTACACAAAACCTTACACACCGAAACGCAGGTAAAGACAAAACTTATTGAATAATTCATGTAAGCTAATCCCTGAGAAAGTAAATGCTAAGATTTATTTAAAATTTTGCTAACGGCATATTGAAATCATACCTTTAATAATAATAAAAAGTTAACCAACATAAACCACTAAAAAATTTTCAAATGAAAAAATTAGGAATATTAATTACAGCAACCGCACTTTTTGCTTTTGTGGGCTGTAAAAATGAAAAAAAAGACATGGACAAAATGGACGGAATGAATGATTCCATCCAAATGGATTCCGCTACTGACCAAGATGCTATGAAAGAAGCACCTAATACAGTTTCTGTTTCAATGCTATCAAAAAGTGGAAGTACGGCAAAAGGTGAAATCAGTTTTACCGAAGAAAACGGAATGGTAAAAATGAATGCCAAATTCAAGGGTTTAAAACCAGGAACGCATGCCATTCATATTCATGAAAAAGCAGATTGCAGTGCTGAAGACGGAACCTCATCTGGAGGTCACTGGAATCCAACTCACCAAAAGCACGGTAAATGGGGTGATGCGGAAGGATATCACAAAGGTGATATAGGTAACTTTGAAGCAGATGCAGATGGCATTGGTAGCATTTCAATGCAAACAGACGAATGGTGCATAGGCTGTGGTGATGAAAATAAAGACATTATTGGAAAAGCAGTTATAGTGCACGACGGGAAAGATGATTTTAAAACCCAGCCTACTGGTGATGCTGGAGGAAGAGTGAGCTGTGGTGGAATTATAAAATAATAAAACCATCTAAAAAAATTTAAAAGCCATCCTACGAAAAGGGTGGCTTTTTTATTGTAAAAATTTTAATAATAGATAGATATGTTTTTATAAAATTACTATTATTGAAAAATTAATTTTATTCAGCCCTAATCAAAATGACTTTTACTTCTCGATTGTTTTTCTTGTTTGGTTTTTTCTTTTTTAGCATAAATTTTTTAACAGCCCAAGACCGAAGCAACTACAGTCTTCTTTGGGAAATTCAACATACAGACAGCAATAAAAAATCATATTTGTTTGGTACGCTACACGTAAAGGATAGCCGTGCTTTTAAATTTAGCGATTCCGTAATTCCAATGATAAAAAAGTCGGAAATGTTTGCATTGGAAATTCATCCAGATTCCGTTTATGACAATTTTAATGAAAATTATTATTCAACCGGCTTGGAAAATGTTTTCAAGAAAATTTTATCAAAGGATGACTATCAAAGACTAAAAAATAGATTTTACGAAATAAACAATACAGACCTTGATAGTTTTCCGCTATTACATCCACAATTAATAGAGTCCATGCTTACCAAGGAAAAAGATAAGCCTAATGACAGGCGTACCTTTTTAGATGCCTATTTATATGGAATCGCTTATAATAGCAAAAAGGAAATTGCGGGATTGGAGAAAATTGAAGATCAAATTCCAACGATAGCCAATATTGACGAAGAAAGCGTAAAAAAAAGCATTTTATATTTATTGAATTCCAGCGTTGAAGAGCAGTATGATGAACTTGAAGAAATAACACAATTATATTATAATGGAGATATTGATAAGATATTACACTACATAAACAGTGATGATTCCGCCAATAAAACAATGGTAAGGCGCAATAACGTTATGGCCAATAGTATGGAAAAAATAATGCAAAAAAATTCCTTGTTTGCTGCAATGGGTACAGCCCATTTACCGGGTAAAGACGGAGTAATAAATTTGCTTCGTAAGAAAGGATTCACAGTAAAAAAAGTAAATGCCACCTTTACGCAAGACGACGAACAATACAGCATTATTCCAGATATAGAACGTTGGCATACTGACAGTAACCAATCTTTAGGTTACAGTGTTTTGACACCTAATAAAGCAATTGCATTAAAAATGGGTGGAAAGTTTGAAACCCTAACAAGTACCGATCTTATTTATGGGGGCGCTTTTGCTTATATGGCTATGGACTTAAGAAATGAAAGTCTAGTTAAGGATTTTGATTTTGTTGAAAATATTCTCCAAGGCCAAATGAAAGAAAAGACGGATTCACTTATTAGTAAAAAAACATTTATAAAAGATAGTATTGAATTTACGGAAGTCTTAATAAAAAAAGAAAAGAATATCTCTAGAATGCAGCTGGCGTTCGCCAATAAAATTGTCTATTTCTTCTTTACTGAGAATTCCATGAAGGAAATTACCTCACCCTACGCCGATGCATTTTTTGAATCCATAAAAGTGTTTACTCCCAAGTATTCTCCTTCAGTATGGCACACCAAAACGGATTCTATTGGAGCATACACTATTCGATTTCCCGAAGTCGAAAAAGATATTTCTCAAGAAAAGGAAAATCCAGAAGGAGATGAAGAATCTCCTTACATTCTAAATATTTTCACTTCAGTAGACAAAGCTAAAAATACAATGTATTTATTCAGATATAACGACCAGCCCTTAGGTTATTATTTAAATAAGAGAGACGATTACTATGCTTTTTTTGAAAATTATTTTAAAGAGCGCGGAATAATAATCAGTGAGCCAAAAGAATTAAATATGGATAATGCAGAAGGTAAAACATATGAAATTATGTTTTCTGATAAATACCACACAATGGCCAAGCTTTTTCTTCGTGGAAATAGAACTTACTTATTAATGGCTCAAAAAACTGTAGAAAATGAAAAAATTGCAGACGACGATGCGTTTTTCAATTCTTTCAAATTTTTGCCTTACAAAAATGTAAGCTTTGACAATTTAGTGGAGATTGATAAAAAGTATTCATTTAAAACCCCAAATAAAAAAGTACTATTTCAAGAAGATCCTTATGAGGCAAGTTCAGAATATAGCAATTTGAAAAACTACAGTGTTTTAGATGTTACTACCGCCGGTACTTATTTGGTTCAACAAATAAAACTGAAACCTTATTACAGGCAGAAGTCAATCCAAGCTTTTTATGATAATTATATAGAATTGCTTACAGAATACAACGATACTTTAATGAGCAATATTCCAACTACTCTCGGCGGTATGCCTGCGCGCGAGATTAGAATGGAAAATTCAAATACTCATGTGAAGCAAAGAATGAAACTTTTGTTAGATGATGACTCTATAATTCTTTTTTTAACCTATTTGGGTGATGAAGAAATAAACCAACCAAGAGTAGATGAGTTTTTTAATTCATTACAAATAAAGAAAAACACGCAAAACTTCAATTTAACAGCTTCAAAAGCTGATTTGATTTTCAAGAACCTCAAATCCAAAGATTCCATTAAATTTGAAGAAGCTAAAGGAGCACTTGGTTACTATCCTTTTGATAATTCGGAATATAAAATCTTAGAAAAGAATTTAAAAAATCACTATCGGGACGACAGTATTTATTACGGTGCAAAATACTACATAATCAAGAATTTAGTAACCCTCGAAAACAATGAAACATTAAAAACAGTAACCAGTTATTACAAAAACAAAAAAACAACCAACAACGCAAAATTAGCGATTCTTGATAAAATTTTGGATTTAAAAAATACAGAGGCTTCAGACGCTTATTTTGATTTATTAGAAAACCACCAACCCGAACGAGTTTCAGGAAAGCCTTATAACTTCTTGTATTCTCTGTCAGATACTCTTCCTCTATTTGTTGCTAACGATGCGCTATTAGCTAAACTTGCAGATACAAAAGATTACAGAGATAAAATTGCTTCTTTTTATTCTAATAACATTTTAGATGATAGTATTTCAAAAGATAAAATGCCCTTGTTAGAAAGCGTGTTATTAAAAAATATGTACAATGATTCGGTAAAATACTTAGATACCATCGCCAGAAAAAACACTAATTATATAAACTACAGTCTTATTTTCGGATATGTAAATATTGCAAAACAATCAGAAAAAAGCAATCCTGAAGTTATTAAAACATTGAAACTGCTTGTTGAAAAACTTGAAAATGATCAATGGCTAAAAACCCAAGCCTTAATAGCTTGTGTAGAATTAGACATTCCATTAGATTCAGAAATGTTAAGTGATGGTTTTGAAGACATGTATTCAAGATTTGAATTGATGGAAACCATGGTAGATTTGGAAAAAACCGATTTAATACCCGAAGAATTTTTAGAACAACTTGAATTTGCTAAACTTTCACTCTACAATACTTCTGGAGGTGAATATGATGATTACCCTAAAAATTTAAACCTTTTAGGTGAAACATCTTTTGAAGAAAAAAATTATTATGTCTTTACATTTTCATATTCTGAAGAGGAAGAGGAAGATGAAGATGAAAAATATTTTGGAGTGGTTGAGCAATCTTCCATAGATTTTTCAGACTTCAAAATGGCAAACACCTATATTGATTGGGAACCTACCGAAGAAGATTGGCAAATTCAAGCTGAAAGAGTTATAAAAAATGCCGCAAATTTAGAAGAATCCGATTTTGAATAAATATCCTGAAAAAAAACAAAGAAAGAGTCCTGTATAAACAGGGCTTTTTTTATACCTTAAAAATAAAATGTGGTTGCAAACTCAATAATCCTATTTTTCTTCATATAAAACAGTAATAATAGGATAAAATCAATACCATTTATTTAAAATTAACTCAAAAATCCTACAAAAAAAATACAAACCTTAACCTTTGTAATTACGTAAATATTAATAATTTAATTAATATTGCTCATGATAGTCCCAAATTATCACCTACTATGAAAACAACTACTCTCGCACTCTGTGCGTTGTTTGTATTTATATGCCTACCTATATTTTCGCAGGTAGGTATTAATACAACGTCCCCACAAAGCTTATTAGATATCAGACAATCCAGTATGGGTTCTCCTACAAATACTGATGGAATTCTGATTCCAAGAATAGATTCATTTCCTGTAATTAACCCTGGCTCATCCCAAAACGGAATGATGGTTTTTTTAACCGCTCCCGTGGGACTGAAAGATAGAGGTTTTTATTTTTGGGATGCCCCAAACGATCAATGGGTTTCCATTGGAGCAGAAGAATGGAAGGCAGGAACCAATGCCACTGGCGATAAGCTTATCTATGCTACCCGCGCCAAATTATCAGGAACAGATATGGTAATAACTGATGATGGAAGAATTGGTTTTGGAACAGAAAATCCGATAGAAAGATTCGAGTTTCGTGGTCCCGGCGATAACGATTTTCAAATAACGAGTGCCAATACCAATCCTCCAAATTATATATTATATAATACTGGTGGAACTTTGGAAAGTCCTACAGCGCTAGCAGCAAATGGTGAGATTGGAGCACTTATTGTAAAAACCCACGATGGAAACGGAATAGTGGAAACAGGAGGTTTCCGTTTTTATATGGATGGAGTAGCAACTCCTGGTAGCGCGCCGTCAAAATTTGTAATTAGCACTACACCTGCAGGTTCAACAATGTTTCAAGAGCGCTTATCAGTAAGAAGTACAGGAAATTTAGGCCTGAGTACTCCAAATCCAACTGCAACATTACATATAAGAGCTGGTGCAGCAACCGCCGGATCTGCGCCATTAAAATTTACAAGTGGCACTAATTTAGCCACGCCAGAAGCAGGAACAATGGAGTTTAATGGAACAAGTTTATATTTTACCCCAGCTACCGTGCGTCAAACTATAATGAAAGGATATGTTGTATCAACAACTTTAGATTTTCCTAATATTGCACCTAGTAATTCTGCAGATTTAACAGTAACTGTTACAGGAGCTACTGTTGGAGATACTTGCTATTGTTCTCCAAGTGGAGCTATTGAAGCAGGTATTTCGTGGAATTGCTTTGTGAGCAGCCCAAATACTGTAACTATAAGAGTTGCAAATATAAGAGGAACTAGTATAGATCCTGCCAGCAGAAGTTGGAAAGTAAATGTTATCAAATAAAAACAATGCGTTTAAAGAAAAAGCCAAATAAATTTATCTGGCTTTTTCTTTAAATAATTTTATTTATATGTGAAGCGCTCTATTATCAGTAGCAGCAAGGGCAGCTTCTTTCACAGCTTCAGCATAAGTGGGATGTGCGTGGCTCATTCTTGCAATATCTTCAGCACTCGCGCGGAATTCCATTGCAGTAACAGCTTCAGCAATTACATCGGCAACACGTGCACCAACCATATGTACGCCTAAAACCTCATCGGTTTTTTTATCTGATAGAATTTTCACAAAACCATCTGTATCGCCACTAGCACGGCTTCTACCCAAAGCGCGCATCGGGAATTGGCCAACTTTATATTCAACTTTTGCATCTTTAAGTTGTTCTTCGGTTTTACCAACGGAAGCAACTTCCGGCCAAGTATAAACAACACCCGGAATTAGATTATAATCAATATGTGGCTTTTGTCCTGCAATTATTTCAGCAACCAAAACACCTTCTTCCGAAGCTTTATGCGCAAGCATTGCCCCACGAACAACATCGCCAATAGCGTAAATATTTTTAATGTTTGTTTGTAGATGCTCGTTAACATCAATCATTCCACGTTCAGTAATTTTTACACCTGCATTTTCAGCCTTCAAACCATCCGTATAAGGTTTTCTTCCTACTGACACAAGGCAATAATCTCCTTTGAAAGTAACTTCTTTATCATTTTTATCAGTTGCAGTTACTGTAACTTCTTTTCCTTTTTTGGAAACTGCAGAAACCTTATGCGAAACGAAGAATTTTATGCCTTGTTTCTTCATCACCTTCAGCAATTCCTTACTCTGCGCAGAATCCATTGTTGGGATGATTCTGTCCATATATTCCACAACGGAAACCTCAGCACCCAAACGGTGATATACTTGCCCAAGTTCCAAACCAATCACCCCACCACCAATAACTATTAGGTGTTTTGGAACTTCCTTCATATTTAAAGCTTCCGTTGAAGTGATAATTCTATCCTTATCAAGTTTTATAAAAGGAAGTGTTGAAGGCTTACTACCAGTAGCAATAATGGTATTTTTTGTTTCAATGGTTTCTTTTTTCTTTCCGTTTGTAATTTCTATATGAGTTGCATCTTTAAAAGCGCCCATTCCGGTGAAAACATCCACTTTATTTTTATCCATCAAAAACGCGATTCCTTTGGTGGTTTGATCCACAACCGAAGCTTTACGTTCTATCATTTTCTTTAAATTCAATTTTATATCGCCCGTAATTTCAATACCGTGCTCTTCAAAATGCTTCATGGCATCTTCGTAATGATGTGAAGAATCTAACAACGCTTTGCTAGGAATACAACCCACATTTAGACAGGTTCCACCCAAAACATCATATTTTTCAATGATTGCTGTTTTCATTCCCAATTGTGCGCAACGGATTGCGGCAACATAGCCACCGGGACCTGAACCAATTATTGCAACATCATAAGTGCTCATAAAGTATTTCTTTTAAATTGAAGTGCAAATTTAACAGTTAAAGCTTAGATAGTAAAAGTTATACTCAATAAAGTTTTGGCAATTCTGAAACTAAACTTGTAAAAGGAAATGCATTATAATTTTAGTACTCCTTTTAATTTTTGCAAATTTGCCACACAACCACAAAAACAAAATCATGGCTTTTAAACCAGCAAACAAAATTCAGGATTTACAATACTTCGGTGAATTTGGCGGCGTTAATCCTTCAATTTCCGATTCTTCCACATATACCTTTCTTTCGGCAAAAACAATGTTCGATACTTTTGAGGGAAATGCAGACGGATGTTATTTATATTCCCGCCACTCTACCCCTTCCAACCTTTATTTGGGGCAAGCTTTGGCAGCGATGGAAGGTACAGAAACGGCAAATGTAGCCGCAAGCGGAATGGGCGCTATTACGCCAGCAATTCTTCAGCTTTGTAAAGCAGGCGACCATATTGTTTCCAGCAGAACTATTTACGGTGGAACGTATGCGTTTCTGAAAAATTTTGCACCGCGTTTAAATATTGAAACTTCGTTTGTAGATATTACAAATTTGGAGCAAGTGGAAGCTTCTATTAATAAAAATACTAAAATAATTTATTGCGAAACCGTAAGCAACCCGCTTTTGGAAATTGCAGATATTGAAGCACTTTCAAAAATTTCAAAAAAACACGGATTACAATTATTGGTTGATAATACCTTTTCACCTTTAAGCATTTCCCCAGCAGAATTGGGAGCAGATGTTGTTTTGCACAGTTTAACAAAATTCATCAACGGAAGCAGTGATACTATGGGCGGTGTAACTTGCGGCACACAGGAATTTATTGATGCCCTTCGCAATGTGAATGATGGAGCTAATATGCTTTTGGGTCCGGCAATGGACAGTTTACGTGCGGCCTCTATTCTGAAAAATTTAAGAACACTTCACATTCGTATAAAACAGCACAGTGAAAATGCATTGTATTTAGCTGAAAAATTTGAAGCGGATGGTTTAAAAACAGTTTACCCTGGATTGAAATCACACACAGGCCACGAGCTTTTCAAAAAAATGATGAATACCGAATACGGCTTCGGAGGAATGCTCACTTTAGATGTAGGCGGAATTGACAAAGCCAATGAATTGATGGAAATGATGCAAGAACGCAATCTTGGTTATTTGGCAGTAAGTTTAGGTTTTTACAAAACGCTTTTCAGCGCTCCTGGTTCTTCCACTTCTTCTGAAATTCCTGAGGAGGAACAAAAAGAAATGGGCCTTAGTGATGGGTTGATTCGTTTCTCTATTGGATTGGATAATGATATTAAACGAACTTATCAAATGATGCGGGAATGTATGGTGCAGGTTGGGATTCTTTAAAATAATATTTATATAAAAAAACTCCTGAATAACTATCAGGAGTTTTTTTATATCCAATGCTAGAAACTTTTAGTCTGCTTTTATTAGTTCTACATTCATATAGGTGCCATCTGCAATTGTTTGGATATTTTCCCCTTGGGCAGCATCTGTAAAAATATAAAGCTGTTCGTATGCATTAAAATGAACCATTTTGGTAAGTGTAGCTGAAATTTTGTCACCATTTCCAATAAAAACATAGGCAGAAGACCCTGGTATAAAATTTGAATTCCATCCTTTGGCAAGTCTAAATTTTACATTAACATCACTCCCCGCTGTTTTTTGTACTGCCACTGCAAATGTTACACGATAGGTTCCAGCCTTAACAACCTGAACGTTGTTTGTGTTAACGGTTATATTTTGTAAAGTAGAGCTGGCTCCAAAAACAATGGGATTCCACGGATCTAAAACTTGAGTGTTGGTTGCATAAGTATCTGCATAAGCATTATTGCTTAATTGTGGATATGAGGTCCAAGTAGCATTTCCACTAGCGTCGGAAGTTAAGATTTTACCCACTCCTTCAGTACCATCAGTAATTTTAAGGGTTCCATTCTGAAGTTTTAAAGTACCGTCAATTTTAATGTTTCCCTTCACTTCAAGTCTTTCAGTAGGATTGTTTGTTCCTATACCTACCTTCGTAGCATTCCAATCAGCTAAACTGAGATTATTCCCTAATATTAAAGTATTTGGGTTATTCGCGACTGCCCCATTTCCAATAGCAATGGCATTTTGCCCACTGGCGTTTGAGTTATTCCCTAAAGCTGAACTATTGGCACCAGTAGAAAGACTACCTGTTCCTATTGCAACTGCATATTGTCCGGTTGCTTTTGAAGAGGTTCCTATGGCAGAACTATTTTCTCCCGTAGCTTCGCTATTGGTTCCAACTGCCAAAGTATTATTACTAGTTGTGGCTTTTGAATTTACACCAATTGCGGTAGCTTGAAAACTAGATGCAGTTGATGAATTTCCCAAAGCTAAGGTGCTATTGCTCGTTATTGCCTTTGCATTATAACCTAGCGCTGCCGACTGAAATCCAGAAGCTGTTGCTGAGGCTCCAATTGCGGTAGCTTGATTGCTGTTTGATGCGTTTGCATTTGTACCTATAGCTACGGAATTATTTTCGTTTGCCACAGCACTATACCCTATAGACAATCCACCATGTGGATCGAATAATGCAAATTCGCTGTTATTTACTTTAAGTTTAAGAGAATTATAATTGGTGGTGCCTAAGAATTTTGAGCTATCAATATTATTTCCAGTCAAGGACCAGCCATCACTGGTTCCTCCTCCACTTCCACCTGAACTGTCAGAAATGGTATTCCATTTACTACCGTTCCAAAAATAAAATCCCGGAGTTAAATCTGCAGTTGTAGCTGTATTATAAACAAGTAAGCTAATAGCAGGATCTATGATTGTAGAATGATCTTCGGAGTCGCTTAATGCCACCCGCGGAAGCAACATACCTTTATTGTTGGCAGATACATCAAGAATACTGGAAGGATCTGGAGAAGTTGTATTAATACCGACTTGAGAAAAACTTAAGGTCGATACAAAAAATAGCAATAGAAAATAGTAAGTTGTTTTCATTTTTGATTAATTAGGGCGTGCAAACGTAATGTGCATTTTTAACACTCTTAACTGTTTTCGATATAACCAATTATATACTCGTTGAAATACCCAAATCTGAATTTTTCTATATTTTTAAGTTTAGAAGCTATCAACAAAAATGGGTATATCTATAAATTGAATATGACTTGGGGTTTACATTCTACTTTTAATTTGCACAGGTTTTTACAAAATCGTAACATTACATTTTCAAAATAAATACTACCAAATATGCAAAATCAAAACCTTAGCTCACATCCCGAAAATGAACATATTGTTGAGAACAAAGAGTTGAATATTTGGGAGGCACTTATTCCTGTAATTATCTTGATGTCATTATTGGCATATAACATATTTTTTGCGGATGGGGAATGGTTTGGGGAATATTCTAACCAATTGATATTATTAATTGGCGGGGCTGTGGCTGCTATTGTTGGTTTTTTTAATAAAAGTACTGTGGCCATAATGATGGGCGAAGTATATGAAAACCTTAAAAGTGTATTCATCCCAATTATGATTTTATTTTTGGTTGGGGCCTTGGCGGGTACTTGGTTGATAAGTGGTGTTATTCCTGCTATGGTATATTACGGGCTCCAAGTTTTGAGCCCTTCATTTTTTCTTCCAGCCTCTGTTATTATTGCTTCCATAATATCAATTGCAACAGGAAGTAGTTGGACCACTTCAGCTACTGTGGGAATAGCCTTAGTAGGTATTGGCACTGCATTGGGAATTTCTCCCGGAATGGTTGCAGGAGCTGTAATTTCTGGCGCATACTTTGGGGATAAAATGTCACCACTTAGCGATACAACAAATTTAGCACCCGCAATGGCTGGGACAAATTTGTTTACACACATTCGATACATGGCCTACACCACAGTTCCTACTTATGTAATCACCCTTATTGTCTTTTCCATTTTAAGCGCAACCGTAGAAACACATGGTAATGCAGACATTAGTGGTCTTCTAGCAACAATTGATGCTACTTTCAATATTAATCCTTGGCTTTTTGTAGTTCCGGGCTTAGTAATTGTTTTAATCCTTTTAAAGACGAAACCACTTTTGGCTTTAGGTATTGGAGTGCTTTCTGCCGCAATATTTGCTGTTATATTCCAACCCCAAATTTTGAGTGTCATTTCAACTTCAAATTTTGGTGCTATAATAAGTTCTATTTTTACGGATACATCTATAACTACTGAGAACGAAAAACTAAACGATCTTTTTACATCAGGTGGAATGGAAGGAATGCTGTGGACCATTTATTTGATTTTATGTGCGATGGTCTTTGGAGGAATCATGGATGGTATTGGTGCTTTAGCACGTATTACCAAATCCTTACTAAAACTTGCCCACTCCATTTTTGGACTTTTTGCTAGTACTGTATTGAGCTGTTTAGGACTGAATATAATAGCTTCCGACCAATATTTAGCATTAGTAATCCCTGGTAAAATGTTTAAGCAGGCATATCATGATCGAGGTTTGGCGCCAGAAAATTTGAGTAGAACTTTGGAAGATAGCGGAACGGTAACTTCAGTATTAGTACCATGGAACACTTGTGGTGCATATCAAAGTAGTGTCCTAGGTGTAGATACACTTCACTATGCAGGTTACGCTGTTTTCAATTGGCTAAGTCCAATTATGACTTTAATTTTTGCGGCATTTCAAATAAAGATCAGACAGTTGGCTTCTTCAGAAAAAACATAATCCATCTCTATAGTTTTTATTTATCGTTAAAAATTTAACCTATTGCATAAATCTATTGATTTATAGATTAATCCATTCGGTAATTTTCCTTTGTCCAGAAGGAGTTTCTATCTTTGCCGTAGAAAATTATTAACTTATAAAATAAATAAAACTATGTCATTAGTAGGAAAAAAATTCCCAAACATTTCAGTAGATGCAATGAACGAAATGGGGGATACTTTTAAACTAAATGTGCTTGAAGAAGCTAAAAAAAACAACAAAAAAGTATTGCTTTTTTGGTATCCAAAAGATTTCACTTTTGTTTGCCCAACCGAAATTCATTCTTTTCAAGAGGCTCTTTCAAAATTTGAAGATAGAAACACAATGGTTATAGGTGCTTCATGCGATACTCCTGAAGTACATTTTGCTTGGCTGAACACTCCAAAAGACAATGGCGGAATTGAAGGTGTAACTTACCCCCTATTGGCTGATACCAACCGCAATCTTTCAAACGCGTTAGGAATTCTTGATATTACAAACGAGCGTTACGATGAAGAAACCGGAATTCTCATGGTAGATGGCGATAACGTTACTTACCGTGCAACATATTTAATTGACGAGGAAGGAAAAATTTTCCACGAAGGCGTGAACGATATGCCATTGGGAAGAAACGTAAATGAATTCCTTAGATTGGTTGATGCTTACACGCACGTTCAGAAAAATGGTGAAGTTTGTCCAGCAAACTGGGAAGAAGGAAAAGATGCGATGAAAGCAACTCGCGAAGCGGTAGCAACTTATTTAAGAAATTAATTATGTTACTTGAATTAAAAGACGATAGCCTGCAACAGCTAATTTCTGAAGAAAAGAACGTAATTGTTCAATTTTCGGCAGGATGGTGCGGCAATTGCAGAGTGATGAAACCGAAATTCAAAAAGTTGGCTTCGGAAACTGAAGGTTATAAATTCGTTTTGGTAGATGCCGAAAAATTTCCTGAAAGTAGAAAAATGGCAAATGTTGACAACTTGCCGACCTTTGCAACTTTCAAGAATGGCGAATTGGTAAACCAACTTCAGACCAACAAGTTTGAACTACTAAAAGACCTTGTAGATGAAGTTGCCCGTAATTAGACACATGCAACGAAACAATTCTACGGCACAGATTGAAAACTGTATCGAAGTTTTGGAATCGTTTAGTGAATACAACCGGATAACGGAAGAAGAGATGGACATCATTGGCGAGCTTATCACCAACCTTTGCGGCGCAGTGGAAGTTCACAAAATGATTGAAGATGGCATGCCGGAGCGCGAAGCTGCAAATGCATTTGCACAAAAAGTAATAAGCTCCATAGACCGATAGTAATTTAGAGTATATTTAAAAAATCCCTTTGCAAAATTTGTAAAGGGATTTTACTTTCAAAATATTTTTCTTTAAGAAGTTGTTTGCATTTTAAGCAAATCTGAATCCGTATCTTTATACTTCATTTTAAAAACACATATAATGGCAACTATAAAACTTGGCGGAAACAATATCGAAACAATTGGAACACTTCCAAAAGTGGGTGATTCCGCTCCAGATTTCAACTTAACTTCTCAAGATTTAAGTTCAAAAAAATTATCAGACTATAAAGGTTCTAGAGTAGTAATGAATATTTTTCCAAGTATTGACACCAATGTTTGCGCAACCTCTGTCCGTAAATTCAATGAGAAAGCAACCGGTTTGAAGAATACAAAAGTGCTCTGCATTTCCAAAGATCTTCCGTTTGCCCAAAAACGATTTGTAAGCGATGAGGAAATAAATAACGTTACCAATCTTTCAGATTTTCGCGACGGTAAGTTCGGCAAAAATTACGGTGTTGAAATGACAAGTGGCGCGCTGAACGGCCTTCTTTCACGCGCAGTACTAGTTTTGGATGAAAACGGAAAAGTTATTCACAGTCAACAAGTACCAGATATTGCCGAAGAACCAGATTATCTTTCCGCATTAAAGACTCTCCTTTAATGTGGAATTCGTTTTTAGGGAAACGTCTTAAAGGCTGTGGCTACGCACTTAAAGGTGCATGGATGCTTTTAAGAAATGAGGCCAGCATTCAAGTACAAGCAGTTATTGCTATTATAATGACTTTTGCAGGTTTTTACTTTGAACTTTCTACTTCAGAGTGGATATTTCAAATTTTATCTATCGGTTTAGTAATGAGCATTGAAGGACTCAATACAGCCATAGAGGAAATCGCCGATTTTGTACATCCTGACTTTCACAATAAAATAGGTTTTATAAAAGATGTAGCTGCGGGAGCCGTGTTTATAGCTGCTATTACAGCTATAATTATTGGTTGTATCATCTATATCCCGAAGTTTTAATAAAATTAAAACTTATTTGGAATTTGTTTTTTGTAATTTCAAATTTTCCTCATTGATATTTGTATTTTTGCTGAAAGACAACCACTCCTTTAATGGCCAAAAAAAAGAAAACAAATTCCAGCGTACCGCGTAAAAAAATAAACTTTTCGCTATCCAAACAACAAAAAATACTTTTGGGTAGCTTTTTGTTTTTGTTGGGTTTGGCGCTTTTGTTTTCTTTCATTTCCTACTTTTTTACTTGGCAGGCTGACCAAAGTGAAATAGGTCTTCTGACCGAACGCGAACTACAAACAAAAAACTGGCTCAATAAATTTGGCGCTAATGTTGCCCATTTCTTCATTTATGATGGTTTCGGTATTTCAGCTTTTATTTTTGCATCTCTTGTTACCTTAACGGGTGTTTATTATTTTTTCGATTACACCAAAAAACAATTAGCTAAGTTTTGGTTTTGGGGATTATTATTGATGCTATGGATTTCTGTTTTCTTTGGATTCTTTGGAGAGAAAACAACAATTTTTAGTGGAATTATTGGCTATGAAACCAATGATCTTATGCAAGATTATTTAGGGTTAGTTGGTGCAATGCTTGTAATGGTTTTTGTGATGATAATCTATTTGGTTATACGGTTAAAACTTACCCCTGAAATGGCAATCGATGCTTTCAAAAATTCAAAAAAACAAATCTCTTCAGAATTTGGTTCAGAAAAAGAAAAGATTGCTGAAACTCCAAACAAAGTTAACATTATTAAAGAGGAAGACGAAAAAGACATTCCTGAACCATTCATTGAAGAAAAAATAAATCCTCCTAAACCTCCTCCACCCCCTATTATTGAAAAGATTATTCTAAAATCTGATATTGAAGGCGATGTGGAAATGGAAGTGGAACAAGTAGCCGAAGAAGAAGAAATTGAAAACATTAGTGCTAAACTTGTAAAAGATTTTGGTGAATTTGATCCAAGACTCGAGCTAGGAAATTATAAATTCCCAAGTATAGAATTGTTGCGCGATCATAATTCTGGCGGCGGAATAACGATTGATCAAGAAGAGCTTGAAGAAAACAAAAACAGAATTGTTGAAACCTTAAGCAATTACAAAATAGGGATTGCCAATATAAAAGCCACTGTAGGGCCAACAGTAACATTATATGAAATTGTTCCCGATGCGGGAATAAGAATTTCAAAAATTAAGAATCTTGAGGATGATATTGCGCTTTCTCTTTCTGCTTTGGGTATTCGTATTATAGCGCCAATTCCAGGAAGAGGAACAATAGGTATTGAGGTTCCAAATAAAAATCCTAGAATGGTTTCGATGCGTTCTGTAATTGCGTCTGCGAAATTCCAAAATGCAGAAATGGAACTTCCTATAGCATTTGGAAAAACCATCAGCAACGAAACTTTTGTCGTGGATCTTGCAAAAATGCCGCATATGCTTATGGCAGGTGCAACGGGCCAAGGTAAATCAGTAGGGTTAAACGCAGTTCTTACCTCATTGCTTTATAAAAAACATCCTGCAGAAGTTAAATTCGTTTTGGTAGATCCCAAAAAAGTGGAGTTGACTCTTTTCAATAAAATAGAAAGACATTATCTCGCAAAATTGCCTGATACTGATGAGGCTATAATCACTGACACCACTAAAGTTGTCCACACCCTGAATTCACTTTGTATTGAAATGGATGCTCGTTACGATCTTCTTAAAGACGCAATGGTACGTAACATAAAAGAATACAATACCAAATTCAAAAATCGAAAACTAAATCCAAATGAAGGCCATCATTACTTACCATATATTATTTTGGTAATTGATGAGTTTGCAGATTTGATTATGACCGCTGGAAAGGAAGTGGAAACTCCAATTGCACGTTTAGCTCAGCTTGCAAGAGCTATTGGTATTCATTTGATTATTGCAACCCAAAGACCCTCGGTAAACGTAATTACAGGTATTATAAAAGCAAACTTCCCTGC
Organism: Flavobacteriales bacterium; assembly: GCA_038259585.1. Taxonomy (GTDB): domain Bacteria; phylum Bacteroidota; class Bacteroidia; order Flavobacteriales; family Flavobacteriaceae; genus Aequorivita. The sequence continues at coordinate 8,160 of JBBSOQ010000003.1, read as the reverse complement.
TCGTCTCGCTTTCAGGGTAACTAGCAAAATTGATTCACGAACCATTTTGGATAATTCTGGAGCAGATCAACTTATTGGCCGTGGTGATATGCTCTTTACACAAGGCAATGAACTTACGCGTATTCAATGTGCATTTGTAGATACTCCTGAAGTTGCTGATGTAACGGATTTCATCGGTTCACAAAAAGCTTATCCAGATGCATACTTGCTGCCAGAATACGTTGGCGAGGAAGGTGGCACAACTCTTGATATTAACATAGACGAACGCGACAAAATGTTCCGCGATGCCGCAGAAGTATTGGTAATAGCACAACAAGGTTCGGCATCATTGTTACAGCGAAAGCTTAAATTAGGATACAACCGAGCCGGTAGAATTATTGACCAAATGGAGGCAGCAGGAATTGTTGGTCCCTTTGAAGGCAGCAAGGCAAGACAAGTTTTGGTTCCAACTATTGATGCGTTAAATCAACTTTTAGATAATGAACTCAATGATAATTAAAATGAAAAAACTAAGTATAATTTTAATCGCTCTTTTTATCACTTCTTTTTCACAAGCACAGGATGCAAAAGCATTACTGAAAGAAGTTTCAGCGAAAGCCAAAAGCTACGACAACATTTCAATCGACTTTAAATATAATTTAAACAATACCAAAGAAAACGTAAACCAAGAAACCCGTGGTGATGTTACGCTTGAAGGGAACAAGTATGTTTTGAACATGCTTGGTACCACTCGTATTTTCGACGGAAAAAACATTTATACTATTGTCCCTGAAGATGAGGAAGTAACCATTTCAGCTTACAATGCAAATGATGATAAGGATATTACGCCTTCAAAAATGTTGACTTTTTATGAAAAAGGTTACACGTATAAAATGGATATTGAGCAAAACGTAAAAGGAAGAAAAATTCAATTCGTAAAGCTTATTCCAATCGATTCCAAAGCAGAAATTAAAGACATCCTTTTGGGCATTGACGTGCAAACGAAACATATTTACAAACTGATACAAACAGACGCCAAAGGCACGAAATATACTCTTACTGTAAATTCCTTTAAAACAAATCAACCTGTTTCCAAAACCTTGTTTACTTTTGATGAGGCTAAATACAAAAAAGACGGTTACTACATAAACAAAATTTAACCGCGCATAAGTGAAAATACTGGACAGGTATATATTGGTAACCTTTTTGAAGACGTTTGTAAGCGTCTTCATTATTTTAATGTTCATATTTGTCCTTCAGACCATATGGCTCTATATTTCTGAACTTGCCGGAAAAGATCTGGATGTTTGGATTATTTTAAAGTTCCTTTGGTACGTATCCCCTCGCCTCATTCCACTTGTTTTGCCGTTGACCATTTTGGTTACTTCATTAATGGTTTTTGGAAGTTTTGCCGAAAAGTATGAGTTTGCCGCAATGAAATCTACTGGAATATCATTGCAAAGAGCAATGGGAAGCGTTATCGGTTTTATTGTAGTACTTTCAATTACCGCTTTCTTTTTCGCTAACAATGTTATCCCCTATTCCGAATACAAATGGCAGAATTTACGTCGAAATATTTCGCAGTTTCAACCTTCCATGGTTATTTCGGAAGGGCAATTCAGCCAAATTGGCGATATGTTTAATATAAAAGTTGAGGAAAAAAGCGGCGATCGCGATCAATATTTAAAAGATATTGTTATTCATAAAAAGAATGAAAGCAAGCCGAATGGTAATTTCACTGTTATAATAGCTAACAAAGGTGAACTGGCAAGCCAAGAAGGTAGCAATACGCTTTCATTAATTTTAAAAGAAGGTAATTATTACGAAGAAATTCAAAATAAAAATCCTGTAAAACAGAGGAGCGAGCCTTTTGCCAAAAGCTACTTTGATGAGTATTCAATCAATATTGATCTTACGGAACTGAACAATAAAGATGTTGACAAAGAAAACAATCTGAACAATCAGAACATGTATAACATTAGTGAACTTCGGGTCGAGATAGATTCACTTTCAAATAGCTATTCAAATGATATTCAGTCATACACAACAAACATGTACTTCCGTAGCGGTGTTGAAAAATTTAAAGAAAACAAAATCAGCGACACTGCACAACCACCTGCAATAAAAACAATTCTTGATATTTATACTCCGGCTCAACAATTGCAAATAGTTAAGTTAGCTTTAAACAATGCTAAAGGAACCCTTCAAACTGTAGATGCAAAAAAAGTAGAATTTAAAGATAAAACAAAACGTTTGAACAAAACCGAAATAGCACTACACGAAAAGTATTCGTTAGGCATTGCTTGTATTATTCTATTTTTTGTGGGTGCGCCACTTGGAGCCATAATCCGCAAAGGAGGTATGGGATTACCTATGGTGGTGGCCATACTTCTTTTTCTAACCTATCATTTTATAGGGATTTTCGCAAAAAACAGTGCTGAAGATGGCACAATGCATCCTTTTATTGCAACTTGGCTCAGCACGGCTATTATGCTGCCTTTGAGCGTTTGGCTCACCTACCGCGCGACTACGGACCAAGGTATTTTTGATTTCGATACATTCCTTCAGCGAATTGCACGATTATTCGGAAAAAAGAAAAAAAAGGAAAGTGAATAATCTATTCTTAATCACTCCTTCCCAAAACATAGATTAAACCCACACATTTTATATCTTTGCACAACATATTTAGAGCTATGATTTCCACAGAAAAAGAAACTTCCATTCAACTCAATACTATTAAAGAGGCCATTGATGATATACGCAATGGCAAGATTATTATTGTTGTTGATGACGAAAATCGAGAAAACGAAGGTGATTTTATTGCAGCTGCCGAAATGGTTACCCCTGAAATGATCAATTTTATGGCTACACATGGCCGTGGACTTATTTGCGCACCGCTTACCGAGGAACGTTGCAACGCCCTAGATCTAAATATGATGGTAGAAAACAATACCGTTTTGCACCACACCCAGTTTACGGTTTCTGTAGATTTGATAGGTCACGGTTGCACCACGGGAATTTCTGTGCACGACCGTTCAAAAACAATCAAAGCATTAGTAGATGAAAATACCAAAGCTGGAGATTTGGGAAGACCAGGCCATATTTTCCCTCTGAGAGCAAAAGAAGGTGGTGTTTTAAGAAGAACGGGGCATACTGAAGCTGCAATTGATTTGGCACGACTGGCAGGCTTGAAAGCTGCAGGTATTTTAGTTGAAATTCTAAATGAAGACGGAACCATGGCCCGACTTCCGCAATTGATGAAAGTTGCTAAAAAATTCGATTTAAAAATCATTTCCATTGAAGATTTGGTAAAATACCGAATGGAGCACGACTCATTGATTGAGAAAAAAGAAGATTTCGATATCAATACAAAATTTGGAGATTTTAGACTGCGAGCTTATAAGCAAACCACAAACGACCAGATTCACATTGCGCTTACAAAAGGCAATTGGAGTGAAAACGAGCCTGTACTAGTTCGTGTTAACGCAACTTTGGTAAATGGTGATATTTTGGGAACACTTACCAACAATGCCGAACAGAAACTAGATGATATGTTCAATGTGGTTAACAATGAAGGGAAAGGCGCGCTTGTTTTTATTAATCAACAAAGCCAATCTTTGAATCTTTTGTCTCGTTTAAAAGATTTAAAGGAAAACCAAAAACCAAACGAAATCGCCAAAGCTTCTCGCATTGAAATGGACAGTAAAGATTTCGGAATTGGAGCGCAGATTCTCCATGATTTGGGAATTCATAAAATTCGATTGATTTCTAATAGTGAACAGACTAAAAGAGTTGGAATGATTGGGTACGGATTGGAAATTAAGGAATACGTGAATTATTAAGATCTTCAAGGTGCTTTATCCCTTTAAATGCGACTATCCTTAAAAATTTAATTTTCGTTTTTCGCCACTTCTTCGGAAGCTTTAGAAGATTCAGAACTTTTTGTTAACCCCGCTTCTAGCTTAGCAAGCCTTTCTTCCAGTGCCAAATTTTGAGATAATTGTTTCTCTAGTTCTTGTATTTTTGCGTCTTGTTCTTTAACAGCATTAATGAGTATAGGTATTAGCTCAATATAATTTATGCTTAACGATTTCTCGTAATCATCTCTTGTATGAACAATTTCTTTAATGATTGGTTGTACCTCTTGGGCTATTAAGCCTATCGATTTATATTCTTGTTTGCTATTTATGAAGAAATATGATTTTGGTTCTAATTGAAGAATTTCTTTTAACCCGTACGAAAGGTTAGAAATATCTCTTTTTAAACGTCTATCGCTTGTAAGCATCACCCCGCTAGCATAAACATTACCCAAAGCACGAATATCGGCTCCTGCAATGACATCACCACCTTCCTTTTGAAGAAACAAGTTTGAAGTTGAACCATTATTACGGGCCAATATTTCATTATTATCGATTACGATATTTAATCCATCTTCAGGCCCACTAACAATATATCCTGTGTTATTAAACAATTTAGCATCTGTTCCTCCCACTATTTGCAATTTGGTTGAAGGTGATTCTGTTCCAATTCCCACTCTATTATTCACTTCGTCAACGAAAAAAGTTCCTCCATCAACATTCAGCGAACCCGTATTTACTTCTACATCTGCGTTAAAACGCAAAAAATTGGTTTGAAAATCACCATAGATAAGGGCGCTATTTGCATCCCCGTTTGAACTTTCTATGTATAATTTATTCGAACCAGTTTCAAAAAAACCAGCTTGATAACCTATAGCAATATTATTTGAACCAAATAGATTATTGTTAAGAGATTGAGACCCATTAGCTACATTATTATCTCCTGATATTTTTAAATTAAGTGCATCTGTACCAATTGCAATATTTTTTTCCCCACTTGTAAAACTATAAAGAGTCCCATTACCTATAGCTGTATTATATTTTCCGCTCGTATTACTGCTTAGTGCATAATAGCCTACTGCAGTATTATAATCACCATTAATATTCTTCACTAATGCCGAAAAGCCATTAGCCGTGTTATAGCTTCCAACTGTATTTGCTTTTAATGTTTGTGAACCTGTTGCTGTGTTAAAAGAACCTTTGTTAATACCAACACCTTCATTGACTAACAGACTCTCGGCACCAATTGCTGTATTAGAATTTCCTGCGAGGTTCTTTTCAAGTACTTTGTATCCTATGGCAGTATTGAAATTACCAGTTGTATTAGTATAAAGCGATGTGTAACCTAAAGCTGTATTTCTTATACCATCAACATTGCCAACATTGCTATACATAGATCCGTACCCCACTCCAACATTACGATTATCTGATTCATCATCCATTGAACCGGCATCTTTCCCCAAATAAATTGACGAACCATTATTCGTTCCATCATTATCGGATTTAGCATCTGTAAGATCATTAATTTTTTTCACCCCTACCATGGCTTTCCAAATTCCAGCGCCATTATCCCAATAATAGAATCCTTTTGTGACGGTAACACTTCCTGTATAATAAACCATCATTCCATCCTGTGCTGATGCGGGTACGATTACTGGAAAATTATCAATTCTTGGAATAAGGATACCATCAATATTTGAAGGGGTTGTTTGCGAGCTGGAACGAATATCCAATGTAGCTTTTGGATCAGTTGTGCCAATACCTACTTGTGAAAATGATGAAATTGAAAATAAAACTAAAGGAAAAATTAAAGAATATTTATTCAAAATATTAGTGAAATAAGAAACAGGAATGCCCCATAAAGTACTTTTGGTGGATTTACAAATTGTTAAGAAGCATTTCATAGCCAAAATTTAAAAAGAGCAAAGATGTTTTTCAGCAAAAATACACGCTTTGTTACTTAATAAATGTAGTATTTATCTTTATTCGTTATGGTGCAAATAAAACAGGTTAAAAGGCTAAACACTATGCAATTAAAAAGGGAAATATGTTAAATTGAAGAAAGAATATCTTTCATTTTAACAGCTCGTTCTTGTACTTGTTTTTCAGTCCACCCAATTTTTATTAAAGATGAAATAGTTCGGCCCATAACAGCATCACTTTTTGAAAAATCAGTATTGTTTAAATCCTGCATTTGGCTCTTTATTTCTGAAGAAAGATTTCCAAGAGATTTTAAATTTCTTAAATGTTCCCAACCTTTAATATAATGCCAATTGTTAGTATACCAATAAAAACAGCCATCCACGCCAGCTTCTGACAGTGCTTTATGTGCTTTTTGTGTTATTTCCTCAGAAGGAAGAAAGAAATTCAAAAACGAATAGTTTTCCACGCCTCCTTCGGGAACCCTTCTAAAAGTAACACCTTCAACTGTTTCCAAAGCTTCGCGAAGTATGGAATAATTTTCTTTTTGAATTTTTAGAATACCATCAAGTTTATTTAATTGAGCCAAACCAACTGCTGCATTTAGCTCAGAAATTCTGAAATTATATCCCAAAAATGGATGGCTTTCTGCTCCCCGATCTTTCCCAATATGATCGTGACCATGATCTTGGTACTGATCAGCATGGATTGCATATTTTTCGTTATTGGTGATAACGCCACCACCTTCACCACAGGTTATTGTTTTTACAAAATCGAATGAAAAACAGCCCAAATCACCGTAGCTTCCTAATGGTTTTCCATCGTAAGTTCCGCCAATGGCTTGACAGGCATCTTCCAAAAGGATCAAGTTATGCTTTTCACAAATTGCTTTCAATGCTCCTAAATCTGCCATTGAACCGCACATGTGAACAGGCATCACACATTTCGTTTTTGGAGTAATTGCAGCTTCGACAGCTAATGGGTCAAGGGTTAATGTATTGTCAATATCTACCAAAATAGGGACTGCTCCCAAAGCCAAAATAGACTCGAAACTTGCAACAAATGTAAAAGTTGGCATAATCACTTCATCGCCAGCACCAATTCCAGCTGAGGCCAAAGCAATAGTTAGGGCAGCGGTGCCACTAGCAATTAGCTGGCAATATTCAGAACCCATTCGTGTTGCGAACGCATTTTCAAATTCTTTTGCTTTCCAGTGATTATTTCGCATACCATCAAAACCGTAGCGCATCAAAACACCCGTTTCCAAAACTTCGTTTACTTGTTTGCGCTCTTCGGCACCAAAAATTTCAAATCCAGGCATATTTTAATTATTAATGAATAATTGATAATGAGTTATAGCTGTTGAATGTAGATTGTGATAACGGATAAATGTTGCTCTTTTTAATCCACTTTAATTATTAGTTCGTCAACCCCGCGCCGTACTTTTTTAAGATTTATAAAAACATCTGATTCGTCGCGATAGCCCACTGGAAGTATAATTATAGATTCCAAGCCTTTTTTATCCAAACCTAGCAATTCATCATATTTTTTCGGCTCAAAACCTTCTATCGGGCACGCATCAATATTTTCAACTGCACATATTGTAAGCATGGCTCCTAAAGTTAAATATAATTGGTTTGTCATCCATTGGCGGATTTCGGATGTTTGTTTTTCTGAAAAATTCTCTATCAATGCTTTTTCAAAAGGTTCTAAAATTGTACGCGGCGTATTTCGCTGTCCTTCTACTCTTTTAAAATGTTCAAAAATAAAATCTTCATTAATATTTTTTTCTATACACAACACCAAAACATGTGACGCATCGCGAACTTGTGATTGATTATAGGTAAGCGGCATTAATTGCGCTTTCAAATCTGCATTGCTGACAATTACCAACTTCAAAGGTTGTAAACCATAAGAAGTGGCGGTAAGGTTGAACGTTTCTTTTAAAATATTCAGCTTTTCTTCCGAAAGGGTTTTGGAAGCATCAAACCGTTTTGTAGCGTAGCGCCATTGTAGTTTTTCAATTGTTGTTGAAGTCATTCAATAATGAATTTACATTGCTTACAAAAATAACAATAAAAGCCTTAACCCCTAATTTTAAAAAGAACTCCCTTAATATTCTTTAAATTTTCTTTCAGATAAAATTTAAAGAAAAAAATAGTTAGAATATTTGAAAAAGCTTTTTATATTTGCACCCGCCTTAGCAAACTATTTTTTGCTTCGGTGGGCAAAGGTCCACTGAAATTCCAAAAGGAATAAGGTAACGCATACCACTGGAGAAATGGCAGAGTGGTCGAATGCGGCAGTCTTGAAAACTGTTGAGGGTCACACCTCCGGGGGTTCGAATCCCTCTTTCTCCGCTTAGAGATTATCAAATCTCACCAAAACCTGATAAACATTATGT
>JBBSOQ010000002.1:0-221192 GCA_038259585.1 Flavobacteriales bacterium | reverse complement strand
CCAAAACCCGTAATTCTCCACGCTCAATCTGCCTCACCAGATCCAATTTTAAGGACAAATCGAAAGTACGTTTTAAAATCTCTTTTTTCATGTTAAATTTAATTGTGAAAAAAGGCAACCTATTTTAGGCTTAATCAGTTCTCTGTTGTCTTCACCTATGCTGAAAAAGCTTCGGTGGACTAGGTTGTCTGTTGTGGGTTGTCTGTTGTGGGTTTTCTGTTGTTAGTCTTGATGAATGAGACGTGAGACGATTGTGTGTCCGCGATACTAATTCCACTTCGCTTTGCTCTTTGGAATTCACTCGAACACCATTTTTATTATTGCTTCGATTTATAAAGTACTAATTATAAAAGCTCCTTCCCCTGAGCAAAAACTTTAATTAAACAGTCGCATTTCATCATAGGGGAAGGTGGCCACCGGCGAAATATTTAAATTAAAAATTAGAAACTTTATGCGGTGGTCGGAAGGGGTGGCCTCGATACAATTCCATATCGCTTCGTTCTTTGGAATTCACTCGGACACCGGGGAGATATTGCTTGTGGTGGCCTCGATATACTTCGACCCTTCGAAAAGCTCAGGACAGGCTGGCTCAGCAAAGGCAAATTCGAATCTGCTATCGTTACTTCAAATTCACTCTGGCACCCCGGGGGTATTGCTTTATCTCTGAATGTATAACAATATAGATAATCTTTTGGAAGCTAGTTATGGAAGGAAATATTAATTATTCTTGTTTTATAAACTTCTTACTGATACTATTCTGTTCTAAATCCATCAACCTTACAAAATACATTCCAGCACTAAGCTGTTCAATATTTAGTTGTTCAATACCTTTCGAGTTTTCTACGGTAAATAGTAATTGTCCCAAATTATTAAACGCCTTCGCATCAACTATTGGTACCGCACTCTTTATGTTCAAGATGTCGCTGGTAGGTACAGGGTAAAGTACAATGGAATTTGTAGCATTTTCCTCCACACCCAAATTATCAATTACGGTGGTGATAACGGTATTTGTAATTACTGGCGGATTAAAGTCGAAGAAAATAGCGGCACTGTTAAGCATAAAGTCGCCTACTGCAATAGTACTTTTCGGCTTAATCATGTATTGTATATACCCGTGAGATCCAGCTTCATTGCTTGTAGAATCAGGCAGGTTAATGTTGTTGAAAATAAATTCCACTCGATTGCCATCGGTAATCTCAACCCGGTTATTGTGGCTTATTCTTTCAATCTGTAAAGTAGACCAGTCAAAATTTGCATCAAGCTCATTACTCACGCTTACATTAATTGCTGAGGCTGTTCCTGTATTTTGAAAACGGATGATGTAGTGCAAATATTCATCGGCTTCTTCAAAAAAGATGCTTTGACCCTCGAGAACCAAAATATCATTCGGATCAACGGACCCAACAACAGTCTGATTTAAGGAAAAGGTATTATCCGCTTCCGTAAAATCACCACTTACGGGATCTATGGTAGCATTAAAAATCAATAGATCACCGTTTTGCGTAGTGGGGGGTGTGGCAATTTGAAAACTTACATCAATGCTTCTTGTCTCAAAAGGCTTAAAGTTGGTATAATCAAAAGTTACCGTATTGGTGGTTTGTGAGCCTACAGGCTCACTGGCGCTCAGGAAATCCAGGCGCACTTCATCAAAACTAAGGGTCACCGTTCCATCCAGAACTGTCGTTCCCACATTGTTGAATACAATTTGGTAATCCGCTTCAAAACCCGGACGTGCATCGCCAAGGGGATAGAAAGCAATATTAAGATCGTTAATGGTAGCAGTCGGTTCCACACAAAAATCACCTGTGTCGCTGTTATTCTGACCCACAAATGTTGATATATGAAACGGGGGATTAGGAGCGTAGTAATTAGGTAATTCAGAATCTAAGGTAGTAGTAAATGTGCCTTCATTGGTATAAAGCTGATACTCACCATTGGGTTGGGTAAAGGTTGCAAAGCTTTGGGAGCCGTTATCGGTAACAACCATAAGCTGCCTCATTGGTTCATCATTGCTAGTGCATCCATTACTATCTAAATCTAGTGTTACGGAACCCGAAATATCATTACCCAAGCGACCGAAGTTTTCATACCATTTTAGGTTATCTCCCAAATAGGAGCTTGCAAATAGGTCTGGAGTTCCATCGTTATTTACATCTGCGATAGCTATTCCTTGGGTGCCATTCATCTTTAAATCAATGATTTGTTGCGGGCCAAAGGTGGCCAAACCATTGGTATTTTCATACCAAGAAATAGTATCAGCGCTATAATCGCCCACAAACACATCCATATCACCATCTTGGTCGGCATCCATGGTTCTGATTAGCCAGGGTGATAAACAATTGGATGATATTACATTTCGTGATCCAAACGATCCATTGCCATCTAGATTTTCATACCATATAACGCTACTATATAAAATTGAAGTGCTCAGAATATCCATATCCCCATCCCCGTCCAAATCAGAATAATAAATGTCTATTGCATTTAAAGGTTCATTATCAATTATATTCTGTGGGCCAAAATTTCCTTGGCCATCCATATTTTCGTACCATGCCAATAATTGACTGCCATACGCGGCAACAATAATATCCTTATCACCATCACCGTCTAAATCAACGGTGTGGATGGATTCTGTGTAACCTATATTTTCTTCAACTGTTTGCGCTGGGCCAAAAGTGCCCAATCCATTTAAATTCTCAAACCACACTATTCCCAAATTAAAGTCGAAAACAATCACGTCCATATCTCCGTCGGCATCTAAATCGGCAGCGTGCACAACCATTGAGTCATCAAGATCTACAGAAAAGGGCTGTTGTTCCACAAAGTTACCCTGCCCATCTATATTTTTAAACCAAGTAGCCTTATCATCATCATTTGAAGATGATAAAACATCCATATTGCCATCGCCATCAAGATCGGCTGCAAAAACGGATTGCACATAGGATAGGTTTTCTGCAACCATTCTTGAGGAGCTAAAATTGCCCTGACCATCTAAATTCTTAAACCAAGTAATCGTTCCTACTTCAGAATTTGCCGAGACAATATCAATATTTCCATCCCCATCAAAATCGGCTGCCTCAATGCTATAGGAACCTTGTACACCGTCAATAACACTCATAACAACTTCAGGGCTATAGATACCCTGACCGGTACTTGGATACCAAGAAATTTTGTCGCCATAGGTAATGGTAAGAATATCGAAAGCCCCATCGGAATTGATATCTGCTACATGTGCAAGATTTTTTGTAGCAATAAGAGGTTGTTTGGAAGCAAAGTTTCCCTGACCGTTTAGGTTTTCATACCAACCAATTTCATTTCCGATAGTCGCTACAATATCCAAATCACCATCATAGTCAAAATCTTCCAGGAGAAAACCGCGTACATCATCGGCATTAATTGATTGGGGTGCTGAAAAATTTCCTTGCCCATTACTGTTTTCGTAAAACATAAATCCATTGGTTTGTGAGTTACTAGTGATTAAATCATTATCACCATCCGCATCAATATCAAAACCGTATAATGAATACGTGTTGAAAAGTTCGTCATCAATCAGGATTTCCGGACCAAAAGTTCCTTGCCCATCTAAGTTTTCAAACCAAACAGTTTTGCTGTCATATAGTGTGGCTACAACCAAATCTAAATCGTCATCTCCATCCAGGTCAGATAAGGTTATATATATTGCTCTGTCAATATTTACAGTTATTATATTTTCAGGTCCAAAAACGCCCTGTCCATTTGTATTCTCAAACCAAGCAATCTTGTTCTCATTGGAAGAGGTGGCAACTACATCTAAATCGCCATCGCCGTCAATGTCTGCTGCAAGGGAATTTGAAATTCCCTCAACATTATCGGTGATTAACCTTGGAGTTCCAAAGTGGGCAGCACCATCATTGCGAAACCACACCACTTTACTGTTTTCGGCAGAGGAAACCAAAAGGTCTATATTGCCATCGTTGTCAAGATCAACAGCACTGGCAAACTTCGGAGCTTGAACATCAAAGGATATTATTTGCTGCGTACCTAAATTGCCAGCCCCATCATTTTTGTACCAAGCAATTTTATTATCATGTTGAGAGGTCGAAACCATATCCAAATGACCATCCCCATCTAAGTCGGCTGCAAAAGCAGAATTAGGACCATTGGTACTTCCCTGTTCAATTATGGTATGGGGTTGAAAGCCTACTTGTGCAATTGTTTTAATAAAAACACCTACAAGTAAGCTAATAAAGAGTAAAGTCTTTTTCATTCAATTATTTTAGCGTCGCAATATATTAAAATTTTGTTAATAGGAAAGCTGTTTTTGCGGTTGTGGTCTCGTTACTAATTCCATTTCGCTGTGCTCTTTGGAATTCACTCGGACACCGTGATCATTTGTACTTTTATTTCTCGGAATGCAGGTCCCTGAGTGGCCGACGCTAGGAGGCTGTATCGAGGGGCCCGACATTGGTGTCCTCGATACACTTCGACCCTTCGATAGGCTCAGGACAGGCAGGCTCAGCACAGGCAAATTTCAAAGACGCTGCACTTTTTTGAGATTCACTCGAACACGGCGGTGATTATAGCTATGATTTATAAGTGACTTGTAATCAATGCTCCTTCCCCTCAGTTAAAATATAAACGAAACTACAGTCTATAATTGCAAGATGATATGGCTTAACCTTCGAAGTTTTTTAGCGTTGAAGGGTGGCCGGATCACAATTGTTGCAATGATATTTAAGGAAAAATTATTTCTTTATAATCTTTTTAATATAAAATGCATTAGTGGAATTAACTCTTATGTAATATACCCCAGAAGCGAAATTTTCCAATGATATTTCAGTTGTTGGACTTTCATCCGTAAGGTCTATTTTTTTGATAACACTTCCATTATTATTCATAATTTCCGCAGACACTAACACAATGCTATTTGTATTAACTAATACCAATCGGCCATTTGTAGGGTTGGGATAAAACATAAGACTATTCTTTAGATTGTTTTCTTCAACTCCCAGAATTTCTTCCACTAATAAATCAAAGGTGCAGGTAACTTCATTTCCGGCAGTATCAACACCTATTATTTCAACAGTGGTTGTGCCGGGGCCAACCACTGTTCCTATTGTTGGCGTTTGCCCAGAGAAAGATGAATTGCAATTATCCGCTATCGACAAGCCAAGGGTTGCCACATAATCTGGAATGGTAAATGATTCTCCCATTGGGACGAACTCCATAATAGGGGCTGTTGGGCAGTTTGTTATAGTTGGTGCTTGGTCATCTACTATAGTAACAATAGCGGTACAGGTGGACACTTGGCCAATGCTGTCCGTTACGGTGAGGGTAACTTCTGTTTCGCCTAAATCATCGCAAGTAAAGTCAGTTATATCTATACTCAGGGTTATATCTCCTTGAAGGTCGTAAGAGCCGTTATCAATATTGGCAGGGGTCAATGTGAATTCTCCGTTTGCATTTAAAACCCCGGTAAAATCTGTGCACACAGCAGTTGGAAAACTATCGGGAGCAAGGCCGCATAAATCTACCAGACTTTCTATTTGCGTTATATCCGTATTGGTTGTTACGAAGGCACGGGTGCTTTTTAATGGCTCGTATTCAATATTGCCTAAAAAGATGGGGGTGTTGTTGATTACAAATGCTTTTAAACCAGAACTTTCCTCATCAATAAATTCAGTATCATAGGTAACCGTTAGGTCATTCATTTTGGTTCCATCCTGGCCATTAATTTTCATAATGCCCCAAGCGCCGGGACCGTAATTTGCATCGCCATAATATCCGGTTGCAAATATGTTGCCGTCACAATCAAAATCGAAGGATAGGATTGCTTCCTTATCGCCTGTATTAGGTGTACTCTGCCCAACAACCGTCATATGCAAATTGCTGGACCATTCAATAGTGGCATTTTGAAGATTGACTTTTACGATATGGAAATAGGTAGAATTACCCCCAACCAAAAGATGGGCTAAGCTAAAATACATACTGTTGTTGCGAAAATGAAAATCGGATACCCGTTCTTCATAGCCCACGTTATTGATAGACCAAGTTTCACTGCCGTCAATGCTGTTTATTTTAAAAAGATCGGTAGTATTTGAATTGATACTAAAAGCATAAATCTCATCCAAATTATTAATATATAAATTACTCATTTCCTCCAAGGAGGCCACACCATTTTCCAAATGGTAATAATCATTTTCCCAAATAACATTTTTAAAATCGAGGCCATTCACCTTTCGCAAAGAGGTGCGGTAGGGGCTGTCTGCATTATCACGTCTAATGAAGGAATGATACATATTGCCTTTGGAATCCTTCACCATTTTCAGGGAACTTAAGGTTTGGTTGGATTCATAAATTAAATCGGCATCACCACTCAATTTTTCTAGCATAATAACTTCCCAACCTGAAATGGTTCCGCCATTGGTATCTCTTTTCGGATTATAAAAAAGGAGTCTTTCGCTATCATAATCTATCAACCCGGCCGGAGAATCCCGATCGGAGACATAAATTTGGGTTTCCCATAAAATAGTTCCTGCTCCCGGATCAATTTTCAAAATTTTTTTGTTAGGCGAGCTATTTTGATGCGTCTGTGGGATGGTTAGCAGAGCGTATAAAAATCCATCAGAAAATTCAAAAAGTTCAATATAACTTAAGTGAGTATAGCCATCAATATCATCCTCAATACGCCATACTTCTTCGCCGGTTAAATCTATTTTTGAAATAACTGGTATGTTAGGGGTGGCATCGGCAACCTCGGCACTTATAAAAATACCATCCGTAGTTTCCAAGGAATCAAATAATATATCACAAGGCGCCTGAGCGAAACTTACAAGGGAAATTAGGGAAACGAGAGTGAAAATTAGATATTTCATAATTAGTCGAGTGTAATTGAGTTAGTAACCTCACATCCCTGCGGCCCAGTGACGGTAACGGTGTAGGTGCCCAACTGGTCCACGGTTATTAGATTTGTGGTTTCCCCAGTGGACCACAATAAGGTGGTGTCCTGCATAAAAGGTACAATAAGGTTTGTAGCGGTTTCGCAATCACTATTTTCAGTCAAGATGGGAAATTCCTCCAATTGAAAAATGTTTAGGATTGACTTATGGTCGTTACTATAATTATTGTCCAACTGCCCATTGGGATTGCTCACGAAGAATTCGATATGGGCATAATTCGTATTACCCATGATGTTACAGTTTGTCACATTCACCAACACTGTTTCATTGGAGGGAATATTGATATTGTAACTGGCAATATTGCCGCGGTTTCCATTGATGGCACATTCTATTTCGAAGTTTGTAATAGTGGTGGCACTATTATTTTTTAAGGCCAGAACGGCATCAGAATTATCACACGGGGCCGTGGTGGGGGAAACAATTTCCACCAGCTCAAGATCTAAATAGGTATTGGAATCCAGGGTAAATTCATCGGCACCAATATCGGGGGTTGAAGGATTTCTGTTTTCACCATCAATATCAAGAGTTACTTCGGCAATGGGTACCCCTGCTCCATCCAAGAGAAAAGCATTTGGGGTATGAAAATCGGAGGTGGAGTTATAAACATCCCTAACTACTTTGCTATTAGCTTCCTTTCCTGAAAAGCTTTTCCAATCCTGTAGGTCAAAATATTCCCAGGTATAGCTATTTTCCGAATATACAATGGCATCTTTTTCCTTGCTGAAGGCATTGTGGTTTGCGGTTAGTTTATTCAAATCCAAGTTTTGCCCCACTAGTAAATTAGGCGATTCAAGATCGGTGTGGAAAATGTTATTTTGAAGATTAATGCTCACCAGTTTTGTATCGCCAAAAACCCCCAAACAATGGCTGCTGTTGGAAGCAAAGGAATTATTGGCGATAGTTATATTGTCAAAATCTGACGTTGCCAAACTTGCCATTTGCGATAGAAAATTATTTTTGAAAATCAAATTTCCAGCCTCCACGGAGGAATTGTTGATATAGGTGGTGTAGCCACTAGGGCCGGGATATTCTGAATTGGTAGTGTACATTTTGTTGCCACTTATGGTGGTAGTGCCAGATAGAATGGTTGTGTGTAGCGTTCGGTATTTTACATTTCCCGTATAGGTGTTATTATGAAATGTTAGATCATTCACGCGTTTCAGGTGAAGTGGAGTAATCATTGTTCCGGAAAAGATATTGTTTGCAATAGTTACAGTGTTTGCAAAGCCTTGGTTAGTAAGGCCTTGTTTAAAGATAACTGCGCCAATGGTGCCAAAATCGTTATTGGAAATTGTTAGATTGGAAGGGCTTGATATCAATATAAAGGAATGTGTAAATCTGTTGGTTTCATTGCCGTTGAACGTTTCTGAAGTCAGAGATGATGACCCTCCCACAAATTTACAATGCGAAATGGTTATATGTGAGGTTGTAGGCCCTAAAACATCAAATGCCCGTCTAAATTGATTGGAATTTGTATAGGTGTCAAGTTTAAGATGCTTAAATGTAATATACTGGGCACCATCGCGCACCACGAATATTTTGTTGCCTTCTACGGTAACACTTTCGGCATTTAAACTTTCCGACTGAAAGGTTACGGTATTAGCGGCAGAAGTGCCAGGAATGGCGGTAATATTTATATTTTGTTCCGTATAGGTGCCATCCTTAATATTGAATACCACAGGTCCGGAAATTCCAACGGTGGTAAGGTCTGTCACTGCATTTGTGATGGTGATATAGTCAGAAGGAGCACTCCCAATAACATAGCTTCCGTTTAACTGAGAGTATCCAAAATGGGCAACCAGTAAGCAAAGTGTGAGAAAGTAAATTTTTTTCATAAAATCGATATGGGAATTTTTGACTTCAATTTTTTTGTTCGCAATATATTAAAATTTTGTTAATAAAAAATTAAGAATTTCATTTGCATTTTGAGTGAAATAAGAGAAAAAGGAAAGACAGCATAGCACAACTTTAAATAGCCATAACAAAATTTTTTCAACCACCTTTCTTCGACCCTTCTTCGAACGTGCTTTTGTTTTTTTACAGAAAGAAGCAGAAGCTGAGTGGGGATACTTTTTTTAAGGAGGTTGATTACAATAGCAGATTTCATCATGGTTTAAGCAGAGTAGCTGAAGAAAAAAGGCTTGTAATGGATGAGATATTGAATGTTTTGGGAGAGGAGCTGAAGGTTGTTTTGGATTGTTAGATTTTTGGATATTTAGAGTAGAATTAATGGTGTTTTTCTGAAGTTCTTAGATTTAAAATTTGTTTCCATCTCCATTCCGGCCGTTTGCCATTTTCCTATAAACCTATTAGTCTCAACAACAATCTATCCCCATAATTATTCATTATTCTTCGTTCCTAGACATTGTTATTTATGTGTTTTAGTATTTTTATGGGATACGGTTTCCAGTAAAGTTGGGTGGGGGATTTGTTTTATATTTGGGAGGATTACCGAATAAAAGTGTGGTGCTTACACTTTATATAGACCATTGATATGTTAAATATCTGTAGCTACAAATTTAAAATTATGAAAAGAACTATTTCAATAGTATGCGCTATCTTTTTTATTAGTGCTTCTTGTACACCGCAACAAACGAAAGTAGACCATTTAAAAACTTTTGCTAAAGCCTACGGTTATGTAAAATACTTTCACCCTAGTGATGAAGCTTCACAAATTGATTGGAATAGTTTTGCAGCCTTTGGAGCGAATGAGATTTTAAAATGCAATAGTACAGCGGAGGTAATAGCTACACTAAACAATTTATTTAAACCTATTGCTCCTAGTGTTGCATTTTCTAATACAAAAATGGACTATGATATTAGTACAATTACACCAAGTAATACGAAAGGTTATAAGCCATCTTATTGGCAGCACCAAGGCGTTTCAAAAGATATGAATTATCAGGATGGTGTTTATAAAAGTGTTAGGGTAAATAGATTAAATGAAGTAGCAGATTTAAGTGCTTTTGGTAACCTCGTGGTTTCTATAGACCCTGAAAAATATAAAGGAAAGGAGATTAAATATACGGGTTGGGCAAAACTGAAAGGGGACTCAAAAGGTACAGGCCATCTGTGGTTAAGAGTTGATAAGGCTGATAAAACGCTAGGCTTTTTTGAAAATATGAATAACAATCCTATTAAAAGTAATGAATGGAAACAATATGAAATTATTGGAAAAATAGATGACGCTGCTTCAGGGCTGTTTATAGGTAGTTTTATAAAAGGTAAAGGAACATTGTTTTTAGATGATGTACATATCTATTATAAAGAGAATAATGAATGGGTAGAAATACCAATTAAGAACAGTGATTTTGAAGCGAACACTATTGGGGTAAAAAATAATGAATCAGAATGGATAGGGAACAGTGAGGGTTATTCATACACTATATCAAATACTGATAGCAAAGAAGGTAAAAACTGTGCAGTTATAGCTTATGATGTAAAAGATAAGAAAGTAATAGGAAACCCCATTTTTGATAGCTTTCCAAAATTTGGAGAGCTTATAGAAAAAGAAATTGGCGCTGGTGTTTTTTGTCAGATACCTTTAAATTTATACGGCAATAATGAAAATACGTACCCTAAAAGTGAAAACTTAATTTCATTACAGGACAGTTTAAGAAATGTGGATGAAAGCCCAAGCAATGTATCCATTCGCTTAGGCAACGTTATAAATACATATAATGTTTTTCAACATTTTTACCCATACTTTAATGAAGTTGATGTGAACTGGGATATGGAGTTAGAAACCGCTTTAGAAAGAAGTTTAAATGATTTAACGGAATATGATCACCTTGTGACTTTACAGAAATTTACCGCACCATTAAAAGATGGACATATATATGTTAGTGTTTCTAATGCTGATGTGTATGTTCCGCCTATTAAATGGGAGTGGATTGAAGGCAAGTTGGTTATTACCAGAATAAAAGAACCAGATTTGGGGATAAAAATTGGAGATGTGGTAACCAAAGTGAACAGCCAATCTTCAGAAAGTTATTTTAAAGAAATTAACTCTAGAATATCGGCTTCCACTAAGGGATGGTTAAACTATAGAGCGCAAACTATGAGTCTTTTTGGTAAAAAAGATGAACAACTAATTATAGAAGTAGATTCTAAAAATATAGTATTAAACCGTGATAGAGAATATGATTATGCTGATAATGATATAGCTATACAAGAAAATAACTATAAGCTTCTAGATGATAATATATATTACCTTAATCTCGATAAGATTGAAATGGATACCATTACTGACTTATTACCAGAATTACAACAAGCAAAGGGTATTATTTGCGATTTAAGGGGTTATCCTAACAATAACCATGGTTTTATTTCACATCTATTGAAGGAAAAAGATACTTCTAAAACTTGGATGAAAGTCCCTAAAAATATATACCCAGATCACGAAAAAATAATAGGATATGAGAGTAGTGGTTGGGAATTGCAAGCGAAAAAACCCTATTTGGGAGATAAAAAAATTGTCTTTATTATTGATGGTAGTTCAATAAGTTACGCGGAAAGCTATATGAGTTTTATTGAGGGATATAATTTAGCAACCATAGTAGGGCAACCAACTGCAGGCACAAATGGCAATATAAATCCGTTTACACTAACAGGAAATTACGTGGTTAGTTGGACAGGAATGAAGGTGGTAAAGCACAATGGCTCTCAACATCATGCCATAGGTGTATTGCCAGATATATACGTCAATAAATCTATTGATGGGATTAAGTTAGGGAAAGATGAATTTTTAGAAAAAGCATTGGAGTTTATTTTAAAATAAACAACTGAAAACAATGAAACTGTTATATCTATATCTCGAGCGATTGCATCACACGGCACGATAGTTTCTTGACTTCGATTCCGCAAATGCATATCGTTATAGTATGAGCCTAAACTATAAAAACCCCTGCTAGTGCGGGCTTTTCACACTTGTTTCCGAATCCTATTGAAAAATAAAGCCCTATAAAAACAATATTTTAGCTGTTGATGACCAATGTAACCTCCCAAATAAAAAATATCCTCTTCATCTGCTCCGCCAATAAAGACCGCTCCAAAACCGCAGAGGACCTATTTGCAGAAAGATATAATGATATAGCATTCAGTTCCGCAGGTACCAACAAGACCACCGGCCAAAAGCTCGGCACTAACTTTATGCAGCGCGAGCAATTGCAAGCCGCAAATATCATCTACGTTATGGAAACCAAGCACTCAGAAGCCATTCGGACAGAATTTGGTTCCGTATTTCACCACAAAATCAAAATCCTTCACATAAAGGATCATTACAAATACAATGATAGAGAGCTAATAGAACTATTGTTGCAGAGAGTAGCATTTTCATAATTCAAAATCTCGTCGCTCGTAGTTCGTATTTCGTACTTCCAAAATTCCAACACTCATTTCTCAAAATTAAATTCACCAACTTCTCGATTATTGCGAAGGCCTTTATTAGTCCCCATTATTAAAAGCCACAAACAGATTCCAATTTCTCCAATAGGAGCGGGATATCCAACAATGTCAGCTAAAATAGTTTTATCGAATCCTGAATATAGAAATCCTCCAAAAAAAGTTATCAAATATCCAAAACAACCAGCCATTAAAAAGACTCCTAAAAGTTTGGGAAGGAAATCCGATTTATATACTAAATATCCAAAAGGGAATAGCCAAAGCCCCCAGAAAATTTGTGAGATTTCAATTCCGCTGTTATAACTGTCAAGATGGAGCATTACTTGGGTTTCAAGTCTGGCTTGTCCCATTTGTGCCAAATAGGCTGGCTTATTGATTAGGTTTAAAATGGAGAACTTGTTTAAGATATTTACAAAGAAAATAGGCACGCTTACCAATGCAAAAATTACCATAAGGCTGGCGTGAACTTTATTTACTTGGTGTAAGAGTTTGTATAAAGCCAATGGCAAAAGTATGTATATCAAAAAAGTAACAATGCTGCATACAATTCCCCAACGAAACAACAATTCAGAATTTGTAATGTTTTCAAGTGTTTTTGCTACATTTTCCCGAACTATTAATTGGGAAGGAATATAGGCAAGGCTAATTATACCACATATAATTAGTACTAAATAAAGCATTCCAGCGCCTCTAGCTATTTTGTTTCTTTCCGTCATGATTATATAATTTAAAGTTGCTGTTCTCTTGGCCATTTAAACGCATACCAAACAATTAAGAATGTAAGGATACTTTCTAAAATTGCTAAAAAAGCGTAAAAGCTGTACCAAGCGGTCAATGAATTTACTGCTATAAATAACATCATTAGCGTAAACAGTGTTCCAAATATGATATTGAGAACTCTGTTTAAGTTTGGTTTAAGTATAATTGATGCCGCTACCATCACTGAGGGGATTGCTAACATTACAGCTGCTATTAATAAATTGATGGGACTGCCTAAAACGTTTTCCCCTGTAATTAAACTGTTTACTTTGTCTGGTGTATAAAGCTGGAAATAGTCTCCGTATAAATAGCAGAAGGTAGTGGAAGCCCACAATGCCGCAAGTTTTACTTTGATGTTTACTTTTGGGTTTTCTAACATTTTTAGATATTTAATTGGTTAATTAGTAAAGCGTGTTCTTCTTATATATAAAGACG
This sequence comes from Flavobacteriales bacterium, assembly GCA_038259585.1. Lineage (GTDB taxonomy): Bacteria > Bacteroidota > Bacteroidia > Flavobacteriales > Flavobacteriaceae > Aequorivita. The sequence goes on along the minus strand of JBBSOQ010000002.1, from coordinate 207,657 downwards.
CAACTTTCTTAAAAATGGTTGTCCCGAGAATGGATTAATTCTTTGCTGATCCTGGGGAAGTGAAGCAATTCTACCGACTTGTAGTACTAATTATAAAAGAAACTTAAATTTACAGATTAACTCCGTTGAATCATAGATTTGCCACTGCCTATAGGCCTCGCAATGATGTTTTAAGACTTCACCTATTCACAAATTCACATTAATCCAAAACCCAACAGCCTAAAGCCTAATTAGTTTTTCAAAAGAATATAAGCATTTAGCGATGTAGCAATCACCAACCAAATGAGATAGGGTGCTATTAACAGCGATTTAAGTTGTAATTGTGGCCAGTAGAAAAAGGCGAAAAATGCTATTAAAAGAGTAAGCGCTGTTATTACAAATAGTCCGGCGAGAACTTGGTGATACTGGAAAAATGTAGGGTTCCATGCAAGGTTCAATATATAATGAAGGATCAATACGCCAATAAGGAGTTTTTTGTTGTCCACCAACGGCCATAAATAGGCTAGATAAATACTAAAACAGATCATTATCACAGTCCACGATAATCCAAAAACCCAACCTGGCGGAGTCCAAGGCGCTTTGTTAATAGTGGCATACCATTCAGATCTGGGACCTTTTCCTGCCAACACACTGCCAAGGCCAATGGCGGCAAAGTTTAAGATTAAGAATAGTATAAGTCTGTAAATCATCTGAAAGTGTTTTTGAAATTCTTAATTACTGAAAATACATTCATTTATTCTTCAATTTCGTAGTCAATAGACAGTTTCCGCAAAGCTCTTAAGGCAGAAGCAGTGTCTTTGTCTTTCACTTCAATTTCCACGGCATCGCCTTCCAAAAGAATCTCTGTAAGTTCATTCGCCAGGGAGTCATTTACGTTTGATGAAATCTCAGAAATACATTTCGCAATGGCTCTTTTATCTGGCCTTTAGGCATCACAAGACAATAAGTTTAATTTCATAGTAGTGATTTATTAATTCAAAATCAGACGCTATTCATTTCTATTTTGACTTTCAACAATCCAAAAATCTAATAATCTAGCAATCCAACTATCTATTCAAATGTATACCGTTTTTCGTCGGTGGAGGATGCTTTTAATAATTCGTTAAAAATCTGTATCGAATTAAAATCGCGCGTAATTGCTCCCGAAACGGCAATTCCAGAAATTCCAGTTTCTAAAATAGCATTAACATCTTCCGTTGTTATGCCGCCAACACCAAGAATTGGTGTCTTTGTATTTAGAGTTTCTATAATTGTGGTATAACCGTTTAAACCTAAAACTGCCGGTAAATTTTCTTTGGTCTCCGTAAACCGAAACGGGCCTAAACTAATATAATCAACTTCTTTTTCAATCAATGTTTCGCAATCTTGAAGCGTATTTGCTGTGCCGCCAATAATTTGCCAGGTATATAAATGTTTTCTGGCAATAGGAGGGGAGGTGTCCGTTTTTCCTAATTGCACCCCATCTGCCTTAACTTCTTTTGCAATTTTATAATGGTCGTTAATGATCAATCTTGTTTGAAAATGCGAAGTAATTTCCCGAGCTTGATGCGCAAATTTTAAAATTTTCTTTTCCGAAACGCCTTTTAACCGCAACTGCACCAACTCAACACCAGAGTTACAAGCTTGTTGGATGTTATCCAAATGCTCCTTAGCAGAACCTCCCTGTGATATATAATGTAGTTTAGGAATCATCTTTACAATTAACAGTTAACCATTAGCAAAATTAAATACTCAATACTCAATACTCATTACCCAATACTCACTACTTTAGAATATGACATAAAATAATCCTCAAACCGCTTTAACATTGGATGCATTTTCTCAGAATACAATACATACTGGCATTTTTGAATACTTTGGGTAATGGACATAATTGCTTCATAAGTAGATTTTTGAACTAAAAATTCTGCGTCGTCTATACTGAATATCTTTAAATCAGCGATACTAACCCCATTGGTTAAAAACAGCTTGTTCATACTCTTTGGCGTAGAAATAAGAATATCAACACCCATCGCGATTTCCGATTTTTGCACATCAATATGAAGCTCTTCATACCCAACATAAACTCGTAACGAAGTATGTTTTGTATAAAATAAAAAAGCATCATATAATTGCATGGCTATTTCCTTATTTTCTACAAGAACTACCGCTCTTGGGGCATTTCCAACTTCCTTACATTTCAATTTTTGCAAAGTGGTAATGATAAGCGTGGTAGTTTTTCCACTGTCTTTTGGCGCTATGCAATACACATTTGCACCACTTTTTATTATGGGAATGCTCTCACTTTGAAAAGGAGTAGGGGTTGTTATTTCTAAAGCCGCTAGCTTCTCTAGGATATCGGGATGTAGTTTTTTAAAGGGCATAAAAATTTTATAGATGTGGTCTCAGTGTACTATTTCTGCTAATAATGGCAAAGATACTGCCTACAAACGACATAGGTGCGTGATGTTGCTTTTTCTATTTTAACACCCGCCAGAGAAAAAGCTCTTTTACTCCTGCTTTATAAATTTCTTAGTACTACTATTCTGCTCTATATCAATCAACTTCACAAAATACATTCCCGTAGTAAGTTGCTCAATATTTAGAAATTGAACACCTTTTGGATTTGTTATTGAAAAAAGCAATTGCCCCAAATTATTAAACACCTTCGCACTTACTATAGGTACTGTGCTTTTTATGTTCAAGATATCATTAGTAGGAATAGGGTAAAGCGAAATAGAATTTGTTGCATTCTCTTCCACGCCTAAATTATCAATTACAGTTGTAATAACAGTATTAGTAATTACTGGCGGATTAAAGTCGAAGAAAATGGCAGCACTGTTCTGCATAATATCACCTACTGCTATACTACTTTTCGGTTTTATCTTGTATTGGATATAGCCGTGAGATCCGGGCTCATTGCTAATAGAATCCGGTAGGTTAATATTGTTGAAAATGAATTCCACTTGATTGCCATCCGTAATTTCAACCCTGTTGGTATGGCTAATACGTTCAATTTGCAAGCTATTCCAATTCAGGTTTTGGTCAAGTTTATTGCTTACGCTAACATTAATTGCCGAGGCCGTTCCCGTATTTTGAAAACGGATAATGTAGTGCAAATACTCATCGGCTTCATCTATAAAAATACTTTGTCCTTCAAGCACCTGAATATCGTTTGGGTCAATAGAACCAATAACAGTTTGTTCCAAAATGAATGTGTTATCGGCTTCAGTTAAATCACCGCTCAAGGGAGTTATTGTTGCATTATAAACCAGTATATCGTTAATCTGTGTGGTTGGGGGTGTAGCTACTTGAAAACTTACATCTATACTTCTTGTTTCAAAAGGTTTGAAATTTGTATAGTCAAAAGTTATCGTATTGTTAGTTTGTGAGCTTACTGGTTCACTTGCCGTTAAAAAGTCAAGACGTACATCATCAAAATTAATTGTTGTAGCTCCATTTAGCACTGTAGTTCCCACATTGTTGAATACAATTTGGTATTCAGCCTCGAATCCAGGACGCGCATCGCTTAAAGGATAGAAACTAATATTTAAATCATTTATAACCGCTGTGGGTTCCACACAAAAATCACCTGTGTCGCTGTTGTTCTGACCCACGAATGTTGATGTATGAAAGGAGGGGTTAGGAGAGTAATAGTTGGGCAATTCAGAATCTAGCGCAGTAGTAAAAGTACCTTCATTGGTATAAAGTTGATATTCTCCGGTAGGCTGGGTGAAAGTTGCAAAGCTATGTGTACCGTTATCGGTCACAAGCATAACTTGTTTCATCGGAGCATCATTGCTTGTGCACCCGTTGCTGTCCAAATCGAGAGTTACCTTACCTAAAATATCGTTACCCAAACGTCCGAAATTTTCATACCATTTCAGATTATCTCCTAAGTAAGTGCTTGCAAATAGATCTGGAGTTCCATCATTATTAACATCTGCTACAGTCATTCCCTGAACACCATTCATTTTTATATCAATAATCTGTTGTGAGCCAAAGGTTCCCAAACCATTGGTGTTTTCATACCACGAAACGGTATCAGCACTATAATCAGCAACGATTACATCCATATCACCATCTTGATCAGCATCCATTGTTCTTATTAGCCACGGAGAGAGACAGGAATCGGTAATAACATTTCGAGGGCCAAAAGTTCCTGCCCCATCTGTGTTTTCATACCATACTACCATGTCATCACCTAAAATAGCCCCTAGTATATCCATATCGCCGTCACCGTCAATGTCAGTATAATAAATACCTATTGCTGTGGACAACGTATCATCAATAATATGTTGTGTGCTAAAATTTCCTTGACCGTCAAGATTTTCATACCATGCGAATACATCATCACTATAGCCTGCTACAATTACATCCTTATCTCCATCACCGTCTAAATCTACCGTATAGATAGATTCTGTATAACCAAACATTTCCTCTATGGTTTGGGCAGGTCCAAAAGAGCCCTGTCTATTTAGATTTTCAAACCATACTATTCCTAAATGAAAATCAAAAACAATCACGTCCATATCGCCATCGGCATCCACATCATCAGCATGAACAACCATGGAACCTTCAAGCTCATTGGAAAAGGATTGTTGTTCTACAAAATTGCCCTGCCCATCAATATTTTTATACCAAGTAGCTTGATCGTCAACATTTGAAGAAGACAATATATCCATATCTCCATCGCCATCAAGATCGGCTGCAAAAACAGATTGTACCGAATATAGTGTTTCCCCTACAATTCTTGGGGAGCTATAACTTCCCTGTCCATTTATATTTTTAAACCAGGTGATGTTTGCTGCGTGTGAATTTGCCGAAACCACATCAATATTACCATCCCCATCAAAATCAGCCGCCTGAACACTATAGGAGCCTTGAACGCCATCAACAATACTCATAACAATTTCATTTCCATAATTTCCTTGGCTTAAACTTGGGTACCAAGCAATTTTGTCGCCGTAGGCAGTAATAATATCGAAAGCCCCATCTTCATTAATGTCTGCCATATTTATTAGAGCCTTCGCTGAAATAACCAACTGTTTATTTGCAAAGTTTCCTTGGCCGTTAAGATTTTCATACCAACCAATTTCGTTATCGGTATTCGCCACAATGTCTAAATCACCATCGTGATCAAAATCTTCAATTAAAAATTTATAAACCGTATCTGAACTAATTGTCTGGGGAGCTGAAAAATTACCCTGACCGTTTAGATTTTCATATACTATAATACCATCATTGCTTCCCCCGCTTACAAGAATATCCTTATCACCGTCAGCATCAATATCAAAGCCGTATAGTGAATAAATATTTGGAACGTTTTCTACAATAATCTGTTCTGTGCTGAAGGTACCTTGTCCATCAATATTTTCAAACCAAACCATTTTATCTGCATATATGGATGAAGCGATTAAATCTAGGTCACCATCGCCATCAAGATCGAACGTAGTAATATTTATTGCTCTATCAAAGTCGGTGGAGAGTATATGCTCGGGCCCGAAAATGCCCTGTCCATTTGTATTCTCAAACCAAGCGATTTTGTTGTCATTGGCAGAGGTAGCCACTACATCCAAATCGCCATCGCCATCAATATCTGCTGCTATGGAATTGGAAATCCCATCAACATTATCAGTAATTAATCTTGGAGTTCCAAAATTTGCAGTCCCATTATTACGAAACCAAACTACTTTACTGTTTTCGGCTGAAGAAACTAATAGATCTATATTCCCGTCGTTATCAATATCAACTGCGTTAGCAAACTTAGGAGCCTCAATATCTAAAGATATAATTTGCTGTGTTCCCAAATTGCCAGCCCCATCATTTTTATACCAAGCAATCTTATTATCATGTTCCGAAGTGGAAACAAGATCTAAATGCCCATCACCATTAAGATCGGCGGCGAAAACGGCGCTAGGGCCATTCGTGCTACCTTGATCAATTATTGTATGAGGCTGAAAGCCCACTTGAGCGGTTGCTTTGTAACCAAAGAAAGCGAAAAGAGTGACGAAGAGTAATGTTTTTTTCATGCTTTAATTTTTCGATTCGCAATATATTAAAATTTTGTTAATGGAAAGAAGTTTTAACCGTCATTGCGAGCGCAGTGCGGTAATCTCATGAACCTACTTGCCATCATGAATAGAAATACACCTAAACAGATTTCCACAGTGCCTCCTTGGGTCACTACTTCACAATGACGAGCTACGAATTAGAATTAAGCAAGGGAGCAAGTACCTCCCAAACAGTATTAGCTACAATCTTATGCCCCTCCGCAGTAGGATGTATTCCATCATTCTGATTTAATTCTTTAATACCACCTACATCTTTTAAAATAAATGGAATAAACGCAAGGCTATTATTTGAAGCCAAATCAGAGAAAATAGCTCTAAATTGAGTGGTATACTCCTGACCCATATTGGGAGGCAATTCCATCCCCGCCAAAATAATCTTTGTACTTGGGCTTTTGGCTTTTACTGCATCTATAATTGCTTGCAGGTTTGCTTTGGTTTCAGCTATAGGCACGCCGCGAAGTCCATCATTTGCGCCTAGTTCAAGCACGAATATATCTATATCTTGGTTTAGTATCCAATCAATTCTGCTTTTGCCGCCAGCTGTAGTTTCCCCACTCACCCCAGAATTTACAACTTCATAATTCAGCCCCAAGGAGTCAATTTTAGCTTGGATTATTCCTGGAAAAGCATCATTAATATCATCTAGGCCAAGTCCGGCAGTAATGCTGTCACCAAAAAATAGGATGGTCTTGCTTGCAGTGGTTGCAGTAGTTTCTGTTTCAGTAGTTGCATTTTCGTCGTTATCTACAGTGGCTTTTGATTTTGTATCATTTCCGCAGGATATCAGCACAAAAACTAGTAGGAAATAACAAAACTTTATGAGGTTTCGGGATTTGCAAAGTGTTGTATTTAAAAGGCTTTCTGTAATTTTGGGGTTTGGCATAAGTGCTGTGATTATTATTAAAATTAAAGGTAGGTAGTTATATTCAAATTTTGGTTATTCAAGCTTATAGTTCTCGACTGTGCTTGAACGGCTTGAATAGACGAAGATTTCTCGACTGCGCTCGAATGGACATATATATAAAATTGAATGGCAAAGATATTAAAGATTAACGGGCTGGAGAAAACTTATAAAAGTGGTTCCAAGGAATTAACGGTTCTTCACAATGTTTCCTTTGAAGTTGAAAAAGGACAAACGTTCTCCATCGTTGGCCCATCGGGTAGTGGAAAGACCACCTTATTGGGCTTAGCTGCAGGCTTGGACACGCCCAGTGCAGGCACGGTTGAATTGTGTGGTCATATTTTAAACACCCTTAGCGAGGACGAACGCGCGCAACTGCGCAATGAAGAAGTGGGGTTTATTTTTCAGGATTTTCAATTATTGCCAACTTTAACAGCTCTTGAAAATGTTAGTGTGCCATTAGAATTACAAGGCGCCAATAACGCTTCGAGTAAAGCGAAAGAGTTATTGGAAAAAGTTGGCTTGGCAGATCGCGTGCACCATTACCCATCACAATTATCTGGTGGGGAGCAGCAACGGGTGGCAGTAGCAAGGGCATTTTCCAATAGTCCATCTATTTTATTTGCAGATGAACCTACCGGGAATCTAGACGAAGAAACCGGCGAAAAAGTGATACAGTTGCTTTTTAACCTCAATGAAGAGGCAGGAACTACGCTAGTGATTATTACCCACGACTTAGATTTAGCCGCAAGAACGCAGCATATCTTAAGATTAAAAGGCGGAAAGATTTTAACGAATGAAACAACCGTAAAAGTTTGAACAAGTCTCAGTTAAAATCGAATAGCAACACCGCTTGGCTGTTTAAAATGGCTTGGCGTGATGCCAAAGCCAGTAGGGTGCGCTTATTGCTGTTTATGGCTTCCATTATCTTGGGGATTGCTGCTGTGGTTTCAATACAGTTGTTCAGTGAGAACCTTACCACTAATATTCAACGTCAATCTAAATCCTTGATGGGTGCCGATTTCCTTATAGATACAGATCAGCTTCCCAATGAACGCGCGCAAGCAATTATCGATTCTTTAAAGCCAGATGCATCGGAAGTAAACTTTGTGTCTATGGCCGCTTTTCCTAAAAATGACGGCACTAAATTAGTACGTGTACGCGGCTTGCAAGGCGATTTCCCTTTTTATGGAACAATTAAAACACAGCCTGTTACAGCTTCTACTTCATATCAAGCTTTAGGTGGTGCTTTGGTAGATGCTACGTTGATGTTGCAATACAATCTACAAGCTGGCGATTCTATTAAAATAGGCGAAATAACCTTGCCCATCGCTGGAGCATTAAACGCTATTCCTGGTAATAACGCTGTTTCTAATTCTGTTGCACCTTTGGTGGTTATTCCCTTTCGGTTTATAGCCGATACAGAATTGCTACAGTTTGGAAGTCGAAAACAATATCAGTATTTCTTCAAACAACCAAATACAGATCTGGTGGCACTGGAAAAAAAATTGCAACCTATGCTCGAGGCAGAAAACGCAGATTTGGACACGCACACCAGCACCAGCAGCAGATTGGGACGCCGTTATGACAATGTAGGCTCATTTCTTAACCTAACCGCCTTTATTGCGCTCTTACTAGGATGTGTAGGTATTGCCATCTCGGTAAATATCTATATCAAGGAAAAAATAAAGGCGATTGCAGTTTTAAAATGTCTTGGTGCGTCAAGGAAACAAAGCTTTTTAATTTTCTTGATTCAGATTGCAGGCATAGGAATTTTAGGAGGTATTATTGGAACTGTAATAGGAGTGGGGCTTCAAGAAATTTTCCCAATTGTTCTTAAACAGTTTTTACCCTTTGATATAACCATTAGCATTACTGCACAACCCTTAATCATAGGCGTTCTTTTAGGCTTGGTGATGTCGGTTTTATTTGCATTGTTGCCTTTATTGCGCACTTGGTATGTTTCGCCATTGGAAGTGCTACGGGTTAGCGGGGATACTTCCAAACAATCAGCAAAGGCCCGTTATAGTGCTATTGCCGTGATTGTTTTGTTTTTATATGCCTTTTCCTATTGGTTGCTTAAAGATTGGTTATTTGCGCTAGCCTTTATCGGTGGAGTTCTCGTAACCTTCGGGCTGCTTGCAGGTGTTGCCATCAGTAGCATGAAATTGGTTAAAACCTACTTTCCAAAGGGCGCAAGATTTACTACACGACAAAGTTTGCTAAATTTATTTCGTCCCAATAACCAAACCATCGTGCTATTGGTAGCAATTGGTTTGGGCACCTTTTTAATCAGTACGTTATACTTTACAAAGGATATTTTACTCGATAAAACAACAGTAGGCCAAACCTCAGAGAGTGCAAACCTGATCACCTTGGACGTACAACCAGACCAAATTGTTGAGGTGGAAAACACCTTTAAAGCGAATGACCTGCCTGTAATGGATAATATTCCGCTGGTTACTATGCGAATGCACAGTATAAAAAATGAATTGGTAAATACCTTGCGAACAGATACTACAGCCCAAGTAAAAAGCTGGCTTTTAAATCACGAGTTTAGAACCACATATCGCTCAAAACTAACTGATTCCGAAGAGATTGTAGCAGGGGAGTGGGTGGCATTGCATAAGGTAGAAGATACCATACAAATCTCCATCTCTGAGAATCTGGCTGAAGATGCTCACGTAACGATTGGAGATGCTATTGTTTTTAACGTGCAGGGCGTGCTTATGGAAACCGTTGTTACAAGCATCCGAAAAGTGGATTGGACAACCCTGCAACCTAATTTCTCCATCGTTTTTCCAAGCGGAGTTTTGGAAAACGCGCCTCAGTTTAATGTCCTGACAACCTATGCGCCCACAGAAGCCAGTTCGGCAAAACTGCAACGCGACTTGGTTACTAAGTTCCCCAATGTGTCTGTAATAGATTTAAGGCAGATGTTTACAGTTATAGAAGATATTTTAAATAAGGTATCTTGGGTTATCAATTTTATGGCATTTTTTAGCATCCTTACAGGGATTATTGTTTTAATAGGCTCTGTACGAACCAGTAAATACCAACGAATAAAGGAAAGTGTCTTACTGCGAACCTTGGGCGCAAAAAACAAACAGATACTAACCATTACCGCTTTGGAATATCTATTTCTAGGATTTTTGGGCAGTATCTTGGGTATCCTTTTGGCATTAATTAGCAGTTTGCTCTTAGCGATTTTTGTATTTGAAGAACCATTTGCGCCTTCACTAATCCCATTCTTAGTTTTTCTACCTGGAATCTCTCTTTTGGTTTTGGGAATTGGGTTGAGTAATATTCGGGAGGTTTTGAGGAGTTCTCCTTTGGAGGTTCTTAGGAAGAGTGGGTAAGGGGGCAGATTCTTTTAAAAAATATTTTAGGTTAGTTATTAGATTAAAAACAGTATTGAAAATATTTCTCAGAGATACTAATCCTTAAATATTTAGATATAAATAAAATGCCACCACTGACATTCAGGGTAATACTCAGCAATTTATGAGGAATTAGAGTTAAAAAATTAAATCTTTAAGTTTTTCTCACTCTTCAGAGATTATTATATGGGTATTAAATACATTGAAATTCATTATATATTTAAATAGAAAAAATATCCTCTTTACCAATACCCAATTTTTTTATTTTTGAATTAAGAGTTGAGGTTGGTATTTTCAAGATTTCAGCAGCGCCACCCTCCCCGTAAACTTTGCCCTTGCATAGTTTTAAAACCGATAATATATAATCACGCTCCATTTCTTCAAGAGATTTCAAAGGATTTAATTCTCCTTTATTCTGCAGAGTATTTAGGGAAGTTAGAGGTTTATATAATTCTGAAATAGTATCTCCATTAGAAAGAAGAATACTTCTTTCTATATAATTTTCCAATTCTCTTATATTCCCTGGCCAAGGATATTCCACCATTCTTTTGAGTACACTATCAGAGAGTTCTATTTTGTGTTTTGAAAACTTTTTGATGAAATGATTAGCTAATAGTGGAATATCTTCTTTTCTTTCTCTTAATGGAGGAGAATTAAGAGGAAATACATGTAATCTGTAGTACAAATCGAGTCTAAATCTTCCAGAAGCTACTTCTTCCTCTAAATCTCTATTTGTTGCAGCAATGATTCTGATATTGATAGCAATAGTTTTATTTGTACCAACACGTTCAATTTCTCTTTCCTGCAAAACTCTTAACAGTTTTACCTGCATATCTAAAGGCATTTCACCTATTTCATCCAAAAAAACCGTACCGCCATTTGCTTGTTCAAATTTACCGATACGTTTATCGGTCGCTCCTGTAAAAGCCCCTTTTTCATGGCCAAATAAGGAAGATTCAATTAAATTTTCTGGTATTGCCGCACAATTGATAACTACAAAAGGTTTAGTGGCACGCGTGGAAAGGTCATGAATACTTTTTGCTATTAACTCTTTTCCTGTTCCACTTTCGCCCATTATTAATACAGAAGTATTCATTGGGGCAACCCTTTTAACACCATCAAAAATATTTAAAATTAGAGGGCTATTTCCCACGATACCTTTAAAAATAAAGTGATTTTCTGCTGGGTTAAATTCACTTTTATTTTCTGCGGTTGCTACACTATTTTTATTTTCAGTTTCTAAAAGTGGAGCAATTATTTTTTTAAAAATGCTATTGAGTTTTTGAAGTACATCTAACTGTGGTTTTTCAAATGCTTCTTTATTTTTATGATAAAATGATAGGTATAATTTCGTGTTTTTTTCAAAAGCAAACGACGCAAAAAGTTTTGAGTGTATGTGAAAGCAATCCGCTATAAGTTTATCAAAAAGATTTTGGTTATTATCATCAATTAATTCATTGTTTAAATAAAAGGTTGGTGAGTTATGGGACTCTTTTTTGAGTAAAATATTTTGAAGTGAAGTTACGTCCAATCGGGAAATTATTGAAAATTCTTGATCCCCAATAATCTGATAATCTTCATATCCAATTCGGTTAAAGCCTAATGAAAGGTTTAGATAATCATTTTTAAGATTTATTTGCAAGAAATTAAAAGGGACATTTGCTTGAAATGCCTTTGCAATTTCTTCAAATGTTTTTTCCCAATTTGACTGTGTTGAAATATTATTTAACTTCTCTATTAAATTATTTTCTAATTGCGAGTTATAGTGGTGATCGTGTTCAAGATGATAAATAGCAATTTCTAGCGCTATCAGTAAATCTTTTTCTCTAAATGGTTTTACTAAAAACCCATAAGGTTTAGTAGCCTTGGCTTCTTCTAATATTGTTTTGTTGGAATATGCCGAAAGGTATATAAATGGGATGCTGAGTAACTGGAGTTTCCTTGCTAAATCTATTCCAGTTAATTTTCCCTTTAAATGTATATCCAACAATACCATGTCAGGTGTATTTTTATCAATACAATCTAAAGCTTCATTGACAGATGCTGCGATTCCAAGAACATTATATTTTTTATTTTTTAAAAAACACGCTAAGTCATTTGCTACGATAAATTCGTCTTCCACAATTAATATGCTCTTGTTCATTATCTTGAGTGTTAAAGATTTTGAGGATAAATATCAGAAACCGCCTTGTTTTTAAAAACAATTTCAATTTGGGTTCCATCTGTTTTTTTTATTTTGATATTACCATCCAATTGTCTGGTAAGCCCTTTAATCAATGTCATTCCCAAGGATGAAGAATTGTCTATAGAAAAAGTATCCGGAATGCCTACGCCGTTGTCTTTGATAGACATAAAATAATGGTTTTTTTCTTTTTTCATTAATATAGTTATTAATCCTTTTTGTCCTTGAGGAAAGGCGTACTTAATAGCATTTGTAATGGCTTCATTTAAAATTAAACCAACGGGAATGGATTGCGTTTCTTCCAGAAATATATGCTCTATCTCTAGTTTAAAATCAATATTGGAATTTACATCAAAACTATCTTTTAAATATCCCACTAAATCTTTGATGTATGAACTCATATTAATCAAGATGGTATTCTCTGTCTTGTATAACTTTTGATGAATTAATGAAATAGCGAACAATCTATGTTGACTGTTTTTTATAGCAGAAAAAGCCTCTTTGTTTTTTATATAATTGGATTGGGTATTTAGAAGGCTCATAACAATTTGAAGATTATTCTTAACACGATGATGTATTTCCTTTAGCAGCCATTCTTTTTCATTAACCAGTATTTGGAGTGAGTTATTTTGTTGTGCAATTTCACCTTTTTGGCTTACCAACAAACGATTTGTGCGTTGTTTAAGAACATAGCTTCTGTATAGCAAAAGACTGATTATAAAGAAGAGAAGCAGAGCTCCAAAAATTAAATTTTTTAGGGAGGTTGTTTTGATTAGTTCACTGTTCTTTAATAGATTTTCATTTCGCAACGATTTGATATCGTTTTCATTTTTAACTGTTTCATATTGTATCTGTAATTCTTCAATCTGTTTGCTTTTGGTTATATTAAAAATAGAATCGTTAATTCGTTTATAATTTTGATAGTACGAAATTGCTTGAAGATAGTTTCCTTGGGTAGAGTCTATTTTAAATAGTGAAAGATTTGCATCTTTTACTTTTGTTTGTGCAGCAATACCCTTTGGAACTTTGAGCGATTCAGTAATAAATTTTTTCGCATTTTTATATTGATTTTGCCGTAGATAAAATTCACCAATTTCCAAATTAGCTTCAGAAAAATAAACTAAATAACTCATATTGGCGTCAGATTCAAGCCATTTTACTGCATTTAAGTATTCTCTTTCGGCTAAATTATATTGTCCTAACGCATTAAATACAGTTGCATTGGCACTTGCTAAAAAAGACTTTTCACTAGCATTTTTAGGAGGAGCTACGGTAGCAATTCTTGAGATTAAATTATAGGCTTCTTCAGTTTTATTCAATTTTACTAATTGTTTACTCAAATAATTTAGATTTCGATATAAATAGTCACTGCCTATTACATCTATTTTTGTTTCCCAATTTAAAAGTGCTTTATTATACCAGTCAACACTTTTTTGTATTTCGCCTAATTCCCTATAGCTATCTGCAACATTCCCTAAAAAATAAGGAGCATACATAGAGTCTTTACTTTGCATTATTAATTCTACGCCTTTTAATCCGTTATAAATGGATTTATTAAAATCTCCGTTCAACCTATTTAGAGAGCTTAAAAGGATATATGTATGCTCAATATATGGATAATTTATTTTTTTATATTCTTCTAATACAAATAACAACTCTTTTTCCGCTTCATCTAAACGACCCTGATTCATATGGTAGTCTGCAATATCTTTCAGTACGATTAGCTCATCCTCTTTTAGTCCTAAACGTCTATAGATGTCAAGCGCATTGTTATAATTAATAATATTTTTCTGATTTAAAATATTATCAAGGCTAATTTCATTTCTTGTTCTGTTAGCCAGTTTCAACCAAGTTTTAGCTTCTTCTTCTGGTTGATTGGTTTGTTTATAATAATCTGTCACCTTATGATACAATACATATGCCTCATTAAACTTTTGTTGCTCAAATCGTGTTTCTGCTAATAAATAGTTTGCTTGATTTCTGAGATCAGAATTATTGATAGAGTCACTTAATTTATATGATTTTTGAAGGTAATAATTGGCACTATCCATATCTTTTTGGAAACTTTCCGGTCTATATAAATAGATGCTACCCAATTGTAGAGAGAGCTCAATTGTGTTAATAACCGTTGCGTTTCTTTTAAGCTTTTGATGTAATTCCTTTATCTGTTTGGATTGATTTGATTGGGAATTAGCAGTTAAAGAGCACAACATTATTAATAGCAACCTAATTATTTTTATATGCATTCCCTTACTGCTTATGTATTGTAAGTTTAAAATTAGGTAAAAAGGCTAAACAAACTGTTTTTCATTTTGAAATATTCAAACTTCTAGCCACTTCTTTATTTAGCTATTAAACAGCGCTTTAGGTACGCGTAAATTATTCTATAATGGTTTTTTAACCAATACTACTCGCCAATTAGCGATATATGAATAATCAAATAATCTCACTTAAAAGTTAATTATTTGATTTTCAAAAATTTAACTAATTGGAATACCATTTGTCATTTCCGAAAAAAAGTTTCCAATAATTCATTACTTATTCTAGTTCAATGCCTATCAAATTCATTTAATACAATTTTGAAGTCATAAAAATCAATAATAAAAAAGTAACCTTATGAAAACAATTCTAAAATTAGTAGTGCTCGCAGTTATACTGACAGTTCAAAACAACAACCTACAAGCTCAAGTACTTGATTATGCTACAGATCCGCATCTTGATGCAGGAACAAAAGCTTTTTTAAAAGTTCTGAATGCACCTGGAGGGCAACCCTTGGAAAGTCTATCTCCAGAAGAAGCAAGAAAGGTTTTAATAGGAGCCCAAGCCTCAGTAAAAGTTGACGTTTCAGGAATAGATGAAACTGAAAAAACAATCACACAAGATGGATACACAGTAAAACTGAACATTGTACGTCCTCAAGGAGTTAAAGGAAAATTACCCGTATTCATATTTATCCATGGCGGAGGATGGGTTTTAGGAGATTACCCAACCCATAAACGCTTTGTAAGGGATTTAGTGGTTGAAACTGGTTTTGCATCCGTATTTGTAAACTATTCCCCTTCTCCAGAAGCAAAGTATCCGCAAGCCGTTAATGAAATTTACGCAGCAACAAAATGGGTTTCGGAACATGGGGATGAAATTAATGTAGATGGAAAAAATCTGGCTGTAGTTGGCAATAGTGTTGGGGGCAACATGACCGCGGTAACCGCCTTAAAGGCTATTGAAAACAACGGGCCAAAAATAAAAGCGCTTGTACTATTTTGGCCAATTGTTGATTCTGATTTTGACACCGAAACGTATCGTTTATATGGGAAAGACCATTTTTTAACGAACTCTATGATGAAATGGATGTACGACCTGTATGCACCAGACCTCAATAAAAGAAATGAAATATATTCAACTCCATTAAAGGCTACCTTAGAGCAATTAAAAGATTTTCCACCTACCTTAATACAAGTAGCCGAAAATGATGTTTTAAGGGATGAAGGAGAAGCCTTTGGCCGAAAATTAGAACAAGCAGGGGTTACAGTAACAACAGTGCGATACAACGGAATGATTCATGATTTTGGTTTATTGAATGCGCTGGCTAATTTACCAACTACCAAATCCATGATTACACACGCCTCTGCGGAGCTAAAAAAATATTTAAATAAATAATTCTAAAAATTAAAACTATGTCACATTTAAAATTAAAAGACGGAACAGAAATTTATTACAAAGATTGGGGAACGGGACAGCCTTTGGTTTTTCATCATGGTTGGCCTTTGTCAAGCGATGATTGGGACCTACAAATGATGTTTTTTGTAAATCAGGGATTTAGAGTAATTGCTCATGACCGCAGAGGTCACGGTCGTTCCACCCAAACAACTGATGGAAACGATATGGACACTTATGCATCAGACGTTGCTGAACTTACTACAGCATTAGATTTAAGAAATGCCATCCATATAGGTCACTCTACAGGTGGCGGTGAAGTGATTCGTTATGTGGCCAAGTATGGCAAGGGACGTGTTGCCAAAGCAGTTTTAATAAGCGCCGTAACTCCAATTATGGTAAAAACAGAAAATTATCCCAACGGTGTTCCTATGGAAGTATTTGATGATATTCGAATGAATACAGCTTCAGATCGTACAAGATATTTCAAGGATTTTCCAATGCCTTTCTTCGGATATAATCGTGAAGGCGCAACTCCCTCTGAAGCCGTTATGAATAATTGGTGGCGTCAAGGAATGATGGGAGGCATCAAAGCCCATTATGATTGTATCAAGGCTTTTTCAGAAACCGATTTCACGGAAGATTTGAAAAGTGTAGCTGTTCCGGTGCTAATCCTACACGGAGAGGATGACCAAATTGTACCAATTGATAGTACTGCTAAATTGGCCGTAAAGTTATTAAAGGATGGAAAACTTATCACCTATCCAGGGTTTCCACATGGAATGCCAACCACCGAAGCAGCAACTATAAATAAAGACTTGTTGGCCTTTATAAAATCTTAAGAGAGAAGGTGCTAGGAGATTTACTTAATATTAAAATATGGAATTGCTTAAAGTTTTTTAGCTGTAGGTAATTCCATATTTTTATTTAATCAATAACTTTAATAGATTTAGAGATAATTATTGGAGGTTCCGTTTCTAGAATTTCTTTCGTTTCAATTTGGATTTTATCTCCTTCTTCTACTTTTATAAAATTGCCATTTGGAATGCTGATTACAGTTGTGAAAATTTTATTTTGTCCATCTTTTAGATACAATGTTTGTCCATCTTTACCTTGTTCTATTTTTGTAATGGTGTAATTACTTGATTCTTTTACAGCATTGCAGCCTAAAAGTGTAAAGGCGATAATAGCTATGATTACTTTCATAATTTGAAATTTTTAGCAGTAAAATTACGTATCAAAATAGTATTTGTTATAATTTAGAGGAGGAATATTTTTGAATTAATAGTAATTTAATTTTAAGCAGATGTACTTAAAAATTGATCATAATATATCCAAGTTCGTTTCATTTAATGAAGAAGAATTAAACATATTTCATGAATTATTAATAGTCAAAACGGTTTCTAAAAAAGAATATTTTTTACGGGAAGGAGATATTTGCGACTTCGAAGCCTTTGTAATAAAAGGATGTTTACGAAAATATTATATTAATGAAAATGGGGCCGAAGTTATTGTTCAATTTGCCATTGAAGATAATTGGGTGAGTGATATCGCAAGCTTTTCAGAACATAAGTCCAGTAATTTCTTTATTGAAGCTTTGGAAGATTGCGAACTTTTTATTCTTACTCCAAGCAGTAAAGAAAAATTACTTTCTCTAATTCCTAAATTTGAACGAGTATTCCGGATCCTAGTACAGCGGCATCT
Organism: Flavobacteriales bacterium; assembly: GCA_038259585.1. Taxonomy (GTDB): domain Bacteria; phylum Bacteroidota; class Bacteroidia; order Flavobacteriales; family Flavobacteriaceae; genus Aequorivita. The sequence goes on along the minus strand of JBBSOQ010000002.1, from coordinate 189,783 downwards.
ATCTGTAACCCAAGATCGTTTGGTAAATACTATTGCCAAAACAGCTCCTGAAAAATATTTGGATTTTTTGGAACACTATCCTACTATTCCCCAAAGGGTTGCCCAACACTATATTGCTGCCTATCTAGGTATTTCTCCTGAATTTCTGAGTAAGGTTCGAAAAAGACTCTCACATTCTTAGTATAAATAGAACTCTTTCCTTATTTAAAGTTTCTTCAACACACTTCGTATTTATATCTCGCTGTGTTGACTACTAATTAGCGAAATAGCACTAATAATAAATTCTTGAAATTAAATAAAATACTGAATATCAATTTGTTAACCTAATGGCATTTGTTTTGGATGCTTTATGTTGTTGTGAAAGTAGGATGCAAAAGTCCTTTATAATTCACATTGGTCAACATAATGAGCGCTAATAGACAGGTTTATTTTATAACAGGGGCTTTCGTAAATAATAATAGTTGGGACAACTGGAAAATTTACTTCGAACAGAATGGGTACAATGTTATAATCCCCATTTGGCCTGCTAAAGAAGGGACTACAAAAATGTTGCGAGATAAACATCCAGATTCAATTTTGGGAGCACTCACTCTAAATGAACTCTTTAATTACTATGTGGGGTTGATTAAAAAAGAAAAGGAAAAACCTTTAGCTATTGGCCATTCCGTTGGAGGTTTGATTGTGCAATGGTTGCTTCAAGAAAACCTTTTGTCAATGGGTGTTGCCATTCATTCCGTACCGCCCAGCGGAGTTGTGAATTTTCATTTATCCTTTTTCAAATCGCTATGGAAACCCTTTGGACTGTTTAAATCGAAGAATATCCCGCATTTAATGTCTTTGGAAGAATGGCAATATGCCTTTACAAATGATATGGGCTTACACGAACAAAAAGAGAGTTATGAAAAATTTCTAATCCCAGAATCACGAAGAATTATCAGGGAATTAGTTACCAATTCGGTAAAAATAAATTTCGATAAAAAAAAACAGCCTCTGCTTTTTGTTGCGGGAAGTACCGATAACATGATGCCTGCAAGCCTAAACTTTCAAAATTATAAAAAATATAGAAAGAATGCATCCATAACGGATTACAAGGAATTTGAAGGGATCAACCATTTTGTTTTAGGAAAAAAAGAATGGAAGGCAAATGCAGATTACATCATTAATTGGATAAAGCAACATAATAATTGATGGGAATTTTTGAAACTGGTTTTCTTGTCCTAGTTCAATGTACAGGTTTCAAATATGGAGCAATTTTGTGGAGTAATAAATAAGTATTAATTAAAAAAATAAAATATGACAACTACAAAATGGACAATAGATCCAACACATTCAGAAATCGGTTTTAAAGTAAAACACATGATGTTTACAAATGTTTCAGGGAAATTTCAAGATTTTGAAGCAACTGCTGAAACCGAAGACGGCTTCTTTACAAACACAAAATTTGAATTTACAGCAAAAGCTAATTCAATATCTACCGGAAGTGCAGATAGAGATGCTCATCTGGTAAGTGCCGATTTTTTTGATGTTGAAAATCATCCGACGGTAAGTTTTAAATCTAGCTCTTATAGCAAATTAGGAGAAGGAGTTTACAAATTAGTTGGTGATTTAACATTAAAAGGAGTTACAAAGTCAGTGACTCTAGATGTTGATTTCCACGGAACAGCTAAAGATCCATGGGGTAATGAAAAAGCTGGTTTTGGTATAAATGGAAAAATCAACCGAAAAGATTGGGGCCTAAACTGGAACTCAGCACTTGAAACCGGAGGAGTTTTAGTGGGAGAAGAAATTAAATTAAATATCGAACTACAGTTCGTAAAACAATAACTAGTAATCATTAATAACAATTAAAAATTTAAAATTATGAAAACACTATTTTCAACATTAGCCATTGCTTTAATTAGCTTAACTGGTTTTGCTCAAAAGCCAAGTCCAGAATTATTAAACCCTACAAACCACGCTTTGGTTTTAATTGATCACGAAGGTCAAATGGCATTCGCTACCTCCAGCAGTTCAATAACTGAACTTAGAAACAATACAGCTCTTGTTGCAGGTGCATCAAAAATATTTAAGGTGCCAACGGTAGTAACTACTGTTGCTGAAGAATCTTTTAGTGGTCCTGTTTTTCCAGAAATCGAGGAATTTTATCCAAAAGCAACTTCTAATTATATAGACAGAACAACAATGAATACTTGGGAAGATGCAAATGCATATAAAGCAATAACTGGTAAAGGAAAAAAGAAAATTGTTTTAGCTGGTTTATGGACTAGTGTATGTATAGTAGGCCCTGCATTATCTGCCAAAGCTGAGGGTTATGATGTGTATGTCATTACAGATGCCAGTGGAGATGTATCTAAGGAAGCACATGAGCAAGCAATTGCTAGAATGATTCAGGCCGGTGTAAAGCCAATGACATCTATTCAATATCTTTTGGAATTGCAAAGAGATTGGGCACGCGGAGAAACATATGTAGCAGTTACCGATCTAGTTAAAAAATATGGTGGTGCTTATGGATTTGGAATTGTGTATGCTCACAACATGTTAAAACATTAATTATAAAAAACAGTCTTATTCAATTAAGGCTGTTTTTTCTTTTAAATCTAAAACATATGAAAACACTTTATAAAATCATATTGCTTTTTGCAATAGTAAGTATAACAGCGTGTAAAAACAAAACAGAAGAGGGGCCAATTGGAAATGCCGATGTGGCTGATATGATTGTATACAATGCTAAGGTTGCAATTATGGATGCTAATAATACCATAACGCAGGCAATAGCATTTAAAAATGGTAAGGTTTTATCATCAGGTACAAACGTAGACATATTAAAATTTAAAAATGAAGGCACTGAAGTTCTTGATGCAAAAGGCAGAACTTTAATTCCAGGTCTAAACGATTCCCATTTACATTTAACTCGTGGTGGTCGTTTTTACAATGCCGAACTTCGTTGGGATGGTGTAACATCATTAAAAAAAGCTCTCCAAATGTTAAAAGAGCAAGCCGAAAGAACACCAAAAGGGCAATGGGTTCGTGTAATTGGGGGTTGGAGTCCTTTTCAATTTGAAGAAAAACGTTTTCCAACAGTAGCGGAAATTAATGAAGCTACTGGCGATGTGCCAACTTTTGTTCTGTTTTTATACAGTAGAGGTTGGTTAAACCAAGCAGGTTTAAAATCTATGAATATTGATGAAAATACGGTGTCACCTCCTGGAAGCCGTTTTAAAAAAGGGCCTGACGGAAAATTAACAGGCACTCTTTTGGCGGAACCAGACCCAACGATTTTATATGCACGTATTGGGGGATTACCCGCAATGACTGATGAAGAGACTGAAAACTCTACCCTGCAGTTTTACAGAGAGTTAAACCGCTTGGGGATTACCAGCGGTATAGATGCTGGAGGCGGGGGTCATAAATTTCCAAAGGATTATATAGGAACCAAAATGTTAGCCGATGCAGGTAAAATGCCTATTCGCGTATCCTACTATTTATTTCCGCAGAATAAAGGTGCAGAATATGCCGAATTTCAGGAATGGATGGAAAACAATCAAGTAGGGCAAAATGACGATGCAAATTTAGAACACGGTTATGAATTAGTAGGAGGGGGAGAGTTCCTTACCTGGAGTGCTGGAGATTTTGAAAACTTTTTAGCGCCGCAACCAATGTTAAAAGACCGTTTAAATTGGAGACAAGACATTAAAAAAGTGTTGGAATTGCACGCTGAAAATGGTTGGCCATTTAGAATTCATGCTACTTATGGAGAAAGTATTTCAAACATATTAGATGTAATTGAAGAAGTAAACAAGGAAACAAACGGAAAATTGGTTTCCCATCGTTGGCTATTCGACCATGCTGAAACTGTTAATGAAGATGAGCTAAAAAGAATTAAAGAACTTAATGGGGGCATTTCAATTCAAGACCGTTTGGCTTTTGCCGGTGAATTTTTTGTAGAACGCTACGGAGCAGAAAAAGCAAAACAAGCCCCACCCGTTAAAAAAATGATTGAATTAGGGTTACTCGTTGGAGCTGGAACTGATGGAACACGTGTGGCAAGTTACAATCCTTGGATTTCTCTTTACTGGTTGGTAACTGGAAAAACGGTTGGTGGACTTCAATTGAGTGAAGCATCAAACCTTCTCTCCCGAGAAGAAGCACTCAGATTATATACTAAAGGAAGTGCGTGGGTTTCTAATGAAGAAGAGGTAAAAGGCACTCTTGAGAAAGGAATGTACGCAGATTTTGCAATTCTTTCTGATGATTTTTTTAAAGTTAACGAAGAACAAATAAAAAAGCTAAAATCTGTACTAACGGTTGTTGGAGGAAAAATTGTTTATGGTAACGACGAGTTTTCAAAACTAAACCCACAATTACCAGCGGCAATACCTAGTTGGTCTCCTGTTAATTATTATGGAGGATATCAAGATAACAAATAAGGCAAAATAGTCATGAAACAGGTTTTTAAAAGAATTACAGCATCCGCGTTAGGAGGGAACCGAGTTCATTTGGGATTACTGTTATTTAGAATTATAGTGTCCTTGGAACTCATTATTGTACATGGCTTTAAAAAGATAGGAATAGGTGTGGACGTTGCTGAATTGATACCCAACCCTTTAGGTCTACCTCAAGAAATCAATGAGTTTTTGGCAATCATTGCAAATATAGGTTTTCCAGTTTTTATCATTTTAGGATTACTAACTAGATTATCTGTATTGCCTGTTTTGGCGGTAACACTTACAGGTTATTTTATTCTTCACGCACATGATCCCTTATTTGTTAAGGATGTACCATTTATGTATTCTGTTGTCTTTCTTTTTATTTTTATAACTGGTCCAGGGAAATACTCCATAGATTCAATTATTCATAAAAAACTATCATCGTGAAAACACATGTTCTGCCAATTTTAGTAGCAGTAATTGCGGGTGCTGTTTTGCCTTTTCAAGCTGTATTAAACATTCAGCTTGGCAAAACGGTACAGCAACCCGTTTTTGCAGCGTTTGCTTCTTTTGTATTAGGCTCTATAGGATTGTTGATTTATTTGCTAATTATAAAATTTGATTTTTCAACAATTTCACAAGTTAAAAATGCCTCTCCAGTAGTTTGGTTAGCCGGTATTCTGGGAGCTTTTTATGTTGCCGCTGTTATTGTATTAGCACCTAAATTAGGTACGGCATTGACTTTCGGATTAGTGGTGGCTGGTCAAATGTCAGTATCCTTAATTCTCGATCATTATGGCTTATTAGGTTTACCCGTTAAGGAAATTAATTGGCAAAGATTAGTCGGAGTTGTTTTGTTATTAATTGGCGTAATCATCATTAGAAAATACTGATGCTATGAAAACGTCCACGGTTTTCTATATTACTTTCATACTATTTTTCACTCATTTTTCTAGTATGTCACAAGAGAATGAACTGGAGTTTCATCTCCTTGGGCAGGATGATGATATGTCATTTTTAAGTGAAAAAGAAAACAAATTCGTTTATGAACATTTAAAGTGGATAAATTTTGGCAGCCAGAATTCTTTGTCAATGGGGGGTAGTTATCGTTTTCAAATAGAATCTTTCCTCAATGAAGGCTTTTCAAATTCTGATAATAAGGATAATATCTGGTACCTAAATAGATTGCTGTTGCATTCCCATTTAAGTTTAGGTAACCAATTTGAGTTTTATTCTGAGTTGAATTCCAGTACTGTCATTAATAAAAAAGATGTATCTCCTGTTGATAAAGATATATTGGCGATAAACCAAGCCTTTATAAAATACCATTTCAATTCAAATTGGAGTTTTCTTTTGGGAAGAGAGAATTTAAAGTTCGGCAGTAGAAGACTTGTGGATATTCGGGAAGGGCCAAATGTAAGGCGTTCCTTTGATCTGGGAAGATTGGATTACAGTAATGATAAAACTACTGCCACAGCCTTTTTTTCGGTACCAGTCCAAATTCAGCCTAAGGTATTTGACAATGATTATTTAGATTTCGATGAAACCTTTAGCGGTATTTATTTTACCCATCTTCTTAATAAATCAATTGGAATAGATACATATAGTTTTTATCAAAAAGACAACAATGTAACCTATAATGAGGATACAGCAGATGAAAGACGCTATAGTGTGGGTAGCCGTTTTTTTGGAACATTCCATAAATTCACCTTTAATAACGAAGTAGTTTATCAATTCGGGCGTTTCGGAAATCAAGATATCAAAGCATATACTTTGTCTTTACAAGGAGAATTTGCTTTTAATATTATAGTTGACAAGACGGTTCTTGGTTTAAAGACAGAACTTATTAGTGGTGACAAAAACGAGTATGACAATACGCTAAATACTTTTGATGCGCTTTACCCTAGAGGAGCCTATTTTGGAAAGGTGGCGCAGTTTGGACCCTCCAATTTAATAGATATTCACCCATATATTAATTTTATAAAAGGGAACTATTATTTAGAGTTGGATTATGATGCGTTTTGGAGGCATTCAGTTTCTGATGGAGTTTATGGGGCTTCTTTAAATTTAGATTTTCCTTCAACCAATATCAAAACTTTTATTGGGCAGCAAGTGGGAACTCTGTTGGGCTATAATGTTAATAACCATCTTAATTTGGAATTTGAAACTAATATAATTTTCCCAGGAGATTTTTTAAAAGCAAGTAATTTATCTGCAACACTTTTTCATGCGGTAATTACTACTGAATTTAAGTTTTAATAAAAGAAATCCCAAAATTATTTTGAGGTTTTCTTGTCCTAGATCAATGCGCAGCTTTATAGATTGATATAATTTTGAGTAAACAATTAAAAATATAAAAATCATGGAATACAAAATTCAAGGTTTGCATCACATTACAGGAATTGCCGGAGATGCAACACGCAATTATAATTTTTACACAAAAGTTTTAGGATTGCGATTCATAAAAAAGACAGTCAATTTTGACGACCCAAAAACATATCATTTTTATTTTGGAGACGAAATTGGAAGCGCCGGAACCATTCTCACTTTTTTCCCATGGGGAGATGGGATACCACAAGGGCGAAGAGGTTCAGGAATGGCCACAGAAATTGGATATTCGGTGCCAAAAGGAAGTTTGGAATTTTGGGTAGAGCGCTTTAAAAAACACAATGTAATCTACAATAAACCCGCAGAGAAATTTGGAGAAAGATATCTTACATTTTTAGATCCGGATGGTTTAAAATTTGAACTTGTTGAAACAGCCGACACAAGAAAACCTTGGGTAACAGAAGAAGTTACGGAAAACTATGCTACTAGAGGGTTTCATAATATTACTATTAGCTTAAACGATATAAAAGGAACTGCCAATGTGCTAACTTCTATTTTTGGTTATGCCTTGGTTTCTCAAGAAGCAAATAGATATAGGTATGCAATAGATACAGTTGATAATGCTTCAATAGTAGATTTGGTGGAATTGCCAAACGAAAAAAGGGGGCATGTTGCAAACGGTACAGTTCATCACGTTGCTTTTAGGGTAAAAGATGATAAAACACTCATGTATTTTAGAGAAAAAGTGGAACAAGCTGGTTTAAATATTACCCCGCAAATTGATAGAAATTATTTCCATTCATTGTATTTCAGGGAACCTGGAGGAGTTTTGTTTGAAATAGCTACGGAGAACCCTGGGTTTATGGTTGACGAAGCTGTTGAGGAATTAGGAAAGAATTTAAAATTGCCTGCTCAATACGAATCACGAAGAAGTGAAATAGAAGCACATTTAGTAAAAATAAATTAAATCCATTATGAATTTTCAACCTTTAAAATACATATACAAAACTTCAGGCAATCCTGAGGCAAGAACGCTGTTACTGCTTCATGGTACTGGAGGCAATGAAAGTGATTTAGTTCCATTAGCCAAAAATTTTGGAGATAACTTTAATATATTGAGCCTTCGCGGAAATGTGCTTGAACAAGGAATGCCCCGTTTTTTTAAACGCTTAGGAATTGGGGTTTTTGATGAATACGATTTAAAATTTAGAACCAATGAAATGGTTAGTTTTATTAAGGAAATTGCACTAAAAGAAGGGTTTGATATTACAAAGCTTATTGCTTTAGGCTATTCCAATGGCGCAAATATTGCAGGAGCTACATTAATTCTCTATCCAGATTTTTTATCTGGAGCCATTCTATTTAGACCAATGCTTCCCTTTCAGCAAATACCTAAATTTCAAACTACCAAAAAAGTTCCGGTTTTTATAAGTTCTGGGAATATTGACGGAATGGTGAGTGCTTCGGAAATTAAAAATTATAAAGAATTACTAGAGGAAAATCATTTCACTACAGAATTACATCAAATAAATACTGGCCACAATTTAACGGAAGAAGATTTGCAATTGGCTGTAGCATGGGCAGATAAACACTTTAAATACTAAACGTGGAATTTAAAATAACAAGGGTATATGCAGATGCAAAGGGCGAATCGCACTTTGAGGATCTGAATATACCCTTAAACGATAAGGGAGAAATAGGTTTTCTTTCTGAAGCTCAAAAAACCAAAAGCATTATTTTTAGAAAAGTGGTTTCAGATTATGATTTTAAGTTTCATAATACACCATCCCGACAGTATGTAGTGCTGTTGGACGGTGAAATAGAAATTGAAACCTCTTTAGGGGAGAAACGTAAATTTCAAGCGGGCCATATTTTATTACTGGATGATACCATGGGCAAGGGGCATAAAACCAAAAATTTAAAGCCACAAATCAGATCATCTTTGTTCATTGAATTGTAAGTAATTGTAAATAAAAGCGGTATATCGCCATTAGTATTTAGACAATCTTTTAATTAGATTAATATTCCAATTATCCAATTATCTAAAAGCATAAATCGCATATATCAGAATATTACCAACCAATTCCCAAATATGAAAATTATGGGCATACATAAATAGGAATACATTATCAAAAAATAACCCTAAACAGCCATAATAATTTGCAAAACCATAAAATCAATAGAAATACATATATGTTCTATAATTTATATTATGTAAAATGGAATAATTAGAGAAGTAAATAATTACCTCCCTTTTGCATTCTTTTAGCCAATTACATATCTGGATACATAAGTATTATCCAAGTGTTATTGTTGTCATCCATCCTTACACTCACAACCCTTGCCTTTTCACCTGGCTCAATCATTTCGCCTTCCAATGGGTTACCAGTTTCATAATCATAAAGCTGTGCAGGTTTTAGAGCTGTAATTATATCGTTCTTCTTTGGAATCTCATTATCATCCTGCTCGTATGCCATATTACCACTCATATCAGTATAAAGATTTTTTACAAAATAGCGTTGCGTACTTTCGCCGTACAACACCATTCCCTCATAAACCATCAAGGCATCAATACTGTCTTGTGCTGCTTTATAATTAATATCTCTTGGTCCGTGATCATAGATATAGCCTAAATAACTATTAACAGTACCGGCATTTATGGCAGTTTCCCATTCCGGACTAATCCCTTGCGAAAGCATTTCTTGACCATTTTGATCTGTGTTTTCAGTAGTTGTATCATCACATTGCATAATTAAAATGATGAAAAGAATTAATGTTACAACTCCACCAATTATATATGGTAATATTTTTTTTGAACCCTTTGCCGGTACATTTGTTTGACTGGCAGGTGTTACGGGTGGTTTAAAAGTTCCTTTGGCAACATTTGCTTTGGCTTCGTTTAGACTAGCATTTAAATCGTTTACAAGCCGCTCAAAACCCGCTTCGTGACCCATCGCCGTAAAATCAACAAATTGTTTTCTTGCTAAACGCATGGGCACATCGCATTCCTCTATTTTTATAGGATTAACGGACTTGTTCAATCCAATGGCGTATGATATTTCATCCTTCACATTATCTGAAGCTACAGAGGTTTTGGATAGAATCAATACTATGGCGTCTGCATTCTTCAGCTCAGATTCTATAGTATCGTCCCAGTCCGTTCCAGTCCGTATGTTTTTATCGAACCATACCTCAAAGTTTTGTTTCCGCAGTGCTTCCACCAAGGATTTTACATATTCAGTGTCTCGTCTTGAATAACTAATAAAAATCTTTTTTGCACTCATCTTTTAGCGATTTTAAATTTGAATTGGTTTTGTTTTAATCTATAATATCATATGTCTTTTGGAAAATAGCTTTGTCACACACGTATTTCTCACCATTTACGCCTATCATTAACCAGTCGCCTGCTTTTCCGGTAACAAGTCCTTCCATGCTTTCAACCTGAAAAGGCTCATCTATTTGTATACATTTTATGGGAATAGGCTTTTTTAAAGCTCTTTTGAAATTCAATTTTGGAGTTTGGTCTTGAAGGAATTTCTTCATACTAGATAAATTTTAATTTAAATTACGATAAAAAATTGGTTCTTAGGCAATTGATGAAAATTCTAATTGATTTTTACAGAGTTTAAGTTAAAAAATTAGTCTTTAGAAATTTGATAAACTCATCCTGCGGATTATCCGTTTGCATTAAACTTACGTATGCATTATAAGCATTAGCATGTATGGAAATCTTTTCACGCAAGCCAGCCATTGCCGCCGCTTTTCCATAGTTTTCCTTTGAATTTTCAAAATCGCCTTTATAAAGAAAAGCTTCACCCATAGTTGCAAGTTTCCACAGACTTGGAAATGGATCCTTTGCCGTTGCTTGATACGCTTGGTCTGCAAACGAAGCCATATCACCTTGTTCACCTTTCATCAAACTGAGAAAAGCCAGATTTATGGCGTGGTAATATATTTGAGAATAATCATTTTTCGCTTCTGAAATTTTAAGGGCATCGCTGTAATGTTTGAAGGCCATTCGTAAATCTTCAGCAGTATGTGTTTTCAAATATTGGCGTTTATACCTCCCTCCCATTATTCCCAAAAGGTTCGAATTGTCCTTTGCCTCTGGATGTTCATTCAAAATTTTCATTGCCTCCTCTTCCCTGCCCGCGGCTTCCAAAGCATAAATCAATCGCTCCAAACCTTTACTATCAAGCTCTTTGAGCTTGGGAAGGAGTGAATTTATAACCGCATTATATTCTCCCATTGCAATATTGATTTCCTCTTTATTTGAAAATTTATTGAGAAAGCTTTGGTTTGTCAACGTATTCAAAATAGCGCGATAGCCATCATCATCCTCATCTTTTATTTGAACAATAGAAAAATGGCTTCCATCTATTACTTCGTGATATTCTTTAGCGAAAGAATCCAAACTTGAGGAAATGGGAACAAACTCATCCCTTGTGGCGGCAATAGTTTTAAATGTAAAAGGATAATTGTTCTGAAATTTTCCATCCCACGCATCTCTAAGCCTTTGCATATAAGGGCTTCCTTCTTTCAATTCTTTTTCTTCAGTGCTATAGGTAAAGAAATTTTTCAGTTCTATTTCTGGCAATCCATTACTTGGTGTTCCAAAGAATAGTACGTGACTAATCCTGTCCAAATCTGTCTTTTCTATTTCTAACAAAGCTTGTTGTGCAACTATACCACCCAAATCGTGTGCAACTATTGCAATTCGTTTATATTTTGAGAATTTGTTTTTAATAGAAGTAATCAAAAAGTCTGAATTCCTTTTAATATCACTGGCACAGGCCCAAATATTCTTGCCCATTTCAGGCACCACATTTCCGCTGTATCCCAATGGGAACATATCCCAACCATCCAAATCTCCATTTGCAATTAAAAGCTTTGGAGTCTCTCCAAAAGTTTTATCAGCATCACCTGAAAAACCATGTACAAAAAGTATAGCGCTATTGGAATTTTCAGTTTCTCTAAATTTTGTAACTAACTCTTTTTTAATTACTTTCGTGTCTTCTACTAAAGCATCAATTTTTTCATAATCAGAGTTTACATCCATTAATTTTGAAGAAAAACTCACCACAAAATCTTCAAATATTTGAAGATTTGCATAAGGAGTTTGATCAGGATATATTTCGGGTACTTTCTTAAAAAGATATTGCACTACTTCAAAAATGCGAACAAATGGGTCCTCTACATTATGTTTATTCTCTCCCTTTAAAACTTCAATCATACATTGGGTGAAAAGGCTATTCTCTTCCCCTTCCAAAACAACACTCAGCTGGTCTGCGCGACAGGCAGAAACAATTGTCATTCCACGACCATCGTCCATGTTTTGGGCGAGGCCATCTGCATTTGTATGTTTTGGTTGTTGTGAACTAAGTCCTGAAACTCCTGCTGTCATTCCAGCGGCGTGACAACAATCTAAAAAGAAAACCAATCTCCGCGATTTTAGTTGTGAGATTTTATCTTTCATCTCTTCCGCTTTTATCCAGGTGGTTTTGTAGTTATCGGGATCATAATCATACGGACAGAGGTGGAAATATTTTTGATTCTCTGCTTCTGGTTTCTTCTTTGTCTCGTCTTTTATGAAAGTATTGTCGCTGTACATTCCGCCGTGACCGGAATAATAGAGCAATACAGAAGAGTTTTCATCAGTCTTTTCAAGTAAATTATCAAAGGCTTTTAAAATACCTTTGCGCGTAGCTTTTTTGCCTATTAACTTTTTTATATTTTTCTTGTAGTAGCTACCGTGTGCCTTATCGCCTAAGATTTTATATAAGGCTTTGGCATCATTTATTGTTTCTGGAAGATCCTCACTGCCTACCCCAATTAATAGTGCATGTGCATTTTTAAGCTTTGCCATTTTTCTTGTTATTACCTAAAGTTTGAAAGATTGAAAATGTTTATTTCCAAAAATTCATAACCTCTTCAAACTCTTTCGATTTATTATATACTCTGAATTGGGGATCGTTTTTAAAAAATTTCCAATGGAACAAATGTCCATTAGCCGCTGCTTTTAATAAATGATTGTATAGTTCAGGTTTGTTATCAGTTGCGGCATAATATTGACCCAAAGCGTAATCTACTTCCCCAAACTGATAATCGGTTCTTAAATTTTCCAAAGTATTTACGTTATTTTTTGCTTCGGAGTTGTTTCCAAGTTTAAATTGACAAATAGCTAACTTTGCCAAAACCTCAATGTCTTTAGGGTTTTTAAGATGAATTTCTTTTAAAACTTTTTCCCCTTTTGCATATTCTTCTTTGTAAAAAAACGCATCTGAAAGTATTTTTCGATCCAAGGATTTGGAATCAAAATATATTATTTTATCAAAATAGGTGTTGGCTTTTTGCGTGTCATTTTTTAATAAAAATTCCTTTCCCGCTTGTAAATAAATTTCTTGTGTCTCAGAGGGAGTTGCAGTAATTTCTATTTTTCTTAAAAATTGGTTTAAAGCCTCAATTTTTCCGCTGCGAACGTAGGCAATTGTTAAAGGCCTGTTCAATGTTTTCGCTTCACTTTCTTTTTGAGCTATTTCAATGTTTTGTATTGCTGTGCTATTTTTTCCCAATTCAATGTCTGAAAAAGCCTTTACATAAATCCGTTGTCCACAATATGCACAATTTTGAAGATTCATGCTGTCCATATTTACAGTTTTGTAAATGGCTTCAACGTCTTCTGGGCGATTAACAAACTGCAGTGCTATAACCATTGCAGTTTTATTAGTTATCAAATCAAAAGGAGCTATTTCATATTCCTTTAAAATAGCTTTGTAAGCTGTTCTGCTGTCACCTTTTAAAAGTGCTTTATACATATTTAATAAATTCAGTTGACGCTTGTTTGAATAGGAATCAGGCCTAATTAATTGCAGCAAGGAATCTGCTTTTTTATATTCTTTTTGGTTGTAATAATGGGCAACGCGTAAAACTTTGGGTTCAAAATAGTCAGAATCTGCTGCTATGGCTTTGTTAAGAAGGGTTATGTATTCTATGTTATCATTGGTATACTTTGCTTCAAGCAAATATTTGTATGCTTCATATTTTGGTGGGACTTCTTGAAGCATCAATCCTTTTTTGTCTTCAGTGATAAAATACCCGGTTATGGATTCATTAAGATCTTCAATACACTGCAAAGGATTTTCTGTTGAACATTCTGAAGGTTTAAAGGAAATAAGGGTTTTGTTGGTGATTCCATCTGTTATCATTCCTTGAAAAAGCATTTTGCCATTTTGAATGTAGAAATTTCCCGAAATGATTTTACTCGGTTTTAAGTATTTCTGGACTATTGCACTTTCGTCTTCATCAGTATTATTTCCTTTTAGATTAATTTTATATTCATCAATTAAATCTTGCGTAATTACTTGGGCCACTTGATTTTCGGTAATCCCGTGAATTATCCAGTCTGAAGCCATTTTGCTAACAACGTCATATTGTGAATCGCCCGTATTATTGCCAAATTTTAAAACAGCAATTTTATCACTCTTTACTATTTTTGGAAGTATATCATCATTTTCTTGGGTGAAATTTTTATTGATAATTAGAAAAACAGCAATTACACAAAGGGAAGTAATTATGCTCAAAGCGGAAAAGTACATTTTTCGAAAAGCAACATTTTTCTTTTCTTCCTTTTCATCAAATTCGGTTTCGGTTTTATGTATTGGGGCCAGTCTAAACTTCCACAGAAAAAAGATATATAATGGAAAACAGAGAAGCAATACAACAATCAGAAAGGCAACAGATTTGTGTGGAAGACCCAAAGGTTGCCATGTTACAGAAAGTACCTGCAGAATTACCCACGCAGATACCACATATATAGACAACATTTTAAAGACTTCCTTTTCGTGGCATTGCTTAAAAAAGGAGTTAAGCTTCATAATATTCGGTTAGTATTGCTAAAATACTTAAATTCAGATAGTCTGCGAGGATTTATTTTAAATAAAATTAAACCGATAATTTATAAATGCGTATCTTTAGTTATTGTTTAACCAAAACTTTTCAATCATGCCAACAGCACCGAAAAAGAAGCCCGAAACCTCATCAAAACCTGCTAAAACAACTGCTAAACCAAAACCGAAGGTAAAACCAAAACCAGGAGCTAATATAAATCCAGGTTAATTTGTTACCATTCGCTAAATAAAACAAGAAAAATCCCTTTTGCCAAAGGGATTTTTTCTATAATAATATTTAATTCTTCAGAATGGATTTAGCCTTTCGCTTCATATACAAAAGCGCGGTATTTAAGTAACGCAACAAATACAAACCCTCCAAGTGCATTTCCGAAAAGAGCTAAAGCAATAAAAGAAATATAATCAAAAAACGATATTTCAGGAGAACTGATTAATCCTGCAAACACTTCCACATTGCCCACAATACTGTGGTGAAGACCTGTGAAAGCCAAAACAGCGGTGATCATAAAAATAATTACAATTCGGCTCAATGTATCTTTTGAAGCGGCTACCAACCACGAGAGCAACCCCATTAACCATCCGGCTAGTATACTGCTTACCAAAATTACAAAATTGTTGTATTGGGTTACGTGTATCGCAATATTTTCAATTGTTTTTAAGTCGAAGATTTTCAAATGAGGACCAAACCATACTAAAAGAAAAGCAATAAGATAGCCGCCAAGTAAGTTCCCAACTATAACCAACCCCCAAAGTTTTAAAAGACTTGGAAAACTTCTTTTTTTATTTAGAACTGGCAAAGTTAAAAGAGATGTTTGTTCTGTAAAAAGTATGGATTGGCCAAGAATAACCAGAATAAATCCTACTGGATATACCAATGCTAATGCTTTGAATATACTATCTTCAGCAACCTTCCCACTTAAAAAATAATACATAGAACAGATTAATAAATAACTAAAACCTATTTCCAATCCTGCTGTTAGTGAGCTTAAAAGAATACTTATAGGGTTTTTATCATACGTCTCCTGCCCTTCTATTATTTGTTGTTTCAGGATTTCACCATGTGATTTTGCGGTATCAGATTCAGAAGCTCGGGAATTCTTAAGTTCGTTGTCAATATTTTGCTGCTCTTTGGATTTATTTTTATTGATTTCTTCCATTTATGATTGGTAAAAAAGTCATTTTCGAAGTTACGTTAATGTATTTCTTTGAGATGATTTTCATTTTAAATGTAACACCTTTGAATTGGGTTTGGAAGGTTTTAAAAAATATTTAACGCTGTCTTTGATTATTAACATTTTCCTAGATTATTCAGAGTGCATTTGCACTTATTTTTGTTTAAAATCTTAATGAATGATAGTCTGGGGAATTTTTATTGCTTTTATTATTTTATTTCTTGCTTTAGATTTGGGCGTTTTCAACCGGAAACCCCACGTTATTAAAACAAAGGAAGCTGCAATTTGGACTGCAATATGGGTGACAGTTGCGCTTAGTTTCTCTGGAATTATTTATTGGCTTTTCAAAGATGGTTTGATTGAAAATCCAACAGATCTCTCTCCAAAACTTGCAGTTTTAAAATATATTACCGGTTATTTAATAGAGCTTTCGTTAAGCATCGACAATGTTTTCGTAATAGCCGTGATTTTTTCGTCTTTCGCTATTCCTAAAAAATACCAACATGAAGTTTTGTTTTGGGGAATTTTGGGAGCTATTGTATTCAGAGCTTTGATGATTTTCTTTGGCGTTGCTTTAATCAATAAGTTTGATTGGATAATATATGTTTTTGGTGGTTTTCTTTTGATTACCGCTTTTAGAATGTTGTTCCACAAAGAATCTGAATTCGATCCAAAAAAATCAAAAATGTTTCGTTTTCTGAAAAAACTTTTCCCAATAAGTTATAAGATGGAAGGCGATAAATTTTTCATCAAAAGAATGGGCATTCGCGCCGCTACCCCACTTTTTGTAGCGTTAATAATTATTGAATTGACAGATATTCTTTTTGCGTTGGACAGTATTCCTGCTATTCTTGCAATTACGGCTGATCCGTTTATTGTTTTCAGCTCCAATATTCTAGCAATTTTAGGGCTCCGTTCTATGTATTTTTTAATATCGCGAATGTTGACTAAGTTTCGCTACATCAATTATAGTTTAGTTGTAATACTTGCTTTTGTTGGCGTGAAAATGATTCTTTCGCACAATGTTGAAATCCCTGAATGGCTATCACTAAGTGTTATAGGTGTTTCCCTTGCTGGGGGAATTATTGCTTCCCTACTTATCCCCGATCCAAACCCGCAGCCCGCTGAGGAAGATTAATTTCACAAAATCCTATTAAAAGTTTGGAATGGATTTTTGGGTATTGTATCTTTAAAATTGATAATTAAAACCAACTATACATGAACATAAATTTTGAGTACCACGAGGTGGCAGCGAGCCCGAGATTGGAAGCTTTTGTGGCTGAAAAACTAAATAAACTTGAAACTAAATATGACTCAATAGTAGGCGCAGATGTCTATTTTAAAAAAGAGAACTCATCTAATCCTGAAGTTGGAAAAATATGCAGCGTTCGTTTGGCTATGCCTGGCCCCACTATTTTTGCCGAAACATCCTTAGGATCTTTTGAAGCATCTGTTGCAAAGGTGATAACAGAGCTTCGCTCACAATTACAAAAAAGAAAAGAAAAACTGAATACACATTAATTATGAATACTATGGGAGTGATAGCGAGAAATGAAAAGCAGTTAACGCTTATATATAGCAGTAATACACGAGTAGGAAGACATACATTGAGCTATCTAACCGGAATGGAAGAAAAATATTTGGCTATAGATTTGGCTAAAACTAAAGTTTCTGATACACAATGGGCCGAAATTGCGGAAACACTTGGTGTAAAAATTGGTGACTTAGTAGATAAAAGAGAACTTGATCTTAGTTCTGAAAGTACTGCAGAATTTAGCTCGAATGATTGGCTTAAAATAATTCAGAAGAATGATTCGGTAATTTCACGTCCTATTGCCATTAAAGGAAAACGCACCAAGCAAATAGACAATCCTCCAGAAATTATGGAATTTTTTGAGGTGGACTCAGCTGGTTTGGAACAAAGCCCTTCAAATGGTGCAGATCCAGATATTGAGAGTACTACTGAAAATGAAAATTTTATTGAGAAAGATTGAGAAAGACAAATAATTATTTGCCTTGCTTTACAATATCTAACGGTTGAATAGTTGGCTTAATTTGTTTATAAACTTCAAGTTGCGGTTTCGTTAATATGTCTTGCATATCATCTGTTTCATCTTGCTGAAGTTGATAAAGCAAATTAAGCTTTTCTTTTCCTTCAAATTTAGACTCTATTTTATTTCTGCGGATTAAAAATTCTTCAACTTTTTGTTGAAACAAAAGTTGCTGTTCCCCTATTAAAGCTAATTCTGGAATATATTTATTTGTAATTTTAACGGCTTCCTTTTTAGCTTCCGGATTAGGTTTTTGAAGAAAAGGATCTTGAGAGAATGCTGAAAAACTTAAAAGAATAATTGAAATAAAAAGAAGTTTTTTCATGAGTTTGCTAATTAATCTTGAACATAAAATTAACCAACAATTTGTGGAAATAAATTTTTTTAACTCTCTTTAACTAGTTTGAAATCAATTGTTAAAACAAAGAAAGGAATTAGAATTTAAATGGAAAATGATTTTGTTTCAGAAGTTAAAACATCTTTTGCTGGATAATCGAAACTGCATCATTAACGTTTCTTAGCTGTTCCATATCTTCATTTTTAAATTCAATATTGAAAACATCTTCTATATCCAAAATAATATCCACCAAATGCGCCGAATTTATGTTTAACTCCCTAGTCAAATCACTGTTCAGGTTTATCTCCTTGGCAGAAACATCTTCTGGTAAATAGGTTTTTATTATAGGCTCAAGCTTTCCATATATCTCTTCCGAAGTCATTCCTTTTAAATTTTTTTAAAGATAGCACAAGCGTTCACATCACCAAAACCAAAGCTGGCCTTCGCAATGGTTTGTATCGGAGTTTTAAGTAGTTTCATCGAAATTTTCTCAGAAGCTATTAAAGATGAGATTTTTGGATGCACATTTTCACAATTCACATTGGGAAAAATGAAACCTTCATGAAGTTGTAAAATAGCTGAAACAATTTCTATACTGCCACTTGCAGCCAAGCAATGCCCAACCATTCCCTTTAATGAATTTATATATGGAAAATCAGTTCCTTTTCTGTTAAGAGCGATACTCCAATTCTCAATTTCATCAGGATCTTTTATTGTGGCTGTTAAGTGCCCGTTTATATAATCAATTTCTGAAGCAGAAATATTTGCATTTTTCAAAGCATCTTTAATACATTTCTGAATCGCCAAGCTATTTGGAGCGGTCATACTGCCCTTTCCTCTTTGTCCACCATTATTTATGGCTCCGCCAAGAATTTCTCCATAAATGGTTGCGCCACGTTCTTGGGCGCTTTCCAAGGACTCCAATAAATAAGCTCCTGCCCCACTTCCTGGAATAAAACCGCTTGCATCTGCACTCATGGGGCCCGCTACATTTTCTGGAGAATCGTTGTATTTGTAAGTTGTAACTTTCATAGCGTCAAAACCACCCCAAATGTATGGCCCACTATCGCTCGTGCTGCCACATAACATATATGTAGCTTTCCCATTGGCAATGTGATCATAGCCCATTAAAAGTGCCTCTGTGCCTGTTGCACATGCAGATGAATTTGCAGTAACTATATTTCCAGCGCCAATTAATCCTCCAAGATATGCGCTAACACCACTAGTCATGGTTTGGGCTACAGAATTGCTTCCCAAACGGCGCACATTTTTATCGTCAATCTTATAAATTGCTTCTCGAAATTTTTCTACACCGCTTGTACCGCTTCCAAAGATAATTCCTAAATCCCATAGCGGTTCTTCATCGTTTTTTGCGGGTTTCAATTTGGCATCTTTTAGAGCGTCCATACCTGCAATTATTCCATATAAAATTCCACTGCTATTGAAATTGCGAAGCTGAAGTTCAGAAAGGTATTCAAGTCTATTTTCTTCGGAAATAGTTGGCATAGCTCCCAACTGACAAGAAAAATTAAGATCGTGTAGTTCTGGGGAAAAACGAATTCCTGAAACACCGTTTTTTATAGCTTTCGTAAATTCTTGAATTCCAACACCATTTGGCGAAACTACTCCCAGCCCAGTAATAACTACGCGTTTTCTCATTTCAAATTATTGTCTTTTAAAATCATTCCGCTAATAGTTCCAATGGCAACAACTTCAGCTTTTTCATTCATCATTCTCACTTTACACTTTAATTTTTGAAACCTAAAGTATATTTTTTCTGAATTAACGGTTACTTTTTCTCCTGGAAAAACAGGTAGATAAAAATCAATTTCTGTACTGCTGAGAGCAAATGTGGATTTTTCTGATATATTTTCTTCTCTTAAAAGATAAATTCCGAAACACACCAACCCAATCTGTGCCATACATTCCGTCAAAATGACGCCTGGAGTGATTGGATTGTCTTTAAAATGTCCATTATAAAAGTAAGCGTCTGGATTAAATGTAAATGTGCCCATTATTGCTTCTTCAGAGACAGAGAGTATTTCGTCCACAAACAAAAAGGGTTCGGAATATGGAAGTAAATCAAGAATGTATTTATTTTTCAAAATCTAAGTTCGTCAATCATTAATTAGCGAAGGCTTTCCCCACCATCAACCTTAAGTATAGTTCCATTTATCCAATCGGCTTCTTTCTTGCAAAGTAAATAAACAGCGTTTGCAACATCTTCAGGTTGAGTTAATCTTCCGAATGGGTTTCTTTTTTTAGCCATTTTTGCAAGTTCATCACTGCCTGGAATTACCAAAAATGATGGCGTTTCTGTAGTGCCCGCTTGAATACAATTAGTGGTAATTCCCAACGGAGCCAGCTCCACCGCCATGTTTCTCATCAATGCTTCTAACACTGATTTTGCTGCAGATACAGCTGCATATCCTGACCAAACTCTTGAATTTCCTTCGCTAGTAAAAGCAAGACTACGTGCTTTTTCTGAAAAAATTTCTTTTTGAATTAGGGCTTGAACCCACTCATACCAACTAATGGCCATTGCATGTATAGTTATATCAAAATCTTGTCTTGAAAGGTTTTCTTCTTCTTTAGCTTGCATTTTTTTCAAGGTACCTTTTGCAATACTATGGAGTATTATTTTTACGCTATGCTTTGGAAATGAGTTCAGTATTTCATTTCTAATATCTTCATTTAAAGCATCTTTATTAAATATTTTTACAGAAACACCAAAAGACTTTATTGCATCAACTTCTTTATCAAAATCGGGCAAATTACTTTTTCGGTCTCGATGAACGATACATATATTGATGCCTTCGGAAGCAAGTTTTTTAGCACTTGCAAGTCCTAGTCCGCTACTGCCACCAAGAATAATTGCCCATTGATTTTCAAATTCTTTCATAAATAGTGTTTCTTCTGAATAAAGAAATTTTAAAATCTTAATAAAACCCGTTGTGCTGAAAATCCTGGGCCAAAACTTAACATTAAGCCTAAATCTCCACTTTTAGGTTTTTGATCCATAAATCTTTCCAAAACATAAAGTACAGTTGCGCTACTCATATTTCCGTACAATTTAAGCACTTCTTTAGTATCATCAACGTTTTTTCCCAAACTGCCGAACAAATCCTCAACAGTTTCCAATATTTTTCGACCTCCAGGATGGAAAATAAGGTGATTAATATCCTTTATTTCCAAATTGTTTTTTTTCAGAAAAGGATGTACAATGGCAGGAAAATGTTCTGCAATTTTTTCTGGAACACCTTTGTCAAGAATCATTTGAAGTCCTGTATTTACTAGCTTGAAGCCCATCATATCTGTGGAATCATAAAAGTGGTACATTTCTTCTGCAAGTATTTCAGGGCCATCATCTTCTTTATTGGAAGATAACAAAACACAGGCTGCGCCATCACCAAAAATTGCAGCACTCACAATATTTACCATCGAAAAATCTTCTAATTGAAAAGTAGCCGTTGGTGCTTCCAAAGCTATTACGGCAGCTCGTTTACCTGGATTTGCTTTTAAAAAATTGTTAGCATAAATGATTCCCGAAACACCAGCAGCACAACCCATTTCAGTTACAGGTAGGCGAACAATATCTTGCTTCATTTTCAGCTCGTTTATTAAATAGGCATCAACGGAAGGAATCATAATTCCAGTGCAACTAACTGTAATTATAAAATCTATATCTGTAGATTTCCAATTTGCTTTCGCCAAGGCTTTTTCAAGACATTGTTTACTAAGTTTTGTTACTTCGCGAATATAAATATCGTTGCGTTCTTCAAAACTAGTGTTTGTAAAAACCTCTATGGGATCCATAATGGAATAGCGTTTATCTACTCCCGCCCCTTCAAAAAGTTTTATTACTTTTCTCTGAAAACGGCTGTCTTGCCCATGCATCCACTGTTTTACAAATGGAATTACTTCATCAGTATTTCGGCTGTGTGCCGGCAATTGTTTGGCAACAGTTTTAATTTTTACGTTCATATTGATTTTTTAAGTATCCATTGGTAACGGAATGCCCATCGCCAATTGATTTCACTTTGTTGATTTGGGATTTTTTTTGTAATATCTTCAAGCTCACATTTCTTAAAACCTCTAGCAATGGAAACCAATCCATCGTAGTTCGCGGTTTTGGTCTTCAAAAACAATATACTTATCAATTTAAAAAGATTAAAAGCAGTTTTGCTTCTTTGTAAATCATTTATTACAATTCCTTTATTTACTTTTCTTAATAATATTTTCAAAAATTCTTCTATTTTTTTAGTGTCTAAATGATGCAAAAACAGCGTACATATTGCAATATCGCAATTCGGAATTAATTCTTCTTCCAAAAAAATGTCAACTTTTTGAAATTTTATATTTGGAAACTTCTGACTTTTATATTTAGCATAATTCAGAATATTTTTGTTGAAATCTATTCCAATACAATCAATTTTTAAACTGTTTTTTTTTGCGTATTCGGTAAAATTTCGAAGTAATTCTCCATCGCCACAGCCGATGTCTAAAATAATAAGTTTCTCATTTTTTGAATGATCGCTTAAAAGCTTTTCAATTCCATCAAAAGTGATACTATTTCCGCCAAGCCATTTGTTTACATTTTTTAAATCGCCTAAAACATTTTTCATCTCTTGCCCTTGGAAATCTAAACTGTCCATTATTTCCACTTGTTGGGACCTGTATTTATTGCTGAAAGTTATCATGCAGATTTGGTTCCGTGGGTTTTTTCAATAATTTTTGGCACTATAGAAGGAACAGCTCTCGCCAATGAAAATCCTACTTTGGAAGCAAAAGGGTTAAGTAAAACTTGTTGTATTAATCTTCCTGTTTTCAATCGCTTTCCAAATTCGTTTTGCCATTGGGTTGTGTAGTCTTCTTCTAGTTTATTTCTATCAAAACTATTGTTTTTTAATGCCTTTAAAAATATTTCTGAAAAAATATGGGCACTTTTTATAGCCATCGCCATTCCATTACCACAAAGCGGATGGATTAAACCAGCACTGTCTCCAACCATAAAAATATGATTTTCAACTGGAGCTTTTTTATGAAAAGAAATCTGGCTAATAGTCAATGGTTTTCTAAAAATTGGAATTGCTTCATTATAAAACTTTTTCAGGTTTGGGTTTTTTGAAAGCTCGTGTTTTTGAAAGGTTTCAATGTCATTATATTTTTTGAAAGATTTGAAAGTGGTCAAATAGCAAGCATTTACAACACCAGTTTCTGTTTTGCTCAAGCCACAATAGCCGCCATTGAAGTTATGAAGGGCAACCCTATCTTCGGTAAAATCGTATTCAAAATGATTTTTCACAGCAAGCCATGAGGAATTCTGCCTCATAAAATCCCGCTTTAAAAAAGAATCTAAATTTGATCGTTTTCCAAAAGAACCAACTAAAAAATCTGCTTTATATACATCCTTCCTTTGTGTGGAAATACTAAATGTTTGGTTGTTAAAATCAATTTTTTCAACTGTGTCAAAAACTATAGTTGCTTTGTTTTTAAGATTTTGAAATAGTAAATTATCAAAAGCATATCTGCTCAATCCAAATCCGCCTAATGGAAGATTTGCTTTTATGGGTAAACCTTTGATATCTGTTATTTCAAATTTTGAAATTTTTTTAGCTCCAACTGAAAAAGGATTGATTTCTAGGGATTGTAAATACGGCAACACTTCATTACTCACATATTCACCACAAACTTTGTGATGTGGATATTCATTTTTTTCAATCAAACAAACTCTACAATTATTGTTCGTAAGGTGTAATGCAGTAGTTAGGCCTGCAAGTCCTCCTCCAATTATAATAATATCAAATTTGTTTTTAGTTATCATTCTTCGCTTTAAAGCTAAAAAAATCCCGTCCAAAACTGGTACGGGATTTAATTAAATTTTATTTAAAAAAATTACTCGCCTGCTTGTTTTTTAGCATCGTTCTTCATTTTGTCATTTGGAACGATCGCAAGGTTTACACGTCTGTTTTTTGCACGACCTTCAGCTGTAGTGTTATCTGCAACTGGAGCTGTTTCGCCAAACCAGTTTGTAGTGAATCTACCACTGCTCAAACCTTTACTTTGAACAAAGTAATTTGTAACAGATTGAGCTCTATTTTTAGAAAGCGTCATATTCATCTCATCAGCACCTACGCTGTCAGTATGTCCAACAACTAAAACATCAGTATCAGGATATTCTTTTAGCACATTTGATAATTTATCTAGCAGGGTCTGTGAAGCTGCATTAATGTTATATTTAGCAGTATCAAAATAAACACCACTGTTTTCATCAAAAGTAACAACAATACCGTCGTCAACTCTTTCTACTTGAGCGCCAGGAATTTCCTGCTCAATTTTCTGCGCTTGCTTATCCATCTTGTTTCCAATAAGAACACCAGCTCCACCACCAACTACTCCACCAATTACTGCTCCCAGTTCGCCGTTTCCACCTTTACCAACATTGTTTCCGATAATGGCTCCAAGGATTGCTCCACTGGCTACACCAATTACGGCACCTTTTTGTTTATTATTGGCATTTTTGGTTGCTTCACAACTTCCAAGACTTATAATAAGAGTGAAAGCTAAAGCTGTTAATGTGATTTGTTTAAAAAATGTATTCATAATTATTCTTCGTTTATTTTAGAAAAGTTCATATTTATTTTGAAGGGCTTACCATCCAAATTTACGGTTTGCTCCCAACGCATTGAAGATTCATTAAGTTGAGCTAAACGTAATCTGAAACCGGCATTTGTATCTGATTTTCCTTTTGCATTGGTTGGTTTTATTAAAAAATCATACAAACCAGTACTTGGGTCGATTTCTTGTATCGTAAAAATGAAATCACGTTGTCCTGTTGGACAATTTGAGTTATCAATATTGTAATTACCAGTATTATTGTTTGGAATGAATCTCCAGTTACTTCCTTCAAAACATTCAACTGAAGTGTCATTGAATAAGGTAACATTAAATTTTCCCGAGGAATCATAAGAAATACTGGTTAAAGTCCAATATCCTTTTAAAATTTTACGAGACTCCTGAACGGTTTTTGGTGTTCCGCACGATAATGCTGTAGCCGCAATGAGGGCCAAAATGAGGAATTTTTTCATAAATGAATAATTTGTTTTTAAAAAAAAATGGGTTAAGTTAATTTTATTTTCTGAACAACCTTGAAAGAAGTGATAGTACAAGAAGTACTAAAAATATCCAAAAAATAATCATTGCAATATCAGTTGCACCAGCTGCGATGCCTCCAAATCCAAAAATTGCTGCAATAATTGCAATTACTAAGAAAATAATAATCCAGCGTATCATAATAATGGGTTTTAATGATTAGTATTCGACTAAATTAAACAACAATTTTAACACTTGGATTTCCTTTATCTAAAGTTTAACAAGGAATGTTAAATTATTAGTAAGATAGCAAATCTAATAGGATTTCCTTGAATTTTTCCTTAGGAAGATAGGCAGATTCTAAATTAGCAGCAAAGGGAATAGGTGTTTCCAAACTTGCAACCCTTTTAACAGGAGCATCCAAATACTGAAAGCAATTCTCCATTATTAATGCAGAAATATCTGAAGCTATTCCTCCAAACATAGAGTCTTCTTGCAAAATAATTACCTTTCCAGTTTTCTTAACCGATTTGTATATTGCTTCTGTATCTAAAGGAATTAGAGTTCGTAAATCTATTAAGTCTGCATTTACTTCATTGTTTTGCTCTAAAGTTTCCAAAGCCCAATGCACGCCTGCGCCATATGTTATTATGGTGATGTCATTTCCTTCTTTTAAAAGAGAAGCTTTACCTAATGGAATTGTATAGTAATCAGTTGGCACATCTTGACGTATACTTCTATATAATGCTTTATGCTCAAAATACATTACTGGGTTGGGGTCTTCAATACTTGTGGCCAATAACCCTTTTGCATCATAAGGAAATGCTGGGTAAACTACTTTTAAACCTGGAGTGTGTGTAAACCACGCTTCATTTGTCTGGCTGTGGAAAGGACCTGCTCCCACTCCTGCGCCACAAGGCATTCTAACTACAACATCTGCTTTTTCACTCCAACGATAATGACTTTTTGCTAGATAATTTATGATTGGATTGAAACCAGAAGTAACAAAATCAGCAAACTGCATTTCTACTATTGCTTTAAAACCATTAATGGAAAGACCCATAGCGGCCGAAACTATTGCTGATTCACAAATAGGTGTATTGCGCACCCGATCTTTACCAAACTGCTCAACGAAACCTTCGGTAATTTTAAAAACACCACCGTATTCTGCCACGTCTTGCCCCATAATAACAAGATTGTTGTGACGTTCCATAGATTGTTTTAAACCTTGCGAAATAGCATCAATCAAACGAATATTTTCTTTTACTGAATTTTCTTTAACTTCTTGATATTCAAAATTATGATAAACATCATTTAATTCGTTAGCTTTAGTAGATTCAATTTTTGGTTCCGCAAAAGCTATATCCAAATTTTTATCTATTTCGTACTTAAATTCTTTTTTTAACTCCTGTATTTTTTCTTCGGAAAGAATTCCTTCGTTCAATAAATAGCTTTCAAAATTTAAAAGTGGATCTCGCAAGCCCCATTCGTCAATTAAATCAATTGGAACATATTTTGTCCCACTCGCCTCTTCGTGGCCACGCATTCTGAAGGTTTTGAACTCCAACAAAACCGGACGTGGATTTGTACGCATGCTTTCAACCAAATCTTTCAATTTTGTATAAACTTCCAAAATATCATTCCCTTCAATAATATGCGACTCCATGCCGTATCCTTTACCGCGGTCTACAAGATTTTCGCAATTATATTGCTCGTTAGTTGGTGTTGAAAGGCCGTAGCCATTATTTTCAATACAAAACAAAACTGGAAGTTTCCAAACAGAAGCAACGTTCAGTGCTTCGTGAATATCGCCTTCACTTGTTCCGCCTTCGCCAGTAAACACGGCGCAGACCTTATTATTTCCCTTTAATTTGTTTGCCAAAGCTATTCCATCAGCAACACCAAATTGGGGACCCAAGTGAGAAATCATTCCAATGATATGGAATTCCTGCGTTCCGAAGTGAAAACTTCTATCGCGTCCTTTCGTAAAACCGTTTGCCTTTCCCTGCCATTGCGAAAACAATCTGTGGAGCGGAATATCACGCATAGTAAAAACAGCAAGATTTCTGTGCATTGGCAAAATGTATTCATCTTTGTCCAAAACCGCCGTAATTCCTACTGATATTGCTTCCTGCCCTATTCCGCTGAACCATTTTGAAACTTTTCCTTGACGCAAAAGAATAAGCATTTTTTCCTCTATCATTCGTGGCTTAAGCATTCCGCGATAAAGATTCAGCAAGGTTTCATTGTCAAGATCCTTTCGGTTATAATCGAAGAAAATATGTGGCGTGGTTTCAGATTTCATGATGCTAATTTTGCAGCTTCAAAAGTAGAAAAAAACCTATTGCCACAAGGATTATTAAAGCAAAATTTAGCAATGGAAAAACTTTTACAATTTGGTATCTTTGTAGACTAAATTCAATTGCTATGAATAATATACCAAGTGTAGATTTGGCCGATTTTCTTTCAGATGACACTGAAAGGAAACAAAAGTTTGTAAATGAAATAGGCTCCGCTTATGAAGATATAGGCTTTGTTTCGCTTAAAAACCATTTCCTTAGTGATGATTTAGTGGAAGAGCTTTACAAAGAAGTGAAAAGCTTTTTTGCTCTTCCGCTTGAGGATAAAGAAAAATATGAAATTGCAGGACTTGGCGGACAGCGCGGTTATATTTCCTTCGGAAAAGAACACGCCAAAGGCAAAAAAGAAGGTGATTTGAAGGAGTTTTGGCACTTTGGACAAGAACCTGCTGCAGATGCAAAACTGATTGAAGAATATCCAAAAAATGTGCAAGTAAAAGAATTGCCAGATTTCAATCACACAGGTATGGAAGCATACCGAATGCTTGAAAAAACGGGGATTTATGTGCTTCGCGCATTGTCATTATATATTGGTCTGGATGAGTTTTATTTTGATCATTGGGCAACGAACGGCAATAGTATCTTGCGACCAATCCACTACCCTCCTATTACTGAAGAGCCCAAAGGCGCTGTTCGTGCAGGAGCTCATGGAGATATAAACTTAATCACTTTGTTAATGGGTGCCTCTGCTGGTGGTCTTCAAGTATTGCGAAAAGATGGCGAATGGATTGATGCAATTCCAAACGAGGACGAATTGGTTATAAATGTGGGCGATATGCTTGAACGCCACACTAACAATAAACTTCGTTCCACAATTCATAGGGTTATAAATCCACCGCGCGAACAATGGGACAGCCCAAGATATTCTATACCTTTCTTTATGCACCCGCGTAGCGATATGAAATTGAATTGTTTGGCAGAGTGTATTGATTCTGAACACGAAAAAGCATATGATGATATTACTGCTGGTGAGTTTTTGCACCAACGTTTGGTTGAAATTGGGTTAATAAAAAAATAATGGATTTAAAAGACCAATTAAAAAACCTTTTCCCAGACCACGAACCAAATGATTTACCCGAAACAAAGGAAGAATCTACAATTTGGATACAGGACGATCCATTGATTTGCAAATATGAAAAACGAAAAGGTAAACCAATAACTATTATTGAAGGTTACACTGGCGCGGATTCTGATTTTAAAACACTGGCTAAGGAAATAAAGCAATTATTGAGCGTTGGCGGGAGTTTTAAGGACGAGCAGATTATTATTCAAGGGGATTACCGCGATAGGATTATGCAGTTTTTGAAGGATAAAGGATTTAAGGTGAAAAGAGTTGGTGGATAAAAATGAAAAGATGAGAATTGAAGATTCTGAATTAATATTGACTCCAGAAGGTAAAATTTACCATTTAGATTTGGCACCTTCACAGCTTGCCACAACCATCATTACCGTTGGTGATCCTGACCGTGTGGAATCAGTTTCAAAATATTTTGATACAATTGAAACAACCGCACAACATCGAGAGTTCAAAACCCACACCGGAACATATAAAGGAAAGCGAATTAGTGTAATTTCAACCGGAATAGGCCCAGATAACATTGACATTGTTTTCAATGAACTAGATGCGTTGGTAAACATAGATTTTGAAAAACGCCAACCCAAAAAAAATCTGACATCACTTGATATCATTAGAATTGGAACTTCAGGTGGATTAACGCCCGACGTTAAAGTTGATAGTTTTTTGATCAGTAGTTTAGGAATTGGTTTGGACAACGTTATGCATTATTACGCCAAAACGGATAATATTTTCAATCGTGATTTTGCTCAAGCCTTTATTGACCATATGCAATGGAACCCTGACAATTCAGTGCCATACGTAGTTGAAGCAGATAAAGTTTTACTTGAAAAATTCTCTTCAGAAAAAACAAATTCTGGCATTACTATTACCAATGTTGGCTTTTATGGGCCACAAGGTCGTGTGCTTCGTGCTGAACTTAAAGATAGAAACCTTAATGAGAAGCTTTCCTCCTTTAGATATAAAAATAAAAAAATAACCAATTTAGAAATGGAAACTGCCACCATGTATGGAATGGCAAAATTGCTGGGCCATCGCGCAGTTTCCATGAATGCCATTATCGCAAACCGTGCTTCGGGAAATTTCAGCAGAGACGCATCAAAAACTATAGACGCGCTTATTCAATATACTTTGGGAAAAATTACAGAATGAAAAACTTTTTAATCGGCGGTGTCCCGGAACACTTCAACTTGCCTTGGTACATCGCACTTCGCGATAAGAAATTCAATGAAAAAGGACTTAACCTTCGATGGAAGGATTATCCAGGCGGAACCGGTCAAATGTCCCGCGCGCTGCGAGAAAAGGAAATTGATATGGCCGTAATACTCACCGAAGGAATGGTGCGTGATATCATCAAGGGTAATGAAAGCAAAATTGTACAGGTTTTTGTGAAATCTCCACTACTTTGGGGAATTCACGTGGCTGCTAATTCAGATTATGAAACTGTTTCAGATTTAAAAGGAACTGAGGCTGCAATAAGTCGTTATGGTTCTGGTTCGCATCTAATGGCTTTCGTAAATGCCGAAAACCTTGATTGGGATTTAAAAAATGATTTAAGTTTTAAGGTGATAAAAGATTTGGACGGCGCTTTAGAAGGGCTTCCCAAAGGAGATGGCGATTATTTTATGTGGGAAAAGTTTATGACAAAACCACACGTAGATAATGGTACATTCCGTTTGATAGGCGAATCCCCTACTCCATGGCCCAGTTTTGTAATAGCTGTGCGGAATGATGTTTTAGAAAATGAAGCTGAGAGCGTGAAGTCTATTTTAGAAGTAATAAACGCTGTGACTAACAATTTTAAGATACTACCAAATATTGATGAAATGATTGCCCAACGTTACGGTCAAAAAATTGAAGATGTGCGTGAATGGCTTTCGTTAACTGATTGGAGTGACCGTCAATTGACTTCAAAAGAGCTGGAAAATATTCAACAAAAACTATTGGAACTAGATTTAATAGAGGATAAAATTCAAGAAGACAACATCTTACAAAATTTCTAAAAAAAATCTTAAAATTTACGCAACCCATAAGTAGAACCTGCATCTTATTTATATAAAATCAAATATTATGACTACTTTTTTAATCGTTTTGGGGGCGTTGTTAGTCACAAATTTCTTGCTTTTGCAATTTAGCTGCAACGACGCTACCGAATCTGAAGTGCCCGAAGAAGAATAAGAAAATATCCCCATTTTCTTTTCTTTCACAAAAATCACCATTCAATAGGTTTTTTTCCATTTTCAATTAAATATTCATTTGTTTTACTGAAGTGTTTGTTTCCAAACCAATAACCCCTGTTCGCGGCTAATGGCGAAGGATGACCGCTATTTAGCACCAAATGTTTAGAAGTATCTACTTTCGCTCCTTTCTTTTTCGCAGGTCCACCCCAAAGCATAAAAACCAATCCTTCTCTTTTTGTTGAAAGTTTTTCAATAACGGCATCCGTAAATTTTTCCCAACCTTTATTTTGATGGCTTCCGGCTTGATGCGCTTTAACCGTCAATGTTGCATTTAAAAGTAAAACCCCTTGATTTGCCCAACGCTCCAAATTTCCATTATTAGGAATCGATGAACCAATATCAGTCCTTATTTCTTCAAAAATATTTTTTAACGAAGGTGGTGTTGCTATATTTTCAGCAACTGAAAAACACAATCCGTGCGCCTGACCAAGTCCGTGATAAGGGTCCTGCCCTATTATCACAACTTTCACTTCATTAAAAGGTGTATGATTAAAAGCTGAAAAAATTTGCTTTCCGGGTGGAAAACACTTCGTTGAAGCATATTCAGATTTTACAAATTCAGCCAAATTTTTAAAATAAGGTTTCTCAAATTCTTCCTTTAAAACGGCTTGCCATCTGGGCTCGATTGTTACCTGCATTATTCTTACTTTTGTATGATTGCTGAAAAAGTAAAATTAATGGAAATAAAACGGAAAGCCCGTATTGATAGTAAAACTTTAGAGGATTTAGAATTTCCTGTCGTTCTTCGGCAAGTCGCTGAATTTTGTGTAACCGAGCCTGGCCGTGAAAAGGTTTTGACCATAACACCTTTTCAGGAATTTTCTGAAATCGAGCCCGAATTGCAGCGTGTAAGGGAATTTACGGCTTCGTTAGATGGTGACAATAGAATCCCAAATCACGGTTTCGACCCAATTTTTCGAGAACTTCGGTTGCTTGAAATTGAAAACAGCAGTTTGGAAATATCTGGCTTTCGAAAAATTCTTTCTATTTCTGAAACCGCTCGAATTCTTTTGAAATTCTTTAAAAAGTTTGAAGAGTTCTATATTCATTTAAATTCCTTTTCGGAAGAAGTAAATTACACTTCAATCATTTCCGAAGAAATAAATAAAAGGGTTGATAAATACGGGGAAATAAAAGATGAAGCTTCTACTGAACTAGGCACCATTCGCAGAAGATTGAATGTTGTAAAAGGGAAGATCAATTCCTCATTTACAAAAGCGCTTTCACAGTATATTCAAAACGATTATCTGGATGAAATTCGTGAGTCTGTTGTTGAAAATAGAAGAGTACTCGCGGTAAAAGCGATGCATCGGAAAAAAGTGAGAGGTGCCGTTTTGGGAAGTTCAAAAACGGGAAGCATCGTTTATATTGAACCGCAAGAAACCCTTGAATATGCTAATGAACTGAGCAATCTAATATATGAGCAGGACGAAGAAATAAAACGAATTTTAAAGGCGATGACGGAATTTGTTCGCCCACATTCATCCCTTTTGGCAAGCTATCAGGAATATTTAATAGCAATGGATGTGCTTTACGCCAAAGCTAAATATGCCCTTAAAATAAACGGTGTTTTACCGATTATAACTTCGGAAAAAAGGATTTCGCTTCAAAAAGCATTTCATCCGTTGTTATTGGTTTCAAATAATAAACGGAAAGAAAAAACATTTCCACAGAGTATTGAGCTTGTTCCCGATAAGCGTATTATCGTAATTTCTGGCCCAAACGCTGGTGGAAAAAGTATAACGCTTAAAACAGTAGGACTTCTTCAGGTTATGCTTCAAAGTGGTTTATTGATTTCAGCTGAGCCACAAAGTGAAATGTGCTTTTTCAAACGGATTTTAACTGACATCGGCGATAATCAATCCATCGAAAACCACCTCAGCACCTATAGTTACCGTTTAAAAAAGATGAACCAATTCTTAAAAAAGTGCGACAAGAAAACACTTTTTTTGATAGATGAATTTGGAACTGGGAGCGATCCCGAACTTGGCGGCGCATTGGCCGAAACATTTTTAGAAGTTTTTTACGAACGTGAAGCCTTCGGAATAATCACAACACATTACACAAATTTGAAACTGTTGGCAAATGAGCTACCAGAGGCCATTAATGCTAATATGCAGTTCGACAATAAATCTTTGGAACCATTGTATCACTTGCATTTGGGAGAAGCCGGAAGTAGTTATACGTTTGAGGTTGCGCAGAAAAATGGTATTCCGTATAGTTTGATAAACAGGGCGAAGAAAAAGATTGAGGGAGGCAAAGTACGTTTTGACAAAACAATTGCCAATCTTCAAAAAGAGCGTTCAAATCTTCGAAAAACTTCAGAATCTCTAAAAAATGAAGAGCAAAAAGCTCGTATTGAAGGCAAGCAACTGGAAGATGTAAATGCTCGTGTTCAGGAAAAACTAGAAAGCTATCAAGAATTGTTTGATGCAAACCAAAAGCTTATCAGTTTAGGAAAAAAAGTTGATGTGCTTTCAGAAAAATATTTTAATAATAAGCAGAAAAAACAACTTATTGATGAGTTGATGAAACTGGTTATGATTGAAAACAGCAAGCGAAAAAAGCTAGCACCTAAAGTGAAAAAAGCTGAAAAGGTTAAAGAACAGAAGGTGATTAAAGAAGTTGAGCAAAAAGTTGAAATAATTCGAGAGCGAAAGATAGAGGAAAAAGAAAAAGCAAAAAAACTACCGCCGCCAAAACCGAAAGTTGCCTTAAAAATTGGCGACAGAGTGAGAATGAT
This sequence comes from Flavobacteriales bacterium, assembly GCA_038259585.1. Taxonomy (GTDB): domain Bacteria; phylum Bacteroidota; class Bacteroidia; order Flavobacteriales; family Flavobacteriaceae; genus Aequorivita. The sequence continues at coordinate 156,051 of JBBSOQ010000002.1, read as the reverse complement.
TGAAGGTAAAGCCATTGGTACGATTGATACTATTGAAAAGAATAAAGCAATTGTTAACTACGGAATGTTTACAACAAATGTTAGTTTGGAAGAATTGGAAAAAGTTTAATGAAAGCTAAAGCGAGATATAAAATAATTCTCTTCGACGGTGTTTGTAATCTTTGCAACGGCGCGGTTACATATATTATAAAACGCGATAAAAAAAACGTTTTCAAATTTGCGGCGCTTCAAAGTGAGATTGGCCAAGAACTTGTTTTAAAATTTAAAATAGATACTTCAAAAGTAGATTCCATCATTCTTATTGATGGCGAAAAACATTATGAAAAATCTTCTGCTGCGCTACGTATATCTAAGGATCTTTCGGGAGCTTACCCCCTGCTCTTTGGGTTTATGATCGTTCCAAAATTCATCAGAAATGCCGTTTATGATTATATTGCCCGAAACCGTTATAAATGGTTCGGGAAAAAAGAAAGTTGTATGATTCCTACAGCGGAATTAAAATCAAAGTTTCTTTAATAAAGAATTTGCCTAATCAACACAGCCGTTTTAATAACTAAAAATGGCATCTTACTCAAAGCAATTATTTTCAAAAGATATTGAGTGATAGTTTTGGTTTTATAACCAATAAAAACCATCACCATGAAAAATTTACTACTTCTTTACTTGCTATTACCTCTTTCCCTATTTGCTAATTCGGAAAAACCTACAGCTTCAAAAATTGAAAAAGTTACCGTTTATTTGGAAGGCGCTTCCATAGAACGGACTTCTTCCGTTAATCTTATTTCAGGCGAAAACACCTTTGTTTTCAACAACCTTTCACCTGACATTGATGAAAATAGCATCCAAATTTCGGGTCTTGGAAATGCTTCTATTCTTTCAATAATTTTCAACATCGATTATCTTGAAAAGAAGGAGGTTTCAGAAGAGTATAAAACTTTGAAAAGTACTTTGGCAGATTTGGAAACTGAAAAAAATGAAGTCGAAAATGTAATCGATGGTTTTAAACAGGAATTGCAATTACTTCAACAAAACCAAAAAATAAATAGTGACGCAACAGATCTTTCCCTTGAAAAAGTAAAGGAGATGTCTGTTTATTATCGCAACCGTACTACTGAAATTAAAAATGCTATTTACAAGCAATATCAACTAATTACAGATTTGAAGAACAAAATCGCCGATCATCAAAACGAACTACTGAAAGTGGACGACTCCAAAAAAGAACAACGGGGAGAAATTACTTTGAAACTGAATTCTCAAAAACCTTCAAACCTTGTTTTGAATATTAAATACAATATAAAAAACGCTGGCTGGTTTCCTTTGTATGATATTCGGGCAACAAACACAACTTCGCCCATTGAGTTTTCATACAAAGCCAATGTATATCAGCAAAGTGGGACGGATTGGGAAAACGTGAATGTTGTATTATCTACAGGTGATCCAAACACGAACAATAGTAAACCTATTCTTTTGCCACGCTATTTAAATTTCAATAATAAAAACTTTGCAAGCAATAAACCTGTAAGTAATAGTAATTATAAATACAACCCCACAGTCCGCCGTGTTACAGGGACTGTTATTGACGATACTGGTTTGCCCCTGCCTGGAGCCAATGTTATAGAAGTTGGTACTTCAAACGGTACCCAAACAGATTTTGATGGAAAATATACTTTGGAAATTCAGGGCGGAAGAGATATTTCATATAGTTACGTTGGTTTTGAGACTGAAACTTTACCGATATATGCGAGTGCAATGAATATAAATTTAATGGGAGATGCTGCAGCATTAGAGGAAGTTGTAGTTACTGCTTATGCAATTGGAAATGATAAGAAATCTGAATGGCTAGGAAATAGGGCAAAAGGATTGGTGAGTGGATATGATGCTTCAACTTCATATATTGAAGCCGAGGATTTACAGCAAGATAATTCTACTATTAACAAAGAAACAGGTATTACCAATACACGTTTCGAAATAAGAGAAAAATATACAATCAAATCCAACGCTGAAATTACAGTTATTGAAGTTGACAATTTTGAATTGCCAGCAAACTATCAATATTACGCGGCACCCGAATTGAATGAAAATGTTTTTCTTACGGCAACTATCAAAAACTGGGAAAAATTTGATTTGTTAACTGGTGAAGCAAATATCTATTTTGAAGGTAGTTATTCGGGAAAATCGATTATCAATCCACAAGCTACAGGAGACAGTTTAAACCTTTCCCTTGGAATTGATCCGAATATAATTGTAAAGCGTGAAAAGCTTGAAAACTTTAAAAGTAAATCCTTTTTGGGAGGCACTAAAATTGTTGACAAAGGTTATAAACTGGAAGTAAAAAACAATAAAAAAACTTCGATAACATTAGTTTTGGAAGACAGAATTCCTATTTCAGAAAACAAGGAAATTAAAGTAGAAGATGTTGAAACTGGAACTTCCGAATACAATGATAAAACAGGGATTATGCGTTGGAAAATTGAGCTTCAAGCTAATGCTTCAGATAAAAAGGAATTTACCTATACTGTGAAATATCCAAAGTTTAAAAAGGTTTATTTGTAATTTTAATAAGGGAGAAATAAAAATATTTCTCCCTTATTTTACTAGTTATTTTTAATCAATATTTTGCCCTACATTTAAATCTCCAGGCGAATCAATTGCCGGGGCGTTCCAATCAAAATCGCTGTATTTATTTCCTGTTCCTGTGAGTTGTAAAGAAAAGCCGACTGGTGTATTATCTGGCTCAAAAGCTCCAATATCTGTGGAAGTCATTCCTTGCGCTATATTATCTGTAGCAATAAATGTACCTTCATAACTTATAAATTGAAGTACTTGGCTATTTGATATTTTAATTAATGCCATTCCATCTCCTTTAACATAAATTCCGCCAACTCCGTTTTGTATAGAATTATGATAGAAATTAACGGCTCCATAATTATTTGATTCATTATCAATTATTCCACTTAATGTAATCCCATAATACATGCTTCCGTCTTCTCCATTGTAAAGTAATAATCTATAATTCCTTAAATCTAATCCAGCAGGGCCAGCTATTTCAATAAATTCACTCACATCTGTCCCAATATTGTCATAATGAAATTCATTGATCCAAGGCTCAATTGCTATTCTATCCAAACAATAAATGTTTTCCCAATTGATTCCGTTCCAGATTTGTAAACATCCAATGGATTCTACAAAAATTACTAATCCTCCATCATTTAATGAAGGATTTATCAAATCTCTTTCAGAAGATGTTATAACGCGCGGCGGCATTAATCCTTTGTAAGTTAGCCCACCATCAGAGGTACTACTCACTTCAAGCATTGAAGAATTGGTGGGGCTTATTGTTCCAATCCCCACTTGGCCAAACACATTTCCCATTGTAAAGCCAAAACAAAATAATAAGATAACTTTTTTCATAACTATGAGATTTAAGTCATAGCTAAATAGGCAAATTCAATAAAAATTAGATAGGGCTATATTTGCCGGGGAGAAGTAATAATCTAATTTAGTAAATTATTTTGTTCGATTCAAACTCCAATGTGTTAAAAATTAACCTATTGATGAAATTAGGAATCCAAATCAAAGGTTTCAGAAGGATTTTCTTTAGGTTCATAATTAAGCATGCCTTCGCCATCAGCAATTATAGTACAGACTGTTGCATCTCCTGTAACATTTACTACGGTTCTGAACATATCCAAAATTCTATCTACCGGGAAGATTATTGCAATCCAAGCTGGATTTAAACCTACGGATTCCAAAACAATTATTAGCATTACCAATCCTGCACTTGGCACTGCGGCTGATCCAATAGAGGCTAAGGTAGCGGTAAGTACAATGGTTAGTTGTTGCCCAAAGGTAAGATCAATCATATGCAACTGGGCAAGAAAAACTACTGCCACGGCTTGATACAAACATGTTCCATCCATGTTTACGGTTGCTCCGATTGGTAAAACGAAACTGGTTATCTTTTTGTCAACACCAAGATTTTCTTCAACACATTCCATAGTTACGGGAAGTGTTGCAGCGCTACTTGAAGTTGAAAATGCCAAAGTTTGTGCAGGTGCCATTGCTTTAAAAAAACCTTTATAAGGAATTTTTTTTACAAAAAATTTCATCAATAAGGGATAAATTATAAATATCATCAGCATTAAACCTAAAAGTACAGTAAGCGAGTACCAACTTAAGCCTTTAAATATTTCATATACTTTTCCAACATCGTCTCCTGCCATTTTGCTCACAACTCCAGCCAATAAAGCGAAAACAAAAAATGGAGCAGCTTGCATCACTAAATCAACCATTTTCATAAATACTTCCATGGTACTATCCATGAAAGTGGTTACGGGACGGGATTTTTCATTAGGAATTAATAACAGACAGACTCCAAAGAATATTCCGAAGAAAATAATTTGCAACATCAACCCATTATTCGATAAAGAGAAAAAGAAATTTTCAGGCACAATATCTACCAATGGTTGTAAAGGAGAAGAGTCTTTAGCTTTTTCTACGGTTTGCATTTTTTCGGTTACCGAAGCATCTTTCAATTCGCCTTTTGTAAGATCGGTAATTTTCTGTGCCCGTTCAAAAAAAGTGGGGTCTTGTAAGTAATTTATACCATCCTTTATTTGACGCCCTTCTGAAGCTGCCCAGATCTCATAACTTATACGGTTGTCTATTCTGCTTTGTTCATCTATTAACTTCCCCGGTTGTATCACGTTAACCAGTAAAAGCCCTAAACCCACTGCAAATAAAGTAGTAATCAAATACGCTAAAAGCGTCTTTCCTCCCAATCTTCCTAAACTAGAGGCATCTCCTATATTCGCCACGCCACTAATAATAGAGACCAAAACTAACGGCACTGCAATAAGTTTCAGAAGATTGATGAAGATTGTCCCAAAGGGCGCTATCCAATCTATTGTGAATTCACTCCACCCAAATTGGCTGGAAAGCAAAGCCCAGATTATCCCTAAAACCAATCCGATTATTATTTTCCAGTGTAGTGCGAGTTTTTTCATAAATGAATATCCTTTTTCAGAGTTGTGTAATTTTGTTTAGTAAATAATAATCCGCCAAAACCAATGCGGCCATAGCTTCAACTATTGGTACGGCTCTCGGAACAACACAAGGGTCGTGCCTTCCTTTTCCTTCTGCTTCGGCTTTGTTTCCCTTGCTGTCTATGGTTTCCTGTTTTTGCATAATAGTGGCAACTGGTTTGAAAGCAACTTTAAAATAGATATTCTCACCATTGCTTATACCACCCTGTATTCCGCCGCTGTGGTTGCTCTTCGTACTTCCATCTTCGTTAAATGCATCATTGTGCTGGCTCCCTTTCATTCTAGTTCCTGCAAAACCGCTTCCATATTCAAAACCTTTTACTGCATTTATGGAAAGCATTGCTTTGCCAAGTTCCGCATGCAATTTATCAAAAACCGGTTCACCTAAACCTATTGGCATATTTTGAATTACACAGGTTACGGTTCCACCAATGGTATCCCCTTCTTTTCTAACAGATTTTATATAATCCTCCATTTTATGAGCCATTGCAGCATCAGCGCAACGGACGGGATTTTTTTCAATTTCTGAAAAGTCAAGTTCAGAATAGTTTTTCTTCAGTTCCATTTCTCCCACAGAAGAAACGTAAGCAGTAATTTTTATATTTTTTAGTAATTGTTTTGCCAAAGCGCCGGCAACAACCCTACAAGCAGTTTCACGGGCGGAAGAACGGCCGCCACCACGATAATCACGGATTCCGTATTTCTTATCATATGTGAAATCTGCGTGGGATGGACGATAAATATCTTTGATATGGCTGTAATCCTTGCTTTTTTGATCCTTATTTTTAATGAAAAAACCAATAGGCGTCCCTGTAGTTTTTTCTTCAAAAATTCCTGAAAGAAACTTCACTTCATCTTCTTCTTTTCGTTGGGTAACTATGGCAGATTGGCCAGGTTTTCTGCGTTGCATTTCAAAAGTAATTGCTTCAAAATCAATTGAAATTCCTGCTGGACAACCTTCAATGACCCCACCAATCGCTGGCCCGTGCGATTCGCCAAAGGTGGTGAGTTTAAAGATTTTTCCGAATGAATTGCCAGCCATATAGTGGTTTTCAACAAATGTAAACGATAGTAATGAATAATGAAAATAAACACTGTTCTTAATGTATTGGAAACATTTAATGCCGCAAACATCAATAAAGACAGGTAAACATAACATTGGCATAAATTACGATCCCATTAATTTTTAGAAATTTGTTTCATAAATATTTTTGCTTGAAAAGAAAAGTTGAGCTAGTTGTAATATCTGATGTCCATTTGGGAACTTATGGCTGCCACGCCAAGGAACTTCTTAATTATTTAAATTCTATAAAGCCCAAAAAAATAATATTAAACGGCGATATTATAGATATTTGGCAATTCCGAAAACGTTATTTTCCTAAGGCACATCTCCTAATTATCAAAAAAATTTTATCTCTTGCTACGAAGGGAAGCAAAGTGTATTATATAACAGGGAATCACGATGAAAAACTTCGCAGATTTAGCAATACGAAAATGGGGAACATTCAAATTATCGATAAATTACTACTTAATTTGGATGGTAAAAAGGCTTGGTTTTTTCACGGTGATGTTTTTGATGCTTCAGTCCAGCATGCAAAATGGATAGCTAAATTAGGAGGTTGGGGGTATGATATACTAATACTTTTCAATCGTTTTATAAATTATTTTCTAGAGAAAGCTGGGCGCGAAAAGTATTCCCTTTCCAAAAAAATAAAAAGTAGTGTAAAAAGTGCATTGAAATTTATTGACGATTTTGAAACTACAGCGACAGATTTAGCAATTGACAATGAATTTGATTACGTTATTTGCGGCCACATTCATCAGCCTTGCATAAAAAAAGTTGAAACAATAAAGGGAACTTGCAAATACTTGAATAGTGGTGATTGGGTTGAAAACCTGACCGCTTTGGAATACAATAATGAAAGTTGGAGTCTTTATTGTTACCAAGATCGCGAGCATCTTTTAATTCCCTTAGAAACTGAAATTGAAATAGAAGACGGTTTTGAAACAATGGTGGAGGCAATGAAAGCCTTTAAAATAACGCTTTAAGTATTATTGGTTTAAAGCATCCTTTAAAATAGTAACTGGATGCAAGGCTTGCTTTCCTGTTCCATCCAAAATCTGGTGCCTACAGCTTGTCCCGTTTGCAGCAAAAATTATTTCTTCTGAGGATTTTCTAATTGAAGGAAAAAGTTTCAACTCCCCTATTTTCATACTTATATCATAATGTTCCTTTTCATAGCCAAAGCTTCCAGCCATTCCGCAACAGCCAGAGGTAATAATCGTTGGCTTGTAATTTTCAGGAAGGTTTAAAATATCAAAAGTAACTTTTTGGTTGCTCAATGATTTTTGGTGGCAATGGGCATGAATTTTAATACTTTTCGCTTCGGAAGTGAACTGTGTTGCTTTAATACTTCCATTTTGGATTTCAGCAGCCAAAAATTCTTCTATCAAAAAAGTATGCTTTGATATTGTTTCGGCAGCAACTTTATCATCCGCCAATCTTAGGTATTCATCTCTAAAAGAAAGGATGGCTGAGGGCTCAATTCCTACTAACGGATTTGTTACTGATACCTTATGTATTAAATATGAAATGTTTTTATTGGCTTCCTTTTTCGCTTCCTCTAAAAACCCTTTCGAAATCAATGCGCGACCGCTATCTAAAGTATCAATTATTGTTACTTTATATCCTAAACCCGTTAACAGAAGAAACGAATCCATCGCGATTTCAGCATCTAAATAATTACTGAATTCATCAACAAATAACATTACATTCCTTGAAACATTATTCTCAACCGAATATTTTGTAAGATTTTGATTTTCATCGTTTTGAATCGAATTACTAAAACTTTTAGTAGAGACTTTAGGTAGTGATCTATCTTGATGAACCCCACTAAGGTTCTTAATCACTTTTGAAGTTAATTCATTCGAAAAAAACCAATTGGAAAGCGTCGGAAATTTTGAAGCCATCTTATTCAGTTTAGTACTTTTTCCAAAAATTTTATTTGAGAAAGAAACACCATTACTCTTATTGTATTGATATAAAAATTCAGCTTTTGTGATGCTTATATCTACATTGCTCGGGCATTCACTGGCGCAAGCTTTACAACTAATGCAGAGATCAAAAACCTCCTTTAATTCTTCTGAATTGAATTTATTGACAGTTTCATTTTTCGTTAAAACTTCCCGTAAGGCATTTGCCCTTGCACGCGTAGTGTCTTTTTCATTTTTGGTTGCATGATAACTTGGGCACATTGCTCCTGCTGCATTTTCGGTTTTCCTGCAGTCACCGCTACCGTTGCATTTTTCAGCCAGGCGAAGAATTCCTTCTGATTCACTAAAATCAAGTAACGTTTTAATTTCTGGCTCATTTCGGTTGATTTCATAGCGAAACGATTCGTCCATTTTGAAAGCATCCACAATTTTTCCAGGATTGAAAATGTTTTGTGGGTCAAATGTGTTCTTAATTCGCTTTAAAAGTTCATAATTTTTCTCTCCAATCATTAAGGGAATAAATTCGGCACGAACAATCCCATCGCCGTGTTCACCGCTAAATGAGCCTTTGTATTTTTTGCAAAGAAGCGCTACATCTGTTGTTATTTTTCTGAAATATTCCACTCCTTCCCTTTCTTTCAAATTAAGAATTGGCCGCAAGTGGAGCTCCCCTGCACCGGCGTGTGCGTAATAAACCGCTTTTTGATTATAGCTTTTCATCAAAGCGGAAAATTCCTTTATATAAGCAGGTAAATCCTCTAAGGCCACAGCTGTATCTTCAATGCAGGCAACCGCTTTTTTATCTCCCACCATATTTCCCAATAACCCCAAACCAGCTTTGCGCAATTCTAAAGCCATATCTATTTCTTCGCCTCTCAAAACTGGGTTGTGGTAACTATACGCTGAAATTTTTAAAGACGCCAGCAAAGCTTCAGTCTGCGTGTGTAAATCTTTTTCTGAATGACTTTTAAGTTCTAGCAAAAGGATAGCTTTCGGATTTCCTTCCACAAAAAAACGGTATGGCTCATAGGTTTTGTTCTTTTTGGTACAATCCAAAATCACGTTGTCCATCATCTCACAGGTATGTAGATTGTGTTTCATGGCGACCACTACATCGTTCAAACAATCTTCCAAAGTATTATAATGCGTAGCCACCATTACTGTATACTTTGGAGGTAAAGGATCTATTTGCAGGGTGATTTCTGTAGTAAAGGCAAGGGTTCCTTCGCTTCCACAAAGTAATTTGCAGATATTTATTGCTTCATCAAATTCTCCGAAAACAGAGGTATTCAGTAAACTATCAACCGCGTAACCTGTATTTCTTCGATGTATTTCGGGCTTCGGAAATTCCTTCCAAATTTCTTGTTGTGTTTCTTCGGAAATCAATTCTTCATAAAGTATTTTATAAATCTTCCCTTCCAAAGAATTTAATTGCATCTTTTTCAAAAAAGATTCTTTTGAAAGCGGTTCAAAGACAACTTCACTCCCATCAGAAAGAATGCTTTTAAGTTTTAAAACTTTATCACGCGTTACTCCATATTGAATAGATGTTGTTCCGCTGCTATTGTTTCCCACCATTCCACCAACCATGCAGCGGTTGCTAGTGGAAGTGTTTGGGCCGAAGAAAAGGCCAAAAGGTTTTAAATATGTATTCAGTTCATCCCGAATTACTCCTGGCTGAAGTGTGACGGTTCTTTTTTCAACATTTAAGGAAAGAATTTCAGTGAATTTTTTTGAAACATCAACAATAATTCCATCACCAATGCATTGGCCAGCAAGGGAAGTGCCCGCAGTTCTTGGAACAAGAGACGTATTGTTTTTTGAAGCGAAAGCGATTAACTGTATAATTCCGTCTTTATTTTCAGGATATGCCACAGCCAGTGGAATTTTTCTATATACTGAAGCATCAGTTGCATACAAGGATGTATGTAATGAATCAGTGAAAAATTCACCCTCAAAGGTTCTTTGAAAATCTTGCAGTTGTTTTTTCATAGTCGGCATGTAAATGTAGAAAACTTCCTTAACAAAACTTTGTAAAATTAGAAGTTGGCATTGGCATGGTATTAACTATTACTACTGCTTATTAAACCTACATTTACTGCATTATAACTAAAAGAAAAAATATGAAAAAATCAATTTTATTAATCTTCACAATTGTTGCTTTTGGCATACAGGCCAATGCTCAGGAAATATCAAAAAATGCTATAGGGATACGCCTAAGCGAAAGTGATGGTTTTGGGCCAGAAGTAAATTACCAACGTGCATTGGGCGATGACAATCGTTTGGAACTTGGCTTAGCTTTCCATACTAAAAGTAATTGGGATGCTGTTAAACTGACAGGAATTTACCAATGGGTTTGGAATATTGACGGTGGTTTAAATTGGTATGCGGGACCGGGTGCTGGTGCTGGAATTGTTAGTTATAACAGATATGATGAAGATAAACTTGGTAAAGATAGACATAGCGATGCATTTGCTTTTTTAACAGGTGATGTTGGAATTGAGTATAGTTTTGATTTTCCGTTACTTGTTTCCTTTGATTTCCGCCCACAGGCAAATTTAGGATATAGAGATGACGTTAGCTTTGACGTAGGTTTGAGCGCACGTTACCAATTTTAAAAATCATTTAAATATGTTTTGAAAGAAAAGCCCCACCTCAAAATGGGGCTTTTCCCTTTAAAAAAACAGGAAAAATCCTTTTTTTTAATATTGGAATTTATTGCAATTTTATATAATTCAATAAATTACAACTATGGAAAAGCATTATGTAGATATACATTGCCATCCCTCATTAAAACCCTATAGCAAGAGTTTTAAATACAATCCTACTAAGCAAAATGCGCTGGACCCAAACAGGAATAATTCTATTTGGCATTATTGCCCTCCAAATTTTCTCGAAAAATTTGTTAATCGTATTGTTTCACTTACAAAATTCACCCAGACAGATTTAAGTTCATTGGCAAAATCTAACTCCAAAGTTGTGGTAGTCGCACTCTACCCTTTTGAAAAGCATTTTTTCGGAAAAGAAATTGTTGGTGTAAAAGGAGTAACAGATGTTATGGTAAATCTTGCAGCAAGTATTAGCCAGTCCCGGATGGATTATATACGTAGCAATAATGACTATTTTGTGGACTTGATGGACGAATACCATTATTATCAACAGCTTCATAATCAAGTTGAAAACATTGATGGAATTATCTACACCTATCGTCTTGTTAGAAGCTATAAGGATATAGAAAGCAATTTTTCACAAGAAACAGCTTCAAAAAAAATAATAAATATTGTAATCACAATTGAAGGCGGACATAGTTTTAATACTGGTCTGGACATGACCAAGGATATGGCAAGCCGAACCGAAGTGGTTGGCAACATTAAAGCTATAAAAAATTGGGAGCATCGTCCTCTATTTTTAACCCTTGCACATCATTTTTACAATGAACTTTGTGGGCATGCACGAAGCATCACAATGGGGATGATTAAAAAGAACCAAGACGGGGGCTTAAATAGCGGCATTACAGAATTAGGTTTTGAAGCAATAGATTTATTACTTGACGATACTGATGGAAAAAGAATTCCAATAGATGTAAAACACTTAAGTACAGCTTCGCGAAAGGCCTATTACAAATTGCTTGACACAAAATATAGTACTGAAAAAATACCAGTAATAGCCAGTCACGGAGCCTGTAATGGAAAACATTCCATTGTGCAGTGGAATCAAACGGATTTTCCCACACACGAAGAATGGTTTTGTGATATTGACATTAATTTTTATGATGATGAATTAATACGAATTGCAAAAAGTAACGGAATATTTGGAATACAATTAGACGAACGCCGTATTGGAAGCAGTAAAGCTATTTCAGAAAGTAAAATGATTTTTCCGAACAAGAGAAAACAATTAAATAAAAAAGCACTTTTGGTTTGGCGTCAAGTAGAACATATTGCTGCGGTGCTTGATAAAGAAGGACTTTTTTGTTGGGGAATACAGAGTATTGGCAGTGATTTTGACGGAATTGTAAATCCTATTAATGGCCTTTGGACTGCAGAAAATATGAAAGATTTGGCAGAGGAAATGCTAAACCATGCGGAAGATTATCTTTCAAAAAACCTTATACTGTTAAATGATTTCAACCGTATAAACGCCGAAAACATTGTGGGGCGCGTGATGCACGAAAACGCAATGGAGTTTATAAAAAAGAATTATTAAAAATTAAAGTTGTTTTATTTGATGAATAGCTTCTTCATATAGTTTTTCATACAAAGGCACAATTTTTTTGGTATCATAAATCATGGCAGCTTCAATTGCTTGCTTTTTGAATTTGGCCAAAATTTCATCTGAAGATAAAATCTTTAACGCATTATCTGCCATTTCATCCACATTGCCTACATTACTTAAAAAACCGCTTACGCCCTGAATATTGACTTCGGGAAGCCCACCAGTATTACTTGAAATTACTGGAACACCACAAGCCATAGCTTCTAACGCAGCGAGACCAAAACTTTCTTTTTCGGAAGGAAGAATAAATAGATCCGTAAAGCACAGAATTTTATCGACCTCGTTGCTGTTGCCTAAAAACAATACTTTTTCCTCAATACCTTTTTTAGCACATAAACGTTCGCAAGACTCACGTTCTGGACCTTCACCAACAATTATTAGCTTTGCAGGAATCTTTTTTTGAATCCTGTCAAACACTTCAATTACATCTTTTACACGTTTCACTTTTCGAAGATTACTGACGTGTGTTATGATTTTCTCTTCCCTACTCGCCATCATATCGCGCTGGCAATCTGTAAAAGGGTTGATTTTCTTCGGAATGTCTATAAAATTTGGAACAACGTGAATTTCCTTTCTTATGTCAAAAAGGTGTAACGTATCATCTTTTAAACTTTTTGATACAGAAGTTACAATATCACTATTATTAATGCTGAAAGTAACGGCAGGCTTATAAAACGGGTGATTTCCAACCAATGTAATATCTGTTCCATGAAGCGTGGTTACCATTGGAATGTATATGTTTTCCTCTTCCAGCATTTTTTTCGCCATATAACCCGCATAGGCATGTGGAATGGCATAATGCACATGAAGCACTTCAATTTTGTGAAGTTTTACCATATCTACCAATTTGCTTGAAAGAGCAAGCTCGTAGGGCTGATAATGAAAAAGCGGATAAACTGGAACAGAAACTTCGTGAAAGTGAATATTTTTTGAAAGCAATTCCAGCCGAACAGGTTGCTTGTAAGTAATAAAATGAATTTCATGCCCTTTTTCGGCAAGTGCCAAACCCAATTCTGTGGCCACTACCCCGCTTCCGCCGAAAGTTGGATAACATACTATTGCTATTTTCATTTTGTAAGTTTCAAGTTCAAAGGTTTAAATTTCAATTTTTACTGAAAAATTCTGAAGTTAATAATCAATGGCATCATAAATAGCTTCCTGAATTTTACTTCGCAAATCGCTCTGTATCAGTTTTCGGTTTTCTGCATCGGGAAAAGTTCTGTTTGATAAAAATATATAAACAATTTCTTGTTCTGGATCTGCCCACGCAAAAGTACCTGTGAAACCACTGTGCCCAAAACTTGTCATGGAAACACAACCACAAGTTGGACCCGAGGTTCCCAATTGCGGTTTGTCAAAACCAACACCACGCCTAACGTTTTTATCGCAATAATAGCAGGTGTTAAAAATCTCCATTGTTTCTGGTTTGAAATATCGTTTTCCTCCATAAAATCCCTCCCAGAGGTACATCTGCATTATTTTGGCTACATCGTTAGAATTACTGAATAATCCCGCATGACCACTCACACCACCAAGCATCGCTGCACCTTGGTCGTGAACGTATCCTTGAACTTTCTGCTTTCTGAAAAGATCATCCTGTTCCGTAGGTGGAATATTGTCCTTTGAAAATTTTCGCAATGGATTGTAGCCTGTATAATTGGCACCCAATGATTCATAAATATTTTCCTGAACAATCATTTCCATTGGCTTTTCATATTTTCGCTCAAAATACTTTTTCAAAATATAATATGGAAGATCGCTGTATTTGTATTCTAGTTTTGAATTCAAATCGCTTTCACGTATATCCTTAAAAATTGTATCCATATAATCCCTGCGCATATACAAGTTTTCAGCCACTTGCACGTTGAAATCTTTATCGGGAATATCTGAATAGTATTTTGAAGAAATACCAGTTTTTTCATCATTAAAAGTATGGCGATAAAAGGGTATCCAAGCTTTTAGTTTGGCGTAATGCGAAAGCATTTGTTTTAAAGTAATGTTCGCTTTATTTGAATTTTTATACTCCGGCAACATTTCGGAAAGTTTTGTGTCTAAACTCAACTCTTCTTGATCCACTAACTGCATAATCAATGGCAGACTTGCAGTGATTTTTGTGAGTGAAGCAAGATCATACACATTTGTATCAGCAACTGCTATTTTATTGTCGTATTCGTGATAACCAAAATCTTTCTGATAAATGATCTTTCCTTTACGTGCTACTAAAATTTGGGCTCCGGGAAACATTCCTTGTTTAATTCCCAAATTCGCTAATGAATCTATTTTTTTCAGTTTGTAGCTGTTTATACCAACACTTTCGGGTGTTCCGTATTGAAGTCTTTTGAGAGATTTAGTTTTCAAGCTACTATTTAAAGGAAAATCTTCGCCCAAAGAAACGGGCAATTTTCCTTTTGCTTCGCGAGCACCAAAAATTAATTGCGCCGACAATTGCTGTGAAACTTTGCTGTTTTGATAGGACATGATAACGCCTTCAAAATTGGCAGTCGTTTTCAAATCAAGCATTGCATACGGCCTTGCGAAAACATCAAGAATAACGGTATTGGTTCGTGCAATTTCATACAACCAAACTAGTTCATTTTCAGAAAATTCAAACTTTTTCCACGGTGTGTCGTTGCTTTTGTGAAAACCGATAATTACATAATTAAACTCTTTCAATTTTTGAACATAATCATCTAAACTAGCTGCCTTTACCCAAGTAACATTACCGTATTTTTTCAATTCATCTAAAAAATCTTTTCCAGAATCATCTCCAAAATTTATATACGCGATCTTTTTCTTTTGAAGATCTTTTATTGGAAGGATGGCGCGATCGTTTTTAATTACAGTAAGTGCATTATCCATAGCTTCTTCGTAAAGGGCATCATCATTCACCGAGTTTAAATCTTCAACCAAATAGCTTGCATTTACGGGTTTGTAATGATTTAAACCCACTTTATATTTAGCATAAAGAATTTTTTTTACGGAATATGCCAATCGCTTTTCAGTTATAATTCCTTCGTTAAATGAATTGATAAGAAATTCCATTGCTTTAGGAATATCTTCAGAAATCAAAAGCACGTCATTACCTGCAAGAAATGCTGCTAATTCAATTTCACCTGGCTTTTTAAAATTTGAAGCGCCTTTCATATTAAGGGCATCTGTAAAAATAAGACCGTTAAAGCCAAGCTCATTCTTTAAAAGATCAGTCACAACTTTTGCGGAAAGTGATGATGGATAGTTTTGTTGGTTTTCCAATGCAGGAACATTCAAATGTGCCACCATTACACTATTTAGACCTTCATTTATCAATCTTTTGTATGGATACAATTCCAAAGTATCAAGCCTTTCCCTAGAAAAATCAACTGTTGGCAAGGCTTTGTGGCTATCCATATCAGTATCACCATGCCCTGGGAAATGTTTTGCGCTTCCCATAATTCCTGCACTTTGCATCCCTTTCATAAAAGCGAGTGCTTTTTCGGTAACATTATCCCTATCTTCTCCAAACGACCGGTTTCCAATAATAGGGTTTTTGGGATTTGTATTAATATCCACAACAGGCGCAAAGTTTATGTGAACTCCCAAACGTTTGGATTGTTCGCCAACTCTACGGCCAATCTTTTCAATTATTTTATTATCGGTAATTGCTCCCAAAGTCATATTCCAAGGAAAAGCATATGTGGAATCAAGACGCATCGCCAATCCCCATTCTGCATCCATCCCGATCATTAATTTAACTTTGGAAAGCGACTGAAATTCGTTGTTTAACTTGGCTTGACGCACAGGGCCACCTTTTGAAAAGATAATCCCACCTAAATGATAATTGGTGATTAAATCTTTTATTTTATCTGTTTTTTCCTTGGGGTCACTACTGAAAATATCTGCCATAAAAAGTTGGCCCATCTTCTCTTCCAAGGTCATAGCATCATAAATACTATCCACCCATTTTTTTTGATTTTGAAAATCGTTTTTAACGATTAATGGGTTTTTGTCCTGTGCAAAAGAAGGAAAACATAGAAAAACGAAAATGATTGCAAACAATAATTTCTTCATAATTTTAAATTCTTTTTTATGATAAAAATCTATTGTGCCAACTTTCGTTCGCAGGAACTTCCCAGTTTTCAAGGTATTCTAATTTTGTATTTATGAGATTGTTGAAAACAATGGTATTTTTTGAAACCGATTTGTCTTTTGCCATTTTTCTAAAATCAGACAAAGTTTTGTAAGCAATAAAATCACCAGAATAGAATGTAACGTTCATTTTATCAAGCAAATCCAGATTATATTTTTCTTGAAGTGATTGTATAAAATGTACTGAAGCATCAATACTACAGCCTGATGCCGAAGCATTTGCTTGATTTAATCCTAAAATAATAAAGCGATTGTATTTTATTTCTAAACCTGCCTCAAGCTCAGCGCCATGGGCCGTCCATTTGGTCAAAAAATTGTTTGTAAGTTCCGTAATTTCAGCAACTTCATCATCGCTTAATTTTCTATTTGCTTGATAAATCCAAATTCTGGAATCATCGGGTAAGTTTTTAAAATCTGTCAACATTATTTATAAATCTTCAGCATTTGCAATCATTTCAGCAATATCCATAACCTGAACGTTGTCTTCGGCGTGTTTAGCCTTAACGCCATCGGTCATCATTGTATTGCAGAACGGGCAGGCCGCAGCAATAATTTTTGGAGCCGTTTCTAAAGCTTCTTCGGTGCGTTCAACATTAATATCTTTATTACCCGCTTCTGGTTCTTTAAACATTTGTGCTCCGCCTGCGCCACAACAAAGTCCGCGGGTTTTGCAGCGTTTCATTTCTACTAATTCTACTTCCAATTTCTGAAGTAGTTCACGCGGTGCTTCATATTCACCATTCGCCCTGCCCAAATAACAAGGATCGTGGAATGTGATTCTTTTTCCTTTGAATTTTCCACCTTCCACTTTCAAGCGTCCTTCATCCATCAAGGATTTCAGGAATTGGGTGTGATGTACAACTTCATAATTTCCGCCAAGACCGGGATATTCGTTTTTAATTGTGTTGAAACAATGTGGGCAAGCGGTAACTATTTTCTTTATTTCATATGCATTTAGCACTTCAATATTGCCCATTGCTTGCATTTGGAACAGAAACTCATTTCCTGTTCTTTTTGCGGGATCACCGGTACAACTCTCTTCGGTTCCTAAAACGGCGAAATCTATATTTGCTTTGTTGAGCAATCTCACAAAGGCTTTGGTAATTTTTTTTGCACGGTCGTCAAAACTCCCTGCACAACCTACCCAAAAAAGGACTTCAGGTTTTTTGCCTTGGGCCATATATTCGGCCATTGTTGGGACTTTTATTGGTTCACTCATTTGTTAAAGTTTCTATTTACAACCCTTCAACTGCGCTCAGGGTGACAATTTATATTATTCTCTTTAATCTTCAAATACTTCAATGGTCACTTCTTTTTCAACCAAATCAGTAAATCTTCCTTTGTAACGTGTAGCTCTCACCAAATGGTTATCTACCCAATGGTAGTTGCCGCCACGTGGTTTTCCCATCAACATGGTGTGGTATTTAAAACCGTGTTTTTGAAGCCATGTTTCGGTTACTTCACGATGCGCTTCAGTCCGCGAGGTGAAAAAACAAATCATATGACCTTCGTCATACCATTTATTCAAAGTTTTTAACGCATCAGGGAAAGGTTCACAAGTTGCCATTCTTTCCGGTTCCTCATTCGGAATATCATCAGTGATAGTTCCATCTATATCAATCAAGTAGTTTTTTATTCCTTCGGGAAGAATTGGGCTAACATGTTCGCCCTTTTCTACTTTCTCGTGCAGCATTTTTTCTACTTCTTCTTTCTTCATTCTATTTGATTTTTAATTCAATAAATTGAATTAATTTCTAATTTTCATCTTTCCAATTCAAACGATCCATTTGGTTATATGGCCAAGGTGCTCCGTTGTTTTCAATATTTGTCATGGCTCCGTTCAATTCCATTGGTGCAGCAGATTGCTCCATTACTAAATACTGGCGCATCTCCATAATAATGCTCAATGGATCAATACTTACAGGACATGCTTCTACACAGGCATTACAAGTGGTACAAGCCCAAAGTTCTTCACGGGTTATATAATCATCCAGCAACTGTTTTCCATCTGGTTTAAATTCCCCATTTTTATTAATGTTCTTCCCTACTTCTTCCAAACGGTCGCGGGTGTCCATCATAATTTTTCTCGGCGAAAGTTTTTTACCAGTAATGTTTGCAGGACATTCGCTAGTGCAGCGGCCGCATTCGGTACAGGTATATGCATTTAACAATTGAATTCTATTTAAATCCATTACATCGCTTACGCCAAATTTTGCTGGAGTTTCAGTCGCTCCGTCTGCGGGTGCAGCAAATGGATCTACATTTGGATCCATCATCATTTTCACTTCGTGTGTAACGGAATCCAGGTTTTTGAATTTTCCTTTCGGAACTACTTTTCCGAAGTAAACATTTGGGAATGCCAATATAATATGTAGGTGTTTTGAAAAGTATAGATAATTAAGGAAAATAAGTATTCCCAAAATATGTAACCACCATGCGCCACGCTCAATGGCTATTAGTGTTGCTTCAGAAAGCCCATTGAAAAGTGGAGCGATGAACTGACTTATAGGAAATGATCCAACATTAGCGTAATGGCTCGCGCCTATTGCTTGTAAGGATTGGTCGGTGGCGTTCATTGTTAGGAAAAGAACCATCAAAACCATTTCAAAATAAAGGATGAAATTTCCATCGTTTTTTGGCCAGCCTTTCATTTCATTTGCCCAAAATCGTTTCAGTTTTTGAATATTTCTACGTGTCCAAAAAAGAATAACTCCTACTAAAACCAGGAAAGCCAAGATTTCAAAAGAAGCTATTAAAAAGTTGTAAAGTCTTGCTGGAAGTACTGTTGAAAGAACGCGGTGCGTACCGAAAATACCATCAATGATAATCTCTAGCACTTCAATATTTATGATTACAAAACCTACATAAACAAATATATGAAGCAAACCAGGAATTGGCCTAACCACCATTTTTGATTGACCCAGCGCAATTCGAAATACATTACTCCAGCGTTGCCCCGTATTATCGGAAGCATCCACTTTCTGTCCCAATTTTATGTTTCGAATTATTTTACGGATGTTTAATGTAAAATAACCGATACCCGCCGCGAGAGCGATGCTGAAAAGTATATTCGGAATGTACTGCATGTTTTATTCGTCTGGGCTGTCTGGCGTTACGTATTTTTTCTGCTTTTTACCGAAAACAGAAATGTGTACGTATCGTTTTGGATTCAGTTTTACATCTTGAAGAAGCTGTTCAAGCTGCCTTGAAGCGCCTTCTAAATTTTCATAGAGTTTGTCGTCTTTCAAAAGTTTTCCTATGGAACCTTTACCGCTATCAACGCCATCCACAATTTTATTCATTTTGTCCACAACGTTCTGTAAATCTGAAACTAATTTCCCTGTTTCAAGCTGAGATAAAGAATCTGTAAGCTGCGAAAGGTTATTTGCAGTTTTGTCAAGATTGGTAAAAGTATTATCTAATTTCCCGGTATTATTAGCAAGAATATGATTTAAGTTTTCAGAAACTCCTGAAAAAGAATTCAGAGTTTTATTAAGGTTTTCGATAGCTTCTTTTAAGTTTTTTCTAGTTCCTTCATCTACAATTGCAGTATAACTTAATAGCAATGTATCAACCGTAGCTAGGGTGTTGTTCACTTTTTTCTCAAGAGGCCCCAAGGCTTTTGTAACGACAGACAACATACTATCCTCTGTATCTCCTTTAAGCGTATCGCCGCTTTTGGCTAAGTTATTAGCATCATATTCTGGAAAAATCCCCAAAGATTTACCACCAATAAGACCCGCACTATATATACGTACAACACTGTTTTTTGAAAAATCGAAATCATTTTCAACGGTAAATTTCACAACCAATCCACCTTTGTCATTTGCAAATGTAATATCCTGAATCTTACCAACTGTAAGTCCATTAATGGTAACGGGGGCAGATTTTGCCAAGCCTTCTACGTTTTGATATTTCACAAAAAATTCTCGATTTTTATCAAGCAGGTTTGTACCCTTTAAAAAACTGTAGCCAAATATTAACAACAGTATGGCACCAATAGCAAGAATTCCGGTTTTAACTTCTTTCGATAGTCTCAAGATAATAATTTTAGATTTTGAACAAATTTAAGTGATAAATATAAAGAAAGCCCTTTAATTGGCTTTCGATTTTAACACTTCCGGTACATTAACTTTTTTACCTTTTTTAAAAGCGACGATATATGCAGAGGGATATCCTTTTTGCTGCACAAAGGTTTTCATAACTTGAATTTTATTATAATCGGAAGTTTCTCCGTAGTAATATTTAAAAAGCCCATCTTCCTTATCACGAGCTACATCTTTAAGGCCTTTAAAGTTACTGGGTTTTGGATCTAGCTTTTTGCCACTAGCTGCCAACTGAACTTTAAAGGTTACACCTTCATAAATGTCTTCTTTTGTGGTTGCGATTACATCTGACACTTCTTTTTCAGTGACAACGGGGTTTTTAAAGTTTTCAGTTGCCAATGCAATCTGATTTTTATAAGAAAGTATTCCATTTGTAATTTCCCGAGCCAGATCGCTTCGCCCTTTTGAGGAATTAACATAAGGTCCTTCTGCATTGTTTGTTAAAAATCCTAACTCAATTAATACGCTAGGCATATAGGAACTATGTAAAACCCAAAACGGACCAGATTTAACACTGCGATCATTTCTTTTTAGGTTGTTTACTATATTATTTTGAATAAGGCCCGCTAGCATAATGCTTTGGTCTAAATATTCTTCCTGCATAAGCGAAAAACCTATAAATGAACCAGGAGAATTTGGGTCAAAACCAGCATATTTTTCTTGATAGTTGTCTTCTAAGAAAATTACTTCATTTTCTTTTTTGGCAGTTTCAAAATTTTTGTTTGATTTATCAACACCCATCACAAATGTTTCTACTCCATTAGCTTGAGATGAATGTGAATTGCAGTGTATAGAAACAAAAATATCTGCATCAACTTCATTTGCAATTGGACCTCTTCTATATAAATCTATAAAAACATCGGTTTTCCGCGTGTATACAACTTTTATATCACTATAAGCTTCTAAAAGTTTTCCCACCTGTAAGGTAACATCTAGCACAATGTCTTTTTCATAAAACCCATTTCCCCTATTACCCGAATCCTTGCCACCGTGCCCTGCATCCAAAACCACAACAAAAGGTTTTATAGGGTTTTCAGCCCCTAAAGCAGTAAAAAGGGTTGTAGAAAAAATTATTATTAATACGAAAGATGAAAGAAATTTCGTTTGCATATACCTGTTAACGATTAATGAAATTTGTTATTTTAAAAAAATGATTTAAAAAAACGTACCCGAAAAAATATGTTTATTTTTGACCGTTTCAAATACTGAGCCAAATCTACAAAATAATAGCATCGTAGCATTGCAGACATACAGGCATTACTTAACAATCTTCTTAACATTCCTGCTTCTATGCAGTGCAGTTTTACATGCGCAGGATATTCCGCCGAGGAATGAAGCGAATATTCCAAAGACTACAAAAGACGATACGCTTTCTGTAAACCTAAAACCGGTTTTTGACGAAATTAATGAAAAGACACAGGATACGGTAAAAACCGATTCCATTAAACCTGCCAAGGAAACCTTGACAGATGTTGTGGAATATTTTGGTGAAGATTATGTGCTTCTCAATAAAAAGGAAAGCAAAGTATATATGTATAACAAAGCCTTCATAATTTATGAAGATATGCGTATAGATGCTGGTTTGATTATTCTGGACTACAATAAAAACGAAGTATATGCTAAAGGAATAGACAGCGCCGGCGTTTACAGCCAACGCCCTATTTTTGTTCAGGGTGCTAATCGTGTGGAGCCAGATTCCATTCGATATAATTTTGATACCGAAAAGGCAATTGTATATAACAGCCGGACGGAACAGAATGGTATGAGTGTTATTGCTGAAGTAACCAAAAAAGTAAACGATTCTGTAGTATATCTTCGGAATGTAAAGTTTACAACTTCAAAAAACATTGACGACCCTGAATATTATTTTTATACACGAAAGGCGAAATTTGTCCCAGGAAAAAAAGTAGTTACGGGCCTCACCAATATGTATATTGCAGATGTACCAACGCCCGTTGGGTTGCCATTTGCTTATTTTCCATTGACAGAAGATCGCACCTCTGGTTTTATAATCCCTTCTTTCGGTGAAAATAGCAGCCGAGGTTTTTTCTTCCAAAATGGCGGGTATTATTTTGCAATCAATGATTATTTGGATTTTAGCTTGCTGGGTGATTATTACACAAATGGAAGTTATGCCTTGCGCGGAGAAACAACTTATGCGCTTCGTTATAAATTTAAAGGAAACTTGAGCGCTCGTTTTGAAAGCCTTATTAATAGTGAACGTGGTTTCCCTGATTTTAGTGAAACTAGTATTTACAATATTCGGTGGAATCATTCCCAAGACACAAAAAGCAATCCAAGTTCTCGATTTTCAGCTTCTGTGAATATTGGTAGCAGTAAATATTTTACAGAGTCCATAAATCAAACAAACAATGCAAGTGCACTTGTTAATACATTGAGCTCCTCCATTTCCTATTCAAAAACTTTTGATGGAGAACCGCAGGTAAATCTTTCAGTAGCAGCTACACATTCCCAAAACACACAAACGGAGCAAATATCTATGTCATTGCCAAATTTGAGTACAAGTGTTTCAAGAATATATCCATTTGCACCAAAAGACGGCACCAAGAAAGGCATTATTCAGAATATAAACTTTCAGTATGACCTTACTGCTGAAAACCGTATAATCACAACAGATTCACTTTTCTTCAAGCCCGAAATGTTTAACACGGCACAGATTGGCGCACAGCATAGCATTCCTTTAACTACAAACTTTAAGATTCTTAAATATTTAAGCGCTTCGATGGGAACCAATTACCGCGAGACTTGGGTACTGAAGAGCACACGCCAACGTTATGACGAAACCGTAGACGATGGTTTAGGAGGTATTGTTAAAGATACTGTTTCAGGTTTTGAAAGTTACCGCACTTATAATTTTTCAACCAGTTTGGGAACAACACTATACGGCCTTTTCAACTTTGGAAATGATAAAAAAATACAAGCCATTCGTCACGTGGTGCGACCTTCCATCAGTTATAATATCAATCCAGCTTTTGATAGTTATTACGACGAATTCCAGATTCCATTAACCGCAAATGAAGCTGCAGGTGAAATTGTTCAATATTCCCGTTTTGAAAACACACTTTATGGCGCGCCAAGCAAAGTGTATTCAAGCAGCATTGGCATGTCTCTCAGCAATACTTTTGAAGCAAAAGTTACTGATAGAGATACAACCGCTTTGGAACCTAAAAAAGTTACGTTGCTGAACAACTTGAATTTTTCCACCGCATATAATCTTGCAGGTGATTCTTTACAATGGAGTCCACTGCAGTTCACGGGAAGTATTCCTATAATTCCAAAATTGGATTTTAACTTCAGTGGAACTTTAGATCCGTATGCGCTAGACAACAACAACAATAAAATAGATGTTTTCAACATAGACAACGGCGGAAGTCTTTTTAGGCTTACAAATGCTAATGTGAGTATAAATTACTCTTTCTCTAGTAAAGATTTTGAAGCGAAAACAAAAGATACAGACCGAACAGAAAACGAAACTTTTAGGAATGGTGGGAGACCCGATGATCTTTTTGGCGAAGCTTCGGATATTTATGACGGCCAAATTTATAAAGACACTTCTGACGATGACAAGGATAAAACTAATATAGAATGGTATAATTACAGCATTCCTTGGGATATGCGTTTTGCTTATACGATAACCTATGGCAACGGTCAGCGGCAGAATGAAATTTCCAGTCAATCGTTTATGATGAGTACGAATATGGAATTGGCTCCACGATGGACCGTGGGCGTTTCCTCTGGTTATGATTTTAAGAATAAAGGCGTTACGTTAACGCAGTTCCGTTTCCAACGCGATTTAGAAAGTTGGCAAATGAGTTTCAACTGGACACCCATTGGTAGTATCAACACAGCTTGGTATTTCTTTGTTGGTATAAAATCTTCGGTTCTTAGTGATATTAAGTATGATAAACGTCGCGAGAGTGATAAAGGGCTTTAATGAATGAAAAATACTCAATACTAAATTCTCAATACTAAAAAATGAAAAAAATAATCACAACACCTAATGCTCCTGCCCCAATCGGCCCTTACAACCAAGCTGTTCTTAACGGCAACATGCTTTACACTTCTGGACAGATAGCTATTGACCCGAAAACAGGAGATTTGGTTACTGACGATATTAAAACTGAAACGAAGTTGGTAATGGAAAACCTAAAAGCTATCCTTACTGAAGCGGGAATGACTTTTGAAAACGTGCTGAAAACCACTATTTTTATAAGCGATATGCACAACTTTGCAGCAATAAACGAAGTATATGGTAGCTACTTTAACGAAGCCACTGCCCCAGCACGCGAAACCGTGGAAGTTGCAAATCTGCCAAAGTTTGTGAATGTGGAGATTTCTGTGGTTGCTTCGCTATGATAAAATAGTATTTTTAAGCTCCGCTACTCCCCGCTTTCTTCCTCTGTCTTTGTGCCCTGTGGTTTAAAATCTACAGGATGGGAGCTATCATCTGGCGTTACGGGTAGTTCAGATTCCAAGTCTAATTTTTTATTGAAGAGTTTTTGATAAAGCTCTCTAAAAGTATTAAAATCTACAGAATAGGAAATTCCAGTACCCTGTTCAAAAATTTGATCTTCTCCAATAAATTGTAGATCTGCTTGACGATTAAAGAATTTCATACGCAAACTTCCGTCATCATTAATGAGCCATTGCACTTCAACGTCGCCTGCTACCGCAGTTTCATTTGCTCCACCTACAGGAACACCCACTTTTCCGTTAATAAGAATACGTTCATTGATTTGTGTGGAAAGCGTAATGCCAAAGCGGTCTGCCGTTTCTTGATCTGGGGTTCTATTACCCACAGAATAATCTAAACCAACGCGAAACTTGCCATCTTGGTCTGCAAAGAGATTGTTTACCAAACCAGAAACTCTATCGGCCAAGGTTCCTGCGAATGCGTTGGATCCCGCATAATTATCATTTACAAAGGAGTTTGAAGCCAATAAGAAAAGAGCCTGATTCTGCATCTGTTCCTGATTTTGCAGTTTGTATTGTAACTCGCTTTTTAATGTGGAACTAACTCTGGGAAAATCTATACTAAACGATAATTCAGGCTGGGCAAGTTCGCCTTCCAACCCTACATACACTTCAACTGGTATTTTTGTGTTCACGGAAGGATTGTCTAATAAAACTGATGGATTGGCTTGTGTTTTATAAACAGCACTCAAGCTTAGGTTTGCTTTTTCAGGAGCGCCATCCCATGTTATATTTCCACCAGGAACTACGCCAATTGTGCGTTGGATGATTCCACCGTAGCGAAAATCAAACTCTCCTTCATATACCTGAAAGTCGCCATACATCTTAAACTTTCCATTAGTATTTATTTCAATAAGAAGAATTCCCGCACCACGTCCTTTTAATGTGGAATTATTCACTTTATCCACCACAACCTCTACCTCAGCATTTCTATTAATGTCAAGGTCAAAGTTTAGTGTGAGCCCTTTTACATCTTCAGAAACTATGGTTTCTCCATTTATACGAGCCTCTTTTTCCGCAGGGGAAAGGAAATGCACAAACGAATCATCACTGATGGATTCCGTATCACTAATTGGAATTTTAAAAGTGGTTCCTTCTTCCGTAGTGGCGCTTACATTAATAACAAGTTCATCAATTGGGCCCCTAATTTTTGCATCACCACTTATAAAAGCGGTTCCGTAATAAAGTGCGTCGTCATCTGGCGGAGTGTCCAGTACAAGCAATCGCTCAGGCGCATCTATATTTAAGTTTAATTCCCAGTTTCTGAAATTAGTGTGGGTTGCGTTACCCGACAATAACCCTTCTGTTTTGTATTTTGTATCTGTTATACCTGTATAGCCAATTTGGAATTTATTTTTGGTAACTATTATTTGGGCATTATTTTCAATATCGAAATCTGTATTTAAATATGGTACCTTTAAACCACTATTTTCCAATGTAAAGCGGCCAACAATATCTGGCGATTTATAATTCCCAGAAACCCTTGCATTTCCTGAAATCAGCCCGCGAATGTTGGAAATTACATCACCACCAAATGGACTAAAGGCTTGCATGTTAAATTGATTTAAATCCACATTTAACTGTATTTGTGGGTTTTTGGGTGAAACATCAATCTCTCCCACTGCGTTTATTGATTTTACGTCATTGTTAGTGAGGGTAGTGTTTATCCTGTATTTGGTAAGATCCTCGTTTCCGTCAATTTTTAAGCTTAAGTCGCCAAAAGGAGTTTCATTAATGTTCACGTCATCAATGGTTATGGTGCTATTTGGGTAATAGGCACCATTTTTTTGAATAAAGTCAAACTTTCCGTTCATATTTCCTTTAAGGCGCAAACTATCAATATCTGGTGTTACATCTCCAATATTTACATCTTTAAAACGCACTTTCAGATCTTTATAGGTTGAGTCTCTAAGAACTCCTGCTAGTTGAATCAATTGATTTTCGCGACTTAAAACCAATGAATCTATTCGGATTTCATTAAAATTATCATCAAAAACAACCTTATTCAGACGGTTATTGTTTTCATTTAAATACCAAACATTTCCTTTATAAGTAATGTCAGATTTTTTTATTCCAATCACAGATTTACCTGCTGGATTGATGGTGTGGTATAATGAAAGGTTGAAAAGATCTTCCTTTTTGGTTCCTCCAGCAAACTCTGACCGTACGTACATAGTGTCGTTCAAAGTTTTATTAATAATGTTTAAGTCTTTAATATTATAAAACCCTGTATAAACGGAGTCAGCAGATATAAAGGTGTTATACAATGGGTTATCATTATCTACCTGTATATTTAATTTACCGATATAATTATCAAAAAGCAAAATTTCGGGTGAACGGAAATCGAGTTTAAACTTTGATTCATCCGAAGAAACGGAACCCTTTATGCGTGTGTTATCTCCAAGCTTCAGTTGTGGTACAAAAACGTCTACAATTTTGTTGTAAACAACAAATTCATAATCAATGTATTGGTTAGTAGTAACTTCCTGAGGAATATAATTTGCATAAATACTTGCAACTCCATTCTGAAAAAGGTTAGGAATATCAGCGATTAAAAACTCTCCTGAAATTTTTCCGTTTATAATATCGGGGGAATTTATTTCAATAGTCCTTACTGGGCCATTAAAAGAAGAACTAACTGTAAAATCATCAAAATAATAATAGTCGCGTTCATTTTGATAAAAAGTTTGACTGAAATTGATTGTTCCCACAACATCGTCAATGGTTTTTCCATCCATATCTACCACTACTTTCCCCGTAAATACAGAGATACTATCTCGTTTTATCAGGTTTAGCTTATTCAATTCAGCATATTCCACATCTGCTTCAAAATCTAGATGGTTGGTTTCTGCAGAAGCATCTATTAACCCTTTAAACTGTAATTTTAAGTTCGGATCATCAATAGAAAGTTCTCCATTAAAAAGCGGATTTTTGAGATTTCCGGAAACAACAATGTTTTGATAATTATAACCTTCAAAATTAAATGAAGAAACAGTGCCTGAAACTGCAGTATTCACCGTGTTCTTGTTAAAACCACGGCCGTCAAAATCTAAATTGGCGGTCATTTTTCCCAAGGAAGTTGTATTTGCAATTTTGCCTAAATTAAAATCTTTTAGAACAACATTTCCTTTGTAATAGGCATTATCTATGTTATTTATATTGCCCATTTTTAAATCTGCAATTAACTGCCCTATTGAACTGTGTAAATTACTTTTTGTGTTGAGTTCACTTCCAATGATAGATGTATTTCCACTAAAATTAAAAGAGCCCAATTCTTTTAGTTCCACTGGAACTACCTCGCCCAACACACGTGGCATAAAACGTCTCAGGTCAAAATAATTGGTAGAAATACTATGATTGTGTGCCGTAATGGCATAGTCTTTTTCTTTATCCAATATATTCTCAAAAGAATAATCGCCTTCAATATTAGTATCGCCAGTTTGAAATTTTAGATTGTTTGCAGTAAAATTGTTTAATGTTCCTTTTAACTCTGTTGAAAGTAAAATTAATTGGTCCGCGCCAAATTCATTATAAAAAGCATTTAAATCGTTTGTAGCTAATCTTGAATCTTTCAAATTGGCTGTTATCAAAACATTATTCACAAAATCGGTCATTCCATTTTTTGAATAATCCAAATCAATATCGCCAATAATTTTAGAATCTATTGTTTCAAGATTTAAATTTTTGAGTGTAATATTTGTAGCTGTATAAGAAAAATCTGCCTGCATATTTTTAATCGTAATCCCGCGGGCAGCAACCAATGAAAGCGATTTGATGTTCGCGTTTACATTTACATCTTCAATTTTAAAATTATTTGCAATAACATTTACATCTGTTAAAACAAAAATTTCAGGAGTTTCAAGGTTTTCATCCGTGATTTTTATTTTGCTATTCGTTAAAGTTACTTCATTACCTAAAAGAGAAAAAGGAGATTCACTCTTTTTCCCGGTATTGAATTTCTGTGAAAAAATGGAAAGATTGTCGGTTTTTTCGTCTTTATAGGTCTTAACGTAAAGTTTCGCACGGTCTAATTTAATAAAACCAAAACCCAAATCACCTTTTATCAAATTTTGAAAATTGACAATATTAGTTTGCACTTCTTTGCTGTAAATCAAAGTATCTTTGTGATGATCAGCAATAAAAACCTCCCGAATATCCACTTCGCCTTTCCAGTTAAGACCCAAACGTTGTATTTGAATATCGGTTCCGTAGGTTTCATTAAGATTTGTAGTTACCTTTTTTGCAGCCCAAGTCTGCACAGCTGGAATGGAAAAAATAATCACTATAAGCACAAGCAGCAATACAATGATTACGAAGGTGCGAACTATTATTTTCCGAAGTTTTTTGATACGCTTTTAAAGTTTTAATTTTACACCCAATAAATATACCCCTTTTGCTTTGACACAAAAAAACTGCTACATCCTCGGAATCGAATCTTCTTGTGACGACACTGCCGCTGCCGTGATTAACAACGGCAAAATACTTAGCAATGTTGTTGCCACTCAGGCAATTCACGAACAATATGGCGGTGTGGTACCCGAACTTGCTTCACGTGCACACCAGCAAAATATTGTACCGGTTGTTCATCAAGCGTTAAGGAAAGCAAATATCGATAAAAATCAGTTATCTGCCGTTGCTTTTACACGCGGACCTGGATTAATGGGTTCGTTACTTGTAGGTACCTCATTTTCAAAATCTTTGGCTATGGGTTTGGGCATTCCGCTGATAGATGTGAACCATATGCAAGCCCATATTTTAGCACATTTCATTAAAATTGAAGAGCAAACCGTTCCAAATTTTCCGTTTTTAGCGATGACCATTAGCGGTGGACATACGCAAATTGTAAAAGTGACGGATTATTTTGAAATGGAAATAATAGGTCAAACAATAGACGATGCCGTAGGCGAAGCTTTTGATAAAAGCGCAAAAATATTAGGTCTGCCCTATCCTGGTGGTCCTTTAGTTGATAAATATGCGCAATTAGGAAATCCAAAAGCATTCAAGTTTCCAAAACCAAAAGTGAACCCCATGGATTTCAGTTTTAGCGGTTTAAAAACGTCTGTGTTGTATTTTGTTGAAAAGGAAGTGAAGAAAAATCCAAATTTTATTTCTGAAAACATAGAAGATATTTGTGCGAGTCTTCAGTTTACTATAGTTGATTATTTAATGGACAAACTTAAAAACGCAGTAAAAAAGACAGGAATAAAGGAAATTGCAATTGGCGGCGGAGTTTCAGCAAATAGTGGGATTCGTACCGCTTTGAAAGAAGCTGAAACAAAATACGGATGGAAAACCCATATTCCAAAATTTGAGTTTTGTACAGATAATGCCGCAATGATTGCCATTGTGGGCGAACTGAAGTTCAAAACAAAGAATTTTGCTCAAAATAATGTAGTAGCTTCGGCTCGGATGAAGTTTTAAGAATATGAATCCCAACTGCGAAGAAATATTAAAACGAATCAGAATCGCCCTCAATCCTTGGAAAGAGAACATTGAGGAAAAGCGAATGTTCGGAGGCACTTGTTTTCTTTTTAAAGGAAAAATGTGTGTTGGAGAAACCAAAGAACGACTAATGGTACGCATTCCTGCTGAAAAAATGCAGGAAATAACAAAAAGTCCATTCGTAAAACCAATGGATTTTACTGGCAAACCTATGAAAGAATTTATTTTTGTAACAACACAAGGTTTTAATACGGAAGAAAAACTTCAGCAATGGGTCGAAATGGGCGTTGCGCACGCAAAATCAAAACTAAAATAGATGCAACTTTTTTACAATCCAAATATTTCAAATAGTTCAAAAGAACTAACTTTTGATAAAGAAGAAAGTCGCCATATTGTGAAGGTTTTTCGGATGAAAGAGGGTGATGCTTTCAAAATAACTAACGGCAAAGGCTCTTTTTTTTCTGCCGAAATTGTAAATGCAAATCCCAAAGGATGTTTGGTGAAAATTATTTCGGAAGAATTTCAACCACCTCTTCCCTATCAACTTCATTTAGCTGTTGCACCTACAAAACTGAATGATAGATATGAATGGTTTTTGGAGAAAGCTACAGAAATAGGAGTCACTGAAATCACACCAATAATCTGCGATCATAGCGAACGAAAAATAATTAAGCTGGAACGTTATGAAAAAATACTGCAAAGTGCTATGAAACAATCGTTGAAAGCGTATTTACCAATTTTGAATGAAGCTATTCCTTTAAAAGATTTTATAACTTCCGAAAATGCTTCCAATGGTTTAAAGTGTATTGCCCATTGCGAAGAAACTGAAAAAAAATCTTTGAAATCAATACTACTTCCAACTAAAAAAGCAACTATTCTAATAGGTCCTGAAGGGGATTTTTCTTCTGAAGAAATTGAGTTTGCAAAACAGGCTGGTTTTATACCAGTAGCTTTAGGTGAAAGCCGTTTACGAACGGAAACCGCTGCAGTTGTGGCATGTCATAGCGTTGCTTTTATAAATGAATAAACCTAACAAGTTTCAATTTTTTGGAATAATCCGCAAAATTGGAGGAAAAACCTGTTAGGCCTTACTTATATTTTTTGCTGAGCCGCAGCTGTAATATCAAAATTCTGGGACTGAACGAATCCGACCAAGTTAAGTGAATCGCCATTTTCTATTAAATCTGGAATTTCAATACTTCCGCGTCCTTCTTTATTATTCAATAAAATTTCCTGTTGTTCTACTACAATATTAACGCTGGAAAGCTTTCTACCGCTATTTTCACCACGTTTTACATTGGTCTCTTTTTTTACGATAGCAAGCGCCACTTTTAAGTCTTTACCAGAAACATTGCCTTCTACCTTATAATTGAAAGTTATCTGGTTTCCGTTCTTATTAATTTCAGAAAGAACAAGTGTATTTTCAGCATTAAGTTTTAGAAATTTTGAAAGAGAGCTGCCCATTTTTGCTTCGCTGGAACCCACAAAATGAACGTCGCCGTTTACAATTGCTTGAGGTGTATAAACGCTGGAGCCACCAAATTTGCTGCTGTAACTATACTGCATATTTGAGAATTCCTTCTTACTGAAAACGTCTTTCCAACCCAAACGGTTCCAATAATCAACATGATAGGAAAGCACGAAAACGTTTTTTCCTTCATATTCCTTTTCTACTTTTTCCAAAAGAACATCGGCGCTGGGGCAACTGCTACAGCCTTGCGATGTGAAAAGTTGAACTATGGCAAATGGTTTATTTTCAAGAGTATTTATAGTATTACTAATTATTCCCAAAGATTTATCTGGTTCTTTGTTGAAAGAACACATCCCATAAAGGAGAGGAAAAAAAAGTAGAGACACTAAAATTTTCATAAGAACAATTTTAAACTTTGTCCGCCTGTTTATGAAAAACTTACAAATTGATATTTTTCAAAAATTATTTTTTCACATTTATTCTTTCTGAATTTGTACTTTTGAAGCTATGCGATTAATATTTTCTTTAATTTTCTTTTTCGTTTTCTTGAGTAGCATTTCAGCGCAAGAGATTGCGCTTTTGCAATACGGCGGCGGTGGCGATTGGTATGCAAATCCAACATCCTTGCCTAATTTGGCGAAATTCTGTAATGAACATATAGAAACTTCCATAAACCAAAAAACCGTAACTGTAACACCAGGAAGTGTTGATATTTTTGACTACCCTTTTGTGCATATGACGGGCCACGGAAATGTTTTCTTTTCTGCTGAAGAAGCTGAAAATCTTAGAAATTATTTGGTGAGCGGTGGTTTTCTTCATATTGATGACAATTATGGTATGGACGAATACATTCGAAAAGAGATTTCAAAAATCTTTCCGAATAAGGAATTGAAAGAGCTTCCTGCCAACTATCCAATGTTTAATTATTTTTACAAATTTCCACAGGGAATGCCCAAAATTCATGAACATGATGGTGGACCGCCACAAGCATTTGGCATTTTTGAGGAAGATAGATTGATTTTACTTTATACTTTTGAAACAGATCTTGGTGACGGTTGGGAAAACCCTGAAGTTCATAACGACCCCCAAGAAGTGAGGCTGAAAGCACTACAAATGGGGGCCAATATTGTTAAATATGTTTTTGAAAACTAATTTATGAGGTTAAGTTATTACTGTAGTTCTTGTTCAAGAAAAAACTATGTACAATCAAAAGCAAAGAATAGATTTGAACTTCAAGCAGAAGTTGGAAATGAAATAAACAACCGTTGCTCATATTGCGGAACACTTGAAAAAAAGCACATCAACCGTCTGTTTGCTGAACCTTCCAAATTCATTGGTTTAATAGCTTTAGTATTAGCGATTTTACTTACGGTTACAATTTTCATATTTGGATTTATAGCTATGCTTTCCATAACAATTCCTATTTGGATTTACTTTGACGCTCATAAAAAGGCGAGCGAATTTAACAAAGTGATGATTTCCCGAAAATAAATTGGTATAATAAAAAGGAATGTTTTTTCCCTTAACAAAACTTTGATTTTTTCTATCTTGGAATATATTATATTTACCGCGTGAAGACTACTGCAAAAGCAATAACCTTAGGCATTTTACGAGCACTGGCTGTATTAGTTGGTATTGTAATTTTGGTTTGGTTTTTATTCGAAATACAAGCACTCATACTCTACATTGGATTAGCTTTGGTGCTTTCATTGATTGGAAGGCCAGTCGTACTTTTTTTAAGAAGAAGGTTAAGACTAGGGAATACTTTTGCTTCTATTATTACCCTTCTATTGATTATTGGAACTTTCAGTTTACTTCTTAGCATTTTTGTTCCTATCATCATTGAACAAGGAAAACATATATCTCAAATAGATTTTGATCAGGTAAAAAGCGATTTAAATGAATTGAATATTCAAGCCAGCGATTATCTTGGCGTTGATCATTTTCAATTGGTTGAAGCCATAAAACGAACAACCTATGTTCAAAATCTTGACATGGAAATTATTCCGAGTTTTATCGATATATTCTTCGGAAATATTGCAAGTACAGTTATTGGAATATTCTCGGTTTTATTCATTTCATTTTTCCTATTAAGAGATGAAAATCTAATAGCCCGCTCTGTGCTTGCCTTTGCAAAAAGTGGTGATGAAGATAAATTCAAACGAATTTTAATAAAAATTAAAGAACTGCTTTCCAGATACTTCATCGGTTTATTATTACAAATTTCAATATTGGCACTTTTTTATTCCGTTTTATTGCTTTACTTGGACGTTCGTGATGCCGTAGCAGTTGCTATAATCTGTGCTTTTCTGAATATTGTTCCTTATTTAGGGCCTCTGATAGGTTGGGCTTTAATGTTACTTGTAATAATTTCCAATAACCTTGGAGCAGATTTTTCTTCTGGCTTGTTACCTTTAGTATTAATTGCATCTGGCGGTTATGCCCTTGCTCAGGTATTTGATAATTTTATATCTCAACCAGTTATTTTTGGACACAGTGTTCGCTCCCACCCGCTTGAGATTTTTATTGTAATTTTAATTGGAGGCTTCGTTTTTGGAATTCCAGGAATGATACTTGCCGTTCCAACTTATACTGCTTTAAAAGTGATAGCGAAAGAATTTCTTTCAGAATACAAAGTAGTAAAACGTCTTACTAGAAATCTATAATACTTGTTTAATTCAGCTCTTTTAAATAGCGAGGTACAGGATTTTATAAAAAATTTTGAAGGCGATATTTCAAAACTTGCATTTGCTGGAAGTCCTTTTGAAACTGTTACAGTTCAGGAATTAATGCATCAAATTGAAAGTAGAAAAAAGGCTGAGAAAAAGTTGCCAACATGGTTTGAAACTGAAAATATTTTGTTTCCGCCAAAAATAAATCTGGAGCAAACTTCATCGGAAATTACAGCTAAATACAAAGCTTCATTAGTAGAAGGCAAAACATTTGCAGATATAACCGGTGGCTTTGGAATTGATAGTTACTACTTCTCTGAAAAATTTTCCAAGATAAATTATTTTGAAATAAACCCAGCACTTTCAGAAATAGCAGTGCATAATTTTAAAGTTTTAGGAAAACGTAATATAAACTGCTTTTCCGAAGATGGATTAAAATCTGTTTTAAGCCAAAAATACAACGTGATTTATGCAGATCCTTCCCGACGCCACGACAGCAAAGGCAAGGTTTTTTTTCTAAAAGATTGCCAACCTAACATTCCCGAAAACATTTCTGAAATATTAAATCAGTGTGATCAATTTTTATTAAAAACTTCACCGATGCTTGATATTTCAGTTGGATTGAGTGAATTGCACAATGTTTCAGAAATTCATATTGTTGCGATTGATAATGAGGTCAAAGAGCTACTTTGGCTATTGAAAAAAGATGCTTCCAAAGAATTAAAAATAAAAACAATCAATTATACAAAATCGGGAATTGAAACTTTCCATTTTAATTGGAACGAGCCAGCAACGGCAACTTTCAGTTTGCCTCAAAAATATCTTTATGAGCCAAACGCTGCAATTTTAAAAAGTGGAGCATTTGATTTGGTTTCCCAAAAACTGAAGCTGAAAAAGCTTCACAAAACCACACATCTTTACACAAGCGAAACTTTAGTTAATTTTCCGGGAAGAGTTTTCTTGATTGAAAGAGAAGTTCCTTATTCCAAATCTGAAATGCGAACCACAGTATCCTTCAAAAAGGCAAATATTGCTACCAGAAATTTCCCTGAATCTGTGGAAGCCCTCCGCAAAAAATGGAAAATTGCTGATGGCGGTGATGTTTATATGTTTTTTGTGACCAATTTTGAAGATAAAAAGGAAATGATCGTCTGTTCCAAGTTATAAAAGTTGTTTTTTTTAATTCAATTTATTCACCATATACCTGATTTCAATAGCTTTAAAATTTATCTTTAAAAAAGGCCATTTTTTGTTTGCGTTATTACATTTGAAAACTTACATTTGCAACCGCATTTTAGGATGACACGTTCATAAAAAAACAGGAGAGGTGCCGGAGTGGTAACGGAGCAGATTGCTAATCTGTCGACGGGTAACCGTCGCCAGGGTTCGAATCCCTGTCTCTCCGCATTATATGAGTTTAAATAAAAAACTCCAAAATTACAGTGAACAATAGTTTATTGCTGTTCACGGGGTGTAGCGTAGCCCGGTTATCGCGCCTGCTTTGGGAGCAGGAGGCCGCAGGTTCGAATCCTGCCACCCCGACAAAAACCGGACACACAGTTCGGTTTTTTTGTTATTACCGGTCGCGTAGCTCAGCTGGATAGAGCATCTGCCTTCTAAGCAGACGGTCACAGGTTCGAATCCTGTCGCGATCACTAAAAAACCTCCATACTTTGGAGGTTTTTTGATTTTTACGTAGTAATTTATTATGCTATTTTAATATCAATGGTAGCATTAATTTCAATTACTTCATCATTTATCCTCGCATCATCAATTAATAATGAAACTGATTGATGGGCATTTTTCAATTCATTCAAACGCTTTTTATATCTATCTATGTCTCCAAGATTTCGTTCTTCGCGACTAAATATTTGCCTGTTGTTGAATTTTATTTTATCGCCAATAATAGAAAACAATATTTCCGCTGCTTCTTCAGCAGTAAATTTTCCCTTTATTAAATCTACGGTTTCGTGCTTTTTCATTTAAGTTTTTTTTTAATATCGATACAAATATGGGCATGTTTCTTCATATATTTTTATTTATATTTACTATACAATTAATAAAATTAATTTATGAATTATACACTAAATCAGCTTAATATCTTTTTGAAAATTACAGAGCTAAAAAGCATTACCAAAGCTGCAGAGGCCCTGTATTTAACACAGCCTGCCGTATCTATTCAACTTAAAAATTTTCAAGATCAGTTTGAAATTCCATTGACAGAAGTTATTGGAAGGCAACTTTACGTTACGCCATTCGGTAACGAAATTGCCGAGGCGACCAAACGGATTTTAGGAGAAGTGGAAACAATGAAACACAAAAGCTTGGCCTTTAAAGGAAATCTTACTGGGCGTTTAACAATCGCGGTTGTTTCCACTGGTAAATATGTAATGCCCTTTTTTCTATCTGAATTCTTAAAAACCAACAGTGGTGTTGATTTAGTAATGGACGTGACCAACCGCTATCAAGTATTGGAATCGCTAGAAAAGAACGAAGTGGATTTTGCCTTGGTTTCCGTTCTGCCGGACAATTTGAAAGTAGAGAAAATTAGCATTATGGAAAACAAATTGTATTTAGTAGCAAACCCTGAATTAGCAAAAACTATTTCAACAAAAAAGGCAGCTATGTTTGAAAATCTACCTTGGATTTACCGTGAGGAAGGATCGGCAACAAGACAGGCTATGGAACGTTTTATGACGAATAAGAATATCCAGGTAAATAAAAAAATTCAGCTTACCTCAAATGAAGCAGTTAAACAGGCTATCTTGGCAGGTTTGGGTTTTAGCATAATGCCTTTAATAGGATTAAAAAACGAACTGAACGATAATGAAATAACCATAGTTCCTGTAAATGGGCTTCCTATAAAAACCGCTTGGAACTTAATTTGGTTAAAAGGGAAAAAATTCTCTCCTGCTGCCCTAGCCTATCTTGAATATTTGAATGAAAATATTGAATCTGTAATAAAGACAAATTATAACTGGCTAGAAAAATATTAAGGATTGCAAAAGTCACAAAATGTAGGATTTTGAAAAGTTACACCATCTTTTTCACGCTGACAGTCAAATCCACATTTTTTGCAGGAATAAGTATATGATTTAACGCCCTTAGTTGGAAGATTACATAATTCACAGCGCAAACCACGTATGGCTTCTATAATTGCAAACCCTGGAGCATTACATTCTGGACAAAGTGAATTTATAACCTTAATAAGATTTTTCGTTGCACAGCCAATTGCTTCCATTCTGGTGGGATTGTTTTTCGCCCGCATATCAGTTTCTGCAGTGATGGTTTTTCCTTCCTTCAAAAGTTGAACAACTTGATTCTCTAATGAAATGAAACTTTTAAAATCTTTAAAGATTTTTTCAGGACGGGTACTATCGCTTGACTTCAATATTATGCCGTGCCCCGGAAATCCAACACAATTTGCAAACTCCTTTAAGTCATTCAAATTTTCAATTTTTTTATGATTGAAATTTGTTTTTTCAGTAAAATGGCGACCTATTATTTCAAAATCATTTTCTATATCTATAAATAGTACCAACTCTTCATTTCCAGTTATAAATGGGCTCTCGGGATGCGGCCCGAATGAACCTTCACTTGCAATTGCTATGGTTTCATTCGTTTTTAAAAGCACGGCCAACGCTTTGGCACGAACAGTTTCCAACGGATTTTTTACTCTTTCAATCTCTCCACTAAAAGTGCCGAATTGATCCGTATTGAATCCCTTCGGCACTTTGCATTTAATTTCAAATCCATCTTCAAAAAATGGAGCAATAATCTCTTCTTTACCGTGCATTGTTGCAATAATTGCAGTCCTATTTCTGAAAATTTCTATGCCGCTATATTTCTTCATTGTAAGCTAAAATCAAACAGCAGCTGTTAATTCAACATGTATAGTATCTATATTTACATTTGTTTTCAAGCTATTTGAAGAATTCGTCCATTTCATTCCTCTATTGTATTTCTTAATGCAATTATTGTCATTCGCATCCATAACCATCAGATAAATCCATTCATTATCTAAAAGATTTCTCAAGTTATCATTATTGTATAATATTTTTTCCACTCGCTCCATTGGGGCTTTAATAATAACGGACAATCGCAGCGGTTGGTGGTACATTTCTGTATCGCTAAGCTTAACGGATTCCAGTGGAAGTCCCATTTTTAAATCGCCCCCATTGCCCTGTACTACCCCAAACTTTCCAGTGATATTATGGCTTATTTTTGAACCGCCGCCGAAAGTGTCATTGTCCACTGTCGAGAAATAATAATGGTTATTAATCCATTGAGTAACAACCATCGGGCCTTGCATTATTCCTTCCAATGCAGTGCCCTCAGAGTCTAATTTCCAATCATAGGAATGTAGGAAGCAGCGCCCATCTAGATTTAAATTTTTTGTTAATTCCCGCGGTGCAATTATAAAACTTGCATTTTTGGCGAGCCCCCATTCGGGACGGGTTTCTGACCAGCCGTTGGCTTTGCTATGCGCTCGCGATACGCTCTTATCCCTTTCACCCAAACGTTCTGCTGTTGCAGTTTTCTGTGCTTTTGCAAGATTTACTTTTAGATTTCGCAATGCCTCCGAATGAGTTTTAGGAGTTTCTGAATCAAAAATTACAATTTCGTCTGTAGTTGTGTTATGCTCAGCCCCTATAAAAGTTGTATTCTCGGGAATTTCAAAAGAATAATTTTTCCGCAATACTTCGCGTACTTCTTTCAAGTTTGCCAATTTTGCAAGCATCCGCGCATTGTGTCTTCCGGGACTAGCGGCACATGCACCACAATCCAAACTTGAGCCGAAAGGATTGTTTGCCGTATGGCTTCCGTGGCCAACAAATAAAACAATTGGAGCGAAAGTTCGCCAGCCGGTTAAATCGAATGCGCCTTTTACAATTGCCACTTTTTCGGCTAAAGGAATGCTTTCTGTATGCAAATGGATTTCGTTATTGCAAGTATTGATTTTCGGTTCATATATTTCTTCGTAATCGGTACTATTTCTATTGTTTCTTCGGTAACTATATCCCGGTAAAAAGGTTCTTCCAATTAAGGAAAACCCGTAAAAAATGCCTGAACCTTCTACGTAACCAAAGGCTGAAGGAAGCATATTCTTCATTCTTCGAAGAAAGTATTCGCTGAAGTTTTTTAAGGTATTTCGCTTTGCGAATTTCTCAGCCTTTGCCGATTTGTCCTTTTGTGGAATTTCAGAAACAATATAAGCTGAGCCTAGAATTGGAGGGCAAGATTTGCGGACGATTGAATCATTTTCGTTTTTATAATCCATAGCAATCCCGAAGAAACCTGCGTAACCAAATGTTTCATAATTACCAGCATTTTCTATATGCCTTCGCATTAATTCGGAACGAGTATCAATACACAGTGCAAATTGAGCATCTGGAATTTGAGTTTTTTTAGCTTTAGAATTCAATGCTATATTATTTTTTTCTAGCGTATTGGCTAATTTTTTTTGCCAACTCTGCTCCCACGCTTTTAACCAAAGATGGCGAAGCGATGCAACCTCCGTATTTTTTTCTGCTGTGAAATCTTTTGGAAGAAAATCTATATTCAAATTATGGGCAATGAAAAGTCGCACTGCCAGATAATCCAGCATATTGATGGGATATTCTTTTTGCCAGGCTGTGTTGGTATCATTTCGATGTTTTATGTAGCCCATCCAGCCAGGTAACGCAGCTAAGTGATACTTGAAAATTTCAACAAATTTCTCTTCCGAATAACTTTTCAATAAAACCAGCAAAGCTTCAGAAGCGATTTCTGAAATTTCATTGGTGTTTTTAACCTTAATTTCGGTATCGTATTTAGCGAGCTTTCTCCAAGCCTTGTAAAAACCTTCATTTTTATTTGGCATTTCCCATTCTGCCAATCCTTCATCCATAAAGGCTGCAAGCCATTTTGAAACAATTCTGTCAAGATCAGGATTGTGGTTTCTTTTGCAAATAGGTGTTTCGGCTTCCATCTTTATTAAAGATTGCAACGGCGTTTCAGAAAATCCATTTTCCTTCAAAAGTCTTGTTAGTTCGTTTTCTTCAATTTCGTTCCGTTTCCAAGCTTGACGATAAATAGAAACCTCGGGAAATGATCTTGCACCAAAAAGTTTTTCGGCTTGCGACACTGCTTCAGAAAAATGGTTTTTCTCAAACCCAGCCAACGGATTGGAAGTTACAAAGGAATAAAGAGGCCAAGTAGTGCCTACAATTTGAGAGGCTTCGTCTATACTTTGCTGCAATTTTAAATTCATCATAAAGATTTCTTATTTGAAGTTAGAATGGTTTTTTTATAAGGTTGCGAATCGTTCATCAATTTCACGTAAAGCCACGGCACTTTGCGATACACTCCCAGTTTCATAATGAAGAAACCGATTAGGAAAATGACTCCGAAAATGATATGCGTAGCCGAAATTGTTACCGGTGCATCAACCATTTGCATAGTTGCCATTAAGACAGTTACCGCATTGTAAAGCAAGGCATAAATTACAATACCAACGGTGAAAAGAACTATGGGAAAAACAATCTTTTGGACTGATGAGAAAATTTCCTGTTTTACAATATTGTAGGTTACTTGTCCAACAGTTATCGCGACAATAAGCGTTAGTATAATACCACTATCCATTGCCGTTCCTTTTCCTGTGAGATATGAGAAAAGAACCGCTCCCATACCTCCAAAAAGTAATACAACAATGGCTTGCGTAGGCGTAATTACTATTTTGTAGGGTTTGGTAGGATTCGTATTTTGAATTTCCTCGCCCGCAGAAAGGAACAAATAGGCTTTATAAAACCCGTGCAAAATGAGGTGTGCAATAGCCGCATTAAAGAAACCGAGCCCGCATTGCATAATCATAAAACCCATTTGGGCAATTGTGGAACACGCCAGTTTCTGTTTTACGTTCACTTGCAACAATTTTGTAAACTGTGCAGTTATGGCGGTAATTCCACCAACTATAAAAAGAAGAGTTAAAGTGTGCGTTTCAAAAAATAAGGTTGAAAACAATGCAAGCAGTATTCCTCCGCCATTTACGAAACCAGCGTGCATAAGGGCTGAAGCTGGTGTAGGTGAAGTCATAGCTGAAAGCAGCCACCGCTGAAAAGGATACATTGCAGACTGTATTATTGCAGCCATAATGATACATAGGGCAGCAATTATTTTTATAGAAGCTGGAAGTATTTTTAGCCTTGTTATTATTTCATCTATGTTATAAATATTCAATTGTGACGCTAAAAGCACTAAACCGGCGCTGAGAAAAAAAGTGCCGAGCAAGAAGAATTTTTGCGCATATTTAGATGCTTCCCTAGCCTCGGCCCAAGATCTGTTTATTCCTATTAATTGTGCCATAAAGATTCCCATTAGCAACCAAGAACCTATAAAAGGCAAAATGTGGTTAGACATTACGAGCAGCATTACTGAGAATAAAAAGCCCAAACTATGCAACGTAAAGCCTAATTGATGTGAAAATCCTTTTAAATAACTTTTTGCATACGTACTTACAATGGCGCTAAAGAATGTAACCGTTGTCCAAATTAGTATAGTGAATCCATTAATTCTCAAAACGTTTTCCCAGTGCCAGGTAAATGCTTTTGGAAAGTAAAAAATGATTGTGAAAAGATTTAAAACGAAGAGCACCCAAAGAAATAAAGGAACTATTGTAAAGAATTTTGAAGATGAAGGGGTTTGTGTGGTGTGAAGTAATTGTGGGTTTGTTGGTTGTTTCAGGATGGCCTGCATAATTTTTAAGGTTTTTAAGAAATTTGAACTTTTAAGCAGATAATTGTATTATCAACGGGACAAATGTCCAAAAACCTTTTTATTAATTTTTATTTATATTTTATATTATAAGCATAAATATAATTAATGTATGACGCTATAGAAAACATTATTTAATGGAATATTTTGCGTCGATGATGCAAGAAAGTATTTGTAGTAATTAACGAACTGGGAGTAACTCTATTCAGGATATTCAACCCGAAGATGATAAATATTATTCAGTTTCTTTTTAAGAACTTTCTTGATCATTTCTATTTCCTTAAAAGTAATATCTGCATTCAAAAACTGACCTTGTGCCATTTGATTGTTGATTATCTTTTCAACAAACTCATCAATGATTGTTGAAGATGGTTCTTTCAAACTTTTACTTGCTGCTTCTACACTATCTGCCATCATCAAAATTGCAGTTTCTTTTGAAAAAGGAATTGGTCCAGGATAAATAAAATCTTCTTTATTTGCAGAACCTTGTTCCTCCCTTTCCTTTTTATAGAAATAATATACCAAACTTGTTCCGTGATGGGTTCTTATGAAATCAATCACTCTATCTGGAAGATTGTTTTTTCGGGCTATTTCTATACCTTTTATAACGTGATCTATAATTATTTTGGCACTTTCCTTAGGATCGAGCTCGTTATGTGAATTAATTGAATTTGCTTGATTTTCAGTAAACATTGCTGGGTTTAGCATTTTACCGATATCGTGATAAAGGGCTCCCACCCTAACTAACATACTGTTTGCGCCAATTTCGTTTGCGGAAGCTTCAGCCAAATTTGCCACGTTTAAGGAATGGTGAAACGTTCCCGGAGCTTTGTTTGAAAGTTCTTTCAGCAATTTTGAATTTGTATCGCTTAGTTCCAGCAACGAAACATCTGAAACCAATCCGAAAATTTTCTCATAAAAATAAATAAGCGGGTGTGCAAAAAGGGTTGCTAAACCGCAGAGAACAAAATATTGGAAATTCTGCCATTCCATAGTTTCAATATTTCCTTCTTGAATTACGAAAAAAGCAAAATAGCCAATTATGTAAATCAAAGTTATTTGTCCGACAGAAATAAAAAGGTTGGCACGTTTATACAATTCTGAAACGGTAAGGATTGTAACAATTCCAGCAATGAATTGAAGGAACATATATTCAAAACTGTTCGGTACGATAAAGCCAAGTAAAAGTATGGTCAAAACATGTACAAAAAGCCCAACACGCGGATCAAAAAATGCTTTTAGAATAAGTGGTAAAATACATATTGGCACAACATAAACATAATCTGCATGCACCTTCAGCACAACTGTTGTGAGAAAGACCATCAAAAAGATGTTGAAAAATATAAAGGTGACTTTTGTGTTGTTGTTATAAATATAGGGTCGGTAATTTTTGAGGAAAAGAAAAAGCATCAAAAAAACAAGTGAAACTAACATAGAATAACCAACCAATAGCCACAAATAATTGTTTTTACTCCAAATTTGGCTCTGAAACTCAGCTTTTAAGGAATTAAGTATTTGGTATTTATCGCCCTCAACCACTTCGCCTTTGGCAATAATTCGCCCTCCTTTTTCAATGATTCCACGGTTTGGGTTCAATGCTTTTATTTCAGCATCAATGGAAGATTTGGTTAATTTTGTATCCAATTTCACGTTCGGATCAAAAGCTTCGTTTAGCGTGTTGTAAAGAAGGACCTGCACATCATCGGTCTTATTTTTCTCTACAACTTCCCGCACCTTTTTATTCAAATTTTCCTTTTTGAACAATTGCGAATAGTTGCGCTCCTCTATTTCGTTGCCGTTTTTTAAATAGATTAGTCTGTCATCCTCATACGCGTGAATTTCATCCGTCATTCCATTTTTATAAGCTTCAGTAATCAATGCATCACCAAGCTTTTCAACAGTATTTTTTGATGTTTTATAAAGGCTATCTACGTATTTTGTTTCAAGATTACTTTGAAAGTTATCCAATACATTTTGCACAACACCCTCGTTATATTCAAAATAAGGGATTGAGTTTGCCTGTATTTCTTCTATTTCCTTTTTTAAGGCTTCATCATCCTTTTTTATGGTAAAGCTGAAAGGTGCATATAGGTTTTCATATTGCCAAGGCTTCCCTTTTTGGAAATTGTATTTGAATTGCCCGCCTTTCGGTAAAAAATATATAATTAGAAGTGTGGAAAATATGAAGAGAAAAACCTTGTAGATAAGGGATTGATTTTTTGCGAACAAAGAAAAAAGGTTCTTCATAAAATTATAACTTAAAGTAAAGGTATA
Source organism: Flavobacteriales bacterium (assembly GCA_038259585.1). Lineage (GTDB taxonomy): Bacteria > Bacteroidota > Bacteroidia > Flavobacteriales > Flavobacteriaceae > Aequorivita. Next base: position 111,401 of record JBBSOQ010000002.1, on the reverse strand, counting down.
AATAAGGAACGAGTTATCCCAAAACCAATACTTGCAAAGATTGATATTTAAGTTAGAAAACCGTAATTTCGCAGTCCTTATTTTAAAATATAAAAACAGTAGCATGAGCAATAAAGTAGTTATAGTATCCGCGGCCAGAACTCCAATTGGAAGTTTTATGGGAAGCCTTTCATCACTTACCGCCACTCAATTAGGTTCCGCAGCCATTAAGGGTGCTATGGAAAAAATAAATCTTAATCCATCTTTGGTTCAAGAGGTTTATATGGGCAATGTGGTTCAAGCTGGTGTGGGTCAAGCTCCTGCACGCCAAGCAGCTATGGGCGCTGGAATTCCTGACACTGTTCCTGCTACAACTGTAAATAAAGTTTGTGCTTCTGGAATGAAAGCTGTTATGTACGCAGCCCAAGCAATTGCACTTGGCGATGCAGATGTTGTGGTTGCTGGCGGAATGGAAAGCATGAGCAATATTCCACATTATGTGCATATGCGCAGCGGAACAAAATTTGGTCCGGCTACATTAATTGACGGAATGCAAAAAGATGGTTTGGTTGATGCTTACGATCATAATGCAATGGGTACCTGCGCAGATCTTTGTGCTACGGAATATAATTTCTCTCGGGAAGACCAGGATGCTTTTGCTATAAAATCTTACGAACGCTCTGCTAAAGCATGGACTGATGGAAAATTCAATGAAGAAGTAATTTCAGTTGAAGTGCCACAAAGACGTGGCGAACCAATGATAGTTTCCGAAGATGAAGAATATAAAAACGTAATGATGGATAAAATTTCATCTTTACGTCCTGCATTTACAAAAGATGGAACTGTAACAGCTGCAAACGCATCTACGATAAATGATGGTGCTGGCGCAATGGTTTTGATGAGCGAAGCAAAAGCGAAAGAATTAGGTTTAACTCCTTTGGCATACATTAAGAGCTATGCAGATGCCGCGCATGAACCAAAATGGTTTACAACCGCGCCGTCAAAAGCACTTCCTAAAGCTTTAGCAAAAGCTGGAATAGATATTAAAGACGTTGATTTTTTTGAATTCAACGAAGCATTCGCAGTTGTAGGGCTTGCAAACATGAAAATTTTAGGGTTGAATGATAGCAATGTAAACATGAATGGTGGTGCCGTATCTTTAGGGCACCCGCTTGGCTGCAGTGGGGTTCGTATATTGATTACACTTCTAAATGTTTTAAAACAAAACGATGCTAAAATTGGTGCCGCAGCAATTTGCAACGGTGGCGGTGGTGCTTCTGCAATGGTGATTGAAAGAATCTAAAAGCCGTAACTGTTATCAATAAATTCTGAATGGATTACGGAATCTGTAATTTAAGTATTGTACCTCTTCGAGCTGAAGCTTCCGATGTGAGTGAATTAGTGACTCAAGTTCTTTATGGAGAGCATTTCAAAATACTTGAAACACGTAAAAAATGGAGCTATATCCGTATCGCCTTTGATAAGTATGAAGGTTGGATTGACAATAAGCAATATATAAATATTTCAGAAGAAGATTATACAAATTTTGAAAAGAGAGAAATTAAGCTTTCTTCAGATTTAGTTGATTTTGTAACTGCTTCAGACGATCAATTGTTTTCCATTTGCTTGGGAAGCAATATATCAGCTTCAGAATATTTAAAGCATCATTTTGAAGGAAAATTTGTTTCTAAAATTTTTCCGAAGAATCATTTAATTGAAACTGCCCTAATTTACTTAAACACTCCTTATTTATGGGGTGGCAAAACGCCTTTCGGAATTGATTGCAGTGGTTTTACACAAATGGTTTATAAGCTGAACGGCTATAAATTACTTCGCGATGCAAGCCAACAAGCAACTCAAGGAGAAGCCTTAAGTTTTATAGAAGAAAGTGAGCCAGGGGATTTGGCGTTTTTTGACAATGACGAAGGAAAAATTACGCACGTGGGTATTATAATGAAAGACAATTACATTATACACGCTCACGGAAAAGTGAGAATAGATAGATTGGACCACAGTGGCATTTTCAATTATGAAATGCGAAACCACACACACAAACTACGTGTTATTAAAAGAATTATATAAAAAAAAACCTCTGAAATTTCAGAGGTTTTTTTATGGTTGAATTTGGATTTATTACCCTTTAGCTTCTAAAGCTTCTAGTTTGGCCTTCGCTTCTTTATATTTTGCATCTTCGCCAATTTGTCCATAAATATTCATTAAATATTTTAGTACATTCTGATTGGAAGAATTAATCTTGTAAGCTTTTTCTAAATATGGCAACGCCTCTTTATAAGAATTTTCGCGTTGTTTTTTAAGCTCGTCATATTTTTTGTTATCTGCTGAAGAATTTCCCAAGCTGTTCATTTCCTCAACCAACTTATCTTCATCGGAAAGCTTTAAAGCGGCAACGTTGATAAGCGCAGCTTCATATTCTGGTTTTAATTCCAGCGCTTTTGTGTAATATTCTAATGCTTTTTCCTTATTGCCAAGTTGATCGTTACTGATACCCAAGTTGAAATATAGTTCAGGATTTTCAGAATCTGTAGCAACAATTTTTTCCATCAATTCATTATATCTTGTTATATCGCCCATTTTGTAGCTCATGTCAGCATCAGCACGCATTAAATAAACATCCTTTGGGTTTTCTGCACGGGCAGTTTTCATTAGCCCTGTTGCTTTTTCGTTATCGCCTCTTTCAATGTAAATAAGGGTCATATTTCGAAGAATTTCTCCCTTACGAGATTCGGTAACACGAAATTCTGGTTTAATAAACTCACCTGTTTTTAAAGAAATGTTTCGTAAGTTTTCACTTTCAAAAGCTTCCACTTCACCAGTTTCTTTTCTAGTAGCAACATATTCTTTTGTAGCGCCAGTATAACCTTGATCTAAAAGCATTTGATAATAGCTAATAGCTGTATCATAATCTTTTCCATTTACGGCATTTCCAGCAGCAAAATACAAATCTGATGTATCTTTTTTGGTAACCATATAGCTGGCATACAATTTTTCAGTAGCCATCTTATACTGTTGCGCATTCTGATCTTTTATTGCTCCATTAATTAATGCAGCCCTTAATTTTTGAAGCGGTTCACTCAATTGAACTTCCATTTTTGGATCTAAGGTAAGTGCTGTGGTGAACGCTTCTGCAGATTCTTTTAATTTTGCAGAATCTAATCCGCCAGAGCCAAATAAAGCTTGGCCTTTAGTAGCATAAAATAGTGCTTTAGTTTCATTATCGGCAGCACTAAGCAATCCTTCTGCTTCGCTTAAATAGGTTAACGCTTCTGCGTATGAATTGGATTTAACAGCTTTTTCGGCTTTTTTAATTTCCTTTTTCTGTCCAAATGAAATAGCAGATACAAAAGCAAGTCCTGTTATTAAAATTCGTGTTTTCATGTGTTAAAGTTTATTCGTTATTTTCGGTTTGAGTTTCGTTATTATCAAGAGTAGTGCCATCATTATTTTCTACATCTAGTTCACTATTTTCAGCATCTTCATCTTCATCCTTCATCGCTTTTGCAACAGCGGCAATGGCGTCATCTTCTCTAACTTTTATTAAGCGTACGCCTTGAGTAGCGCGACCCATAACACGAAGATTTGCAACGGCCATTCTAATAGCAATTCCAGATTTATTAATAATCATTAAATCATCATCATCGATTACATTCTTGATAGACACTAATTTACCGGTTTTTTCGGTAATATTAATAGTTTTCACACCTTTTCCGCCACGGTTGGTGATTCTGTAATCATCAATGGAAGAGCGTTTGCCATAACCATTTTCTGAAACAACAAGTATGTCTGAATCATTTTTATCTACTGCTATCATTCCTATAACTTCGTCATCTTTACTGCCCAGTGTAATACCACGAACTCCAGATGCGTTTCGACCCATTGATCTCGTTTTCTCCTCTTCAAAACGAATGGCTTTACCAGATCTTACTGCAAGCATAACTTGACTGTTACCGGTTGTTAATTTTGCTTCAAGCAGTTCATCGTCTTCACGAATAGTTATTGCGTTTATACCATTTGTTCTTGGTCTTGAATACTGCTCTAAAGGTGTTTTCTTAACCTGTCCTTTTTTAGTAGCCATAATTACATAATGGCTGTTTATGTAATCTTCATCTTTTAAATCTTGCGTACAGATGAAAGCTTTCACTTTATCATCTGGCTCAATATTTATTAAATTTTGGATTGCTCTTCCTTTTGAAGTTCTTGTTCCTTCTGGTATTTCAAAAACGCGCATCCAGAAACATTTCCCTTTTTGAGTGAAGAACAACATGTATTGGTGATTGGTTCCCACAAAAAGATGTTCTAAGAAATCTTCATTCCTAGTGGCAGAAGCTTTTTGTCCAACTCCACCTCTATTCTGTGTTTTGTATTCTGAAAGGGAAGTACGTTTAATATAACCAGCGTGCGAAATTGTCAGCACCACTTGTTCGTCCGCAATTAAATCTGTAATACTAACGTCACCACCTGCATATTCAATAATTGAGCGACGTTCGTCACCATATTTTTCGCGAATTTCAACAAGTTCTTCTGTTATGATCTGCATTCTCAGCTCTTTGCTCGCAAGTATATCTCTATAACCTTGAATTGTATTCATCAATTCTTCATACTCACTTCTCAGTTTATCCTGCTCCAGTCCTGTTAACTGACGTAGACGCATTTCAACAATCGCCTTAGCTTGGATTTCTGTAAGTTTGAAAGCTTCCATCAATTTCTCCCTTGCTTGATCAGCATTTGAAGAAGCACGAATTAATCTAATTACTTCGTCAATATTATCAGAAGCAATAATTAATCCTTCTAAAATATGTGCGCGTTCCTCAGCTTTACGGAGCAAATATTCAGTACGACGAACAACAACCTCATGACGGTGCTCAACAAAATAATGAATCAGTTCCTTCAAATTCAGCATTTGGGGTCTTCCTTTTACCAATGCGATATTATTCACACTGAAACTAGACTGCAGTGCTGTATATTTATATAATGTATTTAGAACAATATTAGGAATAGCGTCACGCTTCAAAATGTAAACGATGCGCATCCCATTTCTATCACTTTCATCGCGAATGTTTGAAATGCCCTCAATTTTCTTATCGTTTACCATATCAGCGGTCTTTTTGATCATGTCCGCTTTGTTCACTTGATATGGAATTTCAGTAACAACAATACATTCACGTCCTTGAACCTCTTCAAAACTGGCTTTAGCTCTCATTACTACGCGACCGCGACCTGTGTGGAAAGCTTCACGCACACCTTCGTAACCGTAAATAGTTCCACCAGTTGGAAAGTCTGGAGCCTTGATGTGCTGCATCAAACCGTCAATATCTATATCGTTATCTTCTATATAAGCAATAGTTCCATTTACAACCTCAGTAAGGTTATGTGGTGGCATATTGGTCGCCATTCCCACCGCAATACCACTTGCTCCATTAATTAAAAGCCCAGGAACTCGAGTTGGAAGAACTGTTGGTTCTTTTAGTGTATCGTCGAAATTTAATTGGTGATCAACGGTTTCTTTGTCAATATCAGCAAGCATATCTTCAGAAATCTTCTGCATTCTTGCTTCAGTATATCGCATTGCTGCAGGGCTATCACCATCAACGGAACCAAAGTTACCTTGACCATCTACCAGCATATATCGAAGGCTCCACTCTTGAGCCATACGCACCATTGCATCATACACTGAGGTATCACCGTGTGGATGATATTTACCGAGAACCTCTCCCACGATTCTTGCAGATTTTTTATGTGCGCCCGTGGCCCTAATGCCCAGTTCGTGCATCCCGAACAAAACCCTTCTATGTACGGGTTTCATTCCATCGCGAACATCTGGCAGCGCACGTGACACTATGACCGACATCGAGTAATCGATGTAGGCAGATTTCATTTCATCTTCAATGTTAATAGGGATTATTTTATCACCTTCAGCCATAAAAAAATAGGTTTATTTATCGTTGTTAATCTAATGGAGCAAGATACACTTTTTAGTAGGTTTAATAGGGGTTTTTGGCATTCGTTATTCACGAATTTATTAACAAATTTGGGGGTTAAAATCGTTAATAAGTATAGTTGAATATTCTTTGTATTCCACTATATATTTTGTCCTTTTACTAAAATGATATCAAAGAGGAACAGTTTTTGTCCTATTTTGGTTAAATTAGTACCAAACAGAAGAGCCGATATTTAAAATATGGATGATAATTTTTCCCCCAGAGTAAAAGATGTAATTGCCTACAGCAAAGAAGAAGCGTTGCGCTTAGGCCACGATTTTATTGGTACTGAGCATTTAATGCTCGGTCTTTTAAGAGATGGCAACGGCAAAGCGGTTACTATTCTAAATGCCCTTGCAATAGACTTGAACCATTTAAGAAGAAAAGTAGAAATACTAAGCCCTGCGAATCCAGGCGTAACTACAAACACGAACGATAAAAAAAACCTTCACCTAACACGTCAAGCGGAAAGAGCGCTAAAAACTACATTTTTGGAAGCAAAGTTGTTTCAAAGTAATTCCATAAATACAGCACATTTGCTTTTGTGCATTCTTCGCAATGAAAATGACCCAACAACAAAGCTGTTGAACAAAATGAAAGTGGATTATGACGCGGTGAAAGATCAATTTAAACTTATGATAACGAACGACGACGATTATATAGACACACCAAGTGCCGAATCATTTCCGAATGATGACGATACTTCAGCGGAAGATGCTAGCAAGGAAAATTTGTTTTCCGGCACTACTGCAAAAACGAACAAAAAATCCAAAACTCCAGTTTTGGACAACTTTGGAAGAGATCTTACTGCAATGGCAGAAGAAGGAAAACTGGATCCAGTTGTGGGTCGCGAAAGTGAGATACAGCGTGTTTCACAGATTTTAAGCCGAAGAAAGAAAAACAATCCATTATTGATTGGTGAACCGGGCGTTGGTAAATCTGCCATTGCTGAAGGTTTGGCACTTCGTATAATACAACGAAAAGTATCACGTATTCTTTATGATAAAAGAGTTGTGACTTTGGATTTGGCAAGTCTTGTTGCTGGAACAAAATATCGTGGCCAATTTGAGGAACGCATGAAAGCGGTTATGAACGAGCTTGAAAAGAATGACGACATTATTCTTTTCATCGATGAAATTCATACAATTGTAGGTGCTGGTGGCGCTACAGGTTCTTTGGACGCTTCAAATATGTTTAAACCTGCTTTGGCAAGAGGCGAAATTCAATGCATAGGTGCAACAACTTTGGATGAATATCGTCAATATATAGAAAAAGATGGCGCGTTAGAAAGACGTTTTCAAAAAGTATTGGTTGAACCTACCACGGTTGAAGAAACTATTGAAATCCTTACCAATATTAAAGATAAGTACGAAGCACACCACAATGTAATTTATACAGATGAGGCAATAAAAGCTTGTGTAACTCTTACTAATAGGTATATGACGGAGCGTTTTCTTCCGGACAAAGCTATTGATGCATTAGACGAAGCCGGCTCTCGTGTGCATATAACAAATATTCACGTTCCCGAGAAAATTTTAGAAATTGAAAAGCAACTGGAAGAAGTTCGTGAGCTTAAAAATACAGTAGTTAAAAAACAGAAATACGAAGAAGCCGCAAAGCTTCGCGATGACGAGAAAAATCTTGAAAAAGAACTTGCAACACAACAAGAACAATGGGAAGCAGATTCAAAACTTCATAAAGAAACTGTTTCCGAAGAAGATGTTGCTGAAGTAGTTTCCATGATTACGGGCATTCCCGTAACAAGAATTGCACAGACTGAAACAACAAAGCTTGCTGCCCTACCCGACCGTATTAAAGGAAAGGTTATTGGTCAGGATGAAGCTGTGGCCAAAGTTGTGAAGGCAATACAACGAAACCGTGCAGGATTGAAAGATCCAAACAGACCAATTGGTTCCTTTATATTTTTGGGACAAACTGGAGTTGGTAAAACCCAACTTGCAAAAGTATTGGCACGCGAGTTGTTTGACTCTGACACTGCTTTAGTGAGAATTGATATGAGCGAGTATATGGAGAAATTTTCTATTTCTCGCTTGGTTGGTGCGCCTCCAGGATATGTGGGTTATGAAGAAGGAGGTCAGTTAACTGAAAAGATTAGAAGAAAACCTTATGCTGTCCTTCTTTTAGATGAAATTGAAAAAGCACATCCTGATGTTTTCAATATGCTACTTCAAGTTTTAGATGATGGATACTTAACTGATAGTCTTGGAAGAAAAATTGATTTTAGAAATACAATTATTATTATGACCTCCAATATTGGGGCTCGTCAAATAAAAGATTTTGGTCAAGGTGTTGGTTTTGGAACTTCTGCGAAAAAGAGCCAAGAAGAATCACACACAAAAAGTGTGATTGAAAATGCTTTAAAGAAAACCTTTGCTCCAGAATTCTTGAACCGTATTGATGATGTTATGGTTTTCAATCCTCTAGAAAGAGAAGACATCCACAAAATTATCGATATTGAATTGGACAAACTTTTTGTGCGAATCGCGGATTTAGGATACGAAATGAAACTCACTGAAAAAGCAAAAGATTATATCGCAGATAAGGGCTTTGACAAGCAATATGGCGCAAGACCTTTAAACAGAGCTATACAAAAATATATTGAAGATGCTTTGGCGGAAGAAATAATCAACAGTAATTTGCAGGAAGGCGATTCCATAACAATGGATCTGGATGAAAAAACAAATGAGCTTACAATAAAAATTAAGAAACAGAAAAAAACTACTGAATCATAGTTTCACTAAGTAATTTTAAAAAAATCCCTAAGTTATTCTTGGGGATTTTTTAATTTATAAAATAATTTCGATTTTTCCTATAAAATTTACAGCTAACGCCTTAAAAATCCGTAAATTAACTATTCAATGTCTATTTTATGATAAAAACTTTAAATTTTGAATTTGGGGAAGTAAGAATATTTAAAAACTTTGTAGTAGTTGTTATGAAAGAAGGGATTAATGTTAAACCTGAATACAATGACGATTTAATGAATATTTCAGAAAAATATTTTAAGAAAAGATCATTTGGTTATATCACATATCGAAAAAATTCCTACTCAGTGGATCCAATGATTTATTTAAAAACCTCGAAAATCGAAAATTTAATTGGTTTTGCAGTGGTTTCTGATGATGGAGTTAAAGTAAGTAACTTGGAGGTTGAAAAAAGATTTTTCACAAAACCATTTAAACATTTCAACAATCTGGATGCTGCAAAAGATTGGGTTAACGAAATGATTAAAATGCAGCAATAAACTTTTAAAAGTTTAATATTTTAAAGGATTTCCTATTACCTCCTAACCCATCTACAAAAAGAATATACAAACCCTTTTGATACGCAGACAAATCAATCTTAATGGAATTTTGACCTTCATTCTTGATTGCTTCAAGCTTCTTTCCTGATAAATTAAAAACAGTTATATTTTTTACATTTTGCGCATTGCTTATTATGCAGTTACTTGAATTATTTTGTTTTGAAATTACAACTTCTTCCAAGTTATTTTTTTTTATACTTAGATGAATTGGGATGCAATCTTCTATAGAATCCAAGTTTGCATAAAAAACTTCTGTATTTTTAAAAAAGCAACTTAAGTTTCCAACACCATTTATATCTGGATGCCCTCCCGGCGCATTAATTATTGACAATGAACCTACTCCCTCTACCCAAACACAGTTTTCAGTACTTACAGTGTTTCCTGGTGCTGGTGAAAAATAAAAATGTTTGTATTCATTGCCGTCTGCCAAAGGTCTTTCCACTATAGAGTCTAATATAAATGGGCCACCATTCTGCGGGAAAGGGCTGTAAGGATTTTGCATATTAAATACGTCACCTTCGGTAAGTGAAAAATCATAAAGCAAAAATTCCTCATTATTACCAGCTTCAACTTTATTTAGAAACACCTTCTTATTATTAATTTCTTCACGGAGCAAAAAAGTTCGGGAAATATAATGGAACCCATCCAAAATTTTATAATCCTTACCATCTACAATTGTGTCGCCATTGGTATAATAAACGTCTGTTATACAACCAAAGAAACAAGTTGTAAAATGCCATTCGTTCAAATCATCAAGCAATGGTTTATATTGCTGTGAATAAACAGAAATATTTAATAGTAAAAAACTAGCAATCAATAATTTCTGTTTCATAAACTTCTTTTTAAAAAGTATAGTAAATTAACTGAAGAGAATATCTGAATCAATATCGAATGATTGTATAAATGATACACTCGCATGAATATCATCTGCCATTAACCTATCGTCTTCAATAAATGAGACCACCGAGCGGTAAGGCTTTAAAAATGATTCGATGAAAGGCGAAGACTTTTTAGGGTTTCTGAAGTTTAACGCCTGCGAAGCATTCATTAATTCAATAGCCAAAATAGTTTCTATGTTTTCAATAACCCGTAAACATTTTGTAGCGCCGTTCGCGCCCATACTTACGTGATCTTCTTGTCCATTTGATGAAACAATAGAATCTACTGATGCAGGTGTGGCCAATTGCTTGTTTTGACTCACAATACTTGCGGCTGTGTATTGAGGAATCATAAAGCCACTGTTAAGGCCTGGATTGTTCACTAGAAAGGCAGGTAATTCGCGAATTCCTGAAACAAGTTGATAGGTTCTTCTTTCTGAAATACTGCCTAGTTCAGCCATTGCAATTGCTAAATAATCCAACCCAAGCGCCAATGGCTGTCCGTGAAAATTTCCAGCAGAAATAATAACGTCCTCGTTCACAAAAATATTCGGATTGTCTGTAACTGAGTTTATTTCGGTTTTAAATGTTTTGTGTACAAAATGCAGAGTGTCTTTTGTTGCTCCATGAACCTGTGGAATACAACGGAAAGAATATGGATCCTGCACATTTTTCTTTTCAGAAAGACCTAACTCGCTTCCTTCCAGAAATTCTAAAATTTGTTCTGCAGTTTTTATCTGCCCTCTGTGGGGACGCACTAAATGAACCAAAACATTATAAGGGCTCATATTACAATCAAATGCATCTATAGAAATAGCACCAATCAAGTCCGCTAAATAGGAGAGTTTAAAACTTTTCAAAAGACAATAAACCCCATAAGCGCTCATAAACTGTGTTCCGTTGAGCAACGCCAATCCTTCTTTTGCTTGCAACCTTATTGGCTCCCAATTAAATTTTTTCAGCATTTTTTCTGAAGAAATCCGTTCGCCTCCGTAATATACTTCACCTTTCCCCAACAATGGCAACGAAAGATGCGCTAAAGGGGCTAAATCACCCGAAGCTCCCAAACTTCCTTGGGAATATATTACGGGCAAAATATTATTATTGTAAAAATCAATTAGTCTTTCCACAGTTTCAATCTGCACACCGCTATATCCATAACTTAGCGATTGTATTTTTAACAAAAGCATCAGTTTTATGATGGGTTTTGGCACAAATTCGCCAGTACCGCAAGCGTGCGACATTACAAGGTTTTCTTGCAATTTTGAAAGATTTTCAGAAGAGATTTTCACATTACACAACGAACCAAAACCAGTATTTATACCATACACTGGGGTATCGTTGTCCTTCATTTTATGAACAAGATATTCTCGGGATTTTTTTATGTTAAGCTGCGCTTCTTCAGAAAGTTCTAGAGTTTTGTGCTTATCTATAATTTCTTTGACTAAAGCTAGGTCTAATATTTCTGAACTGATGTAATGAGTTTCTTGCATTGGGAGGGTAATCTTTCCACAAAAATAGTATTTTTTAATTGCCATGCACCCTATCTTTCTATCAAAAGTATTCTGTTTAAATTCTACAGAAATAGCTTCAACAGTAAAATTGTATAAAAAATTAACAATCCATAATGGAGAGAAATATTTCATCTATATGTAATTTTACATTAATCATAAAAATTTATAACGAATGAAAAAATTAAGTTTAATTGTTTTGGTTTTGTTCATCATTTCCTGCAAACAGGAAGAGAAACCACAGTATTCCATAATCAATGGAACAGTTGAAAATAACACAGCAGAAACAGTTCTTGTTCGCGGAAATGATTTTGAATCCCGAATTACAATTGGAGAAAATGGTGCCTTTGCCGATACGCTTCGTCTAAAAGTTGATGGCTTTTATGATCTATACGTAGGCCGTGAGCGAACAGGTATTTATCTTGAAAAAGGAAAGAATCTTTCAGTTAATCTAAATGCTGAAGAGTTTGACGAAACATTAAAATATTCTGGCGATATGGCAGCTATCAACAACTTTTTAGCCGCTAAATATTTGTGGAATGAAAAGAATCTTGACTATAAAGAAGTGTTTTCTGTGGATGAGGAGAATTTCCTAAAACAATTAACTACGAATCAGAAAAGCCTGGATAATTTATATGTGACAAATAAAATTTCCAACGACAATTTCAAGATTAAACTGGCAGAAGAAGATAACTACGAACGGGCAACAATGATTGAAAACTACAAGGATGCTCACCGTTATTATTCAGGTGTGGAAGACTATCGTGTTTCTGATGATTTTTATGATGAATTGAAGAATATAAATTTTAAAGATACCCTTGCTTATCGCAACTCAGTTGCATATCAAAATTTATTGGAAGCACACTTTACAAGGTTGGTAAATGAAGAAACATTTGAAACGGGAAATAATAGTCAAACCGTTATGTATCTGAAAAAAGTAAATGAAACATTGCCAAATGGATATGCAAAAGATAAAATAATGAGTTCCTATTTGCAGTTTGGTTTAAAACCCGATGGCTCTCTTGAAGAAGCCTATAATATTTACAAAAATAGCAGTCCGAATTCTTCAAATCTTGCAAAAATAACGGAACACTACAATAAATTGAAAGCAATTACTGAGGGCAGCTTCTCGCCTACTTTCAATTATGAAAATCATAAAGGAGGAACTACAGATTTAGCAACACTAAAAGGTAAATACGTTTATATAGATGTTTGGGCTACCTGGTGTGGACCTTGCTTACGTGAAATACCTTCACTGAAGGAAGTTGAAAATGATTACAAAAATAAAAATGTTCAATTTGTAAGCATTTCCATTGACGAAGCCAAAGATTATGATAAATGGAAAGCGATGGTTTCTGAAAAACAATTGGGAGGAATCCAATTAATGGCAGATAATAATTGGAAATCAAAATTTGTGGAAGATTATGCGATTATGGGAATTCCACGATTTATACTAATTGATCCACAGGGAAACATAGTTTCTGCAGATGCGCCAAGACCTTCAGATCCTGAGTTGAGGAAGACTTTTGATGGGTTGATGTAATTTATATGTCAGTTCGAGCGCAATCGAGAACTACTTGATTGTAATGATAATCCTATCGTTTAAATCATTTAACCACGAATTCATTAATATTTTAAATATTCGTGAATTCGTGGTTATTTTTTTTCATTCCCTTCATTTTCGGGTTCGGGATTAACAAACAAATCTAAATAAGCTTCAGAAAAATTATCAATTATATCTCCCGCCATTATTGCTTCATAACCCATTTGTTCGGAAGCAATATCACCCGCAAGACCATGCATATAAACCCCAAAGACTGAAGCCAACAACAGATCGTATCCTTGAGAAAGTAAGCCTGTAATCACACCACTAAGAGTATCACCACTACCAGCAGTTGCCATGCCAGGGTTTCCAGAGGTATTTATATACAGCTTATCTCCATAAACCGTAATTGTATAAGCACCTTTTATAATCAGAACAACTCCATGCTTTTCTGAAAACTTCTTTGCCTTTTCAAGTTTGTCATAATCATTTTTCCATTCTCCTATTAATCTTTTCAATTCGCCTGGATGTGGCGTTAAAATTGAGTTCTTAGGAAGTAATTTCAACAATTCTTTGTTTTCAGAAATATTATTTAAGGCGTCAGCGTCTATTACAAAAGGAATATCTTTTTTCGTAAATAACTTTTTCAATGCTTCTACTGTGGTTTTATTTTTTCCGATGCCCATCCCAATTCCTATTGCTGAAGGTTCAAAATCAAAAACAATTTCACTTATAAATTCTTCTTCTTTATCTGTAATCACCATCGCTTCTGGAATTGCGGTTTGCAAAATGGTATAGCCACATTTCGGAACAAAAGCTGTAACCATTCCAGCACCAATTCTAAAAGTTGCAGTAGTAGCGAGCACCGCCGCCCCAATCTTTCCATAACTTCCTGCAACAATTAGTGCGTGACCATAAATTCCTTTGTGACTAATTTTTTCACGAGCTTGATAAAAGCGCTGGGCTTCCGGTTTTGAAATTAATTGCGCAATGGGCTCTGTATCGTGAAGAAATTCTTCATCCAACCCAATATCCAAAACATCAAAATTTGAAACAAAACCCGCTGTTTCTGGCAAAAAGAAAGAAAGCTTTGGTGCTTGAAAAGTCAACGTATGGTTAGCTTTTAAAACCGCTTCTTTGTCCTCCAATGGGGAATTGGAATATAACCCACTAGGAATATCTATTGCCAATTTGAAAGCTTTGCTTGCATTAAGATATTGAATCAATTTCTTCACCCAACCACTTGGACAACGGTTCAGCCCTATTCCAAAGATCCCATCAATAATAATATCTTCGGAATTTATTTCTGGAAAATCGTCTTCGCCTTTCATTAAAACGGGCCATTTCTTGGTAACATTTTTAATCTTGTCATAATTAAGCAAAAAGTTTTTTGAACGCTTGTCGCTACAATTCACAACATAAACAGTCGCGTTGTAACCATGCTCTATCAGCATGCTGCCCACCACCAAACCATCGCCACCATTATCACCAATGCCGCAAAAAATTCGTATTTGTACTGGTGCTCCATTTAATCGTTTGTGCAACCACTGGAATATTTGCGTTGCCGCACGTTCCATCAATGCTTCCGAAGTTATTTGTTGTTTTTCAACCGTTATATTATCGGCTTCATATAATTGTTCCGAAGAAAATATTTTCATCTATAAATTTATTTTAAAAATTCAGTTTAAATCAATTTAAAAATTTGAATTGGCAGGTTAGTTGTTTCAATAAAATCAAAGATAACAACAATCGCTCGCATTGTTGAAAAGAACGTTTATAACTAATTGTCTATACTGATAAAAAGAGCTTGATAATTTATAATTTTAAAGAAAACCATACAATGGAAACAAGAGATAGTTTACTGCTCAGTATGCGCCCCGAAATTCCTTCTGCCATAATCACTCCCAACATGTCAGCCGATGAAAGTTTTCAAAACAAGACATTGCGTCCTGTGGCAAAGCTTCAGAATGATCTGTTGCTGGCAGTTTTCAAAAATTATGTGGCGAAGCACAAAAACGTTTTTTATGATCTTAGCATTGAGAAAAGGTTGGATTACATAGAAAATGCTATTCATAAGGATATGAAATTCCGAAATTCATTGAAAGGAATTATCATTGGGCAATTTACTTTGGAAGAGTTTGACATTTACGTTCAAAATTCCTCTTCGCTGAATAAGCGGATGATGGATATTGTTAAGGAACGCTTAAAAGATAATTTACTTTATTTTGAACGTATAAATTTGTTAATAGCTAGGTAACAAATAATTAACAGCATCAATGTTTATAGGGGTTGTTAAATATTTTCTAAATAGATGATTTAATTTTCAGCGCTTCCATATTGTAGGTATTTTCGCCAAAAAAACCTACAAATATGAAAAAATTAGTACTTACTATTTTATTATTGGCAACGGGCATTCTTTCTGCTCAGGACTCTGTTTCTGCAACCCAGACACAAAAAATAAATGATTATAACAAATGGTCCATCGAGTTTTCGGGGGGAGCCCATAAACCTTCAAGACCATTTGCGGAAGGCTATTACACAACTACACCAAGTTTTGGTCAAGCCCAATTAGGCATTCGTTATATGCTTAATGACAAGTTCGGTCTTCGTCTTGGCTTGGGCTATAATCATATTGAAGGCGATGACGAAAGCCTTGAGTTCAAAACAGATGTTTACAGAAGTTCGCTAGAAGGTGTTGTAAATCTTACAAGCCTTCTTAATTTCAGTGATTGGACAAATACACTCGGTCTTTTAATACACGGTGGTGCAGGATATTCTTTTGCAGACTATAAAAGTCCTGCGGCTATAGATGGAAAAGATAATATGCTGAACATTATGGGAGGTATTACTCCGATGGTAAAATTGAGTAGAAGCGTGGCATTGTTTGGTGATGTTTCCGCAGTTGGTAATATTAGACAAACGTACACAATAGACGGAACGCAACTTAACAATAAAAGAGATGTTGACGGTTTTACTGTAAATGCCTCTATAGGTCTTAATATTTATTTAGGCGGAGCCGAGAAGCATGCAGATTGGTATTCAGAGAAAAGCGAATTGAAAGAAAAGGTTTTGGGTCTTGAAGAGCGCGTTGCAAAACTAGAAACAGATCTAATAGATTCAGATCAGGACGGAGTTCCAGATTATTTGGATAGAGAACCAAACACGATGTCTGGCGTGGCAGTTGATACCAAAGGAATTGCTGTTGACAAAAACAAAAACGGAATTCCAGACGAAATTGAATCATCTTTAGACAAACGTTTCGTAAACGAAGAAGATTATGTTAAAGGTGGCTCTGGTGTTAATGTAGAAGAATTACTGAACAAAGGTTATGTAAATGTATACTTCCAGTTCAATAGTGATAAACCAGAGACTTATTCATTAGAAGCAATCAATTATTTAATGAAATATATGAAAGATCATCCAGGATCAAATGCTGAATTGATTGGATATGCGGACGAACTTGGAAACCCACAATACAACCAATCCCTTTCAGAAAAAAGAGCTAAAAGAGTATATGAAATTTTAATAGCTTCAGGGATTGCCGAAAGCAGACTAACCTATCGTGGTGGGGGTGAAGACGCAACAGTAAATAAAGAATCGTCTCCTGCAAGACAGTTGGTGAGAAGAGTTACTTTCAAATTGAAATAAAAAACTAATCCATAAAATAAAAAGAGCCTCTATTTAGAGGCTCTTTTTTATTATCCTATTATATGGTTACTCCAACATCGATTCACCATTTAAATCTGTGGTCAATATATCACTCATATAGTTGAAGAATGGTCGCAGCAATTGATAATGGTGAATCAAATTGTCTTTAAAATCTGCTGAAAAAACTTCTTTATCCGTGAAGCGATGGTTTACAAAAAAGCTCTTAAGTCTTATTAAATCAATGTTTTCATCTTCTTTATTGAAACCTTTTGGAGCCGTTTTTACGGCGTATTCCTGATTGAAATTACCGAAGGTATTTTTGAAATCTTTATTATTTAAAATTTCTCTTATTTCAGAACTATCCATTTCAAATTCTTTCCGTATTCGTAATAGATCTTGAGGACTCGGATCAAAAAAACCACCGGCCATATAACTGTTTCCAGATTCCAAGCGCAAATAATAACCCCCGCGGCGTTGTGCTCCCGCCCTACTAAAACTTACACTTCTATGAACGTTATAAGGGGTTTTATCATTGCTGAACCGTATGTCGCGATTTATTCTGAAAATCTTTGTGGTTGCAATTTCATCGCTGTTATTCAAGCCTTTTTCCACAGCAACATAAAATTCCTTCAGCGCCTTTTCATTTGCCAAATACTCCTTCTTATGCTCTAGCATCCAATCGCGATTGTTGTTCTTTTTTAGTTTTAAAAGGAAATCAAAAGCAGCTTTGGGAATGGTTGGGTTCATTATTTAAATTTTTTGGAATGTAAATATAAACCTTACTAGTAGAAGAAAAAATTTGGGTACCCTGCTTTGTTCAATTTTTCTAAATGCTAATTTCAAAGAGAAAAACACTTATATTTATAGCAACAACCTTAAAACCAATTTATTATGAATGTAACAACAAAACCAAACACTGCTTTTTGGATTATTGCCGTGTTATTTCTTTTATGGAACTTGATCGGTGTCTTTTTTTGGGTATCTGAATTCTTTCTGATGACTGAGGAAATGAAAGCCGCCTATTCTCCCGAAGAACTTGAATTAATAAACAGCGCACCTTCTTGGATTATGTATGCTTATGCAATTGGAGTATTTTCTGCTGTGCTTGCAAGTGTAATGCTTTTGATGCGTAAAAAACTAAGTGTTACTCTTTTTGGGATTTCCTTAATTGCAATTTTAATTGTACAAGGATTCTGGATTTTTGCAATGGACCTCGTTAGTGTTATGGGGCCTAAAGCGCTTATTATGCCATTAATTGTGATTGCCGTTGGCATTTTTGAATATTTCTATAGCAAAGGCGCAGCACGGAATGGGTGGTTAGTCTAATATTACTATAAAATAAAACGTTTTGGAGAAGCACTGCTAGTGTTCATCCAAAACGTTTTGGTTATTGTGAAGTTTTATAAATAATTAAGCCATTGCATTGTTCGATTCTAATACGGTAATATTTGCATTAGGGTCAATTTTATAGATTATATTTTTTACTACTTCCAATTTTTTAGTATTTCTTGTTACCAAAATCATTTTTTCATTACTGTCGTGGTGAATTAATTTCAGGATGCCGTCAGTACTTTTTCTATTTAATAATATTTCTTCTTGTATCAATTGATTCTTTGATGAGAAAACCAGAATCGTTTTGTTCTGTACTGATTTTTTCATAAAGTATTCAATAGTTTTGCTGATCGCTACTATAGCAACAACGCTATAGGCAGCCATCGTGAAATCTTTAAAAACCAATGTTCCCAAAAGAATAACTATTCCATCCACAATCAAAATGAGCTGATTATAGGGCAATCTTATTTTTGTAGAAAGAATACGTACCAAAATATCATTACCACCTGTGGTAGCACCAGCGTTCATAACCATAGCTACCGCAACGCCTATTATGATACCGCCAAAAACAGATGACATAAGCACATCATTTATAAAAATCTTTCCTCCTGTTAGTGAGGTTATTAGGTCAATATAGAAGGAAACCAAAACCATTGAAAAAAGAGTTTTTAAACCTGTTTTGGCTCCTAAAACCTTAGTGCCCCATAGCAGTAATGGTATATTAATCAACAGTGCAATCCAACCAACGGAAAAGCCAGTTAATTCTTTAATAACGATACTCAAGCCCAAAATACCGCCGGGAACTATATGATGCGGGATAATGAGAAAGACATAGGCTATTGATAATAGCAGAGAACCCAAAAATACATATGTATAACTTTTTAGCTCTGTAAGCACGATTTGCTTTTCTAAATTGATTGCGAAAACTTTTTTCATCTGGATTGTGTTATAAAAAAAGTCCCTTTGATTTTGTATTTATCAAAGGGACTTTAAAACGTTTATTTTGTTTTTATCATTCACTTTGAAGTATAGGTATGTACTTGCGAATACGCTTAGACATACTGCATTTACTAAAATTGGAGTGTGATGTTTTTTTCATTTTAATGTTTTTTAAACTAAAAAAGCGTTCCTCTTTGGGGAGGAACGCTTTTTATATTTTATATATAATCGCCCTATACCCCGGAGGTTTCTCCGTGCATCTTACAAATATTATGTGAGCGAAACTGTTTCATAATTGTCGGACAAATGTATGACGGATTTTTTAATCTTATAATATCATTTGTGAAAAGTTTAGTTTTTTTCTTTTTATCTAAATTTTGTCTTAATTGAATACTTCTTTGTGAAAGAAAATTTTATCAATAATTCTTTCAGGATTATTTTTTATTTTTATGATGGTAAGTAGCAATACGTTATACTCCTCTACTATCCTTACTGAGAATTTTATCTAACAACTTTAAAAATCTGTAACCATGAAAAAGTTAGCGTTTACCAAAATTTTTAGTAAAGGAGTTTTAATGTTCTTTTTTGTCTTAAATCTATATTCTTGCAAAAAGGATGATGATAAAAATGATAATTCCTTCATCTGTGATAATTATTGGAGCATAGTTGATATAAATAGTGTTTGCAATTTAGGTTTTCCCGCGAGTTTTACTTTTGATTCACCGCCGCAAGCTGGTGCTACTACAATTTGTAAAGCGAATGTATTGGAGAACTCTTCACCCGACTATACCGGTATTATTTTAATTACCAAAACACCCAGTAATCAGAATGCTATTTCCGCATATGAAGCTAAAAAAAGTGGGGTGAGCCCTCAAAATGATATTGAAAATTTTGATGCTGGGGTGAAAGAGGATTTATTGTGAAAATTTCAGGAACAGAAAGATATGATTACACTGCAGTAAAAGGCTCATTTTTGATACAATATGATGCTACTGTTGAACCTGCTACAAATTCTTGTTTATCCAAAGTTAATCATGATGCTTATATGCGGGTAATTGTTGCAAAATTATGATTCAATAATTAATAGAATTTTAAATGAAAAAAGCGTTCCCTTTTTAGAGGAACGCTTTTTTATATATAATTATCAAATACAAACTATAGTTCTATGCAGGTTCTAAAGTGCGTTTTGATTTTCTATAAAGATAATTCGGATAGATTGTTCGTTTTGCAAAACGGTTTAATTTATCGCTGTTTGCCATTTTTATATAAATCGGTCTGGTAACCCCGAAATATTCATACGTATTGCCATCTAAAAAGGTGATTTCTAAAAGCATTCCCTTATGTTGGAAATCTGCAATCCCAGAGTTTGTGATAGTTTCTGTGTATTCTTCAAGGTTGGCCGCTTTGGTTTCTGGAGCAATGCTTACCAGAAAATGGTAACCGTCTATAATCTTGCGGCTATTCACTTCAGCTTCTTCACGCAGCTCGTCACCATCTTGAAATTTGTCTGGATGCCATTCTTTTACCAAATTACGGTAACTGGTTTTTAGGGCTTTTAACTCTATTTCCTTTTCAACCCCAAAGAGTTTTTTGTATTCGTTGATGCGTTTCATAAACTTATTGTTTTTGCGGCCGCGAAAATACAGTTTTATATTGAGTAAACGCTCTTTGCGCGCCTATTATTTTTGTCTTGCGAATGAAGCAATCCGACTTGGTTTATTTTTAATATTGAATCCACGCCGCTCGCAATCATAGCTTTTATTTTTTTCAAAAAGAAAAGACCATCCGTTAAGATGGTCTTTTCAATATTTAAATTAAGAGTGTTATTATAGCAATCTTACTTTTACAGCACTAAGACCTTTATCCCCTTGCTCTACATCAAACTGTACTTTATCATCCTCACGAATATTGTCAATTAAATTGTTTGAGTGAACAAAAATATCTTGATCTGTGTCTTTTACTTTTATAAAGCCAAAACCTTTGGCTTCATTGAAAAACTTTACCGTACCTTCTTTCATTACTTTTACTTTTTTAATAGTTATTAGTTTATTTATAAATTCTTTTAACATTGTTTCTTTTCTTTAATTATTTCTTATTCGGTCTTATTCGCTAATAAAGGTTTGTTTTTTCCCAACAATCGAAGCATTTTAAAATGTGCCACTATTGCAAGACCGAAGTTTTTCTTCACATGATATTCCATACCATATTCTTGAGCAGTCTCGGCTACAATTCCGGTCAATTTTTTATAATGTACATGACATACATCTGGCAATATGTGATGTTCTACTTGATAATTTAAACCTCCAATCATCCAAGACAGTAGCTTACTTTTGGGTGAAAAATTACTAGTTGTATTAAATTGATGACTGTACCAATCGTCACTCATATCGCCTGCTTCATTAGGAAGAGGAAACTCAGTTGCAGGCATAATATGAGCTATCTGAAAAACGGTGCTCACCAACAGTCCCGTAATAAAATGCATACTGATAAATGCAAGTAATATTAACCACCAAGCTTGTGGCACCATAATCATAGGTAATATAAGTGCATAACTATAATACAACAGTTTCCAGCCTATCATAGCTGCTAATACTTTATTAAATTCCTGTTTCTTACTAAAGAATCCCTTGTTCTTATAGCGTTTAAGCCTTACAAAGTCTTTTGAAGTAACCCAAGATATAGTAGATATACCATAAAAAAACCAAACATAAATATGCTGGAAACGGTGCAGCCAGTAATGCTTTGCATGGGGTGAAAATCTTAAAAAGAAGGGCGCATTAATATCATCATCTGCATGCTCTATGTTTGTATAGCTATGGTGCAATACATTATGTTGAATTTTCCAAACAGCATCATTTGCGCCAATAAGATTAAATGTATAACCCAAAAGAGTATTTACCTTTTTATTTCTAGAATATGAACCGTGTATAGCGTCGTGCATTATGCCCATTCCTATACCTGACATTCCCAAACCAGCTATCAAATAAGCCATAAAGAGAGCCCAAACTGATGTAATAAAGCCAGAAGATAACAAAATGATTGGAACAAAAAACAGTGCCAACATAACTATTGTCTTTGTTACCATATTTACGTTTGCGTTCCTGCTTATATTATTGTTTTTAAAATAGGCATTTACCCTACTCCGCAATGTCTTGGAAAAGGTTGAATTCAGTTCTCGGGAAAATCTTGGATTATTTATGCTTCTACTCATTATATTTATTTGCTAACATTCCGAAGCCAAGAATAGTTCCCAAAAATAACTTGAGATTTTACCAATGGTTAAAGAATGGCGCTGTGTTTAGCGAATTGTTTATGAGAAAAACTTTTGAAGAGAATTATTATAATTAATCCTACTGGTTTTATCATAAAACGCCTGTTTGCACTACGACTGTTAAAGTATAGTAGAAAGCGAAGTATTAATTAAAATTCGGTAGAGATTAATAAAAGATAAGCTGACTAATTCGTTTAATTGTAAAAGTAGACTAAAATAATTGCGTCCTTACAAGTTATATGTTAAAGAATATAAATACGCACTTTCTTCTTTTTAAGCCTACTTTTGTTTAACTTACTTACCAGATCATTAGCAAGTGCCAAGGGAACAGCAACAAACGCACAATCCTGTTTTAGCTCTATAGCACCCAATTGTTCATTAGTTATGTTTCCCTGTTTTATAAACAGCCCGGCAATATCGCCTTTAGAAATTTTATCTTTTCTTCCACCTGAAATAAAGAGGGTTTCCCACAATTCGACTACTTGTTTAGCTGCTTGTGGAATTTCTATCGGTTCTGTTTTTTCAATAAATTCTGGTAACAGTTGGTTTTTCCATTTTAGAACATAGGCTGTACCTTTTTCGTTAACCCTCGCCGTTCTTCCGTTTCTATGTGTAAATTCTACTGCAGAATGTGGCAGTTCGTAATGAATAATATATTTTAATTCAGGAATGTCTATGCCTCTGGCCGCAAGATCTGTAGCGACTAATACTTGGCTCGTACCATTTCTGAATTTTATAAGTGCTCTTTCTCGGTCTTTCTGCTCCATACCACCTGAAAAGCAAGTGTGACTTATGTTGTTTTCATAAAGAAAATTACTAACCATTTCAATGCTGTCTCTAAAGTTGCAAAAGATGATTCCTGGTTGATTTCCTAAGTGATGTAAAAGTTGTAGTAAGGTTCCTAATTTTTCTTTATCTGGTGAGATTACTGTTTTTACAGCCAGCTTTGGATCAATTTTTTCTGATAAATAATCTAATACAGTTGGCTTGTCTAATTTAACAAAATTTGGAATTCCAACTCCTTGTGTAGCAGAAGTTAATATTCGTTTACTTACAGCAGGCAATGAATTTATTATTTCACTCATTTCGCTTTCAAAACCTATCTCTAACGACTTATCATATTCATCCAAAATCAAAGTATTAATACTCGCTTTTGAAAAACGGTCATCATCAAAATGATCTAATATTCTTCCTGGCGTACCCACTAAAATGGCAGGTGTATGTTTCAGCTCTATTTTGTCTTTGCTCTTGGCTCTACCACCATAAACTGCATTCACTTTAAAGCCAGACCCCATATTCCGAACCACTTGTTCAATCTGTATGGCAAGCTCGCGGGTGGGTACTACAATCAAAGCCTGTACATCAGGATTTTCAATATTCAAACTCTTAAGAATAGGTAGTATGAAAGCTAAAGTTTTACCCGTTCCTGTTGGTGATAATAAAATGGTATTAGCCGTTTTTTCAATAACTGCAATGGCTTTCTCTTGCATTGGGTTTAAAGCCGTAATGTTTAGCTTAGCCAGAATATCCTTTTGGTCTTTTATTTCATTTGCCATTATTTCTTCTTCTTTTTCTTAGCTGGCTTTGCCATTATTTCGTATTTTGGAGTCGCTACAACCGTTTGCGCTAGTTGATGTGCTAGTATTTTATCTATTAGCTCTTCCTTTGTTAAATGGTGGAATACAGTGCTTATTTTTTCTTTAAATTCTGCGGAAATTGTTCTATTCGGTTTTGTTTTAAAGATTTTCTTTGCCCATAATAAAGTATTGTTTTCCTCCGTGCTTTGAGCGTCTGGTTTTTTCATTTCAGTGAAAACAATGCCCAATTCATCCTCAAATTCTGGGATTTCAAAAACCTCTTCTTGTTGCAATATGGTTACCGAAAGGCCCTTTGCTCCTGCCCTAGCTGTCCGGCCGCTTCGGTGTACGTATGTTTCATAAGTATCTGGCAAGTGATAATTGATTACATAACTTATTTCTTTTACGTCCAATCCTCGTGCTGCAAGATCTGTAGCTACTAATATATCAATGTTACCCTCCCGAAACTGCCCCATCACTCTATCTCGGATGGCTTGTGTAAGACTACCATGTATGGCGCCGGAAGAGAATTTATTTATTGCTAGATTCTTTGCGAGTTTGTTGACGGCCGCTTTGGTTTTACAGAAAATTATACCTCGCTCACCTTCTTTACCGCTTAAAAAGTGAAGCAATACCTCTAGTTTTTCAATAGGCTCCACTACCAAAAATTGGTGGTCTATGCCTTGGTGGCCTATCGTTTCCATATCGGCTTCTATGTGTAAGACGTGCTTACTCATATAATTTTGAACCAATTGCTTTATCGTTCCCGGCATTGTTGCAGTAAAAAGTAAAGTTCTTCTGGCTTTAGGAATTTCGGCAATGATTACATCTAAATCTGTTTTTAAGGCAGTTACCATTTCATCAGCTTCATCTAACACCAAATAGGCAACATTTTTAAGATCAATGGCATTTCGTTTTATTAAGTCAACTAAGCGACCTGGAGTTGCGACTATAATGTGGGTAGTGTTTTTTAAACGCTCAATCTGTGGTTTTATGGGCATACCGCCACATAAGGAGGCAATACATATTTCTGGACTATACTTAGAAAAATCAACTAAATTGGCATGTATTTGCTGACCAAGTTCTCGCGTGGGCGATAGTATTATAGCTTTTATATTGGTGTTTTTAGGATCTATAAGTTGCAGTAACGGTAACCCAAAAGCAGCCGTTTTCCCGCTTCCCGTTTTAGCTAAGGCCACTACATCTTTCGTTTGGGTCAAGATTAGTGGTATTGTTTTCTGTTGAATGTCTGTGGGTACAACAATGTTTATATCTGCTAAACTTTGTTGTAATGCATTATTAATTCCTAATTCGGAAAAAGTATTGGGCATAAAATGATTTTCGGCAAAGATAGGCAGGCTTTTGATGGAATAGGTTAAATAGTTAAGCAATCTGCTTTGCAAGCTAGTACGTGCTGTAGCTTAGCTTCAAAATCATCGATAATTGATCATTGCGCCACTACTTCCATATCTTAAAATTAATCTCCAACTTCTTCGTTTGAATCAGTTTTCGCCAGTTTATAAAGAAAAGACAGAAAAGAAGTACAACGCTCAATACTAAGCTTGCAATGGATTGCCAAGAGAATGAATTATCTATTATACTTTTAATGTTTTCTGATGCGTATTTACCTAAATGCAATGCAGCAGCGTCACTTGTAAATTTACCAATGATAAAGGCGGGAATAATGTATACGGGTTTTAATTTTGAAATACCAGCCCATAAAAAAAGTGGCGTAGTGGGAAGTGGTAATAATGAATAAGCAAGAATTACAGCTTGTCCCTTCCATTTATTATCATTCATAGCTGCACCAAGATACTTAATGTCTTCATGCTTCGATTTTTTTAAATACTTAGTTGCTAATAATGGAGCGTATAATAACAGTATATATCTGCCCAAAACCGACCCAATTACACCTATTATGATCACTGCCCACACATTCAATCCAAAAATGATTTGGAAATACATCATTATCGTAAATGCAGGAGGAAAAGGGAAAGGAACAATATCAAACAATAAAGCACCTAAAAAAACTAATAAATACTGCCACCACATATTATCTATTTTTTTTAAAATTCTAACGAACCATTGCCAAGCAACGGTCAATATAAATCCCTTTATTAATGGCTCCAATAAATTTTAGTGCTATCATTATTTTGATATTGAGGTATTTTCCGCAAATATAGACAGGCTTTTGGTGGAAAGGGGAATAACTGGGTTTAATTTGATTATAAATCAACTCGTGGGTAGTTGAAGAGTTTAAGAAAAGCTATCTGCTATTGTTTAGTTTCTCTCGTGTGGAAAAACAAGCCTAATAAGATTGCCACGCTGCGCGCTCAATGAAACTCTACACGACATTTCCAAGCATCAAAAGTCATTTCAAATTTAACTTCTCCTTGCCATGGGTACCTATTTCTGTCCAGCCTGCTTTTCTGTAAAAACTTTCAGCTCTTGTGTTTGGTGCTGTACCCAACCAAACGGTTGCATTGGTTTGTTAAAATAACAATCCAGCATCAGGTTGTGTAGTTGTTTTCCAATTCCTTGTTTGTCTTTATTGGGATGTACAAACAAAGTCCAAATAGTGTTTTATTTTTAGTATTTACGGCAACAATATATGTAAAATAAATCGTGGTGGTATGCTTAAATTTACCTTCCTTGAAGGTGCTTCCTTCGTGCCATAATCAATCGGAATCTTAAATCGTCATAGAAGAGACTTGCCAACAAAATAATTGCGGCTAAGATTAAGGTATTTGCTTTTAAACCTAAATTTGAATAAAAGAAACCAGCTGTTATTCCCCCAAGAAAGAAGAACGAAATAATATAAACTCTCAGTTTAATAGTGGATTTTATTTTAGAGGTATTGGGATGCGATTTTGGAAAAAATAATTGGGACAATTCAATGCCAAGATCTGTAAAAAGACCTGTTAAGTGAGTGGTACGAACCACAGCGTTTGAAATTTTGGTTACAAAGGAGTTCTGAAGCCCCATAGCGAAAAGCAAGGAACAGGCTATTATGTGTGGATAACTCACATTTGTTATATTGTAAAATAGTGATACCGCTACTAAAATAGCAATTTCAAGTAAGGTTGGTAAAACAAAAACATTTAGTCTTTTGGTTTCTTTATAGTTTTCTATCAGAAAACCCGACGCAAAAGATCCAAAAAGAAATGATAATATATAAAGCAAATATATAGCACCCTTCCAAAATTCAAAGTTCTCAAAATCAAAGATAAAAAGGGCAAAATGTCCGGTAACATTGGTGGTAAGTTGCTGTATGGATAAAAAACCCGTAACGTTTACAATGCCTGCTACAAAAGATAAAATGGTAGCAATTTGTAAGTTGTGCTTAAATGTTCTTCCCTTTCCTTGATGTCTAAACATTTTAGTTCATTTGTATTGGTTTTGAATATGATAAGAAACAGCAATACAGCTATTGCTTCAAAGGTATTTAAAAACATATTTATAACTGAAGCATTACTAAAAAATGCGACCCCCGAAGGAGTCGCATTTTAATATTTAAATTCATTATTCACTAATTCTTAAGCGAAGCCATATCAATAACAAAACGGTATTTAACGTCTGCTTTAACCACGCGGGTATAGGCTTCATTGATATCTTTCATATTTATAAGTTCAATATCTGAAACAATATTGTGTTTTCCACAAAAATCTAACATCTCTTGAGTTTCTTTAATTCCACCAATCAACGAACCAGCAATACGTTTGCGACCCATAATGATTCCACCACCATGGAAAGGTTCCAAAGGTTCAACAGCACCCACAAGTACCATTGTGGCATCAACTTTTAAAAGTCCAATGTATGGATCCATTTTGTGGCCTACGGGTATGGTATTCAAAATGAAGTCGAAAGTTCCTTGGTGTTTTGCCCTTTCTTCTTCATTTTTACTGATAAGCACTTCGTGTGCGCCCAGTTTTTTTGCATCTTCAGCTTTTGAGGGTGAAGTTGTAATCATTACAACATGTGCGCCCAAAGCATTTGCAAATTTAACACCCATATGACCCAAACCTCCAAGTCCAACAACGCCTACTTTATCTCCTTTTTTCACCTTCCAATTTCTAAGCGGAGACCAAGTGGTAATACCTGCACACAATAAAGGTGCGGCACCTGCTTCATCTAAATTTTTAGGAATATTTAGAACAAATTCCTGATCCACCACCACGCTTGTGGAATAGCCTCCAAAGGTTGGTTGGCCTTTTATATGTTTATCTTCACTGTTATATGTGAACGTTGCTCCTTTTTCACAAAACTGCTCCAAATTATTTTTACATTGCGCACATTCTTGGCAAGAATCTACCATACACCCTACTCCTACTACATCGCCTTCTTTAAAACCTTTTACATTTTTACCAACGGCAGTAACGTGACCAATTATTTCGTGACCAGGAACCACTGGATATTTAGATCCGTCCCATTCATTACGTGCTGTGTGGATATCGCTATGGCAAACGCCGCAATAGGTAATATCTATTTTTACATCGTCATCACCAACTTCCCTGCGTTGGATGTCCATTGGTTTTAGATTGTCTTTTTCGTTTTGTACTCCGTATGCTTTTGTATTTGTAGCCATTGTATTATATATTTTGTTTAAGTAAATTTTAGTAAAGGTATTTATACTGCGCAGTACATTGGGTTAAGGACTTGTTAATAGATAGGGTTTGGGCACATTACAATACCTATATTTTCTTTACTTTCTTCGGATAACTAATCAAACCATAATTATCAAAACAATGGTTTTATTTATCTTTTTGAGTTATTATTAATCGTAGATAGGTTAAACTGATTTTTTAAAATAATATAATTTCACACTACTAACATTTAAAAACTTAAACCAATGGGAGACATTTTATGGATTATTGTAGTCTTGCTTGTAATAGGCTGGCTAGGAGGATTTTTTCTATTTCCGGCAATAGGCGGAATTATTCACCTTTTACTAGTTATTGCAGTAATTTTAATCGTTTACAAACTACTTACTGGAAGAAAGGTTTAATCCTTTAACCATCTATTATTCAACCAAGGCTTCCAAACTAAATTTGGAAGCCTTTTATGTTTTACCACTTCATTTACTTAACTGGTCTTATTTATCTTCTTTATTATTCTTCTCTTAAAACTTTTTTCAAATTAGAAAACAATTATTTTATTGTTTCATTAAAGTAAATTAGCTGTTCGTTCGTCTTCCTTAATATAAAGAGCCAACCAAACCCTAATGAGTAACCAAAAAGACAGTGTTGTTAACAACTCCATTCAGCAATATGAAGGGAAACTGTTTGGGTTTATTCGAAAACGCGTAAGGAATGAAGAGGATGCACAAGACATCTTGCAGGATGTTTGGTTCCAGTTGAGCAACTTTGCGAATGTGGCAGATTT
Source organism: Flavobacteriales bacterium (assembly GCA_038259585.1). Taxonomy (GTDB): domain Bacteria; phylum Bacteroidota; class Bacteroidia; order Flavobacteriales; family Flavobacteriaceae; genus Aequorivita. The sequence continues at coordinate 82,020 of JBBSOQ010000002.1, read as the reverse complement.
GGAAAATGTGGGAGCTTGGCTCTATAGAGTAGCCCGCAATAGAGTTACAGACCGCTACCGCAAAAAAACAACAGACTCTTTAGAAGATTATGTTTACGCTAGCGGCGATGAAGAGGTTGGCGTTTTTAAAGAATTATTGCTATTAGACGACAGCAATAACCCAGAGTTAGCCATGTTTAAGGAAAATTTTTGGGACGAATTGATGGAAGCACTCGGCGAACTTCCCCAAAAACAGCGGGAAGTTTTTATATGGAATGAGATTGAAGATATGACCCTTCAGCAAATAGCCGATAAAACAGGACAGAATATTAAAACTATTATAAGCCGAAAAGGCTATGCTGTAAAACATTTACGCACAAAATTGAATCATTTATATGAAGAATTAAATCAGTAATACTATGGAACGGAAATCAAATAATTGGAAAAAGAGGAAATTTTTTAAGGGCTTGCTAATGCTATGCCTCGTATTTCTTTTGCCCTTTATAATTATGAGTTTATGGAATGCAATACTTCCTGAAGTATTGAATACAAATGCCATTACCTATTGGCAAGCTTTGGGTTTATTTATACTTAGCCGAATACTCTTTGGAGGTTTCCGCTGTGGTGGCCCAGGAAGGGGCAGAAGACCAGGCTTTGGAAGAGCTAACATCAAAGAAAAGTTTATGAATATGACTGATGAAGAAAAAGTGGCTTTCAAACAGCGTTGGAGAGAACGTTGTAAGCACTAAATTCTTTTCAAAATACGTTTAAAAAGCCGTCATTTAAATTGACGGCTTTTTTTTTATAAAAAAATTAAAAACTCTAAAGTAAAAGGAGGTTTGAATCGTCTTCACTTATAAAGGGAGAATTTGTATCTGTCTTAAAGAATGTTTCATTTAAAACCTCAAAAAGTTATGTATGCACTCACCAACCTAGACAGTAACGAAATCTCCGTTATAAACCAGCAACAAGTACTGGTTTTCGGAAGTAATATTGATACGCAATTAAAAGAAACGGTGGTTAAAGTGCTTTTGCAAGATTTACCTGGTATAACTGATATCAGTATTGATAGAGATAACTGGGAACGTATATTACGTCTTGAGTGTAACCCCGAAGTACCATCAGATTTGGTGATGGCGAAGGTTAGAAGCATTGGGTTTAAATGTTATGAATTAGTGGGTTAAAATTCAGCCGTTTTAATGTTTTCGCCCTATTTTTCCTGAAAATCTTGGAATAGTAAGTGTAGTTTTTGTAGTGTTTATAAAATAAACCCCTGTTAAAAGTACTGCCGCTGCAATAATAGACTGCAAAGTAATTTGCTCATTCAAAATATAATACCCCAAAATAAGAGCGATAATTGGATTTACATAAGTAGATGTAGCAACCTTATCTGGCGAAACAGTTTTTAGCAGATAGTTGAAAGATGTAAAAGCCACAATACTTCCAAAAAGAATTAATAACACCATACTCAATTGTACGGGTTGCCCCCAATCGTTAGGAGCAATCCATTCTTCACCAAAGAGAAAACTAGCTATTGCTAATGTTATACCTGCTGTAAACATTTGATAACCCGTATTTACAAAGAAATTTTTGGGGAGATCTGCTTTGCCCACAAAAAGACTTCCGTACGCCCAACTTAACATACAGGCAAAAATCATAATCATTCCCAAAATAGTGCCTTCTTTAGCAATAATCTGTTTTTGGCCAACAAGAAGAAATATTCCCAAAATCCCTAAACCTACACCTACCAAAGACATTGGCTTGATTGGTTTTCCCTGTAAAAACCTCATCAGCAATAATACAACTAATGGCTGTGCAGAAATTTCCAATGCCGCAAAGCTACTGTCAACATATTTTAAAGCCCAAACAATAATTCCGTTGCCAAAAGAAAGAAAAAGCACACCCACTATAAAAGCATTTTTAAACTGCTTGCGAGTAATTGCAAGGCTTTTGCCCATCGCTTTGGAAATAATAAATATTAAAAGTCCAGCGGTTGTAAAACGAATGGATGCTAAAAAGAAAGGTGGCAATTCAGCTACGGCAACTTTATTGAGCATATAGGTTGAGCCCCAGATAACATAGATGGAGAAGAACGCAAGAATTATTAAGGTGGTATTCTGGGCTATCCTCATAAAGATTGGTTTGCAATTTTTGAAGCGGTGAAGATAAGTATTTTGAATGTGGTAATTTATTTCTGATTTTAAAAGAAACTAATTTTTTGATTGTATTAGGTCTAGATTAGTATAGTTTTTTCAAAATCGTAATAACATAAAATCAGTATATGTTTTTTGTTGGTAATTAAGTAGTTAACTTACTTTATAATTTGTATTTTAGTACAAATATTATTCTTTCCTCTCAACATTTGGCTCCGACCAATTGTTAATATATTCTAAAGTTAAAACGCTATGGCATTAATACCAGGATATGAATATGACATTTTTATCAGTTACGTCCACGCTGATAATGAATCAGAAACAGATGACGCAGATGGCTGGATCGATCAATTTTATAAATATTTGGATACAAAACTCAATAAACACTCCAAAGACATTAAAATTTGGTGGGATTCCAAAAATCTGGACCGCAGTGAGGTATTTGACAATTCTATAGCAGAGGCTATAGACAAGTCTGCAATTATGATTTGCTTGTACTCTAGATTATATCCACAGTCAGACTACTGTAAAAAAGAATTGGAACATTTCTATGATAAAGTATCCAAAGAAAAAATAGGTTTAACGGTTGGGAATCGGTCACGGATTATACCTGTTTTTATGTCTAATATTCCCCACACAGATTGGCTGGAAAAATTAAGTGGCACCAGTGGTTTTCCATTCCACGACAATAACGATTATGGCGATCCATTAAAGAACACAAGCCCAGAATTTGGCACTCAAATGATTCAATTGCGGAACGCCTTGGTGCATATTTTTGAAGACTTTTCAAAAGAAACTAATATAATCAAAAAACCGGAAACAATTCCAAAGGAAAAAGATAAGGGCTTTACAATATTTCTTTCCGAAGTAAATGATTCTATGGTCGATCGGCGTGAAGGAATTATTGCCGATTTAAAAGGAAAAGGATATAATATTATCATTGGTGATTCATCCATTAGCGATGCCATTACCCATGATGATACAACAAAAGATGCCCTAGATAATTCACAATTTGCAGTGCATATTTTAGGTAATTTCCCTGGCCGAAAAATTCCGGGGGAAACCGAAGCCCGTTACATTCAAAGACAGACCGAAATAGGTCTAGAATCGAAAACTCCACAATTGATATGGATTTCAAGAGATACGGAATTTAGTAAAATAGAAAACAAGAACCACCAAGAATTTTTAAAAGGCTTAGAAAACGGAACCCTTTCTTCTAAAAAGTACGAATTCGTCCGTGGAAACGAAGGCGAATTGGCCATGTTCATCGATGATTATGCCAAACAGCTACAGGAAAAACTGGCACAAAAAGCTAAAGAAAGCAAAACAACAAAGGGCGAAACCATAAAAGTATTACTGGATACCCATACTGATGACTTTAAACAAGCTTTTAATCTCAAAAAAATTCTCAATGAGTATAATGTTGATTTAATCTTCAACCCCGAAGACGGCGATCCACAGGAAAACATTAAATCTCTATACTCCAATATAAGTGAAGCCAAAAAGTTTATTTTTTTGTACGGAAATGAAACCCATAAAGACTGGGTGGATATTCGCGTTAAGAATACCCTCAAAAAACTGATGGATTATGACCGCTACGGACAAGACATCTTTATTTATGTTACTCCACCAGAAAAATCTACTGATTCAATAAAAGTAGTACAAAACCCTATGGTTAAGTTGGTGGACCAAAGTCATAGCAGTCAATTGGATGGCGCCTCATTGGAAGCTTTTCTCAACGATCTAAAAGCTGAAAATTCATGAATGATTCTTCTTTTAATCCGTATGTAGGCCTCCGTCCTTTTCGCGATGATGAAAACCTATTGTTCTTTGGGCGCGATGCACAGACACTGGAGTTGTTGCAACGGTTGCACGTCAATCGTTTCGTTGCTGTAGTAGGAAGTTCTGGTAGTGGAAAATCCTCTTTGATACGGGCAGGACTCATTCCAGCATTAAAAGGCGGTTTCCTTGTGGAAAACAGCAGTCAGTGGTTGATCGCGATTATGAAACCGGGACAGAACCCTGTATATAATCTCGCTGCAACTATATTAAATCAAATTGATCCAAAAATCGAAATTTCGAAAATTCAGGAATTTGTTATACGCATTAAAAAAGAGGGGATTTCTGCCATTTTGGAAGTTATTGAGCCGCTTCGAGAAAACAAAAACTCAAGCTTCTTTTTGTTGGTAGATCAGTTTGAAGAACTCTTTCGGTTTTCACTAAAACAAAAGGATGCTTCCTTTAAAACCGAAGCAATTGACTTTGTAAACCTTATTTTAAAGCTTTCGGAACAAAAACGCATTCCATTCTATGTGGTAATGACAATGCGCTCTGATTTTATTGGAGACTGCGCCCAGTTTTTCGGTCTGCCAGAAGCATTAAACAAAAGCCAATATTTGGTTCCTCGATTAAACAGATTAGACCTGAAAAAGGTTATTGAAGGTCCTGCAAAATTATATGGAGGCAAATTTAACACCGCCCTCACTTCCCAACTAATAAACGATTTAGGAGAAGTGAAGGACGAATTACCATTAGTACAGCATGTTTTAATGCGGATGTGGAATTACAAAAAGAATTTGAACAAAAATGCTGAACTAGAACTTGAAGACTACACAAAAATTGGCGGAATTGAAAATGCGTTATCAATGCATGCTGATGAAGCGTTAAAAGAATTAAAACCAGATGAGCTGCCGTTGGCAAAAGCACTTTTTCAAGCGTTGACGACTATAGATGAAAATGGGAGAAAAATAAGAAGACCCGCAAAACTGAGTGATTTAAAGATCCTTACGAACGCAAGTGAAGAAAAACTATTGGGTGTAATAAACAATTTTATCAAGACTAATCGTTCTTTTTTGGTTATTGACAACATAGGCGATTCTGATGATAAACTTATAGACATATCCCACGAAAGCCTGATTAGACATTGGAAAACTTTAAATAGTTGGGTTGACGCCGAAAGTGAGGCAGCGCTTCAGTACATACGTATCTGCGATGCTTACGTAGCGCATAAGGAAGATCGAAAAGATTTATTGTCTGGTAGGGAATTTGAAATTGCACAAGAATGGTTTGAGAAGTTTAAGCCCAATAAAATCTGGGCAGCGCGATACAACGACAATTTTGAGGAGGGAATGAAATATCTTTCTGAGAGCGCGAAGGTTTACAACATAAAAATGAGGAATGCGCGAAGAATTAAGCGCATTAAAAAAGGAAGCTTATATACATTGATTGCCTTCGCATTTATTGGGCTTTTCAGTTATTTTCTCTTACAACCCAGCATCGAGCAAATTGATTGGAACTCAGCCAAATCTGAAAATAGTGCGGAAAGTTATACCGCTTATTTAGAGTCACATCCGAAAGGGGAATATTCCGAAATTGCACAAAACTTTCTTGATTCAATAAACCTTCAACAAGCATGGTTGGTTGCGGAAAAAGATAACACAGTAAAAGCATACCAGAAATATCTGAATGTTGCCGCTACAGAGAAAGACTCTTTAAACAATATACTTGAGTACTCAAAATTTGCGAAAGACACCCTTACTGCCCTTAGCAGAATTGATTCGCTTAAAGATGAAATAGAAAATTCAAATTTGGATCATGAAGCTTGGCAAACGGCAACTAAAAAAAATAGTTTAGCGTCCTATTTGAAATATATCAAAAATGATTCAATATTAGGCACCCATAATGAAGATGCGCATAAAAAGATTCAGGAAATTGGCAAAAGTGGTTTTTTATATTGCGGAAGGGCAGTAAACAATAGAATTCCCGACCCAATATTCGAGATTATTTACAGAAAAGATAGCGAGTTTAAAACAGACGAGATTCCAAAGGTAAACGATATTGTTAGGGCATTAAAAAACCGCTATATCTATAGAGATCAATCCGTAAACAGCAAATCGGGAAATAGTATTGAAGTGAACCAAATATATCTCATCAAAAGTGTGAATTTACAAGCTAATGCTGTTTTTGTGGAGATTATTTATGAACCCTAAGCCTTACTTCCCCCTTTTATTCTTTTTAAAATTTTTGTCCCCTCTGGTTTTGGGCTTTTTGTATTTCAGTTTTATGGTGCGTTTGTAGGAACCACCTTGGTTTTCCTTTTGGTTTTTTTCTTTCTTTTCGTGAAAGGCGGGACCAGCTTCTTCTACATTCGTAGGGTTATTTATTTCTATAATTTGTGGTTGTTCGTCGTAAGTAAGTTGTGTTGCAATTTCTACTTCTTTTGGGAAATCAAGTTCTTCAATCTTTAAATCCATTAAGGTTTCAATGGCTTCTTTGGCATCGTTTTCCTTTTCAGTATAAAGCAAAATAGCGGTTCCCTCCTGCTCTGCCCGTCCAGTTCTTCCTATTCGGTGCATATAGTTTTCAGGAAATATAGGCGTATCAAAATTGATAACGTGGCTGATTTGGTCCAAGTCTAAACCACGCGCCATAACATCTGTTGTTACAAGAATTCGCGTTTTTTCAGCATTAAAATTTTCTATAGAACGGATTCTGTAATTCTGTGTTTTGTTTGAATGGATTACAGCCACTTCACTTCCGAAGAATTCATCCAAAAGATCAAAAACCATATCGGCACTTTTTTTATTTGGAACAAAAACAAGTGTTTTTCTAAATAGTTTTTCGTCTTTTAATATGTGAAGCAATAGATTAACCTTCGTATAAAAATTGGGGACAGCGTAAGTATATTGTGAAATGTTTTCCAAAGGCGTTCCGCTAACAGCAACAGAAACCGTTGTTGGCGCAATGAAGAAATCGTGGATAAAAGCATTTACCTCATCCGTCATAGTTGCAGAAAACATTATGTTCTGTCTTTTGACAGGAAGTAGTTCCAAAATATTTGTAAGCTGAAACCGGAAACCGAGATCGAGCATCACATCTACTTCATCAATCACCACTTTTTTTATGGTTTTTAATTGAATAGCCCTGCTTATAATCAAATCATACAATCTTCCAGGAGTTGCAACAATAATATCAGTTCCTTGTGCTACGGCTTCTTTTTGGTTGTTGATGTTTGTGCCGCCATAAACTCCTAAAACCCGAATTGAAGAATATTTTCCAAATTTCTCAATTTCTTCTACCACTTGCAAAACCAGTTCTCGTGTAGGAACCAAAACCATTACGCGAGGATGCACCTGTTTCGAAAACTTTAAATCCTGCAATATAGGAAGCATATATGCAAACGTTTTTCCTGTTCCCGTTTGCGCAATCCCAACCATATCAGCCCCCGACATAATTACCGAAAAAGACTTTGCTTGTATAGGTGTAGGCTTTTCAAACCCTAAATCAGCAATTGAATATTGCAGTTGTTTGGAAATGTTAAGCTCATTGAATGATTCCATGCTTTTTTTATTTCCTGCAAAAGTAGCGTTTCAAGCCCAATAACGCACATTTATGTACTTATTGATTCTTCAGATTTACAAATTCCTTTTCTAAGAAAAATAATTTCAATAGAATTCAGACTGCACTAGGGTTCATCTTCTTTAAAGCATCGGTTGAATAGTTTGAACCAAAATTCGCATCAAGATTTAGTGATTCTTCCCGACCCAAAGTGTATAAAACATAATCCACACCGGGTTTAGAATAACATACAATCAAGTCTGCCAAAACATTATAGGCGCCTTTTGTTTTTTGTGCTGAGGTATTAAGTTCACTGTAAGCCGAAGAGGCAAATTTTGAACAGTCCACTAATTCATTTTTATTATTGATATAATTTTTTCCAGCAATTACTTGACATCCCGCCGACCAATTTGAAGTCCCAACACCAGACCAATGGATATTGATACTGTTATTTACTTCTAAGCTGTGACTGCCTCTAACGGAAAGATCATGAGCCGTAAGTGCATTGTCCCTATCCAAATCCCTTAAAATTATAACCCCATTAGAATCATAAGGTTTTAATGCGCGAAATATCTTTTTTTCCACATATACTTTATGCCAACCAAATCTGTATTTATGCTGACCTTCCACAAGCGATGGAGGAAGAATATTATTTTCGACCATCTTTTTACTCGGATCTGTAGAACCCCAAAACTTAAATACCATTCCGTTTACAAGCAATACAAAAAAGTCGTCGTTGGCGCGCTGAATGGAGGCTGCAGAATCTTGTTTACGGCGAATTCCAATTAAATGGATATTATCTGTTGAAAAGTTCCAATCGTTTACTTTGATGGTTGAATATGTTTTTGGAAGGGCATTAACTGCCTGCATTATAGGTCCCGGACTTGTTTTATAATGCGCTTTTGCCTCATTAAGAAGTTTTATCCAATCATTGTATTCTTTTGATGGATTTGCAGTAGATGATTTACCCCAATCTGCTACTTTTCCTTGATTTTTCCATCTTTGCACGTGCTGCATTGTTACATTGCCCACTATGCCGTCAGGAATCATCGTTTTATCACCTTCAAGATCCATTGTGCGAACGTATTCCTGAAACAATCTTGCAGCCGATTGGGTTACATAGTCAAAAACCCCATCAACTACCCCTCTTGGCATAAATCCAACTTTATATAGGAATTGTTGTAGTTCGGCTACTTCATTTGTATCGCCCTGTCTAAAGGAGCGCCATGTTGTCCTGTCGTCATCTCTAAAAGAGACTGAAGAAGTTGTTAATCCATCTTTATGGTATGGAGAAAGAAATTTTTTGCGGTCAGCAGGTAATTTTCCCATATCACAGCTACCTAGAAAAAGAGTGCTCATACTGTTAGTATTTAAATTATTTTTAAATAAACGATGACGTACACCAATTTTATAAAATACAATTGGGTGTAGACTAATCTTAGAAAAAAGTGTGTGAGGAACGAAAAGAAATTTCTTGCAATAAAAATACTTACTAACTGTAAGTCATTTTATTATAAATTTATTTTCAGTTATAAATGTATAAAATTACAAGGAGAAAAATAGTCGTAATTATAAATAATGCAAAAAAATGATGTTAATCTAAAAAAAGAGTATTTCGAAATAAAGGTCTAATCTTCTGGAGGATGTCCGTTTATTTCTTCAAAAACAGTATCAAAATTATCCCGAAGATAAGTGCGCAATTTTAAGCGGTAATCATCCTTCAACCAACTTATAAAGTTGTGAGTACTTTTGCTGATGCACTGTGAATATTTTTCAATACGGTGGTCAATATCATCGCCCAACATTTTCGCTAAACCTAAAGCATCATAGACATCTTCACTATTTTCAGTACATATATAAGCGTGTTGAGCAATGGAACGCTCGAGCACAACTTTTGAAGATTCGCCTCTATAAGTTGCTTCTTGATAAACACCTTTTATATCAAAGTAAACCTCTTTACTTTTAGCAAATTCTGCGCGAAGCTCGTCGGGCATTTCATAACGAAAATTGCTTTCTAAATCCTCATCGCTCAACAAGCGATCCATATAATAATCTGGAGATCTAAAAATTGCCTGCCAATCAAGCGGTGATTCCCACGGGCCAAAACGCTGGTAATTGTTACCCAAATCAATTACAGAGAATCTAGATTTGTTGTTCAAAATCCGCGACCCACGGCCAATCATTTGGAAATAGAGCGTTAATGAACGAGTTGCTCTGTTTAAAATAATGGTATCAATAGTTGGTTCATCAAAACCCGTTGTCAAAATACTTACTGATGTTAATATAGCATCTGGTGTTTCGTGAAACCAACGCAATATCTGTTTTCGTTGCTTTTTGGTAGCTGTATTATCCAAATGTGCAACTGGCAAGCCTTCAGCTTTTAAATGATAATAAACCTGAATAGATGTATTTATACCGTTGTTGAAAATCAGTGTTTTCTTTCCTTTTGAATAGTTTAAATATGCCTGATATAACTGATCTAACATTCCCACTGCAGAATATAGATCGTCAGAAGACTTTACGGTATAATCGCCATTGGAGCCAATTTCTAGGGAAGTAAGGCCCATATTGTATTGAAAAACTTCAACCTGCGCCAAAAACTCATTATCAATCAAAGATTGAATGCTTTCGCCCACAATCAATTCTTGGTAATTGTCCTTCATAGGAAGGTTTCTATTAGAACTTAATGGTGTTGCAGTAACTCCTAGTATGAAGGATTTTTCAAAGAATTTAAAAAGTTTTGTAAATGAGTTGTAGTGCGCTTCATCAATAATCACTAAACCGATATCTGAAATATCCAGTTTATTATCATTCAAACGGTTGTTCAACGTTTCAACCATCGCCACAAAACAACTGTATTTGTCTTGGTCTGAAAGGTTAGCGGTGCTATTTACCACCTTATTAATTACTCCAAAACTTGTAAGCATTTCCGAAGTCTGCTTGCAAAGCTCCACGCGATGGGTCATAACAAGTACTTTTTTGTTATGATGCTTTAGATATTGTCTAACTATTTCAGAAAAGATGACTGTTTTTCCACCACCGGTTGGAAGTTGATAAAGCAAATGATAGTCTTCTGGCGCAGTTTCGAATTTTTCGAATATTCTATCAATAGCTCCTTTTTGGTAGCTATATAACTCTTTGTCAGTCTTTTTCTCGTGAATCGCGTCTTTAGCCTCAGTCATAAAATCTCATTAGTGCAGGTTTGCAAAACTACGGCCTTTTGTAGGTTTTGGACGAAGAAATAGCAGATTTATTATGAAGGAATTTTCTGATGAATTATTTACGCATCGTTTTTAGGTAAAGTTGTTCCACTTTTTCGCGAGCCCAGGGGGTTTTCCTAAGAAATGTTAAGCTAGATTTGATGGAAGGGTTAGTGTTGAATGAATTGATTTTTATCTTTTCACCTAAATCTTCCCAGCCGTAATGATCCACAAGATATTCCATAATATCTGAAAGTTTGATCCCGTGTAAAGGATTGTTGGGTTGATCATTATTCATAGCTTCATTTTTAAATATCTTTTCTCTTTTTTCTCTAAAACTACCAATCAATAGGTCTATAATCTTTCAAAAACTTCCCACTCCAATGTTTTCCAGTATTAATACCATCAATCAAGGGATCCATAACGCGAGCAGCGCCATCAACAATATCTAAAGGCGGTTGAAAATCGTGCAGTTCCATTTTGCGTTTTGCAAGCTCAACGGGGTCTTCATCGGTTACCCATCCAGTATCAACTGCATTTATATATATTCCTTCTTTTGCAAGACTTCCAGCTGCGGTATGCGTCAACATATTGAGCGCGGCTTTTGCCATATTGGTATGCGGATGACGATCTTCCTTAAAAAAACGATGGAACTTCCCTTCCATTGCTGAAACATTTATAATATGTTTTTTACCTGTGTTCTCCTTCTTCATAATTTCGCCCAAACGATTGCAAAGCACAAAAGGCGCAATTGAGTTTACTAATTGAACCTCAATCATTTCAGTAGTTTCAATTTCACCAAGCCTTAAACGCCAACTATTTGTTTTTCGAAGATCAACTTGTTGCAAATCTGCATCCAATTTTCCTTCGGGGAAGACTTCTTTCGCACTTAAAGAATTGTCAAAACTATACGGAATTTGGGATAACTTCGCAGAAGCGCGAATACCAATTCCTGGTTCAGAACCGTGCCAAGTTACAGGAAGGTTTTTGTTTGGATTTTTGCCAATATCTGCAGTAAGTGTTTTCAATTCTTGCAGGCAATTCATGTGATCGTGCAACAAATCTTTTACAAACTGTGGATGTTCTTCAAAAGACATTTCCTCCTTCGGCATCAAATGTTGGTAAAAGCCTGCAGGCCTTCTCACGGTTTGAGCAGCGTTATTTATAAGAATATCAAGATTTTCATATTTCTGCTCGATGTAATTACAAAAAATTTCAACACTTGGAATATGCCTAAGATCCAAACCGTGAATCTTCAATCGTTTTGACCATTGATGAAAATCTTCCTCTTGCGCGAAGCGATACGCTGAATCTGCAGGAAACCTTGTTGTAGCAACAACTGTAGCACCTGCACGAAGCAACATTAACGAAATATGGTAACCTATTTTTAAACGGGAACCAGTCATTATAGCAACTTGCCCAGTTAAATCAGTAGTTTGAAAGCGTTTTGCATAATTAAAATCGCCACACTCGGTACACATAGTATCATAAAAGTGGTGCAGTTTTGTAAAAAGAGTTTTACAGACGTAACAGTTACGGGGAGTTTCAAGTTCAAGTTCTTTTTTAGATGAAAGCTCTGACGTTTGAAGCAGTTTTGGAGCTACAAACACTACATTTTCACGAGCGCTTCTTATACCAGTTTCTTTACGAGCTGTTCTGTCTTTGTTAGCTTGCTTTCGCTTTACAGCTTTCTTTGCGTCTTTTTTTCTACGGGAAAATTCATCACGATCTGGTCGCGATAGTTGGCCAGATGCTTTTATTAATGCGGTGCGTTGCTTTTTCGGTATTTCAAATATTTGATCGGTATTGTTATTTAAATGTTCAAGAATGGCGATACATCTCGCTATTTCGGCTGCGTTTATTTCTTTATTGGACTCAATGCCGTTAAAAGTCTTGTTCAAATCTTCCATTTCTTCCTTTCCAGAAGCTTCCATTTCAGAAACCCGCTGTGACATAAATTAATTTTCGGCAAATATAGTCACAGTTTGAACTTACAAAACATTTTATTACAAATGATTGTTAATTGCTAACCAATTCTTTCTGAACATTTGCAGGCACTGGTTGATAAGATGAAAAAGTGGATGTGAATGTTGCCCTTCCTTGTGTCAACGAACGTAAATCTGTTGAAAAACCATAGAGTTCTGCTTCCGGTGTAAGGCATTTCAATACTTGGTAGTTATTGTTGCTTTCAATTCCTTGAATCATAGAGCGACGCGCTTGCAGATCAGTCATTACGTTGCCAACCATTTCTTCGGGAACTTTCACAGTAAGTTCCAAAACGGGTTCCAAAAGTTTGGGATTGGCATTCATAAATGCTTCTTTAAAAGCGTGGGCGCTAGCAATTTTAAAGGAAATATCATTGGAATCAACCGAATGCATTTTACCATCATAAACCATTACACGCACATCTCGAATATAGGAACGCACCAAGGGTCCTTCTTCCATTACCTCTAAAACGCCTTTCATTATCGAAGGCAAATATCGCTGGTCTATAACGCCGCCTACTATACAGTTATAAAAAACCAATTTTCCGCCCCAAGAAAGATTTACTTCTTCTTTTCCACGTATATTAAAACCTTGCGGTTCTTCCATGTTTTCATACCACGGTTCAATCTTTAGGTGAACTTCAGCAAATTGACCGGAACCCCCAGATTGCTTTTTGTGTCTGTAATTTGAAGTTGAGGACCGTTGAATTGTTTCACGGAAAGCTATTTTTGGTTTTTCAAATCGCGCTTCCACCCCATAAATATTGTTTAAAGTCCACTCAATAGTAGCAAGATGAAGATCACCCTGACAGGAAAGAATAAGCTGTTTTCCTTCTTTTGAAAAGGAAATTTCTACAGTAGGGTCTTGACTGTGGATTTTTTTAAGACACTCGCTAAGCTTTTCTTCATCTTTTGTATTTACAGCGAAGACTGCTTTTTTAATTCGTGGTTGGGGAAATTTGATGGGTTTTATTGAAATAATATTTTTTGGTGAAGCCAAAGTGTCATTTGTTTCAGTGTATTTCAGTTTTAAAGTAGCGCCAATATCGCCAACTGTTAACTGATTTACGGGCTGCCTTTCTTTTCCATCCATAATGAAAAGTTGGTTTATAACCTCGTTTTCGCCATTTTGAGAGTTTGTTAATTTGTCATTTAATCGCACTTCCCCGCTCATCACTTTAAAGAAAGTAATCTGTCCTAGATTGGGTTGATAAACAGTTTTAAATACGAAAAGTGCTGTTGGGCTTTCCTTTGAGGAAGTAATTTCTTTTCCCTCTATACTTTGTTCGGTTTTTAAATCGGCTGCAGCTGGCGCTACATTATCAATAAAACCCATCAATCTGCCTGTGCCCATATCGTTTAAGGCAGAAACGCAAAAAACTGGAAATAGCTCATGGTTCAACATACCTGCTTTAATGCCGATGCGCATTTCATCTTCGTTCAAAGTGCCTTTATCAAAAAAAAGCTCCATCAATGTTTCATCATTTTCTGCAGCTTTTTCTATCAATTCATTGTTAAGTTCGTTTGCCAATTCCTTTTGATTTTCGGGAATTTCCAATTTTTCAGGCTTTCCTCCCTCTGTGGAAAATTTATACATTTTCATCTTCAGCACATCAATGATACACTGCGCGTCATCCACAACCAAAGGATATTGGATCTTAACAGCATTATTACCCACTAAGTTTTTTATTCTTTTAAAGCTTTCGTCAAACTTTGCATTAATATGATCTATTTGATTTATTACAAAAAGTGTGGGTTTATGATATTTATCGATGTAATTCCAAATAATCTCCGTCCCCACTTCTACTCCCTGTTGTGCATTCAAAACAGTAACAATAGTATCTGCAACGCGGATGGAGGAAATAATTTCACCAATAAAATCATCTAAACCTGGGGTGTCTATAATATTGATTTTGTAATTGCGCCATTCAGTGTGCAATGGTGTTGCGAAGATAGAATTACCACGTTCATGCTCAATTTCATGATAGTCTGAAACTGTGTTTTTACTTTCAACCGTTCCTCTGCGGTTTAGTAGTCCTGCTTCAAAAAGCATCGTTTCTGCAAGGGTAGTTTTACCGCTATTGTGGGCGCCTACAAAAACTACATTCTTGATGTGTTTGTCGTCATATATTTTCATCTGTTTGAATTTTTAGTTAGTATTTTTCAGATGCAATGAGCCAAACGGTTTTTTGAAGTTTGGACTTGCTTATTTAAGTGGAATCATTTTTTTTATTTATATTTTTATACTCTTAAATATATGAATTAATTCAATAAAATTTTTAAGTTAGCGGTTTTGGTTTCAGCTTTTAATGTGATGAAATAGAGCCCCGATGCAAGCTTAGCTCCGTTTTGATTTGTTCCATTCCAATTGATTTTTTGCCTCCCAGAAACAGTTTCTTCAAGCAGAGTGTTTAGTTTTCTTCCTTGAATGTCAAATACCTTTATTGTTATTTTTTCAGGATTTTTTAAAGTGAATTCTAAAGTTGTCAATTCCGTGAAAGGGTTAGGGTATCCAATAAATTGAAGGGTATTGCTAGTTGTAATTTCTTCTATATTCAAAATACCTCCTGGAGAAATACGCGTGTAATATACATCCTGCCCCCCATTAAGAGTGTTGGCCCACGCGAGATGGGCGTAATCATTATCGCTAACCATATCAAAATAATCACCCATTTTATTTTGTTGCGGATAGCCTATAGAAGGATCGAAAGGGTCTGAAATTGGAGTATTTTCGAACCATGTTTCACCTTGATCATCAGAAAAGGAGTAATATAATACAGAATCTATACCATTGGTTGCATCGCGAGTGTCTAGCCAAATCACATCAATTCGCCCATTCGGTGCTACTGACATTGTGCCAAACCATTGATGGGCATTTTCACTCAAGTCTGTATTTATTCTAATTGGCGGCTGAAAAGTAGTTCCGTCGTCAGTGCTCTTGGCAAACATAATATCGCCAGGGTCGTTGTTTGAATATCTTTTTACTGAAGCTGCAACATAAACATTTCCCTGCCCAGGCCCATTGGAAATGTCTACATCTACCCAAGCCTGACCCATCAATCCCACTGGATTTACAGGTTGATATGTGTTAAGATTGCCATCCAAATTAACTGGAGTTGTAGTATTCCAAGTAACTAAACTTAATGGGTCTTTTGCTGTCGTGGATTTAGCCAAAATAATTCCAGAACTCGAGGTGCCGGTTATATATAGCGAACCCTCCGCATCTACGGCTAGAGTTCCCCATACGGGGTTATTGTCTACAAAGATACATTCCTCAAAAGTATTGCTACCATCTGTAGAACGGGTGAATCCTCCGTTACAATTCGAAAGATTAGAGCTCCAGAAAGAGTAGTTGTTTGCTTGCCCTATACCGTCTGTACGATCTATTCGCATCCATTGTTTATCTCCGCCCCTTGCAGGTACGGGGGTTCCCCAATCGTTACCTCCGTCGGTTATTTTATAAACATCACAATAACCTCCGGAAAAGCTGTTGTAATAAAAGTTTCCTTCGGCATCAAAGTCTAAAACTGGATCTGAGCGGAAAACTCCTGGATCTAGCACGCCTGGGAAAGTCCAAGTTAATCCACCATCCAAAGAATAGCCACTTCCAGCTTGGCGGAAATTACTGCTTACGGTATCAAACTGCCGCCAACCAATAACTATTCGGTTAGGGTTTATCGGATCTACGGCGATGGAAGTTTCGTTGCCTGCATCTCCCACTATATTTTCACCATTTTCGTCCACATTCACTTGTCTGGTAAAATAGTTTGGAGCGGTAACGTTATAAGCTGGGCTTTTCTGCATCGTTGCTCGGGAAACTGGAATATAAGGATCATCAGGAACTTCATGATGGCTCTCGCGAAGTTCTTGCTTTGATATGTTTTGAGAAAAAACGGCAGAGCTAAATATTAAAAAAAATAAGAAAGAAATATATTTTAAATGCTGTAAATTAACTTTCATATTTAAAAAATTAAGAAGTGTATTTAAATTTACAATATTTTGATTAGAAATGATATACAGGCAAACATTAAAATTTAATCATAGCATTTAAATTAAAAAATTATGTTTTTTTTGTAAATTGAAGTAGTATAGTATTAAATAAATATTAAAGTCAATATAGAATTATTTGAGAAACGATTAAACCCGTATCTTCACCTAAACAAAAAACAAAACAACATGAGCAATAAAGGAAAAGGATTATTAGCATTAATAGGAGTAGCAGCTGGCGCATTTGCCTTTTGGAAATACAAAAACATGACTCCTGAAGAAAAACAAAACCTTAAAGATAAGGCTACCGAAACCGGAAGAAAGATTAAAGAAAAAGCTGGAGAAGTTGAAGATACTATCTCTGAAAAATATGAGCAGCTTAAAAATGCTGCGAGGAAAGAAGCAAATGATATGAGTAATTAATATTATGGTTATTAAAAAGAAAAATCCCGCAATATGCGGGATTTTTTTATGCTTAAATTTTAAAAGATTTAGATTTTTGTAACCTTTACAGCGTTCATTCCACGCTGTCCCTTTTCTAATTCAAAAGAAACATTGTCATTTTCTGCAATTTCATCAATAAGTCCACTTACATGGGTGAAGTATTTTTCACTGTTTTCGTTATCTATAATGAAACCAAAACCTTTGGATGAATCATAAAAAGAAACTTTTCCTTTTCTAACTGGATCAAAAGCTTCGCGATCGCCTTCTTCTTGTTTAGGAATTCCCAGAATAATATCATCTGCATCAACTTCAACTTTCATTGATGGATCTGGCGGTGTATCAACCAAATTCCCATTGTAATCAACGTAAACGAAATCTATACCTGGTGTTTTATCCGATTTACGAGCTTCTTTCTTCTTTTGCTTGTCTTCTCGTTTTTTCAGTTTCGCTTTTTCCTTTTCTTTCTTGCTGTATGTTTGTTGTGATTTTGCCATTTGTTTTTTAAATAAAAAAAGTCATCCGCGGTGGGCAGATGACTTTTAATGGTTATATATAATCTTTTTAGTTATTGGTTTACCTTACTGGTGTTAAGTGTTCATTGCCTGTATGATGCAAATATACGGTAAATTAAATATTTTTAATCATAAAAATGGTTAAAGGTTTTGCGAATAAAAAAGCCTTCCTAAGAAGGCTTTCCAAGCATAACTTAAATTGGAGAATTATTAGTCCTGCTTTACAAATTTCAGCGCTGCTGAATTCATACAATATCTTAAACCTGTTGGTGCTGGCCCATCATTAAATACGTGGCCTAAATGTAATCCCGTGGCTTTTTCAACTATTTCATCACGTGTCATTCCCAACGTATTATCTTTTACCCAAACTACAGCATTATCATTAATTGGTTTTGAAAATGAAGGCCACCCTGTTCCCGATTCAAATTTATCTTCACTGCTGAACAATGGCTCTCCAGTTGCAGCACTCACATAAATGCCTTTTTCATGATTATCATTATATTCATTATTGAAAGGAGTTTCAGTACCTTTTTTAACCATTATTTGATATTGTTCCGCTGTAAGTTCCTTTTTCCATTCGGTATCCGGTTTCGCCATTGGAAATTGCTTATTCATATCCATTTCTTTAGATCCATTCATTTTTTCCTCTGAACTATTCATTGCCTTTTCAACATTCTTTTTGTCTTTATTCTGGCAAGAAACCTGTGTAATGCTTAACATTAATACAAAAGAAAGCGTGATCGTTTTTAATAAATAACTTTTCATATTCGTGATTTTTGCTTTGATTTTTTAAAAATAAATTCGTTGTATATATTATATACGCACATTATGTCGGGTTGGTTTGAAATTGCTTTCTTAAAGGATTCATAAAGCTGTAGAAGAATTTGATTGAATATTTTTTAATTAATTATAATAATTATGGCATTTCACTTAAATATTTTTTGAATTCCCACTGAAATTTATATCTTCGAAACTCAAAATATACTCCTCAATGCTTAAAAAATTATTATTTATAATTGTAATTGCAACAGTTTATACTCCCCTATTTTCGCAGGAAAAACCAATAGAAATTGTTGAAGAAACAAAAGCCAACCGTTTGTTTCTATATGCGTTGAACAAAAATGAACAGGATTTGGATGTTTCTATAACTGTAGAAGGTACTAATTTTCGTCAAAGCAAATCTGTTCCAAGAATGATTCGGGTACCAGCTGCTTCCAAGGTTTTGCTTGCCAATTTAATGGTAGAAAGAGGAAAAAGAGCAAATTATACCTATAAGCTACAAGTGAATGACAGTCTTTCCCGTCGTGCCATGCGCAAAGAATTTGAAGCTATTAAAATAGAACCGAAAAAGAAAGTTATTGTGTACATTCCTGAAAATTGTACAACTTGTGACAGCCTTGTTTCTAGTCTTGAAAATAGCCGCTATCTATACACTTCCTATCGTTTTTCTGAAAAACCTGAGTTGAAAGATCAACTGGCACCAGCATTTACAAATGCTACCGTTCAAATTGACTCATTAACTACACCAATCATTAGTTTGGACGGTATACTTCACGTGAAGATTGAGGATTACGATCAGTTATTGGAAGAGCTAAATAAGTAAGAATTTAAAACGGATACCCGATTCCAAAATTAAACACTGTTTCGTTTACATTAAAATTAAACCCTTCAGATTTTGACGGATCGTTAAATGGCGCAGCGAAGTCAAAACGAATTACAAAACCCTGAACGTCCACCCGAAGACCAACCCCCGCTCCCATTCCCAATTCATTTAGAAAATTTGAAGAGAATTTGTCTTTTCCATCATAAGAAGGATTTGCTTCTGAATTCCAAATATTTCCCGCATCAGCGAAAACAGCGCCTTTAAAAAATGAAAATATAGGAAAACGATATTCAATATTCGCCTCCAAACGAATGTTTCCAGTTTGGTCAAAATAATTACTATCCGGATTCTCTTCATCGCTATAAGTTCCAGGTCCTAAAGAACGAATGCGAAACGCGCGAACGCTATACGGCCCACCGGAATAATATTGCTTCACATAAGGCATAACATCAGAATTTCCATACGGAATTCCATAACCACCAAAAAGCCTCGTTGCAATTACCTGTTCCTTTCCGAAATTGAAATGATATCGTAAGTCCACATCAGCTTTGGCGTATTGTGCGTACTCCAATCCCAAAAATTCCTTACTGCCCAATTCGTTCTCTTTTCCAAAAAAACTAATGCTATTTCCTGCAATATCTAGCGTTGTATTTACAAAAAACTGATGCTTTTTTGCAGCATCAACCATTCCATTATATATAAATGAATAATTGAGACCGGAAATAAACTGCTGTTCAAAACTGCGTTTTAGGAATGGATTATTATTCAAAATAGTATCAAACTCCGCAGTTGTATTTGAAAGTTTCGTGTAGTTTATGGAAATTGGAATAATCTCATGGGTAACATATCTATTTGCTTGCCAAACATAGCCAAACTGGGCCGAACCGGAAAGAAGTGCATAAAGCTTTGTTCTGCTTAAATAATCAACACTTAAACTGGTTTTTGTTTTAGGGATTGAATATTGAAAAAAATCATTATTTATTTTTATGGGAAAGATTACTCTCGGAAAAATAAGCTCCGTTTTTAAACCCAATTCAACACTAGTTCTGCCACTATTTCCACTTCCGCCCGCTTGCACTTCATAGCCTACGTTTGCGGTTGTGTTAAGTGTTTCACCTCCTTTAAATAAATTTCTATTGCTGTAGGTAACCGCCAAACCAGGACCGGCAAAATTATTCGACTTTGAAACTGCCTGCAATTCCGCTCTTAATGCGCGCTTATTTAATGGTGAAAGAAATATGTTGGCCTCCAAAATTCCCAAACTGTCAGAAAGCAATGAATCCTGTTCTGTGTACTGGATATTTACAAATTTATATGCACCAATGGTGGAAAGACGTCTGGCTGTATTCTTTGAATTTTCCGGACTGTAGAGTTGCCCTTCTTCCAAAATAATAAATGGATCCAGATATTTCGATTTAAAAAAGTCTTGACTGTTTATATAATTCTTTTCATTAAAACGCTCCACATTATTTACAGTAGAATCCTGAACATCATAATTTGCATAAACGTTTATTTTTGAGATTTTATAAGGAACAATGGATTTTTTAGGTACTTCATTTTTAAGACGTAGAAAAAGATCGAATTGCTTTTTATCGTATTGATTGGTATCTGCTTCGAAAATCAAAAAGCCTGGATTAAAGTTGTAATATCCGTTTTTCTTTAAATCAATATCAATGCGCTCCCGCTCAATTTTCATATTTGAAAGATCAAAACGCATTCCTTTAGACAATTTTGTTGTTGCAACACTTTTCTGAATTTCAGAATAAATTGGTTGCGGCAAACTGTCTAACTGATAATTCGCAATAGTATACGGAGTAGGTGCTGTAACGGTATATTTCACAGATGCTTCTTTTTCCTTTTCCTCAAATTCCGAAGTTGCTTCACTGTAGAAAAAACCTCTGTTTTCCATTCTGTTAATTAATATTTCTTCAACTTCATAGGGTTTTACATCACTTTGGTACACTGGTTTTTCACCCAATTTTTTGTAAAGAAATTTATTTATAAAACCCGGTTTTTCCTCTTGCATCTTATAGTAATAATGAAGTCCTGGTTGTAATCCCAAAAATTTACTATTCGGTTTTGGGCGCAAAGCTTCTTCCAAAACCGCCTTTAAGTGTGTTTCATTTTTAATTATTGAATCAGATTTTATTTCTATCGTAGCTCCGGTATATAATTTTTCGCCCTCGGGAATGTATTTATCAACCGCACAGGATTGCAACAACACAAATGCCGCTGAAAAAATGATAGCTATTTTATATATGAATTTCAATTCAGTCTCTTTTGCTTAAAGGATTAATTCTCTTCTTCTTTCTTGGCAGGAACAGAATCCTGATTTTTAACTTGCTTCATTTTTTCTGCTTCCTTTTCCTGGTCTGCTTTTGCTTTCTTCTCTTTCATTTTTTCATCAGCCGCCTTTCTGTCTTCTTTTTCCCGTTCAGTTTCACCCCGAAGAATAGCTTCCCACAATTCATCAAATTTGTTGAATTCCTGTGTAAAAATAAGTGCTATCCCACTAACGATTGTTTGTCCGTCAATAACGTTTTCAAACTCATTTCTTCGGAAGCCTTTTAATCTATACCTACCATTTTCGGTAAGCAAATATTCCAAACTTACATTACCAATTAAAGGTGCTGGTTCGTTTGTGGAACTGCTTCCCTGTAAATCTACTTCGCTTCCCACACGCACAACCAGTCTGTCATTAAATATTTTTTTTTGCGCGGCAATGTCAAGTTGGGTACGCTCTTGTGGAGTTTCCCCTTGATAATCGGTATAGCTGTCCAAACCAAAATCTAGTTCCACACCAGATTTTCCCAAAAGTTTATCTGAAAAAGTATTTAATTGATCGGAGAGCGCATCGTTCAAATTGTCCCGCGCCACTGTTGCAAAACCGCCACCACTACCGTCACTGCCAGGTTCGGGATAAAAACGATTTAGTACCAATAATGAAAATACTTGTCGGTTCAATTCGCCTTCCTGTTGGTTTACTTGTTGCAGTCTACCGTAAACCTGTCCACCAATTGCTCCCTGCTCATCTTTCGGCATATCTAAATCAAAAGAAATTATGGGTTTTGTCAATTCCCCGTCAACATTCAAATAAACATAAAACGGTAGCACTTGTCTGTATTTATTCTGAACCGAAGGATCTGAGCCAGAACTTATGGGCGCCATCAAAGCTGATGCAGAAGCTTCCACTTCATAAATTGCTTTTATATCAAGTGTGGCATCAAAAGGATCTCCAGACCAGCTTACGCGACTACCTTCAGCGAGCTCAAAGCGTCTGTTCACGAGATTGTAAAGATTCATTTCGTAATGACCTCCTGCAATTTCATAAACGCCGCTCAACGTCATTCTTCCATTAGGGTTCATTGTGAAATCGAAATCACCATCTCCAAAAACCTCAAAATTGTCTCCCGTTTCCTGATCGATTATAATAGTAACCTTTGCCTCTTTTCCAATTTTCAAAAGCGCCTTAACATCAAAGCCGCTGAGTGTTGCCGTTTCTTGCTTTGTTCGGGTTAAAATTGCATCGGGATTTTCCCTGTTTACAAAAATCACAACACCATCGCGCTCCTCAATAGCCACAGCAGATGAAGGTAAAACGTAGGTTACATCTGTATTATCATTTACAGTGATTTTTGCATCTAACTTTGGAATTTGAAGATCGCCCGTCAAAGTAGCGTTTGCATCGAAAGAAGCTTTGCCATAAAGAAAATCGTTGTCTTCTTCTGTAGCATTTAGAATTTGGAAATTTTCTGCATTCACTTTTAAATTAAACGTTGGATTTATAAAACTTTCGGTCCCTACTTTTCCGGTCATAACCAATTTGTTTTGGTTTTCATCACGTATAGTTAAGTTATCCATATAAAGACCTTGATTGTCTATTCTTAAACTTTCGTTTGCCAAGGTGAAAGGAGCATTTAATTTAGCAATTGTAAAAGCGGCATTACTAAACTTTAAACTGCCTTCATATTTTGGTTCGGTAGGACTTCCTGAAACATTAAATTTTCCAGAAAAACTACCATCTGCATTCTTTATTTCGCCTAAAGAAAGTCCTTCCAGCGCATGCATTTTAAATTCGTTGATATCTAAATCTAAATTGAGTTGAGCTTTCGTTGGAGTAGCAATATAATCGCCCGTAAGATCCAAATCTATATCGCCTTCTTTCAGAGCCAAATCAAAATCATAACTATTCCCTCCTTTTGATTTTGCATCCACGGTAAGTTTGCCCAAATCTGTATCTAACAGATTTAATTTTTCCACAGAAAGATCGGCTATAAGTCCAGAATTTCCGAAAGGTTCAACGATGGCTAGGCTTCCGTTTAAATTTCCGTGCGCCAATTCCTTCTCGGGATTTAAGTAATTCAAAATTTCACTTAATTTGAAATTTTTAAAAATAATAGCGGCGTGGTTTTGTGAAACCCCCGTCAGTTTATTGGTCAGTTCCACAACTTCCTCATTTCTGCTGAAACGAAAATCTGTAAATTCAATAGTATTTTTGGTGATAAGAATTTCGTTGCTTTCTGGCGTTTCCCAGGGATTTCTGTCTAAAATCAAATCCTCCGGCAGAATATGAAATCGAAGCGCTTCCGAAGTACCGGTAATCTGTGATTGAATATTTATTAAAGTGCTGTCTTTATAGGTAGAATTAAAACTCAAACTGAGCTCATTATTTTGCTGATTACCTGTAATTTTAGTTTTTGGAATATCTAAAGGCCCACCTTTTAGATTGTTGAACCCCAAATCAAAAACAAATTTTTCCTTATCAGTATCCATTGTGAATGCCAAACTATCCAATTCATTTCCTGCATAAACAATTTGCGGTGCAGTTATATCTGCTTTCAATTTTCGCGCAGCTTCATCAAAATTAACTGCGATTTTTACGGTGTCGAGCTTTTGCACATTTACCAAAAACACATCATTCAAAACTGAAGACTCCACAATTTGCCCACGAACATCCAGTTTTACCGGCCTAATTATACTATCAGGAAGTTTTGTATTTTTTGAGAAATAACTGTAAATATGACGCTGCACAGCAGAACTGAATGTTTCGGGATCGGTATTGCTTTCTAAACTAATCTGCACGATTTTGTTGTCCAACCAAATTGAAGTTGTATCGCTGCGAACGTGTGCAGTTGCTAACACATCGCCCAGCAAATAGGTTTTGTCGTCATAAACCACTACCCCATCGCCAATTGTTGAAATAACGTCGAAACCATCTTTGTTTCCTTCAAAATCGGCATCCAATTTTAGTGAAGTGCGCACGTCGCGACTCATCAATCCCAAAGATTGTAGATTTGCTCCAATAAGATTTAAATGTGCGCTCACTTTCGGCGAAACCGAATCCAAAATCACTTCGGCATTTAAATCTAAATCAAGATTGTCATCTTTGTATTTAGAAACTACATCGCCTTTACCATCCTTTATTTTTCCGTTGATTGCCAAATCTTTAATGGCATAATTATTAAACTGAAAACTCGAAATATTTGCGTCCAGAACTGCATCGAGACTGTTGATGTCATTTCCAGAACCATTTGTTTTTATGGTTAAACTCAGTGCGCCGAGTTGATCGTTTTTAAGTAGCTCATTCAGTTTGTATTCCTTTATTTCAATAGCTGCCTCATAAGCAATTTGCGAATCGTTTTTGAAATGACCGTCAATTATTGCAATTCCTTGCGAAGTGGTCAAATTTGCTTTTGCATAAATATCTTTTAAATCTCCTCTCGCATTTCCTTTTAACGATACATCTTCAGGCAAACTAACGCCCAAATCCTTTTCACTTACAAATTGAACTAAATCACTTCGCTTAGTTTGTGCTGAAAAACGAGGAATGTTAAATTTTAAATTATCAGGATTTGTTGCATTTTGAATAACACCGTTGGCAGAAATACGCGTAGTATTTCCCCAGCGAACATTTAAGTTTGGTATTTGAATTGCGGAAAGATTACCCGATGCTTCCAAATTCCCGGAAACATATTTTTTACTGAGGGTTCTTAAATAATCATTCTTCTTTAGCTCAGGCTGAAATTTGAAAACTTCCTTTAAATCAATTTGAAATGATGGAAAATCCAAAGCGATTTTTGATTGGTCAGGCACTTCAATCAAATCTGCCAAAGTTGGATAATCCAATCGAAGTTTTCCTTCAAGTTTGTTATTATTAAGCGCAAATATTAAATCATTTATTTCAATGAATTTGTCAGTCGCTTCAAGGTTTAATGCCATTTCTTTCAAGTTCAAACCAGAACCTTCTTCAAATGTCAACGCCTCCAATTGAAAACCTGCCTTTTTATCTTTCAGAAAAACTGCGTTCGCTTTTAATGTGAAATTTTGAAGCGCAATGGCATTTGGATTGAAAACATCTTTTTTCACTTCACTCTTGCCAACGAAATAACTGATATTATTTCCCTCCAAATCAATATCTGAAATAGCGATTTTAAAGACTGGCCACTCAAATTTTTGAATATCTTCTTTTACATTCTCTTTTACTTCCTCGGCTTTTTGGGTAATTCCGTTGGTTTCAGTTTCTGTATTTATTTTGATAATGGAATTTTTCATATCGAAATCACCAATTTCAATATCGTGATTGGTTAAATCTGCTTTTGACAATTCGAGATATAAGGCGCCAATTTCCAGATTTGCCGCAATTCTATCTCCGTAAGATTGATAATCAATAAAAACATTTTTCAACGAAAGTTGATCCAAAGCCAAAAAGGGCAAAGGCGTGTCTTCCTTTGCCGTTGGTGGCGCAGGAGATTGAATGTATTTAATTTGAGCGTTCGAAATGGAAGCTTCGGATACACGGAAATCCATATTTTCCAAATCGGTTTTCTTCATTTGAAGATTGAGTTTGCCTATTTGAAATTTACTGTCAATTCCCAAAACCGCATCGTCAAAAACAATATTGAAATCCTTAAAATTAATTTCGCCTAAAATAATTTTCATCGGCGCCGAAGTCGTATCAGTTTCAACACCAGTTGTATCTGCCGAAGCAAACGCATCCATCAGAAACTGAAAATTATAACCACTAATGGAATCTTTTCTGATAATATTTGCGCGCAAACCTTCCCAGTCCAAATAATTTACGCCAATTCCATTACCCCGAATGATGGGCAAAAGCGGAATATCTGCTTCCAAAGATTTTGAATAAACAAGCGTGTCGCCTTTTTTGTCTTCGAGATAAAGCCCTTTCAGCATAATATTACCGCCGAAAGTGATGAAGAGTTTTTCAATTTCTACTTTAGTTTGGGTTTTTCCGGAAACATATTTAACCGCGCGCTGCACTATAATATCCTGCCCCCACGGACTGCGAATGAACAGTACAAGTAAAATGAACAGGATTATAAGAACTGCGAAAATTCTCGCAATAATTCTTAAAAACCTATACTTTCTCGGTTTTGATTTTTTTTCTTCTTTCTTTTCCAAACCCATTTTTGGTAGCCCTCAAAAGTATAAAAATTCCTTTGTTATAATTTCATCAACAAGCGAAGTAGTTTCTTATGTGCTATAAAATTGTGTTAAATGTTGCATTGACAACTTCTCTCACTCAATTTTTTGTTTTTTCTCAAATAAATAAATTGGCTTAATGGAAATTTAATTTCTTATCATACATCAATGTGGAGGTCTATTCCGAACTCTAATTTTGTCCTATAAATAATTAAAAACTAAAAATTTACAAATATGAACACTACAAAATCAGTTTGGAATATTGACGCCGCACACTCAGAAATCAATTTTAAAGTGAAACACATGATGATTTCTACTGTAACAGGTAGCTTCGAAAAATTTGATGGAAAAGTTGAAAGTGCTAATGATGATTTTAAAAATGGCAACTTTTCATTTGCAGCGGAAATTGATTCCGTAAACACCAATAATAAAGATCGCGACAATCATTTAAAGAGTGATGAATTTTTCGGAGCTGAAAAAAATCCGAAGTTATCCTTCAAATCAAAATCATTTGATGGTGAAAAAATGGTTGGCGATCTAACTATTAAAGGTGTTACAAAAGAAGTAACCTTAGAAGCTGAATACAACGGAACCGCTGTAGATCCCTACGGACAAACGAAAGCCGGTTTCGAATTTGAAGGCAACATAAACCGTAAAGATTACGGACTAACATGGAGTGCCGTTACCGAAGCCGGAAGCGTTGTAGTAAGCGATAAAGTGAAATTAATTGCTTCACTTCAATTTATAAAACAATAATTTTTAACTATTCCCTTTTAAGAATCGAGAGCTTTATTTATTGCAAATAAAGCTCTCGATTTGTATTTTATATGGCTAACCACACTTCTCAAATTAAATTTCGCTGAAAGCAGTTCTTAACATACATCAATGTAAAACAATAATTTACGGTGTAATTTCACCTAGTAATATAAAAATCAATAACAATGAAAACACGACAAATAGAACGCATACTAACTCCGCCAAGTCCGCACATGGTTGGCGACGGTTTTAGAGTTCACCAATACATTCCTTCTGCGATAAATGAAGGATTTGAAAGAATGGATCCATTTATTATGATGGATTATAATAGCAAGTTTTACTTTCCTCCTACTGATAAGCCTAGAGGAGTGGATGTGCATCCGCACAGAGGTTTTGAAACTGTTACAATTGCCTATAAAGGAAGTGTAGCACACAACGATAGCTCTGGTAACAGTGGCATAATTGGCGAAGGCGATGTGCAATGGATGACGGCGGCATCTGGAATTCTTCATAAAGAATACCATGAAGAAAATTTCAGTAAGGCTGGTGGATATTTCCAAATGGTACAGTTGTGGGTGAATTTACCTGCAAAGGACAAAATGAGTGCCCCAAAATATCAGGGAATCACAAATGCTGATATGAAAAAAGTGGAGCTTCCCGATAATGCTGGCGCTGTTGAAGTAATCGCAGGTGAATACAACGGCGAAAAAGGCCCTGCTTCAACATTTACTCCTGTAAATATGTTAAATGCAAAATTGAATAAAGGCGGAAAAGCAAATTTTAGTTTTCCAGAAAACTATAATACTGTTGTTTTAGTTGTTGAAGGAAATATTAAAGTGAATAATACTGAAGAAATTAAAACCGATAGTTTGGGATTGTTTGCAAATGATGGCGAAGAATTCACCATTGAAGCAACGGATGACGCAATAGTTTTAGTACTTAGCGGCGAACCAATAAACGAACCAATTGCCGCCCAAGGCCCATTTGTTATGAATACTCGTAGCGAAATTGTGCAAGCAATAAGTGATTTCAATATGGGAAAATTCGGATATTTGGAATAATAAATTTTAGTAATTTAGAGGATGTTTTTTTTTCCGGTCGAGCGCAGTCGAGACCTCAAAGGGTATCCTTTTATGTTTAAAACTATGTCAAACTTAAAAACAATTATTCCAGAACGCGTCGCTAATATTGGCAATTTTATGGTTGGCCGTTTGTTGCCTTTCCGTGAAAAGCGAATGGTTGGTCCGTTCGCATTTATAGATCATATGGGTCCGGTTAAAATGGATGAAACCCAAAATCTCGATGTTCCACCGCATCCACACATCGGTCTTTCAACGCTAACTTATCTTTTTGAAGGCAGTATAATGCACCGCGACAGCTTAGGTTCTGAAGTTGAAATTACACCAGGCGCCGTAAACTGGATGACTGCTGGAAAGGGCGTTGTACATTCTGAAAGAACTCCAGAAAATCTTCGGAAAATAAAGAAAACACTTCACGGTCTGCAGATTTGGGTGGCGCTTCCGAAGCAATTAGAAAATATGGAACCGTCATTTCATCATACTGAAAAACAGGAAATTCCTTCTTTCGAAAAAAATGGAATTTTAATTAAAGTAATTGCCGGGGATGTTTTCGGCAAAAAATCACCCGTTCCCGTTCACAGTAATCTTTATTTTCTAGAATTGAAAAGTGGGAAGAAAAGAACAGTAAAACTTGGGGATTATCTTTTCGGTGAAAGCGGTCTTTATATTTTGGAAGGAACTGTTTTCAGCGAAGGAAATACATACGAACCAAAACAGATTCTTGTTGCAAACGATAGCAAACTCTGCGAATTTGAAATGGGCGATAATACAACTGTTTACATTTTTGGAGGCGATGCATTGCCTGAAGAGCGACATATTCATTGGAATTTCGTCGCTTCAGAAAAAGAAACTATTGAAAGAGCACGGGAAGATTGGAAAGCGCAACGTTTCCCAAAAGTTCCGGGCGAAACGGATTTTGTTTCGCTTCCAGACTAACTTGTTTTGAAATTTTTATAGGCGAGCTCTTTGCGCACCCTACTTAAACTTTCTGGCGTAATTCCCAAGTAAGAAGCAATCATCCATTGCGGAACGCGAAGCATTAAATCTGGGTACATTTCAATAAAACTTAAATAGCGTTTTTCCGCAGTAGCTCCCAGTAATAAGTTGATTCGCTTTTGCATTTGCCTAATATGATTGTGCAATAATTTATCATTATAACGACCAAAAATAGAACTTACTTCAGAGGCTTGACACATAAAGTCTTCTCCAATAAAAACGGTTTCTGTATCTTCAATTGCCTCAATATAACTCTCTGAAGAGTCGTTAAAATAGACACTGCTTCTATCAACAATAAACCAATTTTCCAGCGCAAACTGGATGACGTGTTCCTTTCCACTCTCATCCAACATATAAGAGCGCAAAAGTCCTTTTTCCACAAAAAAAGAATGTTTGCAAACATCTCCTTTTTTTAAAAGAATACTCCCTTTTTCATAACGCATACGCTTTAGTGGAACCGATAATTGCTCCGCCTCTGATTCAGGCAAACCAACTGTTTCCATCAAATAAGACAGGAAACCTTTTGTAGTTGTATGGTTTTCGCTTTTAATCATTTCAAAAAATTGAATTTCTAAATTACGTTTAAAATTAAGGTATTCTTTTGAAACGTGTTTCCGAAGAGAAAAAAACTGTGGCACTTTTTTTGTTTTCCACAAAGAGAACACTAAAACCATTTTCAATTATGAGAAATTCTATGCCCTCCGTAAATGCTGGCAGTATGGCCGACATCGCCTTTTTACTTTTGATTTTCTTTTTGGTAACCTCGATGATTCCCAACAATAAAGGAATCGCGAGAGATCTTCCACAAGCTTGCCCACCCGGAGCCGATTGCAATATTCCGATAAAAAAGAATAATATTTTCACCATCAGTATGAATCAAAAGGGTGAAATTCTAGCCAATGAAAGAGTTACCAATATTGAAGACTTAAAAATAAAGTTGAAAGATTTTATTGACAATAATGCCGATAAATCTTGCTTATACTGTAAATGTCAGGAACTTACAGTTGCTTCAGACAATCCCAAAAAAGCTTCAATTTCTTTGTCAATCCATCGTGAAGCACCTTATCAAAGTTTCATTACCATTCAGGATGAAATAGCAAAAGCATATTTTGAATTGCGTGAAAAATATATTTCTGAAGTTTTAAAAACCGATTCCATAAAAATTACAGAAGAGGAATTGAAAAAAATGCAGGAAGCTTATCCTTTTAGGATTATTGAATCATCATTTTAGGTATTCCGAAAGAAATTGGTCTTTTTTAAAAGAAATAATTAGTTATATTTATAAAGAGTACACATCTACTTGTAGTATTCTTTAAAAAATGAACTGGACATTTGAAAACTTTAAGCCACACCTTGAAAATTTAACACCACAAGCACGTGAAAAAGCACTTGAAATTGCTGAACAATTAATGCAAAAAGGTGGTGTTTCAGAAGAAAGAGCAATTAAAGAAGCAATTGTTCGTGCAGAAGAATGGTTTTATAATTCGGAAGGGTAAGTTAATTTTTGTCGAATTATTTCAAGTGGCTTGAAAAATCCATAGGAAATGGGTGCTGAAAAAGTTATGTGAATATAAAAGTTTATGTATGACAAAAGAGAGCAAAAAAAAATTAACCCCAAAGCAAGAAGAAGAGCTTCTCAGCACATTAAAAAATCGTTTTGAAAAAAACACAAATCGCCATAAAGACATAGAATGGAATAAAGTGCTAGCAAAGTTGGAAGCCAATTTCCAAAAAATGTGGTCACTAAATAAAATGGAAGAAACTGGTGGTGAACCGGATGTTGTGGGATATGACAGCGCAGCTAAAGAGTATATTTTTTTCGATTGTTCCGAAGAAAGTCCGAAAGGGCGAAGAAGCTTTTGTTATGACCCTAAAGCATTGGAAGCAAGAAAAGAGCACAAGCCAAAAAACAGCGCCATTGGTATGGCAGAAGAAATAGGTATCGAACTTTTAAATGAAAAGCAATATCGTGAATTGCAAAAACTAGGAAAGTTTGATAGTAAAACGTCTAGTTGGCTGCAAACTCCCGCCGATATTAGGAAACTTGGTGGTGGTATTTTTGGAGATTTCCGTTTTAATACCGTATTCGTTTATCACAATGGTGTGGAATCTTATTATGCTGGAAGAGGGTTTCGTGGAGTCTTGCGAGTCTAATTTTTAAAGACTAATAAACCAATTATTCTCGCTCATGCTCTTCCAAATCCTTTCGCAAATCAAGTTTACGAAGTTTAGGGAAAAAGAATCCGGTGCCCACTACTGTAAGTATTGTCATCCCACCACCAAAAACAACTGCGGTTACAGTTCCCATTAATTTTGCGGTAAGTCCACTCTCGAAAGCACCCAATTCATTGGAAGACCCAACAAACATAGAATTAACCGAAGCTACGCGACCTCGCATAGCATCTGGAGTTCGAAGCTGTAAAATTGTGGAGCGTATAACCATAGAAATACCATCTGTGGCCCCACTCAAGAAAAGCGCAATTACAGAAACCCAGAACCATGTGGAAACTCCAAATACAATAATACAGATACCAAATCCGAATATGGCGGCAAGGAGTTTCATCCCCGCATTTTTATTAAGCGGAAAATGTGCAGAGGTAAACATAATCAGCAATGCACCAACTGCCGGTGCAGCGCGAAGTATTCCAAAGCCTTCCGGACCCACTTTTAGAATGTCCTGTGCATAAATAGGTAATAGTGCTACAGCTCCTCCAAACAACACTGCAAACATATCTAAAGTAAGCGCACCTAAAATCACTCTTGTGTTCATCACAAACCTGATACCTTCTTTCAAACTTTTCATTATGGGTTCTCCTATATTTGGGTTTAAAATTGGTTTCTTCGGAATTTGGAGTAAAAGTATCAGAGCCATTAATGAAAAAGCAAAAACGAAACACATAGACCAATGCACCCCAATCCAATGAATAAAGAAACCTCCCGCCGCTGGACCTACCACTGAACCCATTTGCCACACTGAACTACTCCAAGTAGCTGCATTTGGATATACTTTTTTAGGAACTAATAATGAGAACAATGAAAAAATCGTGGGACCCAAAAATGCACGCACCAAGCCGCCAAGAAAAACCAAAAAATAAACGGCATATAGAACCGTATCTGTAGAAATATCGCCAACTATCCTTGGCCAAGTTAGTAGGAATAAACCAAGGCTTACAATGGAAAAACCAAAAATACATTTAAACAATAGCCCGCGCTTTTCTCTTTGATCTACTATATGGCCCGCAAAAAGTGCCATGGAAACAGCTGGAATAACTTCCATTAAACCAATTATTCCTAATGAAAGTGGATTTTTAGTAATGCTGTAAACCTCCCATTCAATTACTATAAATTGCATGCTCCAGGCAAACACCATCGCAAACCGAACTAAAAGAAATATATTGAACTCCCGAAATCGTAAGGCAGCGTAGGGATCATTTTTCTTCATTGAAAAGAAGTTGGCATTTAAGAATGATAAGATTTATTTTTAAAGCAAACTGCTTCGGCGTACCAAAAGTACTACAGCAAACTGAATATGGCAATGGCATAAAGATAAAACCTTACAAATCTTAAAAGTCCAAATAGAAGAAATCTGCTGAACTTATAATTAATAGTTCCTGCAGCCATACTAGTCATTGAATATGGAATAGGCAATAAAGCACCCACAACAATCATAAATCCACCCCATTTGCGAATGTGTTTAAGATGTTTTTTCATCCTGCCTTCCATATATGCAAAAACGCTTGGAATAGTGAAAATCCATTTTCCAATGAAATAGGAAATTATACCACCAATATAAGATAGTGTTGCCAAAAGTGATAAATATAATATCGGCTCAGGCATTTTATCGCTCCAGGCAATAAATATTTCTGGCGGAACAAGTCCCAATAAAGATTCTGAAACAAGGAAAACCAATAAAATATTTATTGGAGCATATGTTTCAGTAATATATGTGAAGAGATTACTGAAATCAACAACGTAAAGATCTAATACAATCAGTGCTGCAATAACTAACACTATTGGAATAATTGCCTTCTTAAGACTTTGACCCACAAAAGAATAAAACCCAGTGTATTTATAATACAAATGGGCACGCTTCAATTTATTCGTTTCAGCTTTTCGTACGGTATTCATTTAAATTTGGGATAAAAATAGTTCTACATCATCAGTTTCCTGTTGCAAATATACTCTGAAAGCTTCTACCCCACAACCATTTGTTAAGGCATTGATGGTTAATGGTATGTTAAACAATTTTAATGATTTTAAAAAGTTTTTATGAATTTAACACAAACGTTAATTTTTAGTTAAATCATTACTTTGTATTACATAGTACTGTAACAAAATCTAAACTCCTGCGTCTTTTAAGTATAACCCGATAATAAAAATAGTATGAGAACTTTAGACAGCAATCTTTTAACACAAAAAATGAAATCTTCAAGAGCCTATTCATGGAATATGAAAAGAAGATTTCGCTAACATTTACTAATTAAAATTTAACATTAAAAATTTAAAAAATCATGAGAACATTAAACAGTAACGAAACCCAACACAGACCTCAAAACTCCAAAGCATATACTTGGAATATGAAAAGACGTTTTAAATAATGAACAATATTAAAAACCAAAAAGCTATGAAAACCCTAAGAAACATTCAAAAAAGAATTAAATGTGGATCACAAAAACAGCACATGTTGTGCTACCTTAATACAAACCAAAATCTTTTTGAAGATCCCACAATAAGAAGAACATGCAGAAACGTGTATTGATATATAAAAAAATAGAAATTTATTAAAGCTGGATTGAAGAAATTTAATTCAGTTTTTATTTTTTAGGATTGGGATTGTATTTACGAACAGGTTGTGTTTTTGGTTTGGTAACTATTTCTTTTTTCTCGGGCATTGGTCCCCGCAAATGAATAACTAAACCATTTAAAAAATTACGAAGAAATTGATCCCCACATTCCATATATTTTTCATGGTTTTCATTTCTAAATATAGCTCCCAGCTCACTTTTTGTCACCTCAAAATCTACCAAAGAACAGATTTTCACTATATCCTCATCGCGTAGTTTGTGGGCTACACGCAATTTTTTCATAATATCATTATTGGTTAAAGACATAAATAGATTTTTTTTTCAAAGGTATACTTAATTATCAATCTCGTAAAATTAAGTTGCTTCCCTCCTATTTTTCACCAGTTGGAACCATATACAATGGAATTTTGGTATGTTCCAAAACACTTGAAGCTACCGTTCCCAAGAATATTTTTTCCAATGTGCCGTGGCTATGGGTTCCCATCACAATCAGATCTGCTTTCCATTCTTCTGCATATTCCAAAATCATTTTTGAAGTATCGCCTTCTGCTAAATGGGTTGAAATATTCTCACCCATCAAGTGTGCTTTGGTTTTGTCAAGATAATCCTGCGCCACTTTCACAAATTCTTCCTGAATTTTATAATCTACAGGAAACGCATATCCTTCATAACCCATAAAAGGTTCATATTGCATTCCGTAATAACGCACTTCTGAGAGTACGTGAAACAGACAAATTTCAGCATCCATCAATTTTGCAAGTTCATAACCCATATTCACTACTTTTTCTGAATTAGGATTATAGTCAAGGGTAATCAATACTTTTTTCATGGTTAATTGGTTTTGGTTCAGAATTCGTTATATGCTTCTTTCAGTAATTTTCCTATTGAAATTGTAGGATATATTTCTTCGTAACATTTTATTTCGGTTTCAATTTGTTTAAAGATAAAACTTCTATTCAAATCTGAAAGATTTTTACAGCCAGCAGCTGCAAAAAGTTCTAAAAATTCTTTTACCGTTTCGCCTTGATAATTTTTAACGCGTTTCCATTTGTCTTCCACAACCAAACCGCGCATCAAGCTTGGATTGTTTGTTGTTACACCTGTTGGACATTTGTTAGTGTCGCATCGCAAGGCCTGTATGCAGCCCAAAGCGAGCATCATTCCACGAGCCGAATTACAAATATCAGCCCCAATGCAAAGTGCTTTAAAAATATCAAATGAGGTAAATATTTTTGTAGCTGTAACAACTTTGATGTCCTTTTTCAGACCATAGCCGTTTAGAGTGTCTACAACAAAAACAAGTGCTTTTTCCCAAGGCATACCCACGTAATTTGAAAAATCTATTGGAGCCGCTCCTGTTCCACCTTCAGAGCCATCAACCGTTATGAAATCAGGTTTTATTCCCGTTTCTACCATCTTTTCACAAATATCTATAAACTCCTGCTTGCTACCTATGCACAGTTTAAAACCGATGGGCTTTCCATCACTCAGTTCGCGCATTTGCTTAACAAACCGAAGCAATCCTTCCGCATCACTAAAGGCACTATGACCAGGAGGAGAAAGTACAGTTGTGTGTGGTTTTACACCTCTTATTTTTGCAATTTCCTCATTATTTTTTACTGCCGGCAAAACACCACCATGTCCTGGTTTTGCGCCTTGCGATATTTTGATTTCGATCATTTTAACATTTGGAAGCGCAGCCTTTTCTTTAAATTTTTCAGGAGAAAAGTTTCCGTCTTCTGTTCTACATCCGAAATAACCTGTGCCCACTTCATAAACCAAATCGCCTCCTTTTAAATGATATTCCGCAATTCCGCCCTCGCCAGTATCGTGGAAAAAGTTTCCTGCTTTTGCGCCAAGATTAAGGGCCATCACAGCATTTTTACTAAGCGCGCCATAGCTCATTGCTGAAATATTAAAAATGCTCGCACTAAAAGGTTGTTTACAATCGGGTCCGCCCACAAGCACTCGTGGGGCTTCTTCTAGAAGTTTCGATGGATAAATACTATGTTTCATCCATTTGTAATTTTCGGCTTCAACATTCAGTTCCGTACCGAAAGGATGGGTTGCATTTTCAAGTTTCGCGCGTTCGTAAATATAGGTTCTGTGATTTCTGTCTATCGGCTTCCCGTCTGTATCATCTTCCACAAAATATTGGTGAATCTCTGGCCCTATCATTTCCAAAAGAAAACGCATATGCCCTAGAACTGGAAAATTACGGAGAATTGAATGTTTCTTTTGAAATAAATCATAAATACCTATTGCGAAAATCAACGCCCCCAAAATAGAAAAACCATAAATTGGCCAAATTGCAGTACACGTAATTATTAATATTATTCCTAGGGCTATAAATGTGAATTGTATTGCTTCTCTCATTATAAAAAATTATAATTTAAATTATTTCGAATTGTGAAAAAAAGCTTTTATTTCATCCATCAAGTTATTCTTTTGATTCTTGTCTCCACCAACAGATAGTAGAATTTCCTTCACTTTTGATTTTCCGAAACCCCACGCCTCATCTAAGGTAATATGTGGCGGTAACGAAAGCTCTCCTGGATTTGTAACTGCATCAATAATAAAAGGTTTAGGCGAAGCGATTGCCATCTCAATAGCCTTTTCAATATCTGCAGCATGTTCTACTCTAATTCCGTCACCACCACAGAGTTTGGCATATTCAGCAAAGTTTGGATTTTGGAGACGTAGCGCTTCGTCTGACATTGCGTAACCAGCTTCTTCCATTTCAATTTTCACGAACCCGAGCTGGCTGTTATTGTAAACTAAAATTTTCACTGGCCAATTATAACGAACGGCGGTAATAAAATCATTCATACACATTCCAAAAGCACCATCGCCAACGATTGCCCAAACTTGCCTTCCCGGGTTTACAGATTGAATTCCCATTGAAGCGGGAAACCCAACAGACATGGAACCATGATTAAAAGAACCGAGTAATCTTCGTTTTCCGTGAAGCGTTAAATGGTGTGCAACCCAAATTGCACTTTCGCCCACATCTACAGTGAAACAAGCATCATCCGAAGCCTTTTTATTCAAAATATTCATAAAAAGTTGCGGGTGCAGCGGTTCTTCATCTTTTTTCAAACTACTGGTTTCTTCTTTATGTGCTTTCCACTTTGTATAGTTATCAACCAAATTATCTAAAAATTCAGTATTATCTTTCGGAAGAATTTTTGAATCTAATTTTTGAAGCGTCGCCAACATATCACCTTGAACGCCAATATCAATCTTTACGCGATTACCAATGTTTTCGATGCGTTTGTCTATTTGAATTATTTTGGAATCGTCCGGCAAGAAATTGCTATACGGAAAATCAGTCCCCAACATCAGCAATAAATCAGCTTTCATCACAGCGTGGTAGCCCGATGGATTTCCGATAAGTCCGGTAAGACCAACTACATTTTTATCATCATTATGTATAACATCGGAAGAGCGAAGCGTGTGCACGATAGGAGCTTTTATTTTTTCTGAAAGCGCTAACACTTCTTCCCTACTTGTTCTGCATCCTGCGCCTGCAAGAATGGTTACTTTCTTCGCTTCATTTATGGCATTTGCAATTTTATTCACATCTTCATCGGAAGGAACTAAAATTGCGTTTCCTCTAAAGACAGGATGTTCGAAATGTGATCCCTTTGCCTCCTCGACAGCAATATCAACAGGAATTTCTACGCGAACCACTGCGCGTTGTTCCAAAGCAATTTGGATTGCTTTCAAAACCACGCGAGGCGCTTCTTCTGCCGAACGGATTACGGCTTGGTATGAACAAACGTCATCAAAAATTTTGGTAAGCCCAACTTCTTGAAAATAGTTGGTCCCCATATTTACGCGCGCAACCTGTCCACTAATGGCTAGTACTGGAACACGTTCTTTCTTTGCATTGTAAAGACCATTTATTAGGTGAAGCGTTCCTGGTCCGACGGTTCCCGCACATACAGCAAGGTTTTCCGTCATTTGTGCTTCCGCACATGCTGCAAACGCTCCATTTTCTTCATGCCTTACTGCATTCCACTTTATATCTTTATCATCCCGAAGTGCATCGGTAAATGTGTTTAAGGCATCGCCAGTTACACCCCATATTTGGGTTACACCGACATTTTTAAGGATTTGGAGAATTTGTTCTGAAACATTCATAGAAATAGAATTTTCTATAAAATTACAGTACGTTTATTGAAAAATGCGGAAGATGTAAAGCAAATCCTAAAGTGTTAGGATAACTTTAACTTCGACTAAAAATTACTGTTTTACAAGAATGGCAGTAGCTTTATTGCCCGTAAGAAGATTCCATTCATAAGAAGCGAGCAGGTTGCCTATTTCATCGTATATATTTAATTGGGCGGTATTGGGGCCAGAAGAACCTTGGTTAAGTGCTTCAAAATCTATTTTATTAAAACCGGATTGAAGTGGAAGGTCAAAACCTTTAAAGCTACCTTCTAACCTTGCTTGGGGTATTGCTATCTCACCGTTCACATAAATACGAATCATATCACCATCAACAAATTCGTGGTCGCGATACATAAAAGTTGCTGTTTTAGCTGTTGTTTTAAAATCACCCAGATATTGATCTTTTCCGTATTCAGGTTTTTCCTCTTTGTCTTTTGAGAAGTATTTTGGAGCCTTGTTAGTACCTGTATAATCTATCAAACCATCTCCATTTTGCATATCAATTTGTTTTTCCTTTTCGTTTCCTAAATCGGAATTACTCGGTGTATTAGGATTTTTAGTATTTGAAAGGGATGGAGCTTTTACAGCAGGAATTTCAAAACCAGTAGGGCTATCTATATTAGTTTCCGAAGAATCGAAACGAACGGAATTATTAGGTAAATCTATTTGGCAAAAGCCACTTTTGAAAATAATAAAAAAACCAAATAGTAAGACATTCTTTATCATTAGAATAAATTTTAAAATAATAATTACAACAATTGCACCAAAAATAGTATCAAATCATTATAACTTGCTGTTAAATTGAAAAGTTATTTTTTATTTTTATTACTAACTCCACGCCAGATGAAGAAAAATAAAACAGCACATAATGGTAAAACAATGTAAATAATTATATCGGCCGGGTTGCTTAAGTCTATTGGTTTATCACTTGGTTTTGGAACCTCTGTGGGTTTTTGAGGATATAAAATAATACTATAAAATAACGCGATTGCAAACAGCATACTTTTTCTAATGATCATTTTTTTTTCATTTAAAGTAAATAAAAAAAAATGATATTCAAATTTTAACAAATAATGTTAACTATTTGGAAATTACCAGATAAAATGGTACTATGCCGTGTTAAAAAAACTTAAGAAGAATATATGAGACAACTTAAAATCACGAAGCAAGTAACCAACAGGGAAACAAAATCTTTAAACAGCTATTTACAGGACGTTAGCAAGATAGATTTAATTACCGCCGAAGAAGAAGTAGAGTTGGCACAGCGCATTCGTGAAGGGGATCAAGCTGCATTAAATAAATTGAGCAGAGCAAATTTAAGATTTGTGATTTCCGTAGCAAAACAATATCAAAATCAAGGATTGAGCCTTCCTGACCTTATTAATGAAGGAAATGTTGGTTTGGTAAAAGCTGCCAAAAGATTTGATGAAACCAGAGGATTTAAATTTATATCCTATGCAGTTTGGTGGATTAGACAAGCAATTCTTCAAGCAATTGCAGAACAATCGCGGGTTGTGCGTTTGCCATTGAATAAAATTGGTGATATCAATAAGATAAAAAAAGCTTCTATCCACCTAGAACAAAAATTTGAACGTATTCCTACGGCTTCTGAAATAGCACAAGAGCTAGATTTTAGTGAGTCAAAGGTTAAGAGTTCACTTAAAAACTCTACTAGAAGTCTTTCAATGGATGCTCCTTTTCAAGAGGGAGAAAATGACAACAATCTTTATGACGTGTTGAGTTCTGGCGAAAGTCCCAACCCAGACAAAGGGTTGTTGCAGGAATCGTTAAGAATAGAAATTAACCGTGCACTTGATACTTTAGCGCCTCGCGAAGCAGATGTAGTAAAATTAAATTTTGGTCTATGCGGGCAACCACCTATGACGCTTCAAGAAATTGGAGATACTTTTGATTTGAGCCGAGAACGCGTTCGCCAAATACGTGAAAAAGCGATTCGCAGGTTACGTCAAACTTCTAAAAGCCATATCTTGAAAAAGTATTTAGGTTAAACAGCAAATGTTAAAATATTGACCTTGTCAATATTTTATGAATTTCTTAGGAACGGGTTTTATTTCTGCGGTTATCTTTATGAGACTAACCATCAATCAAAATGACTACAGAAATAATCCTCGTTTTTTCAATTCTTTTTGTTACCATTATTCTCTTCGCATTTGAAGTTTTTTCCGTAGATAAAATTGCGATGCTAATCATTGCATCTCTAGCCCTTACAGGGTTGGTAAAGCCAGAAGAAGCTATTTCTGGATTTTCAAACACCGCAACAATTACAGTACTTTCTTTGATGATTATTGCATTAGCGCTTGAAGACAATGGCGTAATAGCTTCTCTCGCGCGCTTTCTAAAAAACCTTCATGTTCTGCCGCTCTTTCTTTTGCTGCCAGTTTTCATGTTTATTACGGGCGGTATTTCAGCATTTATAAATACAACAGCAGTTGTAATTGTATTTATAAAAATAATTTCAGAATTATCCAAACGCTTCAATTTGCCTCAATCCAAATTACTATTGCCGATATCTTTTGCGGGGATTTTAGGTGGAAGTTGTACGCTTATGGGAACTTCAACCAATCTTATTGTAAACTCCATCGCGAGAGATTTGGGAGCGGAAAGGTTTAGTTTTTTTGAATTTTCCTTTTTTGGCCTTATATTCTTAATAGTAGGGATTATTGTTGTAACAATTGCTTCAAGATGGCTTCCTAATGATTCAAAAGAAAACTTGCAGGATGCATACGATTTGGAAGATTATGTTACAACAGTAGTAATCAACAAAGGGTCAAATTTAATTGACAAGAATATTGAAGATACATTCCTTTACACAAATCCTGAAATTTCAATATTAAAGCTTACGCGCAATAAACAAATTACAAATGCACCCGGACGTTACATTACGCTTAAGGAAAAAGACAAATTGGTACTCATGTGCGATTTGGAAAACCTAGCGAAACTAAATGAGTCAGAAGGTTTAAGCATCCACAAAAAGAAGGATATAAAAGAAAATGAAGAGGAAATAGAAGACAACAATATCACGGAAAAGAAATCTGAAGAATGGGGTTTTGTGGAATTGTTGATACTGCCAGGCTCTATCTTGATTGGCAAAACATTAAAACAACTGCGTAAACAAACTTTTAAAAATGCATTACCAATAGCCATAAAAAAAAGAAGAAACATTAGAAACACAAAGGAACGGTTGGTTCGTAAAAACATTGAGCAAATCACTCTAAAACCTGGGGATAGATTGCTTATAGAAATTCCTAAAAACGAAATAAACCAACTTGATGAAATGGAAAACATAGCTATACTACGCGAACACAAAACCAAACCATCAGTTAACAAAACCAAAAGAACAATATCTTTTGCAATATTGCTTGTGGTTATTGGGTTGGCGGCAAGTGGTGTTTTACCTATTTTAATAAGTGCGCTAACTGGCGTTTGTTTATTATTACTCACACGGTGTTTAGATTTAAACGACGTATATCACCGCATCAACTGGCAAGTTATTTTTCTGCTCGCTGGAATGATTCCACTTGGAATTGCAATGAACAATACTGGAGCAGATAAATGGATTTCAGATCATTTATTAAATATCCTTAGCGGACAATCTAATGTTATTGTAATAGGTCTAATTTTCTTAATTACTATGCTTTTAAGCAGTGTGGTAAGCAATAATGCCACAGCAATTATAATGACACCAATTGCTATAGCTGTGGCAGTAGGTCTAGACTTATCAATGAAACCGTTTATACTTGCAGTTCTATTTGGAGCCAATTTCAGTTTTTTCACGCCAATGGGCTATCAAACAAACACTTTAATTTATGGAATGGGCTTTTATAAATTCAAACATTTTTTTATAATTGGGGGTATTCTTTCCATTATATTATGGGTTTTGGGTACATTTATGCTTTCCACTTTATTTTAAATAAAAATTATTATGACAGAGAATTTTTCAGTAAACCAGGCTATTTCAAATTTATGGAAAAAGCTAGACGGCTGGCTTGAAGCCATTATATTAAAACTTCCCAACTTTGCAGTTGCAATTTTGGTCTTGATAATTTTCTATTTTTTAGCTAAGGGTCTTAAAAAACTTTCACATAAAATACTTTTCAAAAAAATTTCGGAAGAGTCCATAAAACAAATGCTCTCCAAAATGGTTTATGGTGTCATTATTCTCATAGGATTCTTCATCGCCTTGGGCGTTATGCAATTGGATAAAGTACTAACTTCTGTACTGGCCGGTGCTGGTGTTGTTGGTTTAGCAATTGGTTTGGCTCTGCAGGGAACGCTCAGCAATACATTTTCTGGACTTATGCTTTCCTTTATGCCGAAAATCCGAATTGGTGATTTTATAGAAACACAGGATGATAGCGGGTATGTGGAAGAAATTAATTTAAGAAACGTAACAATTCGTAGAACAGATAATGAGTATGTTATCATTCCTAATATTGTTTTCATCGAGCATCCATTTACAAACTATTCATTATCTAATCGTTCCAGAGTAGATGTTAATTGTGGTGTGGGTTATGAAAGCGATTTGCAAAAAGTGGAAGATTTGGTGGTAGCGACTCTTACTGAAAACTTTGAGCAAAAGCCAAATGAGGGTGTTGAATTTTTCTATAAGGAATTCGGCGATAGCTCCATTAATTTCGTAACTCGTTTTTGGATTGAAAGCGAAAAACCCAAACCGAAACTAGAAGCACAGCACCAAGCAATAAAACTTATCAAGAAAAACTTTGACAAAGCAGGAATAAACATTCCTTTCCCTATTCGCACTT
The DNA here is from genome assembly GCA_038259585.1 of Flavobacteriales bacterium. GTDB lineage: Bacteria > Bacteroidota > Bacteroidia > Flavobacteriales > Flavobacteriaceae > Aequorivita. The sequence goes on along the minus strand of JBBSOQ010000002.1, from coordinate 38,784 downwards.
TGGATTTTGGAAAGAATAGACTAAGAATGGAACAACGCGAAGAATCTTCCAAAAAATTGGAAGAACCTTCTCAAGATAAAAATTCCCCTAATACCAATAAACAAACCGACAATTAAATAATTAACCTTAAACTTATAGATATGCAAAAATTGCTCAGAATAATACTAGCCGGCTGGGGCGCTAAAAAAATTGGTGGTGGAAAATGCGGCTGCATAGGAACCATAGTGGTTTTCATCATTTTGTATGTAGTGTTGGGCTACGTGTTTGATTGGTTCAATTAAACTCTTTTAACAAAACAATAGCATCTATTAACTAATTTTTTGGTGTGTTTGGCAGTTATATTTGCTCAACAAACCTTTAAAAACTTAGTATTATGAAAAAAGCTATTGCACTAACCATGCTGGCGACAGCAATTTTTGCTACCTCGTGTGTATCAAAAAAGAAGTATGTAGAACTGGAAAATCAATACAATGACACCCGCTCTACCCTATCTAAAACCCAGCTTGAAAAAGAAGAAATTGAAGCTAAATACGCCAAGATTGAAGAGCGCGTTGCCAGCTACAATTCAAAAATCCAATCGTTAACTGATAGTAACAACAGTCGTCTTCAGGAAATTGAAGGCGTTGTGGTTTCAGAAAACGATAAGGAAAAAATGAGGAAAGCTCTTGCCAATGTAGATCCCCAAGAATTGGCACAAGCTAAAACCCTTAAAGATTCAATGAATCTTATCGTTTCTCACAATCTTAAAAAGAACCTAGACAGCAATTTAATTGCTGAGGGTGAAGAAGATGATATCAAAATTGATATTAATGAAACTGTGGTGATGATTACAATTTCTGATAAACTATTATTTAAATCAGGAAGTGCAAGTGTAAACTCTAAAGCTAATCCCCTATTAGAGCGACTTGCAAATGTAATTAACAGCGAACCTGCTTTGGAAGTTATGGTAGAAGGTCATACAGATAGCCAAACCGTAAAACCAGGCGCTTACATTAAAGACAATTGGGAATTGAGTGTTGACCGTTCAACAGCCGTGATCCGAATACTTCAAGATAAGTATGGTGTAGCTCCAGAAAAACTGATTGCAGCTGGACGCAGCAGTTTTCATCCGCTTACAGAAAATGAAACCAAGGAAGGCCGTGCTTCAAACAGAAGAACACGTATTGTAATATTGCCAAACCTTGACAAATTTTTGGCCTTGCTTTCTGCCAACTAAAAAGAAAGTAAACAATTATGGTAAGAGCGACCTATATTTAATAGGTCGCTCTTTTTTTGTTTCAATAAAAAACAGTTTCTAAAACCAATAATTTGCTGTTTTTTACATTAGAGGATCTTTTACAGGCTAATTTAGAAAATTAAACCATTTGTTAAAGCAATGATAAAAAGGTATATCTTTAATCAAACCAACCTACTAAAACGTGATGGAGAAAAAACTAATTTCCGATTTTTGTGAACTATATCTCTATGACACTTATTCTTTACTTCGTGTTTTCGAGAATCAGCATCTTGACTTAAGGAAAAATGATTGGATCAGAGAAAACTACAATCAGCATTTTGGTAAAAAAGAATTCGTTGTAATTTCTGATAGAAGATACCGCCATACTATTGATCTGGATATTTATAAAAATGGGAAGATGAAGAATAAAAAAGGACTTGCAATTGTTTCAACTTTTGAAGAAGAAAGGGAAAGAGCCCTTGTAGAACAAAAACTGTTTTCCCATAGTTTTGCATTTTTTAATAATATGGAAAATGCCCGAGCTTGGGCAGAATCCTTTTTTTTTAAATAAACTATTTTGATGATGTCATTGAAGGTCTTACTTCAATTTTACTCGGTAAAGCACGAGGGTTCATCTTCAGCAAATCAACTACTAATTCACCAATATCTTCCTTTTGTATTTTCCATGCATCTTCTGCATCGGGTTCATTACCTGCAAAATGCGTTGAAACAGAACCAGGCATAATGGTACTAACTTTAACACCGTGATCACGCAAATCTAACATCGCGGCTTGTGTAAAACCCGTTAATCCAAATTTACTAGCGTTGTAAGCACTTCCTCCTTTAAAAAAATTTGTTCCCGCCAAACTTGAAATACTAATGAAATACCCTTTATTTTTCTTCAATTGTTCAACGCTCGCTTTCAGCGAGTAGAAAGGTCCCGAAAGATTGGTGTCAATTGTTTCTTTCCACTGCTCAACTGTAATGTCTTCCACAGAACCAAAATGACCGAGGCCTGCATTTGCAATAACAATATCTAAAGATCCAAACTTACTAATAGCATCGCTAACGGCTTTTTCTTGGCTTTCATAATTACGAACGTCAGCTTCCAAACCTATTGCCTGTGCCCTATCGTTTCCATTGGAATTTAGTTTCTTAGCAGCTTCTTCAGCTGTTGCTTTTGTTCTTCCGGTTATGGCCACGTTAATTCCTTCTTTTAGCAATGCTTCCGCGATTCCGTAACCTATTCCTTTTGTACCGCCTGTAACCAGTGCGGATTTTTTTCCTAAATCATTCATTATTTCTCGTTTTCCCCAAAGTTACAAATTGAGATTTCGAATGTTATTAAATTCTACTTAAATTTGAACAATGAAATTGTTGTCCATTTTACTTTTTACTTTTTTATTTTTCAGTTTTTCTTCGGAAGAAAAACCCCAATCCCCACTTGTAAACCTCGAAGAACTTTCAACAGAATTCAGTTATGAAATCCGTTACGCAACGCCAAATAATTTTATAGGCGAAACACTTTATGATTGTCCTAAATGTTTACTCCAACCAGACGTTGCCGAAGCACTTTTGAAGGCCAACCAATTTTTCTGCGAAAAAGGATACCGAATAAAATTATACGATTGCTATCGCCCACTGGACGTACAGAAAAAAATGTGGGCGAAAGTTCCGAGGGCGACGTATGTTGGCAATCCCTACGGCAATGGCTCCATTCACAATAAAGGCGCTGCAGTAGATATTACTTTGGAAACCTTAGATGGTTGTTATGTTGAAATGGGCAGCGATTACGACTACTTCGGGCGGGAAGCACACATTGACAATTATAATTTTTCAAAAGAAATATTAGGAAACCGAAAACTGCTTTTTGATGGAATGCGAAAGTTTGGTTTTAATACAATCCGAACGGAATGGTGGCATTTCAGCTTTAGAAAGAACTGGAACTATAAAACGTTGAACGTTCCCCTGCCCTGTGATTAAGTTATTCTTACTTTTTCGGAAGTTCACTTTGAGCTTCTTTGCTCATTCTGAAGGGAATTTCAGGAGTATTTTTATAAAGTTTCAATTCAACCACATCTGAAGGAAGATTGAAGTCTTTTGCTGCCAAAGCTTCTTTTACTTCTTTGATTATCAAACCTCTTAAAACCCTTGAAGCACGGCGATAATCAACCGTATCAACCCAAAAGAACACTTTTAAATTTACCGTACTTGAAGCAAGTTCATCTTCAATAACAAAGTTTTCATGGAATTCATCACGTACAATTTCTTTGTTGCCGTCTAAAATTTCCTGTATCACTTTTTTGGCGGATTCAATATCATCTTCATAGCCAATTCCAACCGTAAAATCTACTCTATAAAAACCATCTGCTGTATAATTTTCAACGGGTTTTGTGAGTACATCGCTATTTGGAATGTAAATGTCCCGCCCATCAAATGTTTTTATATGCGAATATCGAAAACTTAATTCCTTCACCTTTCCGAAGATATCGTCAATTTTTATAGTATCGTTAATATTAAATGGTCTGTTGAAAGCGAGTATAATTCCAGCTAAAAAGTTCTTCCCAATATCCTGAAATGCGAAGCCTAAAATTATCGCACCACCGCCAACTGCCGTTAAAAGTCCTGTGGCAATACCATCCAATCCCGCTATTCGCAATGCGAGCATAATCGCTATAATGATAAGTATGATTTTTACGGCTTGCGCTAAAAAGCGAGACATTAAAGGATCTTCAGATTTTTTCTGAAATTGTTTTTTATAAAAATTGGTCAGTAATTGTGCTAGCAAAACGCCCAAAATTATTACTAAAACCGCTAAGGCAATTCGCGGCAATACTTTTAGAAATTCTTCGTAATAACCTTCCAATGAATTTTGAATTGTTTCTGTTGGCGATTGTATAAGTGCAAGCATATTTTTTCTTTTAAAGATAATCATTCTTCACAAAAGAATTCTTCGTTTAATTTAATCTTAAAGCTTAGTTGGACGCACTGCAAAATGTATCTTTGCAAAAAATAAATCAGTGGAAATTTCAGTAAAATCATTCAGATTGATAAGCACGTTAGAGGCTATTTCTTTTCTTGTACTTTTAGGAATCGCAATGCCCTTAAAATATATTTGGGAAATGCCAGAAATGGTTCGGATTGTTGGAATGGCGCACGGTGTTTTGTTTGTGCTTTATGTGGGCGGCGCAATCTATATGTTTAAAAAACTGAAATGGTCTATTAAAGATTTATTTATTGTTGTGATGTGCTCCGTGCTTCCGTTTGGTCCTTTTTATGTAGAACGAAAATATCTATAATGAATACAGAAACGCTACAGAATTACAGTTGTTTACTTCAAGAATATCTTGTTGGCGAAGGAATGACGCTGCAATGGGCTATTTTTCTTAATGTAGTAGTAAACTGTATTATCGTTTTTATTGGCGTTTTTATTCTGGATGTTGTTTTTAGAAAATTTATTATCGAAGCTTTCAAAGCTTTTAGTAACAAAACCAAAACCACTTTTGACGATTATCTTGCAAAAAGCAACTTCCCAAGATTTGTTGCTCATATTGTTCCATTAAGTATTGTGTGGCATTTGATTCCCATCATTTTCATTGAATCTCCTTTCATGACAAACCTTTTGTTGATTACAACAAAGGTTCTTTCAGTTATACTTTCAGTTTATATTTTCAGAAGTATTCTTCGAAGCACACGTAAATTTCTTGAAGAAAGCGAGCGTTTTAAAGATAAACCAATGGAGAGCTATGTGCAAGTGATGATGATTTTTGCATGGGGAATTGGCATTTTTTGGATAATTCAACTTCTCACAGGATTTTCGCTTGTTAGCCTTACTACACTAGGAGCGGCTTCAGCAGTTATTCTATTAATTTTTAAAGATACCATCCTCGGTTTTGTGGCGAGTATTCAAGTTTCTGTAAATGATATTGTGCGCATTGGCGACTGGATTACGTTCAGCAAATTTGGTGCAGATGGTTATGTTACAGAAATAAATTTGGCAACAGTACGTGTTCAGAATTTCGACAATACTTTTACAACAATCCCCACCTACAGTTTGATTGCAGATTCCTTTCAAAATTGGCGCGGAATGCAGGAAAGCGACGGTAGAAGAATAAAACGTGCACTCTTTATTAAGCAATCTTCCATCCGATTTCTTTCCGAAGAAGATATTGAACGATTAAAGCGAATTCAGTTAATCAAACCTTATTTGGAGCATCGTCAGAAAGATGTTGATAAATTCAACAGTAAAAACGAAATTGATAAAGAATTATTGATAAACGGCAGAAACCAAACAAATCTGGGTGTTTTCCGCCTGTATGCCGATGCACTTTTAAACGAAAACGCAGCAATCAATAAAAATCTTTTTTTAATGGTTCGTCATTTAGCACCGACCGACAAAGGAATCCCCATAGAAATATTCTGCTATAGCAAAGACAAAAGTTGGGTAAATTACGAACACATTCAGGCAGATATTTTTGACCATTTACTGGCCGCTATCCCCTATTTCGATTTAGAAATTTTTGAATTACCAACAGGAAAAGATATTCAAGCATTGGCTTAAAATTATTTAGATAAACGATCCTTTACGTATTCAGTTTCAGTTTTTCCGTGCGGAAAAGGATTTCCGTCTTCATCCAAACTTACCATTGTAATTCTGTCAATACTAATAATAACTTCACGCGTCATTTTGTTTCGCACTTCGCAGGCAAGCGTTAATGAAGTTCTTCCAAATTTTGTAACCTCCAGTCCTATTTCAATAATATCGCCTTTTTTTGCGGAGCTTCTGAAATTTATTTCACTCATGAATTTCGTAACCGTTCGCGGATTTTCAATTTGAATGATGGCGTAAAGCGCCGCTTCCTCGTCAATCCATTCCAAAAGTCTTCCGCCGAACAGTGTTTCATTCGGGTTTAAATCTTGTGGTTTTATCCATTTCCGTGTGTGAAAGTTCATCTAAAATAAGGTATTTGGTTTATCCATTTGCGGAATGTGAAGATCTGTTCCAAACCGCTCGTTCGCTTTTTTAATAAAATGTGCCGAAAGCAAAGGCGAAGCTTTTTCAAGGTTTTGATGCACAAAAAAGTAAATGTTTTGCAAACCTTCATCTATCCAAGTTTCCAAGCGGTCTATCCATTCATCAAGACGTGTATAATCACTTTCGTGGTTTGCGCCGTTATAACGAATAAAAGCTGTGGGCGTTGTTAGCCGCATATGAAGCAAATCGCGCCTTCCAGCAGAATCCACAATTGCATTTGTAATATTGTATTTCTCAAGAATTTTATAAAGTTCTTCAGCAACTTCATCATTATTAAACCAATCCGTATGTCTAAATTCAATTGCAGGTTTTATATCTTTCGGAAGCATTTTAAAAAATGGCTCTAATCTCTCTATGTTTTTCGGTCCGAAATTATCTGGAAGCTGAACAAAAGGCATTTCCAGTTTTTCCTTCAAATTTGAGGAATTTAAAATATATTCGTTTAAGTTAGCTTCACAATCCTGAAGTCTTTTCCAATGTGAGATTCCCTGAAAAAACTTCGGAAAAAACCTGAAATCAGCTGGTGTTTTTTCATACCAACCTGCAAAAACATCTGCTGGAAAAATTCTGTAAAATGTAGCGTTAAGTTCAATACTATTGAATTGTATTGCGTAATATTCCAATTCATCTTTTGTGCCTTTCGGGTAAAATCCTTTTAAATCGGCTTTGTTCCATTTAGCACAGCCCACGTAAAGCTTTGGCTTATTAACCTTCTTCTCTTTTGAAAGAATTTCCTTCGTTCTTGGATGGTCTTTTGGAAGTGTAAAATTTATAGTTTCAGGGTGATCAACTTTTCCGAATTTCATATTCTTTAATCTTTTAAGTAAAGATAAGTCTAAAAATTTGCCGTCAAAAAAATAATATGATATAACTTTTTATTATGCTCTTAGTCTTATCTTTACTCAAACTTAAAAATTAATTTATGAAAATTTTAAAAACACTTACCATCGCCTTTTTATTAACTGCAGTTGTACCCCTATCAGCACAGACAGCCGATGAAATAATCAATAATTATCTTCAAAATACAGGTGGAAAAGCGGCTTGGGAAAAGCTAGAAAGCGTAAAAATGACCGCAACAGCAAATGCCCAAGGTATGGAAATTCCTGTGGAAGTTTATCAAACCAAAGATGGTAAACAATTGATAAAAATCAATTTCCAAGGACAAGATATTACCCAACTTGCCTTTGATGGAGAAACTATGTGGAGCACCAATTTTATGACTATGGCCCCCGAAAAAAGCGATACAGAAACTACCGAAAATATGAAAAAGCAAATGCAGGATTTTCCAACTCCTTTTATGAATTATAAAGAAAAAGGTTTTACTGTTGAAATGATGGGCAAAGAAACCAAAGAAGGTACTGAAACTTTTAAACTAAAACTTACTCAATCTCCTGTTATGGTTGATGGTGTTGAAGAACCTAATGTTTCTTATTATTATTTTGATACTGAAAATTATGTGCCAATTGCTACCGAAAGTGAAATAAAGCAAGGCCCAATGAAAGGTCAGATGAATGTGAGCACTATGAGTGATTATCAAGAAGTTAATGGCTTGTATTTTCCCTTCGCACTTTCAATGGGCGGACAAGGAATTCAATTAAAGGAAGTGATTCTAAATCCAGAAATTGATATGGCTATGTTTGCTTTTCCAGCTACTGCAATTGATTCAGAAAAGAAAGAATAACAATATTAATTACTTAAAAATCCCTGCTCGTTCGGGGATTTTTTTTTAAATATAATTTCTTTCCATTTAACGGAATAACCAAAACCAACCAAAATGAAAACGTTTTTATTTACATTTCTCACAATTGTTTCATCACTAACTTTTGTTCAAGCCCAAGAAACTTCTCTGAAAGGAAAAGAGCTGTTTGGCAATATGAAAGCGCGACATATAGGTCCAGCGCTTATGAGTGGTCGTATTAACGATATTGAAAACCATCCCACAAATGCACGAATACTTTATGTGGGTGCAGCTGGCGGCGGCGTATGGAAATCTGGTGATGGAGGTGCTACCTACACTCCTATTTTTGATGAACACGTTCAATCCATTGGCGTTGTAAAACTGGATCCAAAAAATCCCGACGAGGTAATTTGGGTTGGAACAGGTGAAACTTGGACGCGTAATTCAGTCTCAGTCGGAAATGGCTTATACAAAAGTACAGACGGTGGAAACAATTGGAAAGAAATTCCAGGTTTTGAAAACTCGGAACGGATTTCTTCTATAGTAATCAATCCAACTAATACAGATGAAATTTATGTCGGAGTTTTGGGCGCGCTTTGGAGCGATAGTGAAGATCGTGGTGTATACAAAACTACTGACGGTGGAAAATCTTGGAAAAAAGTTCTTTACACAGGCCCTTCTACAGGAGTTTCGGATATTTTGATGGATTCAAAAAATCCAAATATATTGCTAGCTTCTATGTGGGAATTCCGAAGAATTGCTTGGGGATTTAATTCTGGAGGCGAAAACAGTGCAATATACAAATCAACTGACGCTGGGAAAACTTGGAATAAATTGTCAAAAAACCTCCCCTCAGGAAAGTTGGGAAGAATTGGAATCGCAATGGCGCCGAGTGATAGTAAAATAATTTACGCAGTTATTGAAACAGGTGAAAAGAATACAAACGGTCTTTGGAAATCCAGCGATGGCGGAAATTCTTGGGAGCATCTAAATAGTGATTTTGGTTTAACTGTTCGTCCATTTTACTTCTCAAGAATTACAATAGATCCAAAAAATCCAGATATTATTGCTAAAGGAGGACTTACAGGCTCCATAAGTCGTGATGGTGGAAAAACATTTAAAAATCTCGGAAATATGCACAGTGATATTCACGACATAGTTTTCGATATAAATAATAGTGATATTCTCTATTCCGCAACTGATGGCGGCATTTATCGTTCTTGGAATGGTGGTTCAACTTTTGAAATTGTTGAAAACCTTCCTCTTTCACAATTTTATCATGTTAGTGTAGATGATGCTGAACCGTACAATGTTTATGGAGGTTTACAGGACAATGGTTGCTGGTACGGACCTTCCTCTGCTCCAGGTGGCGTAACTGCCCGCGATTGGAATAGCGTTGGGTATGGTGATGGTTTTAGAGTTTTAAAACATCCCACAAAAAATATAATATATTCCGAAATGCAAGGCGCCGCAAACGTTTGGCGTTATGATGTGGACCGAAATAGAACTACCACAGTTCAGCCACAACCAAAAAAAGGTGATCCTGAATTGCGTTTCAACTGGAATTCGCCTATGGCTGTTAGTGCTTTCGTTCCTGATAGATTTTATATGGGAAGCCAATTTGTACATCGTTCAGACGATATGGGCGATAGTTGGACAATCATTTCTCCAGATTTAACTACAAACGATAAAACGAAACAAGATCAAGCCAATTCTGGAGGACTTTCGGTTGATAATAGCGGTGCGGAAAAATACACTACAATTTTCACAATTGCAGAATCACCTTTGGACCAAAACATTATTTGGGCAGGAACCGATGACGGAAACGTTCAGCTTACAATAGATGGCGGAAAAACTTGGACAAACCTTACTCAAAATCTTGTGGGCATTCCTAAAAATACTTGGGTATATCACATTGAAGCTAGCATTCATGGAAAAGGAACGGCTTACGCAGTTTTCGAAGGTCACAGTTCGGGTGATATGAAACCCTACGCTTTGAAAACAACTGATTACGGCAAAACTTGGAAGTCAATTATTTCTGAAGATATAGATCCGAAAGCTTTCGTAAGGAATATTCAGGAAGATTATGTTAATGAAGATTTGCTTTTCCTTGGAACTGAATTCGGTCTTTACATTACTATTGACGGCGGAAAAAACTGGTCGCAATTTACCAATAATATGCCACCAGTAGCGGTACATTTTATCGATCTTCAAAAACGCACGAACGATATTGTTATGGGAACTCACGGACGTGGTGTTATTATTATTGATGACATAAGCCCGTTGCGTGAACTTACGCCTGAAATAATGAATGAAGATGTTCATTTTTTCGAAACGAAACCTTTCACAATGACTGAAGATAACGGCTTCAGCGGAGGTTTTGGGACAGAAACCCAGTTTGTTGGAGAAAATAAAAATACCAATGCCCGAATTATTTATTATTTGAAAAAACGCCACACCTTCGGAAAAATGGAAATGGAAATTCAGGACATGGATGGAAATAGAATTACTACGATCGCTCCCGGAAAATCTAAGGGAATAAACATAGTCTCTTGGAATTTCACTGGAACGAATCCGAAAGTTGCCCAAGCCAAAACCCTTGCCTACGGTGGTTTTGCTTCGCCAAGAGTTCCTGCGGGAAAATACAAAGTTGTTATTACAAAAGGAAACGAAACCTTTAGTCACGAATTTGATGTTAAGTATGATGAAAAATCTGTAACCACTTTGGAACAACGTAAAGAACAGGAAGCGCTCACCAAAAAACTATTCAATATGGTCGAGGAATTGGCGTATATGGTTTACGAAATAAATGAAACTCAAGCAAAAGCTAATGAAATTATTGAAAGCAATTCAAAAGGAAAAAAAGATGCTCAGAAACTATTTGATGCTCTAGAAAATTTGCGCAAAGATTTGGTAATTACGACTGGCGACAATTATGTAGCTTCCGCAGATCCAGAACTACGTGAGAAAATGGCTGATCTTTATAGCAATGTTGCTTCCAATTTCAATAAAGTTTCCGGCGCTTCACAGGCCAATTTTGATTTAATTGATGAAGATTTTTCAAATGAAAAGAAACGCTACGATGAAATAATGAAAAACGAAGGAAAAAAATTTAATTCATTTTTGGAAAAGAATAATATTTCAAAAGCTGAAATTCAATCTAAAGAAGAATTTTTGAAGAAAGGATAAATGTCTGTTCTAGCGCAGTCGAGACCTATTCGTAAATCAGAATCTTGAGTTCCCGTCTGCGCTAGAACAGACACATTTAAAATTTATTTATTTATTTATAAAAATCGTTTTTCGGTTTACGAATTCTCGGATTCCGTGTTCGCTTAACTCGCGTCCATAACCACTTTGTTTGATTCCACCAAAAGGCAAACGCGGATCACTTTTCACCAATTCGTTTATAAACACAGCACCTTCGTCAAACTGAAAAGCAAGCTTTTCTGCTTCTTCAATATTCTTTGTGAAAATGGAAACGCCCAATCCAAATTTTGAATTGTTGGAGAGTTCTAGCGCTTCTTCCAAAGTTTTAAAAGTAGTAACGGAAAGTGCAGGGCCGAAAGTTTCTTCACTAAATACGGCCATTTTTGCGGTAACATTAGTAAGCACTGTAGGTTCGAAATACGCTCCTTGCCGCTTTCCTCCTATTTCAATTTTAGCACCCGCTTTCACTGAAGCGTTTACTTGTTTTTCCAAATCCTTTGCAAGATCTTCCCGCGCTAAAGTTCCAACGAAAGTTTCCTCATCCATTGGATCACCACTTTTCAGTTCTCGAATTTTTACAAGCATTTTTTCAACAAATTCTTGAGAAATAGATTCGTCAATAATCAATCTTTTTCCCGCAATACAGCTTTGCCCCGTATTTTGAAAACGTGCCTGTATGCAGGTTGTAATAGTTTTATCCATATCGCAATCTTTCATCACAACCAAAGCATTATTTCCTCCCAATTCTAAAACGGTTTTCTTTATATATTTCCCAGCAGTAGAAGCAACGGAAGAACCCGCTGGACCACTTCCTGTTAGCGTTACTGCTTTTACTTTTTCGTTGGTAATAATTTCTTCAACGGCATCACTTCCTACTAATAAAGTAGTAAAACAATTTTCAGGAAAACCAGCTTTTTTGAAGACTTTTTCAATATTCAAAGCACTTCCAAATACGTTTGAAGCGTGCTTTAAAATCCCGATATTTCCCGCCATTAGCGCTGGCGCAGCAAAACGGAATACTTGCCAAAAAGGATAATTCCACGGCATCACAGCGAGTACAACGCCCAACGGTTCGTAACTCACATAACTTTTATAGGCATCTGTTTTTATCACTTCGTTTTGAAGTTGCTTTTCAGCATTTTCAGCATAATATTCACAAACCCACGCACACTTTTCAACTTCGGCAATGGCTTGTGAAATTGGTTTACCCATTTCCAAAGTCATCATTTCAGCATATTCCTGCTTGTTCTTTTTTAATTCCGAAGCAGCTGCCAACATTAATTTTTTTCGTTCGGAAAAAGAAGTTTCGCGCCAACTGTAAAATCGTTTATTGGCGCTATTAATAATTTCTGAAACTTCTTTCTTTGTGTGGTTTTTATATGATTTCAATTCCTTTCCGTTATAAGGATTGAACGAAGTGGTTGTGGCCATGGTTTTTGTTTTAAAAGTATTGAAAACATTGGGAACAAAGCAGCCGATTAAGATGATTTTAACGCGAAGATTGTTGAAAATAAACATCAGAAAGAATCGGTAACTTTTAAGTATTGTAATACATTTGCGAAAATCTTTTTAATATGAAAAACACAGCACTTTCAAATATACACGAACAATTGGGCGCTAAAATGGTGCCATTTGCAGGTTACAACATGCCCGTTTCATACGAAGGCGTAAATGCTGAACACGAAACCGTACGCAAAAACGTAGGTGTTTTTGATGTTTCGCATATGGGCGAATTCTTGATAACAGGACCAAAATCATTGGAATTGATCCAAAAAGTATGCAGTAACGATGTTTCAAAACTTGTGGACGGCCAAGCACAATACAATTGTTTGCCAAATGAAACTGGTGGAATTGTGGACGATTTGATAGTTTACAAATTGAAAGATGAAGAATATTTACTGGTTGTAAACGCTTCAAACATTGACAAAGATTGGGATTGGATTTCAAAAAATAATTCTGTAGGCGCAACTATGCGCAATCTTTCAGAAGATTATTCGCTATTAGCTATTCAAGGGCCAAAAGCAATTGAAGCAATGCAATCACTGACTTCTGTAGATTTGAGTGCTATAAAGTTCTATCATTTTAAAGTTGCAGATTTTGCGGGAATTGAACACGTAATTATTAGCGCAACTGGTTATACGGGAAGTGGCGGTTTTGAGATTTATTGCAAAAACAGTGAAGTTGAGCAGGTTTGGAATAAGGTCTTTGAAGCTGGGAAAAGTTTTGGAATTAAGCCGATTGGTTTGGCTGCACGAGACACACTTAGATTGGAAATGGGTTTCTGCCTTTACGGAAATGATATTAACGACACCACTTCCCCCTTGGAAGCTGGATTGGGCTGGATTACAAAATTCACGAAAGATTTTACAAATTCTGAGAATTTGAAACAGGAAAAAGAAGAAGGCGTAAAAAGAAAACTAATCGGTTTTGAATTAACTGAACGCGGCATTCCACGTCACGATTACGAAATAACCGATAAGGACGGAAAAATTATTGGAATCGTTACCAGCGGAACAATGGCGCCTTCTTTAAACAAAGGTATCGGAATGGGCTATGTAACCGTTGAAAACACCGCTCCGGACACTGAAATATTTATTCAAATAAGAAATAAACCCGTTGCCGCAACGGTTGTGAAAACTCCATTTTACAAAGGTTAATGCAGGATTATAAAATTATTCTAGAAGAAATTCACAAGTCTCTCAAAAAAGTAGAAAATACGGGAGAAGTTGCGAGTTATATTCCAGAATTGGCAAATATTCCAAAGGATAAGTTCGGAATACATTTACAAATGATTACGGGCGAAAATTACTCGGTTGGTGATGCTTCGGAAAAATTTTCAATTCAAAGTATTTCAAAAGTACTTTCACTCGCAAAAGCTTTTCAGTTAGTTGGAAATGATCTTTTAGAACGGGTTGATGTGGAACCTTCTGGTAATCCTTTCAATCATCTTTCACTTTTGGAACTCGAAAATGGTATTCCCAGAAACCCGTTAATCAATTCGGGAGCTATTGTTATTGCTGATGTTCTTCTCTCTCATCTGAAAAATCCAAAAGAAGATTTCTTAAATTTTGTTCGAGAATTAACGCACGATGAAACTATTTCTTACAATGAAAAAATAGCCGAATCTGAAAGAATCACTGGGTTCAATAATTATGCTGCTGCCAATCTTTTAAAGGCATACGGGAATCTTCACAATAAAGTTGAGGACGTTTTGGATTTTTATTTCCACCAATGTTCAATTATGATGGATTGCAGGCAACTTACCAATGCTTTTTTCGTTTTCGCTAACAAAGGCAAGTGTTTGAAAAATATCCAACATTTAACAGCGAGTCAAGTAAAACGGATTAATGCAATTATGCTCACCTGCGGTTTTTATGATGAAGCTGGAGAGTTCGCTTTTGAAGTTGGTTTACCTGGAAAAAGCGGGGTTGGAGGTGGAATTGTGGCACTATTGCCACATTGCTTCACAATTGCAACTTGGGCACCAGCATTAAACCCAAAAGGAAATTCATATTTAGGAATGCAAGCTTTGGAACAATTCACTACAAAAACAAAATTGTCCATTTTTTAAAAGTTTGAAAAGAATTTTAATGCGAAAGAAAGTAGAAAAGCAACGTATTTTGATTTTAGGCGGCAGCGGCTTCATTGGCAACGCACTCTACAAAGAGCTTCTCTCCTACTTTGAAGTTTATTGCACCTATTGCAGACAGCACGGTGCTTTTTCTGAAAATCAGGTTTTTTATAATTACTGTGTGGAAGAAAATTCCATGCTTTTATTGCTTAACAAAATCCAGCCCACTATTATAATATCAGCTATAAACGGAGATTATAAATACCAATTTGAAGCGTATAAAGAAATTTCGGATTATGTTTTCATAAACGATTATTGCTCAGTATTATATATTTCTTCTTCAGAAGTTTTTGATGGAAAATTTCGTCATCCATCTTATGAAAATGACTTAACGCTTTCTGAAACCGCGTTGGGGAAATTCCAGATTTCCATTGAAAAATTATTATTGGAAACTATTCCCCAGCAAACCGCAATTTTAAGACTGCCAACGGTTTTAGGAATAAACTCCCCAGAAATTATTCACTTGCGTCAATGTATAAGGCACAATGCAAATTTTGAAGTATTTCCAAATTTGGTAGTTACGGTAACTACAATCAATAAAGTTTGTCAGCAAATTCATTATATAATCAACCAATCCCTCTTCGGAATTTTTCACTTGGCAAGCAATGATATGGTGCATCACGAAGATCTTTTTAGAGAAATCACATCAAAGATGGGCGATAAAATGCCTATCTTTAAAAGTGTTTATATTAGTAACGAAGATCGATATAACGCAATTCTTCCGAAAGAAAATAAATTACCTGCTTCAAATCAAGTAACTGTATCACAGGTTATTGAGGAATGTAGCTTGAATGAAGAGATTATATCAATTAAATAAAAAATATATGAAAGCATTATCAGAAAAACAGATTACCGAAAAATTAAAGGAGTTTGAAGGGTGGGATTACCATGAAGGTGCATTGCACACCATTTTTGAATTTGAGGATTTTAAGGAAGCTTTTTCCGCGATGACTAGAATTGCTTTTGAAGCAGAAAAAATGCAACATCACCCAGAATGGAGCAATGTTTACAACTCATTGGAAATTTACCTTTCCACTCACGATGCTGATGGCGTTACAGAAAAAGATTTTCAGTTGGCGAAGATTATTGATGATTTAATTGGGTAGAAATTCCAAATTTGAAATTCTAAAAAAATCCAAAATTCATAGTAATGGAATTTGGTGCTTGTAATTTGGAATTTTTTATATTTGAAACTTCTTTTTGAAACATAAAAAATAAACAATAGCAATAAATAATAGTTTATGGGAAGAGCTTTTGAATTCAGAAAAGCAAGAAAAATGAAGCGTTGGTCTGCAATGTCCAAAGCTTTTACGCGTATTGGTAAGGACATAGTAATGGCAGTAAAAGAAGGCGGTCCAGATCCGGACGCTAACTCTAGGCTACGAGCAGTAATTCAAAATGCGAAAGCAGTGAATATGCCCAAAGAAAACGTGGAACGCGCAATAAAGCGTGCAAGCGATAAAAGTTTGGGCGATTTCAAAGAAGTTCTTTTTGAAGGTTATGCCCCGCACGGAATAGCTATTTTAATTGAAACTGCAACCGATAACAATACTAGAACCGTTGCTAATATTCGGAGTTATTTCAATAAATGTGACGGTAGTATGGGAACTTCCGGATCCGTTTCATTTATGTTTGACCATACTTGTAATTTCAGAATAAATCCAGAAGGATTGGATATTGAAGAACTGGAATTAGAATTGATAGACCACGGCATTGATGAAATTTTTGAGGATGAAGACGGAATAATAATCTATGCTCCTTTTGAAAGTTTCGGTTCAATTCAATCCTATTTAGAAGAAAACAAAATTGAAATACTTTCTTCAGGTTTTGAACAGATTCCGCAGGTTACCAAAAAATTGACCGCTGAAGAAGCAGCGGATGTTGAAAAACTTCTAGAAAAGATTGAGGAAGATGATGATGTGCAAAACGTTTATCACACTATGGAAGAATCTTCCGAAGATTAATGTTTTTAATTAATAGAAAAAGCCACCTAAACAAGGTGGCTTTTTCTATTAATGCTATAGCCTAGTTTTTATCTATCAATAAAATATAAAGATGAAGCACCAGCAAAAGGTGAACTTATAGTTGGCGCTAAATTCCCACCAGGACCGAATTCATTAAAAAATAATACTTTCCCTCCATCATTTGCACGTTCAGCAATAAAAACAGTTTGACTTGTACTATCATATTCTACTGAAACAGGATTTCCAAGTTCAGTCAATGCTCCTGAAACTCTAACTTGATTACCAGAAAAAGCAAGTGTTCCTCCATTTACAGTTGCATTAAATTTTGTTACAAATTCATTTATATAATGAAAACCTCCATCATTCTCATTTGCAGCATCGCCAATATCAGTAAGGATTACATACCCACCATCTTCAGTAATTCCATGGGTTCTGGTTATTCCTTCAATTGTGATTTGCTTGTCGGGAGTTGCAGTAACACTAGTGGTATAAGTTGTAATAAAGTTTTTTAATACTGCTACGTCAGCAGTTTTATCAACAACAGTATATAAGTCATTTCCAATTAACTGAATTCCCCATACAGCATAGTTTACTGTTACTATATTTCGAAGGTTATACCCGTTGGCATCGCGTATAAATACAAAAAATCTACCATCATCAGTGTCTGGATCTCCATCAACATCTGCATTGTCTGAAACTATATAAACATTGTCTTTAACAGCAATATCTCTAGGACTATTCAAAACTGAATCACTAGATAGGAAAAGGTTTAAAGAACTCCCGTTTGCTGTATTTTCAACATTTGAAAAAGTGTTTATAACAGATTGCGTTCTTGATATTACAGCAAGTTCGTCTAGATCATCATTATAATATATACCTTCATTATCCTCAGATCCTGTTAATACAGAATTTAACACAACTCCATTTGGAGTAAAATTATAAACAGCTACTGCCTTATTTGTATTGCTTGTGGCATATACAGTAGCTAATACCGTAGGTGGGAGGTTTCCCCCATCTCCGCCGTCATTTCCATCATCATTACTACAAGAAAAAAAGATGAGGGTTAAAGCAAAAAGTGAAACTAAAATTTTTATATTTTTCATAATCATTTTAAATTTTTATACATAATTAATAATAAGATTTTGAATATTTTAAAATATTTAGAATGCTTAACTAATATTTAACAGCATACCATTGATTATCAGTTGTTTAAAAAAAACAAATTTCAATTAGCTTTAACATTTTGTGGTTTAGGAATACTCTTTCTTTTTTCCAACAATTCCTTTAAAGAAAGAACGCATTTTTATAGTATCTTCATCCATATTACCAGTTGGGTAAAAAGGTTTCTTTATAAGAATTTTCTTTGTTAGATAATCAAATGCTACACATATAATGGAACATTTGCAGCTGTGGCTATATAATAATACCCTGTTTTCCAAACCAATACTTTTTTACGAGTACCTTCAGGTGACATTGCCAAACGAAACTCTTCCTTTTTCTTAAAAATCTCTGCAATTGCCTCAACTTTATTTTGTCCAGGTGTTCTGTCTAGCATTTCTCCACCAGTCCAGCGGAAATACCAACCATAAGGCCATTTGAATAGTTCTTTTTTAGCGATGTAGTTTATTTTAGTGTTTGTCAATTTACGTGTAAATAATCCAAGATAGAAATCGTGCCAACTTGTATGTGGAACTACTATTATTACAGCTTTTTTAACTGATGAATCAAAAGATCCTTCAATTTTCCAGCCCATCAATTTTTGAAATATAAATTTTGTGATTCCCATAAAATGGCAATTTTTTGAAATTACATTTTTAGGTATAGTTCTTTCAATTTTTTGTGGGTAATTATGGCTTCCCAATTACTGCCCAATGCATTTTCCCAGAGTGGAACCATTCCTATTGCCACATTTATCATTGTATCCATCTGTTCATCTGAAAGATTTTTACAAATATTTTGTGGAATTTCCACTCCATGTTTTTCAACCATCTTTTTGAAAAGTGTTACATCTTTTGGATAAAATTCTTCCAAATGCTGAAAAACGATACAATTCCCAACCCCGTGTTTTGTTCCAAGTACATAGCCAAGACCATAGCTCATTGCATGTGCAACTCCCACTTGTGAATATGCAATACTCATTCCCCCGTGCCATGAAGCCATCATTAATTTAGCACGTGATTCTTCATCCGAAAGGGAATCGCCTAAAAATATTTCCATACAAAGATCATAAGCCTTTTCACCATAACTCTGGCTGAAGGCATTTAAAAATGTACCATTCAACGATTCCACACAATGAATAAAACAGTCCATTCCGGTATAAAACCATTGATTTTTTGGAACACCTTTGGTGAGCTCCGGATCAAGAATTACTTGGTCAAACGGGGTGAAATCACTATTAATACCTAATTTACGAATGGGCCCCGTTAAAACTGTTGTTCTGGAAACTTCTGCGCCGGTTCCAGAAATTGTTGGTATTCCAACGTGATAAACGGCTTTCTGTTTCACCAAATCCCAACCTTGATAATCAGCAGCGCTTCCATTATTTATAAGCATTATAGAAACTGCTTTAGCCAAATCCATAACTGTTCCACCACCAATGCCTATAATTCCTGATGGAGTTTGTGTGAATTCTGCTTTAATGTCCTTCACAAAATTGTCTACTTGAGAAGTTTTTGGTTCTTCTTTAGCAGAAACAAAAATTAATTTATCATTAAAACGAAGATTTATCCTGTCTAAAAATTCGGTATTTCCTTTAAAAACGTCATCCACTAAGAATATAAACGGGGCTTTCTCTTGCTTTTGAGTAGAGAGAATTGATGAAAGTTGATCAAAACATCCTTCGCCAAAAACCACTTTTGGAACCATCGGGAAATTTCGAAATTTGTTGTTCACGCTCTCAGAATTATTTTCTTTTAGAATTTTATTAGCCTTTACAAGATCTTCGGGCGTATCAATTTCAACACCCACAGTATTTGAAATGGCCATTTTTATGTTTTTTCCATATTCCAAATAACGAATGCATTCTATTTTTTCAACAGCTTCCAACGAACGCATAGGCAGTCGATAAAAATCCATGATAGCTTGCTTTCTAAAAGCATAAATACCTTTGTGCTTATAATATTGAATGTCTACATTTTTATCGCGAGGATACGGAATTGGCGAACGCGAAAAATAAAGTGCGAAATTATCTTTATCAACAATTACTTTTACGCAATTGGGATCGCTAATCTCCTTCCAGTCGTGGATTTCGGTCATTAAAGATGCCAAATCTATTTTATCGGCATCTGGTTCGTTGAAAACTGCCAGTACTTTTTCCAACCCTTCCCTACTGGTGAAAGGTTCATCTCCCTGCACATTTACAACAATATCAACATCCATATTTTCAACAGCTTCCGCTATACGGTCGCTGCCGCAATCGTGCTCTTTTTGGCTCATAATTGCCTTTCCGCCGTTTAATTCAATTTCCTGAAAAATAACTTCGCTATCTGTCACTACATAAACTTCATCAAAAAGCTCTGTGGCTTTTGCTGCTTCGTAAGTTCTTACTATCACAGGTTTTCCACCCAAATCCTGCATTAATTTTCCGGGAAATCTAGATGCGCCGTATCGCGCGGGAATCATTGCTATTATTTTCAAGACAAATTTTTTAAAATGATTTCAAAAATAAGAAGATTAAGTTCTTGGCAATCGTTTTTTACGAAGCTTTTTATAAAACCTGAAAATTACGAAAAACAGGAATATTACTAATATAAACGCTATAATCGGCACAAAAATAGAAGCGATTGCCATAATCATTGAAGTGCCTGTTTCAGCGGTACTCAAAATAGGATTTCCAATACCTCCCGTTGTAGCGCTTGAAGTAAGCCGCGCTGCTGATGTATTTCCCTTTATTGCTGCGGCAGTTCCTCCTCCAGCAATAATAGCCAAGGACCACGTAATTACGGGATTCAAATCTGTAACCGTGGCGACCATTACAGCAGTTCCCGCCAATGTAGCCAAGGGTAATGCTATTGTGTCTAGTAAATTATCAAACCACGGAATATAATAGCCAAAAATTTCAATCACAGTCGCGATACCCATTACTATAACTGCAGTTAAACTTCCTACCCATTGCCAACTTTCATTTAATGGAATAATGTCATAATAACCAGCTAAACTCAAAATCAGTAATGGCAAAAACACACGAAACCCGACGGCAGTCGCAAGGCCGATACCAAGAAAAATGCTGATTATTATATCGAAGGTTTCCATTGTTTGTTGATGAGTCTATGTGTTTTAGGTGTTTAAATTTATAATCAAAGCTTAGACTGCATACTGTTTACCTTTTTTTCCTGTGTACAGACTACTGAATACACTAATCTACAAAAAATTCATCCTTAAAACCTATCAGATACAATTTTTCACGAGCCCTCGTAACGGCGGTATAAAGCCAGCGTAGATATTCTTTGTCTACTCCGTTAGGAAGATAAGGTTGTTCAACAAATACAGTATTCCATTGACCTCCCTGTGATTTATGACAGGTAATGGCATAGCTGAATTTAACTTGAAGTGCATTAAAATATTTGTTGTTCTTAATAGCCAAAAACTTCTTGTATTTTGATTTTTCGGTTGCGTAATCCTTCATCACCTCTTGATATAATTTGTTAGATTCATCATAAGTGAGGGAAGGACTCTCCGAGGTAAGCGTGTCTAAAAGAAGCACCGTTTCTAAAGGTTTCATATTCGGATAATCTACCATCCTTATTTTCACTTCGGCAAAGCGGAAACCGTATAATTCCTTAAAAGCGAATATTTCTAAAACTTCTGCAATATCACCATTGGCTATAAAACCAGCCTCACTAGCAGCATCTACCCAAAAATAATTATTCTTTACAACCATTAAATAATCTCCCGCAGAAAGTTCAGATTCCTGAAATAGAATACGCTCGCGAATGCTTTGATTATAAAGGTTCGCACGTTTATTGGAACGAACAATAATAACGGTATCCTCATTTCCTAAAGTGGAATAGCAATCATTAATGGCATCCATAATTTCCTGTCCGTCGGTTGGGCGAATAATGTCTGGAAAGTTTTTTCCTGAAAATTTAAATGTTTCATATAGTTCATCGTCCAAGCGTTCACGGATTTTTGTAGCGTTTTCCAAAATACCGCTATCCTTTTGTTGGCGCACCACTTCATCTAGTTCAAGCATGATAACTTCGCGATTGTATTGGTTTTCCAAAACTCTTGCATCTAACGCTGGACTTATGGAAAGATGAACCGGCGGTAATTGTGCAGAATCGCCTATCAACAGTAGTTTACAATTATTTCCACTGTAAACATATTGCATCAAATCATCCAACAAAGAACCATTTTCAAAAAGTTTTGAATCTTGGTTAATGTCAGGAATCATCGAGGCTTCATCTACTATAAAAATAGTGTCACGATGTTTGTTTTCCTGCAAACTGAAAGAAACGGAGCCCTTTTCACTTTTTGGAAAATATATTTTTTTATGAATGGTAAAAGCCTGCTTGTTAGAATAATTACTAATAACCTTAGCTGCCCTTCCGGTTGGTGCCAAAAGCACGGAGCGTTTTTTCACTTTTATTAGATTTTTCACCAAAGAACCTACTATTGTTGTTTTACCAGTTCCAGCGTATCCTTTCAATAAAAAGGTTTCATTTTTGTTCGTGCTCAGCACAAATTTCGCTAGTAATTGTAGTGCAATATCCTGCTTTGTAGTTGTGTTATGGGGGAAATCATTTTTTAAAAAACTGTAAAATTCTGATACATTCATCATTTGCTCCTGTCAATGAGGGTTTAAAGATAGGTATGATTTTTTCGCAATATACTTTTACGAACAAAAAAAAATTGTAGATTTGCGATAGACCTTTTAGTAAATAAACACTTAAACAATATCAATAATGAAATTAGTAATTCAGATTGTTCTTTGGATTGTCATTGTCTTCTTGGGATGGAAACTTTATAATTCCGTTATAGGCCCGGTAGAATTTAATGAAGTTAAAGAAGCTCGATACGCCAAAGTAATTGAGAATTTAAAAGATATTCAAGCTGCAGAGCTTGCACACAAAGAAATTACTGGAAGTTTTACCGGTGATTGGGATAGTTTGGTAAACTTTATTGAAACAGCAAAATTTGCTATAACCCAACGAAGAGATACAAGCTATGCTGACGTTGCTAAAAACAAGGCTTTTGGTATTGAATCTGGTTATTTTCTTGATAAACAATTAATTGACACTTTAGGTTTCACAGCCGTTAAAGATTCACTTTACCGAGGTACTAGCAGATATAAAACAATGATGAATGTACCCGTGGAAGGAGTAAACGCAAAGTTTGATCTTAAAGCTGGAAAAATTGTTAAAAATGATGCTGAATATTCTGTGTTTGAAGCAAAAGTTTCAAAAGATTTAATATTGGGCGATCTTAACAAAGATCTTTTGGCTCAGGAAAAACAAGTTCAATCAGTAGATGGCGTAAATGGACCAGACATTAAAGTGGGTTCTATGGAAGATGTAAACACTTCTGGAAACTGGCCTAAAATTTACGATGCTGCAAAAGACAAATAACATACAAAACACATTACAACATAGACTGTCCGTTCAAGTTTCTTTGAACGGGCTTTCTTTTTTGGTGACAAACCCTGACACTAAAGAAACAGTGTTTTTCATTGAAAATACTTTGGAACATAGCACAACACCAGAGGAGTTGTTGATGGATATTGAAACAATAATGTTCAAAAACGATGTTTTAAACGCTAACTTTTCCGAAGTATCCATTATTTATTCAACACCTGTTTATAGCCTGGTGCCTGCCTTACTTTTTGATGAAACAAAGGCCAGCGAATACTTAAAGTTCAATTCAAAAATATTGGCCAATGATTATATGGCGCACGATGTTTTGGAAAAACTAGATATAGTTGTGGTATATGTTCCATTTATGAATATCAATAATTTTTTCTTTGAGAAATATGGCTCTTTCAACTATTACCACTCCACAACCGTGCTGCTGAAAACCATTCTGGAAAAGGAAAAATATTCATTGCCGAAAATGTATTTACACTTTCAAAAAAACACTTTTGATTGTATTGTTTTGAAAAACGGCCAACTACAACTTTGCAACAGCTATACATACAAGACTCCAGAAGATTTCATCTATTACACGCTTTTCTGTATGGAACAATTGAATTTGAACCCAGAAAATCTGCCAGTAATACTTTGCGGTGACATTGAAAAAGATGATGAAAATTATAAAATTGCCTATACCTACATTCGAAATATTGAGTTTGCAGATACAAATCATTTACAAATAAAGATTGATGCCGAAGATCAAGCTCACAGACATTTCATTTTACAAAATGCAATTTAAATGCGTATAATCTCAGGTATATATAAAGGAAGGCGACTCACTGCTCCAAAAAATTTACCCGTTCGTCCAACAACTGATTTTGCAAAAGAAGCAATTTTCAACATTCTGCGCGTTCGGTATTATTTTGAAGAAATTACAGTGCTGGATCTTTTCAGCGGTACAGGAAATATTAGCTTCGAATTTGCCTCACGCGGAGTTCACAATATAACATCAGTAGATGCCCATCACGGTTGTATTCAATATATAAATAAAATTGCGGAAGAATTTGAATTTCCAATCAAAACAATAAAATCTGACGTACAAAAGTATTTGGAACACGCTTCTGGAAAATATGATGTCATCTTTGCTGATCCACCGTATGACTTCACCGCGGAAACTTTAAAGAATATAATCGAAGAAATTTTCAAGAATTCTTTGTTGAACCCCGAAGGATTGCTTATTATTGAACACGCAAAACAAAATGATCTTTCCTCACTTCCACATTTTGTTGAAGCCCGAAAATACGGAAGTTCCGTATTTAGTTTTTTTAATTAAATTAATTTATTCTTGTCGTTTATTAACAAAACCATTGATTTAGGTTTCGTTCACATGGACCTTTCTGAACATTGTGTAGTTGGTACAGTGAAAGAAGGAGTTTTAATTGAACTAGAACACATTGCATCACTTCACGAGGTTTTTTCGGAATATTATTTCGAAACTAATTTTGGATACATTGACAATCGCACAAATCAATACGCTATCAATCTAAATCCTGAACTCTACAATACACGATATCCAAAAATGCTTGGAATTGCTATAGTTTGTTACACAGAAAATTGTATCAAAAATGCAAACTTTGAAAAAACTTTCTATAATTGGCCCTTTGATGTTTTTAAAAGTTTGGTGGAAGCAAAAGTATGGGTTGCTAAATTAATAGTTGAAGAAGAAAAAAAAGCAGGCCTGTAAGCCGGGTTCTGTTACCGAAACTAGTTCGATACCTTATCATTTATCTAGACGTTCCATTGCTGAAACGCTCTATCTGCCTACCCTCCTGCATCGGGCGGGAACCCTCAAGCACAGGTTTACGTGGCATTTCACCGCATAGAGTTTACCTGGTTTCACTACAGCATTACCTGTACATACTTTCTGCTGCACTTGTCCTTTCCTCCTTCGCAAAAGCTATGGAGAACGACGGCCGTTAGCCGCTATGCTTCCCTATGGTGTCCGGACTTTCCTCACAAAAACTAATTTTCGCGCGATAAGGCGGCCTGCTGCGCAAAAGTACTCCAATGTTAATAAATATGGGAAAATACGAACAGCTATTTTTTTAAAAACCATTGTACATCTTTATATTTGTTTCCACACTATGGAACACTTCATTGTATCAGCCCGAAAGTACCGCCCCGCCGTTTTTAAAGACGTTGTAGGGCAACAGGCAATTACCAATACTTTGGAAAATGCCATAAAAAACAATCATCTTGCGCAAGCTCTACTCTTTACAGGTCCCCGTGGTGTTGGTAAAACAACTTGTGCGCGAATTCTCGCTAAAAAAATAAATCAGGACGGTACCCAAAAAGAAGACGAAGATTTCGCTTTCAATATTTTTGAACTTGATGCTGCCTCAAATAACTCTGTGGACGATATTCGTAATTTGATAGATCAAGTTCGAATTCCACCACAAGTTGGAAAATACAAGGTTTATATTATTGATGAGGTACATATGTTATCTTCAGCAGCTTTCAATGCTTTTTTGAAGACTTTGGAAGAACCTCCAAAACACGCCATTTTCATATTGGCTACTACGGAAAAGCACAAAATAATTCCAACCATACTTTCACGCTGCCAGATTTTCGATTTCAGAAGAATTGGCGTTCGTGATATAAAAGAGCATTTAGCTGAAGTTGCAAAAGCTGAAAACATTGAAGCCGAAGACGACGCCCTGCACATAATTGCCCAAAAAGCGGATGGTGCCCTGCGCGATGCGCTTTCAATTTTTGATAGAGTTGTTAGTTTCTCTGGGAAAAACCTTACTCGAGAAGCCGTTACAGAAAATCTGAACGTACTGGATTATACGTGGTATTTCCAGATTACGGATTTGCTTTTAGAAAATAACATTCCGCAAGTTTTGGTTACATACAACGATATTCTTTCAAAAGGTTTTGACGGTCATCATTTTATTATGGGGCTAGCCTCCCACTTTCGCGATTTGTTGGTTTGCAAAAATCAAGAAACAATTGAACTTTTGGAAGTTGGCGAACAAGTGAAAGCTATGTATTTTGAGCAATCTCAAAAAACGGGTACTCAGTTTTTAATTGAAGGAATTGATATTGCAAATACCTGCGACCTAAAATATAAAAATAGCCAGAATCAACGATTATTGGTTGAATTGTGTTTACTTCAACTTGCATCCCTAACTTTTCAGGGCGAAAAAAAAAACTTCAATAACGACCAACGTTTCGTAATACCTCCCTCCTATTTTAGAACGGAAAAATTTACTTCTGAAAAAATAACATCTGCTGGAAGTGTTGTACCTCAATCTCCAAAGAAGAATGAAGTAGAAACTGTTGAAAATAATGTGAGTGAGCCTTCCGAAAAGCTTTCCACTGAAATTACACAACCGAAAACAGAAAACCCAGAACACAAAACTGATAACGGAGCACCACAAAAAGTAATTGAACGTCCACAAATTCTCGCTGAACGAAACGCCAAAAAAGTCTCTGCCCTTTCGTTAAAAAGCATTCAAAAAAAGCAAGAAATTAAGCAGGAAATGGTGGCAAACCAACCCGATGTTCAAAATCTTCCTGTAAAAGATTTTTCTGAAGAAGAAATGAAAGCGGCTTGGACAGAATATACTACGAATGTTGAAGGCGATGGAAAATTCAATCTACTTTCACATTTAACAATGGGAGTTCCAAAATTAGATGGTTCCATCATTCATCTTGAATTTCCAAATCAAACGATAAAAACTGAGGTAGAACGTGCAAAATATGAATTGTTAGGTTTTCTACGTGAAAAACTTCAGAATTATGATATAGATTTAGATATAACCGTAAATGAAACTTCAGAAAAAAAGTACGCTTACACTACGCGTGAAAAATTTGAAAAAATGAAGGAAATGAATCCGATGATTGAAAAATTGCGGAAGGAATTTGATCTCGACATTTAAAAATTTTGTTTCGGATCCGTTCAAATACTGATTATCTTAGAAAAGAACTTGAAACTTGAAACCTTGAACCTGAAACTTTTATTATGCTTGGTTTAAAACTTCCCACAGACCCCCGTTGGGTAAACATTGTTGAAAAAAATATAGAAGATATTCTTACAGATCACGCTTGGTGTGAGCAAAAAGCTGCTTCCACAGCTGTTTCGTTAATTGTAAGTTTTCCAGAATATACTGATTTGATTCAGGAAATGATTGCTTTGGTAAAAGAAGAAATCAGTCATTTCAAAATGGTTCACGACAAAATCCTAGAAAATGGTTGGGTTTTGGGTCGCGATAGAAAAGACGAATATGTAATGCAAATTATTCAATTCTTCCCAAAAGGTGGCAGCCGAACCACACAACTTGTGCATAGATTATTATATGCTGCATTGATTGAAGCCAGAAGCTGTGAACGTTTTAGGCTTTTAAGTGAAGAATTGGAAGATAAAGAACTGGCCGAATTCTACAGGAAATTAATGGTCAGCGAAGCAAACCACTACACTATGTTTCTGGGTTTTGCTCGCAAATACGGCGATAGAAAAGAAGTGGATCAAAAATGGAACGACTTGCTTTCTTTTGAGGCAGAAGTAATGAGAGATTTAAGTAAACATCAATCCATTCACGGATAAAAAATAAATTCTTCCCTATGAAAATCAGAAGAAGGAGAAAACTCGTAAAATATACCGATATACTGGATAAGCCAATCCGCTTTAATCCTTTTGTTTTTAGCCGTATGTTCATTCTTTGGGCCGTTCTGGGTTTGCTTGGCGGCTTAATATCTGGCGCTTATTGGGTAGTCTTAATGTTTCTTACCGATTTTTTAGCAGTCTATCAAGGTTGGCTCGTCATTCCCGTAATGGCTATTTGCGGACTTTTGGCGGGTTTAATAATCTATTTCATTGGCGATCCGGGTGAAATGCAATTAATAGTAAACAACATTCGCTTCAACAAAGGAAAGTTGGATCCCAAAAATAATCCTTCCATGATTTTGTCTTCGTTGCTTTGCGTGGCGTCTGGTGGAAGTTTGGGCCCAGAATCACCATTGGTTCAGGTTACTGGTTCCACAGGTTCTTGGATTGGAAAAATTTTCAGATTAAAGGGCGAAGAACTACGTTCGTTAAGCATCGCGGGTATGGCTTCAGGTTTTACTGCACTTTTCGGCGCACCGTTGGGCGGAAGTCTTTTCGCTTTGGAAATACTTCATCACAAACACGCCGTGGAGTACTATCAAGCCATTATTCCAGCCCTTGTTGCCAGTGGTTTCAGTTATATTGTTTTCGCCCTAATTGTGCATTTGGGAATTGGTCCGGCTTGGAATCTTCCCGCTTATGAAATGACAACCGTTTTCGATTTTGCCTGGGCTGTCTTTTTCGCAATAATTGCAACTGTTGTAGGTTGGGGTTTTATTTTTTGCACCAAATTCTTTAAAAACCTTTTCGGAAAACTAAAATCGCCCATATATGTGAAAACTTTGATTGGCGGTCTTTTACTTGGAACCATCGCGTTTTATATTCCGCTTACAAGATATTTCAGTCATTTTGAAATCAACCAACTGCTTACGGGAGATCTTACCATGGAATTTTTGGCAGCTGTACTTATCTTTAAAATAATCGCTATCGCTATCACCGTAACTTCTGGATGGCGCGGTGGATTTATCATTCCGCTATTTTTCTGCGGAACGGCGCTTGGATTATTGATTCATAGCATTTTCCCATCAATCAGTCTTTCGTTAACCATTGTTAGTTGTATGGCTGCGATAAATGCTTGCGTAACGCGAACGCCTATGAGTACAACTATTCTTTTAGCAACGCTCACAGGATTTACATATTTTATTCCAATACTTTTTGCAAGCTTGACAGGTTATTTTCTAGCTCCACGTATTCCGTTTATTAGTGCACAAATGGAGGAAAAAGAACTTAAAAAAATGCAAAACCGAATTAAAAAACAGTAATCGTAACTCATGAGCACATTTTCTATTGTCGTTATCATTATCATCATACTACATTTAGTCGTTGGTTTCGGCTGGCTAATGTATAAGCTGTCCCCACGAAAAGAAGATAAAAATTCTGACGATAAATCACTGGAAGAATAATCATTGTTTAATACAACATTTTGAATTAAATCATCCCCATCAAAACCTTCACCACCCTTTTAGTAATCGTAATTACATATTCAGCTACCTCTATACACTAAAGTAGATAACACCTTTCGGGCTAGAAGTGGAAAAAGTTGATCAGCGTTCCAAAACTTCCAAATGGTTTGTAAAGGATACTACTTTTTGTATTTGTAAAATAAAAAAAGTCCAACCTTCCAATAGATAATTCCTCCTTGCCAACGAAAATAACCGACGACAAAGTGATAATTCATCTAATAAATTTCAAAACTACAACTCCCGCCCCCAGTCTAAACTCTCAAGTCTCACTACTAATTATTAAAATCCAAAACACAATATCATAAACATCTGATATTGTGTATATTTGATAGAAACTAACCAAAATTATAATGAAAACATACACCATTAAAAGCGGCGATTCTTTAGGTTCAATAGCATTTAAACAATTAGGAGCGACGGCCAAATGGCGCGAAATTGCGGAATTGAACAATATTGTAAATCCAAGTAAAATTGAAGTTGGCCAAATATTGCAATTACCCATAGAAAGCCAACCCGAAGCCAGTACCGAGCGCGCAGATGTTGTTATTATTGTTGAAGATCCACGAATTTATTATCAATACCAAACAGATACTACTAGAAGTTATTTGGGTAAAATGTTTAAAAAAGGAATTTTTAGACCTGGTAGTCAAGTTACCGAAACATTTATTCAGCAAAACCCAACAATATTATCTGATTTGAAAATCAGTAAATCAGAAGTAAATGCATTATTGGCAACCTCTGAAAACGAAGGTAATCTAGATGCAGTGAATACTTGGGATAACTCCTTTATGAGTTTCGGAATGTTTCAATGGACGTTGGGTGCAGGAACTGACCAAGGGGAATTGCCAGCCCTTATAAAGTTGGTAAAGGAAAAATATCCCGATGCTTTTCAACAGTTTTGTGGGCAATTTGGTGTAGATATATCTTCAGATACAAATTCCACCTACGGTTATCTGACTCACAAAAACAAAAAGGTAGCTTCAGCTGAAGAAAAACAATTTTTTCGAAGTAACAAGGCGGCATATCGTTTTGTTGCTGCAGGAATGGATCAACGGGTTTGTGCTGTACAAATTTTGCACGCCATCAATCGTTTCAATCTTTTCTATTTTAATAAAACGAATAAATTAGGAGGTAACACGCTATATGATTTAATATCCTCAGAATATGCGGCAGCGCTTTTTTTGGACAATCATGTAAATAGACCAGGATATCTGTGGCCTTGCGTAGCTGCGGCTATAAGTAACTCTGGACTTTCTTTTGATCAGCTAAAAAATGGTGGAGATTTGGAAGAAATGAAAGTTATAAATCAATATCTTAAGCTACGCGAAACCTACGGTTCTTCACCAATGACACATGCACAAAACAGAGCCGCAGTGACTAAACGTTATTTGGATGCTGGAAAAATATCTGCTTCAAAAGGAAGTTTTAAATCGAATCGCGCGTTAAGGTAATTTTAAAATCCTTATTAATTAACTTCCATTTCCGCAGCAATCTTTTCATTGTAAAGACTCTTAATAATCCCGTCGCTAAGTCCAATTTTAGGAACAAACATATTCTTCGCCTTGCTCCATTTCATTGCACAAAGATAAATTCGTGTTGCAGGAACCACAACGTCAGCACGGTCTGGGTTCATATCCAATTCAGTAATGCGTTCCTCATAGGTAAGCGATTTTATGAGCTCATAGTACGAAGAAAGATAAAAATAGCTTAACGGACTTCCTATTTTCTTTCCGCTCTTTTTATAGATGCTATTAATGTTTCCCCCACTACCTATCATTGAAATTTTTTGATATTCCTTAGTTTCAGTTTTTATCCAAGTTTCCATATCATCCCAAATACTCTCGTCAACACGATTTTCGAGAAGCCTTACAGTTCCTAGTTTAAAAGTTTGGGAAGCTACAATATGGCCATTTGCAAAAACGGTAAATTCTGAACTTCCTCCGCCCACATCTACATAAAGAAATGCTTTATCGTCCTGAATCAGACTCTTCAAATCTGTAGAAGCTATAATGGCAGCTTCATCAAATCCGTCTATAATATTTATGGCAAGTCCGCTCTCTTTTTCAATACGGTCCGCAATCTCGCGTCCGTTTGAAGCCTCCCGCATAGCCGAAGTAGCACAAGCTCTATATCTTTTTATTCCGTGGGTTTTCATCAAGAGCTTGAAAGCCATCATTGCATCAATCATCCTTTTTGCGTTGCTTTCAGAAATTTTTCCCTCAAGAAAAACATCAGCTCCCAAACGAATTGGCACACGCACCAAAGAAGTTTTCTTAAAAAGTGTATCCTTTCCCTCCTGCTCAACCACAGTGGCAACCAGCAAACGGATGGCATTACTGCCAATATCTACTGCGCCGTATTTTTCAATGTTCAACAAATTAGTTTACTTCAAGTTTATTTAAATAATAGTCATACATCATAAATTGGGAACGTACCGGTGGCTTGTTGTTCTTAAGGTAAGCATTATCATTTTTAATGCTTATTACACGAGCCTTCACGTTATCACTCCAACCAATTGCAAAGTTTTCTAAAATTTCGGTTTTAATATCTTCATCGTAAATTGGACAGGTAATTTCTACACGGTTGTCAAGATTTCTCCCCATAAAATCTGCAGAAGAAATATACACTTTTGTATGACCAGCATTCTCAAAAATGAACAATCGTGGATGCTCCAAATATTTACCAACAATACTTATTGCTTCAATATTCTCGCTCATACCTTTCACTCCAGGAATTAAACAACAAATACCGCGGACAATCATTTTTATTTTCACTCCTGCTCGACTCGCTTCATACAGCTTATCAATCATCTTAAAATCGGAAAGACTATTAAGTTTCAATTTGATGCCGCTTGGCAATCCTGCTTTTTTGTTCTTTATTTCCGCATCAATCAGATGATATAGTGCGTTTCTAGTATAATGTGGTGAAAGTATAAGGTGACGGTATTTCTTGACTTGATAATTCACTTCGAAAAATTCAAAGACTTTGTTTATCTCTTTACATATTCTTTGGTCTGCGGTGAAAAGAGTATAATCTGTATAGAGTCGCGCTGTAGATTCATTGAAATTTCCAGTACTTAAAATTCCATAACGAACCAGTTTATCATTCTCCAGTCTTTCAACAACGCAGGTTTTACAGTGAACCTTCAATCCTTTCACGCCAAAAATGAGCCTTACGTCTTCGCTTTGTAGCAATTCTGCATATTCTATATTTGCCTCTTCGTCAAAACGGGCCTGTAGTTCAATTTGGACTGTTACATCTTTTCCGTTCTTTTTCGCATTTATAAGTGAACTGGCAATGTGCGATACTTCTGCCAAACGATATATTGTTATTTTGATAGATTTCACTTTTGGATCTAACGCCGCTTCTCGTAAAAACTTCACCACATACATAAAGGTTTGGTAGGGAGTGTGAAGCAAATAGTCCTTTTCAACAATTTTATCAAACAAACTTCCCTGAAGGCTTAACCCTGGAATTGGTAAGGGTTCTTTTGGTTCGTATTGGAGATCGGGTCTTCCCAAGCGTGGAAAATTCATATAATCACGGCGATTGTGATAACGTCCTCCAGGAATAATACTGTCCGTTTTGTCAATACCCATTTTTTGTAATAGGAAATGAAGCGTTTTCTTATTTATGCTTTTATCATAAACAAAACGAACTGGATCTCCCACACTTCGGTTTTTTACACTTTTTGAAATTTTATCAATAAAACTTCGGCTTAAATCACTGTCAATGTCTAGCTCAGCATCGCGCGTAATTTTAATCATATGAGCCGAAATGCTTTCATATTTGAAAATGCTAAATATATTCTGCAAACAATGGCGAATAAGATCATCGAGAATAATCACAAACTGCTTTTCTCCTTGTTGCGGAAGCACTACAAACCTATCTATGGTGCGAGGAATTTCTATAAGTGCATAGTTATGTTTTGCTTCAAAAGTATCATCCTCTTTGCTCATCACCATTGTAATCGCAAGATACGCCGCACTATCACGCAGACTTGGGAATTCTTCCAATTCGCCAATCATAATAGTCATCATGGCAGGACTTACATGCCGAACAAAATATTCTGAAATAAATTTGCTTTGTTCCGCAGAAACCTCTGTTTCATTGATTATAAAAATATTCTCCTTCCGAAGTTCCTTTTGGATATCGCTCAGAATTTTTAAACTGTTTGCCTGTTGTTCTATTACTGTATGGGTAATTTCTTCCAAAAGATCTTTGGCTGAAATACCTCCCAAAAAGTTACGCCCCATCTTTCCTGCTTCCACAATTCGCTTTATGGTCGCATACCGTACTTTGAAGAATTCATCAAGATTGTTAGAGAAAATTCCTAAAAACCGAAGTCTTTCTATCAATGGTATTTTCTTATCATTCGCTTCTTGCAAAACTCGAGCATTAAACTGAAGCCAGCTTAATTCCCTGTTGTTGTAATGATTTCGAACGTGCGTATGTGTAGCAACTTTTTCAGTCATTATTTAAGTCCCTTGGGAAAATTGTTTTTACGGTTTTACCCGTGGTTATAGTGCTCCATTTTTTTTCGTCAAACTGCAACATTACAAAGCCACAGGTAGGAACGTTTTCAATATAACGGTTTCCAAGCATATTTGCAACAGAAGTGAAGGCGTGGTTATGGCCAACAATCATTACTTTTTCTAAATTGTCGTCCAGTGATTTTATAATCCGCATCACGCTCTGTCCGCTAAAATCATAAAGCTCGTGATTTGTTTCAAAATTTGCATCGTTAATTTTTAATGCTTCTTTAAAAAACTGAGCTGTTGATAACGCTCGCGTTGCATCACTACATATTATTTTCTGTGGTGGTTCAATTTCTTCACTAGCTTTTTTTGAAACTAAGCGACCATCGCGCTCTCCCCTAGTTTTCAATGGACGTTTATGGTCGTCAACATCATGCTTCCATGATGATTTTGCATGTCTTACCAAGTAAAGTGTTTTCATAATATAATTCTTAATTTTTTTGGTAATTAGTTAATTTTATAAATCTATGTAACCGCTAATTTTTAAGGAGCCAAACGCTCTATATTCCAATCAGCATCCTTCAACTTATAACGAATTCTGTCGTGCAATCGGTTTGGTCTACCCTGCCAAAATTCAACAGAAATCGGTTTAACCAAAAAACCACCCCATTCTTCAGGCTTTGGAATTTCTTGATTTTCATATATTTTTTCAAGTTCTGCGAGATTTTTTTCCAAAACTTCTCGTGATTTTACAACTGCACTTTGATGTGAAACCGCTGCACCCAACTGACTTCCCTTTGGTCTGGAATGAAAATAATTTGTTGAATCTGCTTCTGAAGTTTTTTCAACGGTTCCTTTAATAATTATCTGTCTTTCCATATTTGGCCAAAAAAAGGAAAGGGAAACTTTATTGTTATTTGCTATAGACTTTCCTTTTTCACTGTTGTAATTCGTGTAAAAGTAAAACCCATTTTCATCATATTTTTTAAGAAGAACCACCCTGCCCTTTGGAAAACCGTCTGTTCCAATAGTTGAAATGGTCATTGCATTCACTTCATCCACACCGCCATTTTCCTTTACTTCAAAAAACCAAGTGCGAAATTGCTGCATCGGGTTCTTATCAACCGATGTTTCTGAAAGCTCCCCTTTTTCATAGGATTTTCGGTAATGATGAAGTTTTTCAGACATAGCTTAAGTTTTAACGCAAGTTAAGAGTTTTGGACAATCTTTAAAACAAGCGTTTATTAAATCTCTATTAAAATTTAAAAAGAAAAATGTTTGCCGTCTTCGGCCAATTCTACGTTTTCAAAAACTTCCTGGGCCTCTTTTCTGAAAAGTTCCAAATTTCCATATCGACCTGAATAATGACCAAGTATTAAATTGCCAACATTCGCTTTTTTAGCAATTGCTGCCGCTTCTTTTGCGGTACTATGCTTGGTCTTTTCACAAAGATGATGGTGTTCTTCCAAAAAAGTAGATTCGTGATATAAAACCGTTGCGTTTTCAATTTGAGGAACCATTTCAGGATTCCAAGCAGTGTCGCTGCAATAAGCGTAGCATTTTATGGGTGGCGGATCAAAAGTTATTTCCTTGTTAGAAATTAATTTCCCTTCTTTATTTTCAACATCAAAACCCTGCTTTATTTTGTTGTAATAACTTAAATCAATATTGAAATCGCGGGCGGCATCAATATTCAATTTTCGATCATCCGGTTTTTCTTTGAAAAGAAATCCATTCGTATAAACTCTGTGTTTTAGTGGAATGGTTTCCACAGAAACTTTTTCATCCTCAAAAATAATTTGAGGAGTAGTTTCTTCTAATTCGTGAAAATACAATGGATAATTAGTATAAGTCTTTCCTAATTTTAGAAGAAGTAAAATCGCTTCCTTTATTCCTTTAGGCCCATAAACGTGAAGTTCAGCTTCCCTTCCTAAAAGTAAAAATGTGGAAATAAGACCAGGCAAGCCAAAAAAATGATCCCCGTGTAAATGAGAAATAAATATGTGTTTAATTCTTGAAAATTTAATCTTGTATTTCCGCAACTGGGTTTGGGTTCCTTCACCACAATCAATCAAAAACAGATGTCCCTTCATCTCCAAAACCTGCGCAGTTGGATGCGCGGAAACTGTCGGTGTTGCGGAATGACATCCTAGGATTGTTAGTTTCATTTACGATATACGATTTTAGATTGACGATTTGGAATTTGGGAATTTGAAATTTGAGATTTAGAAAATCCACAATCGTAAATCTAAAATCCTAGATCCCTTTCAATCTCTTCCATTTCAATAATATCACCAGCTTCTTGTAGCGTTGGTACCACAATCATTTCAAATGGAATTTCATCAACCTCAATTGCGTCATTAACGATCACGAAAGATTGTTTTGTTTTGCGATGAAGATTGGAGGTTTTAAGAAATTGCAATAGCTGTGGAAGGTCCAGTGAATTATATTTCAACAGATTCAAAACTACATTTTGCCCTTTGTATTTTGAAGGGACTTGACTTTCAATAAAGGAAGCAAAGTCTATAATATCGTCCTTTTCATCTTCAAGAACCACGAAATTTGGATGATTCTCAATCTTCATGATGTTTAATTTTTGAAGCTAATAAATAGATAACCGCCATCCGAATGGCAACTCCATTTTGAACTTGTTCCAAAATAATGGATTGTTTGCTGTCTGCAACATCGCTTGTAATTTCAACGCCGCGGTTTATTGGACCCGGGTGCATTACTACAATTTCTTTATTCAGCGAATCGAGTATGTTTTTGTTTAAACCGAATTGCTGTGTATATTCTCTGGTTGTTGGAAAATAACTAATATCCATCCGTTCATTTTGCACGCGGAGCATATTTGCAACATCACACCATTCCAAAGCTTTGCGAAGATTGGTTTCAACCCCTACATTAAGTTTATCTATATATTTTGGAATAAGCGTTTTAGGACCGCATACTTTAACTTTAGCTCCAAGTTTTTGAAGCGCGAAAATATTTGATAATGCAACTCGTGAATGGAGAATATCTCCTACAATAACAACCTTTTTTCCGGCAACATCTCCTAGTTTTTCTCGAATGGAATAACTGTCCAACAGTGCTTGGGTTGGGTGTTCGTGCGCGCCGTCTCCAGCGTTTATAATACTTGCATCAACGTGTTTTGAAAGAAATATTCCTGCGCCAGGATTTGGGTGGCGCATCACAACCATATCGACTTTCATTGAAAGGATGTTGTTTACGGTATCAATAAGTGTTTCGCCTTTTGTTACTGAGGAACTTGACGAAGCAAAGTTTATAACATCGGCAGAGAGCCTTTTCTCCGCGAGTTCAAAGGAAAGCTTAGTTCTTGTACTGTTTTCAAAGAAAAGATTGGCGATGGTAATATCTCGAAGCGATGGGACTTTTTTGATAGGCCTATTTATAACTTCCTTAAAATGATCTGCCGTTTCGAAGATAAGTTGGATATCGGCTTCGGTGATGTATTTTATTCCCAGTAAGTGGTTTACACTTAGTTCGCTCATTTTATATTTCTTTCAGCTTTTAGCTTAATAATTTTAATTAATTAAATAAACAGCATCTTCCCCATCGTTCTCCTTCCAACAAACCTTTACTTTTTCACCGTTAATAGCATCTACCTGTCTTCCTCTATAATCTGGCTGAATTGGTAGATGACGGCTAAAACGGCGGTCAATTAAAGTAAGCAATTCAATTTCTGAAGGTCTTCCAAAAGATTGCATCGCTGTCAATGCAGAATTTATGCTTCTTCCCGTAAAAAGCACGTCGTCTATAAAAACAACGTTCTTATTTTCAACAATAAAATCAATTTTGGTTTTGTTAGCTTCCAATGGTTTTTCACCTCTTCTAAAGTCATCCCTATAAAAAGTAATATCTAAATATCCAAGTTTGATGTTTTTGATCTTGTATTCAGTTTCCAATAACGTTTTCAGCCTTTCAGCTAAAAATACCCCTCGAGGTTGGATTCCGATAAGTACAGTTTTTGAAAAGTCGTCATGTTTTTCGATCAATTGACAAGCCAAACGGTTAAGCGCAATGTTTATCTCGGTTGCGTTCAGTAACACTTTTTGGCTCATAGGAAGTTCTGAATTGTATTCAGAAAGCAAAAATACATTTTTTTTATAAATATTATATCAAAATTTTAGATGAAGCTTTTACCCCTCCGCCTTTCGGCACCTCCCCTTGAAAAAATGGGAGGAACCATAAAAGGTAAATTTTTAAGACATAAAAAAAGCCTCTCGTTTCCGAAAGGCTTTTCTTTATTTATAAATGAAACGATTATTTTTTACCGTCCATTTTGTCTTTAAGCTCTTGTAATTTAGAGTTGGCATCACCAAGAGTTGGTTTTGCTTCTGCTTCAGATGCTATTTGTTTTTTAACAGCTTCTTTTACAATTTTCGCTTCTTCTTCTTTGTGAAGTATCATATGTGAAGCAACCACTTTCTTGAATTCTTTGTTGAATTCAATAATTTGGAATTCTGCTTCGTCACCTTTCTTCAACATAGAACCATCTTCTTTTTCAAGATG
The DNA here is from genome assembly GCA_038259585.1 of Flavobacteriales bacterium. GTDB lineage: Bacteria > Bacteroidota > Bacteroidia > Flavobacteriales > Flavobacteriaceae > Aequorivita. Next base: position 344 of record JBBSOQ010000002.1, on the reverse strand, counting down.
ACGGCTTGGTACGAATGCTACGATATCATCGTTGAAGTTTATTGTTGCTCCTTTGTCAACTACTTCAGCAATTGTAGCAGTGTGCTTAGTTCCAACAGCAAATTCAGCTTCGTATTTATCCCAAGGGTTTTCTTCGGTTTGTTTGTGACCTAAACTAAGTTTACGGCCTTCAACATCCAATTCCAATACAACCACTTCAAGTGTGTCACCAATATTGGTAAACTCACTTGGGTGCTTAATTTTCTTAGTCCAAGAAAGATCGCTTATGTAGATAAGACCATCAATACCTTCTTCTAATTCAACAAAAACACCAAAGTTTGTAAAGTTACGTACAATACCTTTGT
>JBBSOQ010000001.1:0-299566 GCA_038259585.1 Flavobacteriales bacterium | reverse complement strand
CAACGTCAACTACCGGGCCAATAATCTGTGCAACTTTTCCTATGCTTTGTGACATGAGTAACTGTTTATTTTATAGTTATCTAAGGGCGAAAAAACCACCCCTGTTTTGAACGGTGCAAAGATAGTTTTTTCTGAATGAAATTTGCAACCCCAATCTTTAAAAAGTTGAAGTTTTTTGCGAAGAGATTTAATTGTTTTTTAAAATTTGTTATGTCTGAAAAAATATAAACTTTTGACAGTGAAAATTTCACTCATTATCAGAATTCTATTCTATATTTTTGTTTAGATATTACTTCACCGGTTTTCCCATCTAGCACTAGCTTAAATCTACCTTCATTATTTAAGATTCGAATATTCCAATAACCTTTATTGGTTTCTTCATTAAGATATCTGTCAATTGGCCGATTTATATACGTTTCTTCATAATTATTAACTTTTATATAATCTAAAACGTTTTTTAATTTAAATTCAAAATACGAATCATAATCTATTGTCTTTATTACTTTTCCCTGTCTATCATAATATTTCCAGATTCCTTCTTCATAATTATATGGGCGCATTTTATAATCATCCTTGTATATAAATTCCAAACCAGTAAAATAATGTCCTTGAATAAAAATTCCCCCGTTTGGGTAAAATACAGTTCGTTCAGTAAAAGGTTTTTCTGGATCATATATATCTTTTTGAAAATTAACTCGATATACACCAATTCTACTTCCACTATTAATTAAACCACCAGAAATCAAAACTACCTTATTAGTTTTTAAAAATGTCTTTTCAATCCTATTAACAGTATTGTTATATCCAGTTCTTGATACTTTTATTACATAATCTTTGGCGGTTTCATCATTTGCTGAAAAAAAGGCTTCAACATCTAATTTCTCCAATTTTATATTATTATTTGGATAACGATGTTCTTTAATAATCTTATTGGGAGCACAACTTATTATAAATACGAGTAAGGAAAGAATAAAAAATCTCATATAAATATTTCTTTTAAATCGAAGTTTATATTGGTGGAAGGTAATCAAAGCTTTTCACACAAACCACGAACCTCTTTTGAAAAAAGCTCGATTATCCTTTTCTGAAGTGAATTATCTTTGGAAATGATACGTCCATCAATTTCAACAACCGGAGTAAGTTCTCCCATTGTTCCTGTTGCAAAAACGCCATCAGCATTGTAGAATTGGGAAAGCGTAATGTCTGCTTCAATAATTTCGATTTTATGTTTTTGGCACATTTCCATCACGGAATTTCGAGTAATACCGGGCAAGCAAGCGTGGCCGAAAGGCGTAAAAACCTTTCCATTCTTTACCATAAAAAGATTGCTGCCGTTCAGTTCAGCTATAAATCCGCGATCGTCCAGCATTAAACCAGCGTCTTTTCCGGCAACGTTAGCCTGTATTTTTGCAATAATATTATTGAGCAAGTTGTTATGGTGGATTTTACTATCCAAAAATTGCGGTGAGTTGCGACGCTGGCTGGTACTTATCACTTTTATTCCGTGATTATTGTCGTAAACCAAAGGTTTCCATTCTGCTAAAACAATTAAGCAGGAACCGTTTTGGTTTAGCCTCGGATCCATTCCGCTTGTTATTTTTTCGCCTCGTGTTAACGTCAAACGAATGTGTGTATCATCCGTCATTCCATTAGCATCGAGGGTTTGCTTTATTGCTTTTTTTATGAAATCTTTAGAAGGAATATCTGCAAATAGCAATGTTTTTGCTGATTCGTGCAAACGGGTCAAGTGTTTGTCCAAACATACAATGCCTTCTGGATACACGCGCAAACCTTCCCAAACCGCATCGCCTCCTTGCACGGAACTGTCAAAAACCGAAACTTTTGCTTCGCTTCGTGGATATAGTTTGTCTTTTATAAAAACTTGAATGTTGTCGTTCTTGGGATTGGATTTTTGAAGCATATCAATCGTTTATTAAAATATTATTTTTTAAGGTTTCATAATAAGGCAGCGCGTGTTTTAGCAAAGGTTCTAAATGTTTTGGTAAAGGCTGTGAGCTACTTTTTTGAATTGCAAAGCCTTCAGAATGATGAACATTACCGTACCAATGTTTTGCCCAAATACCATCTTCCGGAATTCCGCCTTTTTTCCATTGAAGCATTTTTTCAGAAAAAGGAATATCTAATAAATCACATAGTTTTTTGAGATAGATTTCAGGGTTTTTTAATAGTTCATCGCTGTCAATCACTATTGGAGTTTTTCCGTTTTCCTTCAAAAACAAAAATAATTCTGAGGCTTTTTTGATGCCGATATCGTTTAAAGTTGGTTCGTGAATCACTTTTGAAAAGGAAGCGATCAACTTTTTGGGATGCCGAATCAGGATTACATTTTCCCAATCCAGAATAAAGTTAGGCGTATCTGTCAAATAATGGTGCGCCATGCCTTTTACAAATACATGTTGCTTTTCGGAAAGAGAATTTATTGCTCTAACTATTTTCTGCTCTTTCAGCTCCATCGATTGAAGTATTTCCTTTTGCGAGGGATGTTCGTTTTCCAAAGAGGCGTTTTGAAGATAATAGCCGTAAAAAGGTTCGTCCAAAACGGTGGTGTCTTCACGCTGAGCGAAAGAATACATTAAAGCCGTGGAAAGATTTCGCGGTCCAGAAATGAGGTTTATGACTTTCATTGTAATAAAAGTATCAATTTAAATATGAAATACGAAATGGGAAATGTGAAATTGAAAATGGAAAGAGATTATTGGTATTTTAAATAGACTTCCATATAATTCGCGGTAGTAAGGTATTCGTTTCGCAAATTGTCCAAATGTTTTAGTATCTGTTTATGTGCGGGATCGTCTTCTTTTAAGTTGTCGTTGAAATCGTCATCGCTTACCGTCAACGCGATATACCAGGCTCCCGAGCGGGAATAATAAAAATCTTCAAGAGTGGATCCGTATCCCTTTTCGTCTAAAGCGGCATCAATAATCATCGGTATTAAGTTCACGGTTTGTGTATTCCGTTCTACTTCGTAGAAAGTGAGGTAATATTTTTTTTGATTTATTATGATGAGAACATTTCCGCCCCCATCATCATAGTCAATTTTATACTTGGCATTAATATAAGTATAAAATTCGTTTGCGTCTTTTGGATCCTCAAAAACATAAACGTGTTGTTTGGGAAGTTTTCTTTTGAATTTTTTTCCTTTGTAAATCTTTGCGCCATCTATATTTGGAGCAATCTGAAGTGGGATACAGGAGAAAGCTAAAAAATATATTATAGCTAAAAAAAGAATTTTCATTAAATGAGCGCCTGAAATGAATTTGATGAATTTCATAGTCTAAATTTAAACTACTGAAAAGAATTATGTAACAATTAGCACAAAAGATTTACTTATAGCGTATGAAAAAAATTATATTAACAAACGCATTGATTTGGGCAGCTCTAATAATTGCTTCGGCAGCGCTCTTCAAAGGTGATTCCAATTATCAATATTTGTTTTTTGGATTTTTAATTGCCTACTCAATAATACAGGGGATTCTTGTAAATTTTGCAAAGAAAAATAAAGAAAAATGTTTATAGTAGAATTTATTCTACAGTAACAGATTTCGCCAAATTCCTTGGTTGATCCACATTTCTACCCAGCATAACCGCAATATGGTATGACAATAATTGTAAAGGAATAGTCGTAACCAAAGGTGATAATGCTTCTGGAGTGTGAGGCACCTCCATCACATAGTCTGCAAGCTCCCTAACAGCTGTATCTCCTTTTGAAACTACTGCTATAATTTTCCCTTTTCTAGCCTTTATTTCTTGAATATTACTCACAACTTTATCGTAATGGTCACTTTTTATAGCGATAACTACAACGGGCATTTGTTCGTCAATTAGAGCAATGGGGCCGTGTTTCATTTCGGCGGCTGGATAACCTTCGGCGTGTATATAAGAAATTTCTTTTAGTTTCAAGGCGCCTTCTAAAGCTACTGGGAAATTGTAACCTCTTCCCAAATAAAGGAAATTGCGAACGTCTTTAAAAACTGCGGCTATTTCTTTTATTTTGTCTTCTGTTTTTAAAGCCTCCTCTACGTGGTTTGGAATAAGTTCCAATTCACGCAAATAAAGCATAAAATCGCGATGGCCAATAGTTCCTTTTGCTTTTGCCAAGCGCAGTGCTATCATTGCCAAAACCGTTATTTGTGTAGTAAAAGCTTTAGTTGAAGCAACGCCAATTTCTGGCCCAGCATGGGTATAAGTTCCGCTGTTGGTTTCTCTTGAAATTGTGGAGCCAACTACATTACATACGCCATAAACAAATGCGCCCTTTGACTTTGCAAGTTTTATTGCCGCCAATGTATCTGCGGTTTCACCACTTTGTGAAATGGCTATAACCACATCATTTTCTGAAATAACTGGATTTCGGTAACGGAATTCTGAAGCGTATTCAACTTCAACAGGAATGCGTACCAAATCCTCAAAAATATATTCGGCAACTAATCCGGCATGCCAAGAAGTTCCGCAGGCAACGATAATAATACGATCTGCGTTAATGAATTTTTCAATGTAATCCTCAAGTCCGCCAAGTTTTACAATTCCTTTTTCAGCAAGTAAGCGTCCGCGATAGGTGTCCTTAATTACAGCAGGTTGTTCGTGAATTTCCTTAAGCATAAAATGGTCATAACCACCTTTTTCAATTTGCTCAAGGTTCAGTTGTAGCTCTTGAATGTATGGAGCCACAAGTTTGTCTCCTTTTATTTTCCGAACTTTTACATCACGCCCAAGGCGGATGATCGCCATTTCCTCATCTTCCAAATAAATTGCGTTATTGGTAAATTCAATAAAAGGGGAAGCATCGCTGGCAACAAAAAATTCGCCTTCACCAACACCTATTGCTAAAGGGCTCCCAAGTTTAGCAACCACAATTTCATCAGGCTTTTTCTTGTCGAAAAGAGCGATGGCATAAGCGCCTACAACTTGGTTCAAAGCAATTTGAACGGCTTTTCCAAGTTTTACTTTTTCGTTTATTTGAATATCTTCAATAAGGTTTACCAATACTTCAGTATCTGTATCTGAAGAAAATGTGTAACCACGTTTTATTAATTCTTTTTTAAGGGAATCGTAGTTTTCTATAATTCCATTGTGGATGATTACCAAATCTCCACTATTTGAATAATGGGGATGACTGTTCACATCATTAGGAACGCCATGAGTTGCCCAACGAGTATGGCCAATGCCAAGACTTCCTTTGCGTGAGATTTCCTTATTTGCTTTTTCTTCAAGGTTTGCAACCTTTCCTTTTGTTTTGCACAATTGAATGTCGTTGCCGTCAAAAAGTGCAATTCCTGCACTGTCATAGCCTCTATACTCCAAACGTTTCAATCCGTTTAGAATGATTGGGTATGCTTCTCTTTTGCCAATATAGCCAACAATTCCACACATAAGCAGCGTTTAATTAGGTTCAGTATAATATATTTGAAGCTTTAATCTTTTTTCTTGATTCGGAGTTGCGTTTCCGTAAAGAATAGTGCCTTCGGGCGAAATAACACTACCTGCCGGAACTTGTTCAATGCTAGGCTCCATTGGATTTTGAAGTTTTTGTGTAGTTACGGTCAGAACGTTTTGTGATACTACAATTCCCAGAGGCACATTGGTACTATCTTTATTAATTAAGTTACTGATGTGATTGGTAATTTTCAATTTGTAGTATTCTCCATTCTCATCGCTTCCTCTTTGCAATTTTCCATAATGGATAGTCAAGGCATCTGCTGCTTCTAGACCATTGGTTGTATCTAAGTTATAATCTGCTAAAACATTACTGTTTTTAAGGTCGTAGATTATAATTCTTTCAGGCTCAGTTGCTCCACCTACTATTAAATCTTTGTTTACATAAAAAATAAGGTTGGCTTCATTGATAATCCATTTTTTATCGCGAAGTGTTTCAAGATCATCTGCAACACCGTTGTTATCGTTGTCTTTTCCGAAAAGTTCAACTACAGATATTATACCATCGCCACCACGAAGATATAGATTTTCATTTCCTGTTTGAATATTTGGATTTTCAATTGCAGTAACTATTTGTTGTGGCAATTGATTTGTAAAAGTATTTACATTGATGCCCCCAAAGTTTAATTTATATTCATCATTTCCGCGTCCATTTGTTTCTGTTTCATCATCAAAACTATAAAAGATGGAAATAAATGCTTTTGAAGCATCAAAAATGAAAAGACTTCCATCGTTTGTTGGAGAATTCACTTGAAAATAAATTCCTCTAAAGAAGTCTTTGAAGTTGTTGCTGTTTCGCAATACTTCAGAACCTTGTTTTTTTATTATATTATTTTGGAAAAATAAAGAATCTAGTTTAATGCGTAGACCAGGTGGTAATCGCTGCTCATTGTCTTCTCCTTCATTTATAACATAGCCATTCTTTGTAGGTATAAAATTTTCAACTGTGGCCAGTATAGTATCTGTTTTTAAATACTCTTCAAAAAGTGGTCCTTGTGTAGTATAATAGTTTTGAAATTCCTCAAAACCTGAGTTGGGGTCGTAATCTCTTAAAAAGTAATTGGATTTAAAAACCGAAATATTGATTGGCGAAGAACCATAAATTGAATCAAGCTCATAGGTGGTTGTACTATCTTCAGTAGTTGCAATACTATAATACGGCAAATAAACAAAAACACTATCTAAAGAGGCATTTTCTCCAAATTTTGGGTCGTTAGTTTCTAGTGTAAGTTGCGAAAGTAAGTTCACAGTTGACTTTCCATATACAGGATCGTTATATACTCCAAGCTGATATGCTGGAAGCCTGTTGCTTTGCAAAGGTCCAAGTTTTCTGCTATAAGCAATAATTGTCTGAGAATCATCTAAAATACCTGTGGGAATTTCAGTGCCTAATATTTCAGATCCAATGGTAGTAATATCTTCTTTGCAAGATGATAATGCGATTAGTATAAAGAAAAAAGCGCCAGCTATGGGCAACAAATTTTTAATTTTCATCAGTATTTATTATTATTTTTTAAGATTTAAATGCACGTTGCCATTACTTATTTTTAGAATATTTTCAGACTCCAGTAATGGCTTGTATTATCATTAAGGGGAAGAATAATTATTTTAAAACTTTTGAGCTGTAAAAGTCTAAATATGCTTGCGAAAAATTTTCCATATTATGATATTTTAACACTGGTATTTCGAGATTGTTAAGATATTCTTCAAGTTCCTTTGGTATTTCTTCTGAACCAACAATTATTGCATCTGAATTTTTAATAGCAATTTTCATCATATTTACATAATTGGGTTCTTCCAACTCTTTAATAGCTTCATCATCAATAGCATCAAACCTAATTTTGTCTATTGTGTTTTTAGCTAACGTTCCATCGAAGCCTTGATTGTATACAGAGGTAACTATTTTGCTATTTTCAAAAAGGGGTTCGTTACCGTAATAATTTCGAAGGTATAATGGCAAAAAGGAAGCAAGCCATCCATGAACGTGGATAATATCTGGCGCCCAGTTCAGTTTCTTTACAGTTTCAATTACACCTTTTGCAAAGAAAATAGCACGCTCGTCATTGTCTTTGTAAAAATTTCCTTCTTCATCTGCGTAGGTGGCTTTTCTTTTAAAATAATCTTCATTATCAATAAAATAAACCTGAATTCGCTCTTTCGGAATGGAAGCAACTTTAATTATCAAGGGCATATCAAGATCGTTGATTACCAAGTTCATTCCAGAAAGGCGTATCACTTCGTGCAGTTGATGCCTTCTTTCGTTAATATTGCCATAACGGGGCATGAAAATACGGATCTGGCCGCCGTTATTGTTAATCATTCGCGGAGCTTCAAACGACATTGAAGAAATCTCGGTCTCAGGAAGATAAGGTATAACTTCGGAAGACACATACAAGACTCTTTTATCTTTCATCTATTGGGTTTTTAGGTATTATTTGGAATTCGCCCCATAGCATCGAGGCGTTTAAAAACACGCAAAATTACGAAAATTTATGTAGATTGTCTTTAATATATTAATTTCGCCCGCTCTTAACCCAATTTTATGGTAATATATACCCAGAAAGAATCATTGGTGCAGGCCTTGACTTCCACTAAAAAAAATGACAAAATAGGTTTTGTGCCAACTATGGGCGCATTACATGAGGGTCATATCTCTTTGATAATAAAAGCATTAAGTGAAAATGACATTGTGGTTGTGAGCATATTTGTAAATCCAACTCAATTTAATAATAGTGCAGATCTTCAAAAATATCCACGTACTCCAGAAGATGATATTTCACTTATAAAAAATCTTAAAGGCGAATTGATTGTTTATTTGCCAGAGGTTTCAGACTTGTATGAACAGAGCGTTTCAGCAAAAAAATACAATTTTGGCAATCTTGAACACGAAATGGAAGGCAAACACCGAAAAGGACATTTTGACGGAGTGGGAACCATTGTGAGTAAACTTTTAAAAATTGTAAAACCTAACACAGCCTATTTTGGTGAAAAAGATTTTCAGCAATTACAGATTGTGAAAAAGTTAGTCAATATTGAAAAACTTTCCGTAAAAATCGTGGGATGCCCTATATTGCGTGAAGAAAACGGACTTGCAATGAGTTCGCGGAACAAACGACTAAGTGCAAAACTATTTGAAGAATCAACTATCATTTATAAAACATTGAAAGAAGTTCAGGAAAAATTCAGTTCCATTTCCATCGCAGATTTGAACGATTTGGTTGCGGAACGATTTTTGCAAAACCCGAATTTGAAATTGGAATATTTTGAAATTGCCAACGAGGAAAATCTCAAAACGGCTAAGCGAAAAAATAAAGGTTCAAAATATCGAGCTTTTATCGCGGCATTTGCGGGCGAAGTTCGGCTAATTGATAATATGCCTTTAAATTAATACCTTTGCAACATGCAAATACACGTAGTAAAATCTAAAATCCATAGGGTAAAAGTTACCGGCGCCGATTTAAATTATATCGGGAGCATTACTATTGACGAAGATTTAATGGACGCCGCTAACATTATTGAAGGCGAGAAAGTTCAAATAGTAAACAATAATAATGGCGAACGTCTTGAAACATACGCCATTCCAGGTCCGCGTAAAAGTGGCGAAATCACTTTGAATGGTGCCGCTGCCAGACGCGTAGCTCCCGGGGATGTGCTTATACTTATCACATACGCATTGATGGAACTAGAAGAAGCCAAAGCCTTTAAACCTGCATTAGTTTTCCCGAACGAGGAGACAAACCTACTCCGCTAACTTGAGTCGCTCCCTTTCAAAATTTTTACAGATTGCCGTTCCACTGGGGTTGGGGATTTTCTTAATTTGGTATATATATCAATCTTTCACACCACAACAGCTTGAAGAAACCAAAAAATATTTTGCAGATGCAAATTATGGTTTTGTAATACTTTCTGTTATTTTTAGTGTTTTGAGCCATCTATCCAGATCTTATCGTTGGAATTTTATGTTAGAGCCATTGGGCTATAAGACCAAATTGGCCAACAATTTTATGGCAATTTCAGTGGCTTATTTAATGAACGTTTTTATACCAAAAAGCGGTGAAGTTTCGAGAGGAATTATTTTGGATAAATATGAAGATGTCCCTTTTCAAAAAGGTTTTGGAACCATTATTTCTGAAAGAGTTGTTGACCTTATTTTCCTTCTGTTTTTTACTGCATTGGCATTAATAATTAAGTTTGACGTATTATATGATTATGTAATTGAAAGTATTCCACCTTCACTTTTGTACGTCATTATCTTCGGAATTGTTTTGGTTTCCGTAAGCATTCCGCTTTACATTAAATTTTCAAAATCAAACATTAATAAAAAACTGAAAAACTTCGTAATGGGCCTAAAAGAAGGTGTTTTCAGTATTTTAAAAATGAAGAAAAAAGGCGCGTTTCTTTTTCACACCTTTATTATTTGGGGACTGTATTTGCTTTCTTTTTACACAGCACTTCACGCGTTGCCCGAAACGGCAAACATTCCTTTTGGTACCATTATTATCACATTTGTGGTGGGCAGTTTCACCTTTGCTTTTACAAATAGTGGTTTTGGAACCTATCCTGCCGCGGTTGCAGGAATTTTGACAGTTTTCGGTATTGCAACAACCGTGGGGGTGGCTTTTGGTTGGATTGTTTGGATTTCGAATATGTGTTCCATTGTATTTTTCGGTGTAGTTTCGCTGGTGCTTCTTCCACTTTACAATCGCAACCGGCTTAAGCTGTAATATTTTCAGAATTATTTTTTATTTCGAAAAATCACAAATTCAAAATTTGTTATCTTTCCGCAGCTAAAAAAACTAACCAATGAAAAAATTCTTGCTTTTCGCTATTTGCGCATTCATTAATTACGCTTCTTTTTCCCAAATTATTTACGAAGAATTCAACTCTGCTAAACTCGGTGATTCCCGAAGGTTGAAAATTCAGCTTCCTAGAAATTACGAAAAAAATATCGACAAAAAATACCCAATAGTTTTGGTGCTGGATGCCGATTATCTTTTTGAGCCTGTTGCTGGAAACGTAGATTATTTTAGCTATTGGGAAGACATGCCAGAGTCCATTGTTGTAGGTATTATGCAAGGCGATAGCCGTTATGACGATTGTTCATATGATGACAGAACCTTCATGCCTAACGATAAAGGCGCCAAATTTTTTGAATTTATAGGAATGGAACTCATTCCATATATTGATAAAAAATACCGCACTGCAAAATTCATAATTGGCGTTGGCCATGATTTTACGGCAAACTTTCTGAATTATTACCTTTTTAAAGATCCACCATTACTTAATGGCTACATTAATTTGAGCCCAGATTTGGCTCCGATGATTGATGAAAGACTTGTAGAAAGAATTCCGAAAATTCAAGGAAAAATATTTTATTATTTAGCTACTGGAACCGATGATATTAAAGGATTAATGGAATCTTCCGAATCTTTAAATGCACAGCTAAGAGGGCTGAAAAGCTCTTCCTTTAATTACTATTATGACAATTTTGATGGCGCAACCCATTATTCTTTAGGTGGGCGCGGTATTCCGAATGCTTTAGAAAAAATATTTTCGGTGTATAGACCAATCAGTAAAAAAGAATTCTCTGAAGTATTAATGAAAATGGACACGCCAATTAGTCAATATCTTTTTGATAAATACAAAGTGATCGAGGATCTTTTCGGGATAACAAATAATATTCGCGTGAATGATTTTATAGCCACAGCCACAGCCGCAGAAAAAAGAAGTCAATGGGAATCATTACGCGCAATTGCAGCACTTGCAAAAAAACAATACCCAAATACGGTGCTCGGCGATTATTATTTGGGTCGCTTTTATGAAGAAACTGGAGAGCCGAAAAAAGCTATGAAAACTTTTCAAGGAGCGTATGACAAGGAAGAAGTAGATTTTATTACCCTTGATAAATTATTAGATAAGGCTGATAAAATTAAAGCCGATTTTGGGTATTAATTCTGGAGATCTTTAATTGCATTTCTATGAAAATATGCCCAATTCGTCAATGCGTTGTTTGTATTTTCAAGTTCAAGTTTTGTGATAATATTGCTTCGGTGTTTTTCTACGGTACGGATTGAAATAAAAAGCGTTTCTGCAATATCATTACTGCTCATTTGCTGTGCAACTAATTTTAAAATGGTTTTTTCAGAAGAAGTTAAATGCTTTATTCTCCTCAAATCATCTGAAACACTTTCCAACGAAGATGCTTCAAAGGCACGACTGAAATATATTTCATTCTTTAAAACGCGTTGAATGCACAGTTCAATTTCTGAAAAGGAATCTTCTTTAAGTAGATAGCCGTTAATTTGAAGTGCTTTGGCCTGCGAAATGTAATTGTTTTCTTTATGAAACGAGAGGATTATAAATTTTGTAGCAACTTGTTTTTCTTTTGCCATTTTTATCACCTCAAAACCTGTGAGTAGCGGCATATCAATATCTAAGAGGGCAATAGTTGGGTGATGGATTAAGATAAATTCTAATGCTTGCATGCCATTTATTGCTTTGCCCACAACGTCATAATCATTCGCAGTTAATTCTTCATTCAATCCTTTCAGAATCATTGGGTGATCATCAGCAATAACGATAGAAATGTCTTTTTTTTCAATCATTTAAAATTGGAATAATCAGGGTTACCGTAGTTCCTTTGTTAATTTGACTTTTAATATCAATTTTAGAATGCAATATTTTAGCGCGTTCCAGCAATGTTTTCATTCCAAGACTATCGCTCATTTTCAGTTTTTCAGCGTGTTCAAAACCCTTTCCATTGTCAATAATAATTGCTTCAATGGTATTTTTCTTTATTTCGATTGTCACGGAAGCGGCTTTGGCTTCGGCGTGTTTCACCATATTGTTTAGAACTTCTTGAATAATTCTATACAAATGTAGCGATGCTTCTTTGCTTAACCAAGCATCTATATCATCAATTTCGTGTGTAAAAAATATTGTTGTGTTTGTATCTACTTCGTCTATCATTGTTCTTATTGCTGCCGTTGGGCCCAATCTTTCCAAAGTTGCTGGATGTAAACCTCGAGAAATTGTACGTAATTCTTCTAAAGTATTACTTGCTAAAAATTCCATTTCGGGATTACCGATAGCTTTTGTTTTTTTGGTCAAAAGCATCAATTTTTGCCCTACGCTGTCATGAAGTTCACGGGCCACGCGGGTGCGTTCATCTTCCTGGGCTTTTATAAGATTGTGTGTATAGGCTTCATTTCGCTTTCTTTCTGCTTTGTTTTTAAAATAGTAAAAAAGAAAAATGCTCAAAACAGTTATGGATAAAGTGGAAACCCAAAACAGCCAAGTATGCCAAAAGGGAACTTTTATTTTGAAAGAATATTGAAAGGGAGTGATTTGCCAAACTTCATTCCCATTGCTGGCAGTGAATTCAAAAGTATATTCCCCAGGAGGTAAGTATGAAAATACAACATTTGAATCTTCTGTTGGCAGCGACCATTCGTTGCCGTTGCGGAGCCCTTTTAATCTGTATTTATATTTTACGGCTTCCGGATTTGTGAAGGTTATTGCCTCCATTTTAAACGTCAAATAGTTTTTTTGATAGGGAAGCACCAACTCATTTTTGATTCTGTACAGGCTATCTTCCAAGGGTTCCGAAAAGAGTAATATTTCTGAAAGATCTAGCCTTGGCGGATTACTGTTTGGAAGAAATTCATCTTCATTAAAGGCTAACATACCACTCATTGAGCCGGCCAAAACAGTTTTGTCTTTTGTTATTACAAGTGAATTGAAGTCGATGTCATTCTGAAGAAAATGGGCTATTGTATTATACGAGGTTGATACTATACTGTCTTTTTTCAGCAATAGTTCCAAATTCACTTTTAACATAATACTCCTTCCGGCCAGCCACAAATTATTGCCCTCAATTTTTAATGCACGGAAATTATTTAAAGTCACAAAACGACCCATATCAAAAGTTTGAATCTTAAAATTGTTATCCGCAAGAGTTATGTGATACAATTTTTTTTCACTTCCGGCAATTACTTCATTTTTATTAATAATGTCTATACTTCTAAAATCATAATGATTCAATGGGCTCAGTCCGGGAATGGTATCTACTTTTTTGCCTTTTAATTGAAATAACCCCCCTATTTTACAAAGAATATATCTGTCGTCAATTGGTTTGATGTCAATTGATCTTCTCGTTTTTATGAAATAGGAAGAATCTTTTGCCAATACTTTTATTCTATCAGTTTCAAATAGAAATGTCTTGTCAAGCTCTTTATACAAAAGATTATAATTGCCTTCATCAATAAGCTTTGGGGAGTTGTTTTTGGAGAGTTCCCATACTTCTTCGTCAGATGCATAAAGCAGATTGTCTTCTGCCGTTACCAAAAGATTATTTATAGGTTCGTTTATGGTAATCTGATTTATCTTTTTTTTAGTATCAATTGAAACGGCTCCGTTTTCTGTAGCAACGATCCAATCCTCGTTCCATTCCACTATGTTATTTACAGATTTTGAGGGTAACCCTTGTGTCTCGTCATAAAGCTTAAACGCAGTATCCCTAAAACGGATAATTCCTTCGCCATAAGAAGTCATCCAATGATTGCCTTCCGTGTCTTTAATTATTCTGTAAATATATTTAGAGGGAAGTCCCTGTGCTTCGTTTAATACTTTTAAATCGCCTGTTTGCTTATTGAAAATTCCAAAACCATTGCCTTCAAAACTTAAATAAAATTCATTTTCGTTTTCTTCATAAATTCCATAAATACGGTTTTTGTCAAAATCTTCTTGTTTGAATTTAAACTTTGTTAGTGTTCCATTTGATATTTTATAGAGCTCGCCATAGGCACCCACCCAAACATCTTTTTTGGCATCTACAAATACTGAATAACAAACATTATTTACGCCATTTTTTTCATTGTAAATGTTTTCAACTTTTAAAGGATTAAGAGTAATTTTAAAAACACCCTTTTGTGAAGATGCTATATATAGTGTATTGCTATCGTACCAAGCAGCGTGTTGGAGGCCAGAAATCTGGTTTTTTTCAGTTCCTTTTATTAAGTACTCCAGTTTTCCATTTTTATAGGTTACTATACCTTTTACAAAAATGATATAAATAATACCGTCGCTGCCCTCCAAAATATGGGTGGCGCTTCCCAAATTGGAAAAATCAACACCTTTTGGATTCTTTATTTTTCCGTTTTCAATAACACTTATTCCATTGTCTAGTGTTCCCACCAAAATGCGTCCTTTGGAATCTTCAAAAATGCTGAAACAAATATTAGAGACCAATCCGTCTTCAGTAGTATAATTTTTGAAAGTCTTCCCGTTGAAACAGCTTATTCCGCCAGTAGTGCTAACCCATAATCTATTTTTGCTATCCTGCAGCATGGCATAGGTTTCGTTGTTAACCAACCCTTCTTCAACTTTATATTTTTTGAATTGGTATTGCTGGGCGGAAACCATAAATGAACTAAACCAAACAAAAAAGAAAGAGAGGAATATGTGTTTCATTAGCGATGGTTTGTAGCGTAAATATATTTATTTTAGCGAAACTATTATGGCCAAAACAAAAACCACTTTTTTCTGTCAAAACTGCGGCGCCCAATATGCCAAATGGCAAGGGCAATGTAATTCCTGTAAAGAATGGAATACTATTGCTGAAGAAATAATTCAAAAAGCTGAAAAGGTAAGTTGGAAATCTTCTGAAAATCCTTCAAAAAGAGTGGCAAAGCCACAACGTATTTCAGAAATTTCAACCCAAGCTGAAGCAAGAATAGATACCAGAAACAATGAATTAAATAGGGTTCTCGGTGGTGGATTGGTTCCAGGTTCATTAACGCTTTTGGGTGGTGAACCCGGAATTGGAAAAAGTACGTTGATGCTTCAAATAGCACTCCAACTTCCCTATAAAACGCTTTACGTTTCAGGTGAAGAAAGTGCCCAGCAAATAAAAATGAGGGCCGAACGCATCCAACCAATTTCAGAAAATTGTTTCATTTTAACCGAAACAAAAACACAGAATATTTTTAGAAGTATTGAAGAAATTGAGCCGGATATTGTGGTAATCGATTCTATTCAAACCCTTCACACAGATGCTATTGAAAGTACTGCGGGGAGCATTTCCCAGATACGGGAAACTGCAGCTGAACTTATAAAATTTGCAAAGGAAACCGGAACGCCGGTTATTTTGATTGGTCATATTACGAAAGACGGGAACATAGCTGGACCAAAAATTTTAGAACATATGGTTGATACGGTTTTACAGTTTGAAGGCGACCGAAACCATATTTACAGAATTCTTCGAGCCAATAAAAACCGCTTTGGAAGCACGAATGAATTGGGTATATACGAAATGCAGGGAAGTGGTTTACGCGAAGTTTCAAACCCTTCAGAAATATTGATTTCCAAAAACGAAGAAGAGTTGAGCGGTACTGCAATCTCTGCAACTTTGGAAGGTATGCGTCCATTGATGATTGAAATTCAAGCTTTGGTGAGTAGTGCCGTTTATGGCACGCCACAAAGAAGTGCCACAGGTTATAACGCCAAACGTTTAAATATGATTCTCGCCGTTTTGGAAAAACGCGCTGGCTTCAAACTTGGCGCAAAAGATGTTTTTTTAAACGTAACTGGTGGAATCACGGTTGACGATCCTGCGATAGATTTGGCGGTTGTTGCCGCAGTACTCTCTTCAAATATTGATATTGCAATTGATAAAGGAATGTGCTTCGCGGCTGAGGTTGGTCTCGCTGGTGAAGTTCGTCCAGTAAATCGTGTAGAACAAAGAATTTTGGAAGCCGAAAAACTAGGTTTTACATCCATTGTTATTTCGAAATACTGCAAAATACCAAAAAACAACTTTCATATAAGTATCATTAAAGTTGCCAAAGTCCACGATGTGGTACATCATCTTTTTGGTTGATTGTGGTACAATTTCTGTTACTTTAACATCGCTATGAATGAGAGAGTTTTTTTTACCTTAATTTTCTTGGGAATAATTATTTCAAGTTGCAAAGAAGAAGTTCAAAAAGCAGCAGAAATATTTGTGAAACCAACTGCCCGCGAAGCATACGAACGTAGTTTTTCAAAAAACGACTCGCTATTACTTCAATGGAAAAATGCTTTTGAAAACTCAAAGCGCGATAGTATTCAAATCACACTTCCATATTCAGAAAGTGGTATTTTTTCAAAAGAATATTTCAACGTTTACAGCTATAATATTCAGTTGAAAGAAGGTGAACGCATTGTTGTGGAAGTTGAAAAACAGCCAGATTCGGCTTTAATTTTTATAGATCTTTTTCAAGCGAAGACAGATTCGCTCAAAATTTTCAAACATTTAAAGAGTTCTGAAGACAAAAAATCTATTCTTTCACAAGAAATTGAAACTTCCGGCTTTTATAAAGTTATTGTGCAACCTCAAATACAATTGCAGTTTCCATTTATATTAAAAATTTACACAGAACCGCTTTACGAGTTTCCAGTAAGTGGCGGCGGCAATAAAAATATTCAAAGTTTTTGGGCAGATCCGCGCGATACAGGAAGCCGTTCCCATGAAGGCGTAGATATTTTTGCAGACCGCGGAACGCCTGTTATTGCGATTACTGACGGTATAATTGATTCCGCTGGAGAGCGTGGTTTGGGTGGAAAACAAGTTTGGCTTCGCGACGGACTTTTCGGAAAAAGAATATATTATGCACATTTAGACAAAATTGCCGTTTCCGAGGGTGAAAAAGTAAAAATTGGCGATACACTAGGTTTTGTTGGTAACACTGGGAATGCAAAAGACCTTCCTCCACATCTTCATTTTGGGATTTACAAATCAAAAGGTGCAGTAAACCCGCTGTCATTTATAAAAAAGACAGAAATTCAAACCAGTGAAATTCCTTCAGCAATTACAAAAGCTGTTACTTTAAAAAATAGAGCTAACGTTCGGAAAGGGCCAGCTTCGGTTTTTAAACAATTTGGAAGTTTGAAGAAAAACGATACTATTATTGTTTTGGGTAAAAACCAAAAGTGGTTTCACATTCAAACTCCAGACAGTTTAAAAGGATACATAAACGAAACTGAATTAAAACCGCTGCCTCCAAATTAACTTTTTTTTAGCCTTAAGGAAAACGCATAATGGTATCTTTAGAATTCAATTCTGAAAAACCATACTATGTCCATTTTTTCCAAAATAAAACAGACTCTTCATTTAATGAAAGAAATTGATCTTGATGCGCTCGGGAAACTTTCGCAAAAAGTAGACCTTTCTGAAATTATGAAAACCGTAGGCGAACTCGACGATAAACAACTGGCGGGGTTGATGAAAATGCTGAAACACAAAGGCGGGAAAAAAGGGCAACACAAACTCCCACCAATTGATGGTGATTTTTATGATATGGCTTTAAAACTCACTCCTAAACAACGCGAACTACAAATGAAAGTGCGCAATTTTATGGAAGACGAAATAAAGCCAATTGCCAATGAATATTGGAACAAAGCTGAATTTCCATTTCAAATTATTCCGAAAATGGCAGCATTAAATATCTGTGGACTCACTTATAAAGGGTACGGAACGCCTGATGAAACATTTATAATGGAAGGCATAATAGCAATGGAACTTGCCCGTGTAGATGTTTCAATTTCTACATTTTTTGGGGTGCATAGTGGTTTAGCTATGGGCTCCATTTATGTTTGCGGAAGCGAGGAACAGAAACAGGAATGGCTTCCCAAAATGGCCCAAATGGAACTTATTGGCGCTTTTGGACTTACAGAACCCGAAGTGGGCTCTGCAGTTGCAGGTGGTTTGGGAACTACTTGCAGACAAGAGGGCGGTGAATGGGTTTTAAACGGGCAGAAAAAATGGATTGGTAATGCCACTTTTGCAGATGTAATAATTATTTGGGCGCGTGATGAAGCAACAGATAATGTAAAAGGGTTTTTGGTTCGAAAAGGAAATCCAGGCTTTCAAGCTGAAAAAATTGAAAACAAAATGGCGCTGCGAACTGTGCAAAATGCATTGATAACAATGACAGATTGCCGTATTCCTGAAAGTGATAGACTTCAAAAATGCGATTCCTTCAAAGACACGGCAAAAGTGTTAAGAATGACCCGGGCTGGTGTAGCTTGGCAAGCTGTAGGCTGTGCTCGCGGGGCTTATGAGGCCGCGCTGAAATACACAAAAAAACGCGAACAGTTCGGCAAACCAATTGCTTCGTTTCAATTGGTTCAAAATCATTTGGTGGAAATGGTTGCAAATTTAACAGCGATGCAAACCATGTGTTTTCGCCTTTCGGAATTACAGGATGAAGGTTTGTTGACTGATGAACACGCATCACTCGCAAAAGTTTTCTGCAGTATGCGAACCCGAGATGTGGTGAGTCAAGCCCGAGAAGTTATGGGTGGCAACGGAATTCTTTTGGAATATGACGTTGCGCGTTTTGTTGCCGATGCCGAAGCAATTTATAGTTATGAAGGCACTAAAGAAATCAATACGTTGATTGTTGGCCGAGCGATTACGGGATATAGTGCTTTCGTTTAAGGAGCAGGATTCGGTATTTGATTGTGAACCGCATCAATCTCCTTTAAAATTTCCTTGGAAAGTGAAACGTTGATGCTTTCAATATTTTCCGAAAGTTGCTCGATGGAAGTTGCGCCAATAATTGGAGCAGTTACAAATTTTTTCTGAAGAATAAATGCTAAAGATAATTGCGCAAAACTTAGATTATGCTTTTTGGCGATTTCAAAATACTTTTCAGTTGCTGCAAAAGCGGGTTTGCTGCTATAACGGGAATATTGTTTAAATTGGTTTATTCGTGAATTTTCATCAGCTGTTCCGTTTAAATATTTCCCTGTGAGCGTTCCAAAACCTAAAGGTGAATAGGCCAAATACCCAATATTTTCACGTTGAAGAATTTCTGAAAGACCGATTTCATCTTTTCTATTCACCAAATTATACGGATTTTGAACCGAGGCAATTTTCAATTTCCCTTTTCGAGATTCCTCGATGCAGCGCATTACGCCAAAAGGAGTTTCATTGGAAATTCCGATGTGCCGAATCATTCCTGCATTTACAAAATCTTCCAAATAGCTTAAAACTTCAGTAAAATTATCTTTCCAAACCTCGTCTTCTTTGTGTGTATAATCAAGTTGTCCAAAATAATTGGTATTTCGCTCTGGCCAATGAAGTTGGAACAGATCGATATAATCTGTTTGTAATCGGTTTAAACTTTTATGAATCGCGTCTTCCAAAGATTTCTTACTAAAATCCAATGGCTGCCGAATATGCTCCATTGAACGGCTCGGGCCAGCTATTTTTGAGGTAATAATTAAATCTGCTCGATTCTTCTTTTTTGAGAGCCAATTCCCAATATAAGTTTCCGTTCTACCCTGTGTTAAAGGGTTTGCTGGAACAGGATACATTTCGGCACAATCTATAAAATTGATTCCTTTTTCAATTGCGAAATCTAGCTGCCTCTGTGCTTCGGCTTCATTATTTTGTTGGCCCCAGGTCATTGTGCCAAGGCACATTTTGCTGATTTTTAGATTTGTATTTGGGAGGGTTGTGTATTTCATTTATTGTTTTTTTCAGAATAAAAAAACTCCATAGTGTAGTCTAAATATTCTGGCTGGGTAATGCCTTCTGAATAAAAAACATTTTCTTTTTGATTATATCTTTTTAAATATGCGTGGTTAATTTCTTCCTGAATTTGTGCTGTGGGCTCAAGTTTTTCTCCTTTCACATTAATGATTTTTTCACCATATTTTAATTGACCAACACCAGATTCAATAAACGACGTAAACCAACTTAGAGCACTTTTATTCCAACTTCTCGCAAAAATTCGGGTGTTAACTGAAACCACCCAAATTTCCAAAAAAGTATCTCTTTCAATTCCACCTTTTATTTCTGTGTAATTGTGTTCTTGTAAATGTGAATAAAAATCTTCTGGGAAATTCATTTTAATTGTGTTTAAAATTCGAGCTCCACCAAATGTGGACAGTGATCACTATGCATCGCTTCGGGCAAAATTACAGCTCTTTTCAGGTTTTTCTGAAGCGGTTCTGAAACCAAATTATAATCTATCCGCCAACCTTTATTATTGTTTCGAGCATTAGCGCGATAGCTCCACCACGTATAATTATTTGGTTCTTTGTTGAAATGACGAAAACTGTCAATAAATCCACTTTTCATAAAAACATCCAACCATTCCCTTTCCACAGGTAAAAATCCAGAAACGTTTTTGTTACGAACCGGATCGTGAATATCAATGGCTTCGTGACAAATATTGTAATCACCACAAATCACCAATTTTGGAATTTCTTTTTTCAGATTGTCAACATATTTTTGAAAATCGGCCATGTAAGTGAACTTATGTTCCAAACGGGCAATGTTTGTTCCGCTTGGCAAATATAGACTCATAACAGAAACATCATCAAAATCTACGCGGATGTTTCTTCCTTCTGCATCCATATATTCAATGCCAGTGCCATATTCTATGTGGTTCGGCTTTATTTTCGAAAAAATTGCAACGCCACTATAGCCTTTTTTCACCGCGCTGTACCAATAATGATAGGGATAGCCTGCCTTTTCAATTTCTTCTACTTCCACTTGGTCAAAATTGGCTTTTGTTTCCTGAAGGCAGATAACATCAGGGTTTGCGGCTTTTAGCCAATCAATAAATCCCTTGCGCATTGCGGCGCGGATTCCGTTTACGTTATATGAAATAATTTTCATTGAAAGTAGCATTTGTTAAAGGCCACTAAGTTAAATAACATTGTATTTTTACACAGCCCGGGCGCTTAAAGATTATCATAATATATTCACAAAATATAATCCGCTACATTCAGTTATATTGATGATGAAGTTTTACCTGTTAGTTTCTTTCCTTTTTATTGCGGCCATTGGCCATGCGCAGGATATTTCTTCAAACTATCGCGAAAAGAAAGTTGCTTTAAAAGACACAGTGGTTTTGGATAGCGTAAGCATCAACCCAAAACGGTTTGCGATTCTCGATAAAGATGGAAATTCACCGAATCCATTTTCATACCGAATAGATTTCAAAAAAGGGATTATTATTTTTTCCGAAGAATTGCAGCAACAGCAGGATTCGCTTACCATTCAGTATTTACGCTATCCAGGTTTCTTATCGCGCGATTACTTTGCGCTAGACCCTAAAATAATAGTTGAAAATACAGGAAACATTGATAAATTGTATTCTTTACAAGAAAGTACAAATCAAAATACTTTTACGCCTTTTGAAGGATTAAACACTTCAGGGAGCATTTCCCGCGGGGTTACCATTGGAAACAATCAAAATGCAGTGGTAAACAGTGAATTAGATTTGCAGATTATTGGGAAACTAAGCGATAAAGTATCAATTCGGGCTTCCATTCAAGATGCCAATATTCCAGCACAGGAAGGCGGTTATTCACAAAGTTTAAATGAATTTGACCAGATTTTCATTGAGCTCTACAGCGACAATTGGAACATTCGCGCAGGCGATATTGATTTGCAGAACAACAATAGTTACTTCGGAAGATTTACTAAAAAAGTACAAGGAATTTCCCTAGGCGGAACTGTTAATAACGAAGATGGTTCAAAAATCTCTGCTTTTGCTTCGGGAGCTTTGGTTCGGGGTGTTTTTTCAAAAAGTGAATTTGTAGGGCAGGAGGGAAATCAAGGACCCTACAAACTGGTGGGTCCCAATGGTGAACTTTATATTTTGGTAGTTTCCGGAAGCGAACGAGTTTATGTTAATGGTTTGCTTTTGAATCGTGGGGAAAATGAAGATTACGTAATCGATTACAACGCCGGTGAAATAAAATTCAATCCAACATATCCCATAACTAGCAATATGAGAATTTCGGTGGAATATCAATATACAGATAGAAGCTATACGCGTTTTATTGGTTACGGAGGTGGAAATTATACAAGTGAAAACTTGGATTTGGGTGTTTATGTTTATTCGGAAAACGATGCAAAAAATCAGCCTTTACAACAAAACCTTTCAGAAGAACAAGTGGCAATTTTACAAGCTGCGGGCGATGATCGCGATTTAATGAATGCTCCTTCAGCCGTGCCAGATACCTATTCCGAAAACAAAATTCTTTATAAAAAAGAATCTATAAATGGGGAAGATATTTTCGTGTTTTCAAGCAATCCAGATGACCAACTTTTCAGTGTCCGCTTTTCGCTTGTTGGTAACAATAATGGAGATTATGTGATTAGCGAAACCAATGCCATCAGCCGTATTTTTGAATATGTTGCTCCAGTAAACGGAATTCGGCAGGGAAATTATGAACCCATTATTCGTCTAAATGCTCCCATAAAAATTCAAGTTGGCGGTTTAAATGGAAGCTTTCATCCCTCGGAAAAAACACGAATTGATTTTGAAGTTGCAGGTAGTAAAAATGACTTAAATCTTTTCAGCGATATTGACGATAGTAATAATGATGGTTTTGCAGGAAGATTGGCATTTAAACAGCGAGTTTTAACAACTACCGACACGCTGAAAGTTAATGCTTTTGGCTCTTTAGATTTTGTTCAAAGAGATTTCAGAACTGTGGAAAGGCTTTATAATATAGAGTTTAACAGAGATTGGAATCTTTCAACCCCACTCGGAAATCAAAGCTTTGTAATTTCGGGAGTTGAGGTTTCCCATCCAAAAATTGGTGGCGGTCGTTATGAATTTCAAAATTTAAATTATACTGAGAATTTCAACGGAACAAGACATGTAGTTCTTTCGGAATTGAAACTGAAAAAACTAAAATTGCTAACCTATGGAAGTTATTTGAATAGCAAAGCAGATTCCATTTCATCAAAATTTTTCAGATTAAATAATACTACGACCTATTCTTTTGAAAAAGCCTGGGTAGGCGGAAAAGTTGCTTTGGAAGACAACCGAATAAAAGATGTAGATCGGGATAGCATATCACCCATAAGTCAAAAATTCAGCGCTTTTGAAGTGTTTTCGGGTATCGGAGATAGTACGAAAGTTTTTGTGGAAGCGGGTTATCAGTTCCGAGTGAATGATAGCGTTCGGAATAATTTGCTTCAAAAAGTAAATTCATCAAATACCTATTATTTAAAATCGAGATTGATAAGTACTGAAAATACGCAGCTTTCAGTCTTTGCAAATTATAGAACTTTAAAATATGAGCCTTTTTTAAGTGATGGAACGGACACAATTAACCCAGCGCCGCCCACAAATATTTTTCGAGAAACAGAACGATCACTGAATTCCAGAATTCTTTATAATCAAGCCTTGCTTGACGGCGGAATTCGTTGGAACACAGCTTTGGAATCCAACAACGGCGTGATTCCGCAGCAGGAATTTACATATATAAAAACAGATGCAGGGCAGGGCGTTTATACTTGGATTGATTATAACAACAACGGAATTCAAGAGTTGGAAGAGTTTGAAGTGGCGCAATTTCAAGATCAAGCGGAATACATTCGTATTTTGCTTCCCAATCAAGTTTTTTTGAAAATACGGGAAAATAAATTCAGCCAAATTCTAACGCTGAATCCGCAGAATTGGTCGAATAAAGAAGGATTTAAAAAGGTATTGTCACATTTTTACAATCAAACTTCTTACGTTTTGGATCGAAAAGTAAAACGAAAGAAGGATGGCTTCAACATAAATCCTTTTGAGGATGGCGGCGATGATCAGTTAGGACTTACATTGAATTTTAGAAATGCTTTGTTTTTCAATCGTGGAAAGCAACATTTAACTACGAGTTATACTTTTATTTCAACTTCTAGTGACAATTTGCTTGCTACAGGTTTGCAGCGTAGCGAGTTGAAAAGTCATCAACTAAATTTCAATCATAAGTTTTGGGAAAGTTGGTTGCTGAATATGAAAGGCGCAACTGGAAGCAATGAAAGCCTTTCAGAGAATTTTGCGAACCGAAACTATCGTTTGGATTCGTATGAATTGAATCCAAAAATTTCATATTTACTTAGCCAGCAAACGCGGTTTGATGTTTTTTATGAATTTAAAAATCAAGACAACCAATTGGGTGATATGGAACTATTGAACCAGCAAACTTTGGGTTTTTCTTTCGCTTATACCAATGCCGAGAAAATTTCTATAAATGGCGAATTCAATTATATAGACAACAAATTTGAAGGCAGTGCTTTTTCACCAGTGGCATACCAAATGCTGGAAGGCTTGCAGCCAGGAACCAACTTTACGTGGCGTTTACTATTTCAGAAACGAATCACTAAATATTTGGACGCGAATCTTTCCTATTTCGGAAGGAAAAGTGAAACTACTAAAACGGTACATACGGGAAGTATCCAGTTACGGGCGTATTTTTAATTTTTGTATCTTCATAAATCAATTCTAAAAAATATAAAATGTTTTTAAAAATAGGACTTGCATTCATTTCAGCATTAATTCTTTCCTGTGGCACCACAGAAAAGCAAACAAACACAACAGCTGAAACTACCACAACAAGTACAACAACCGAAACAAACACAGATAATGAAAAGATGGATGCAAAAAAAATGATGGCAGCAGGCTATTTGCTTGGAACCATTGTATATTCTGACAAAGAGGGCGATTGTCCATATACCATACAGATGCCTGGCGATAAAATGGAATTTTATTATTTAGATCCCATAAATTTGGAAGAAAGCTACAAAAAAGATGGTCAAAAAGTTTGGATAAAATTTGCAGGTTTACGCAGAATGAACCGATGTGATAAAGCAACACCCGCCGAAATTACAGACATTAAAAAAGGAGGATAAATCAATATCCTCCCTTTTTTAATTATATAATTAATCACTTAAATTTTAGGAAAGCCAATGTTTGTATGAAATGGTTTCCTTCATTTTTTCTAAAATTTCACTTATAGAAATTCGTTCCTGTTCCATCGTATCGCGATAGCGGATGGTTACGGTGTTGTCTTCAATAGTTTGATGATCTACAGTAATACAGAACGGTGTTCCGACAGCATCTTGACGACGGTAACGTCTTCCAACAGCATCTTTTTCATCATAAACTACGTTGTAATCCCATTGCAAATCATCGATGATTTTTTGTGCTATTTCTGGCAAACCATCTCTTTTTATTAAAGGTAAAACGGCAGCTTTTACGGGAGCAAGAATTGCTGGTATTTTTAGAACAGTACGCACACTTCCATCTTCCAGCGTTTCATCTTGAAGCGAATTGCTTAAAACGGCAAGGAACATTCTATCCAAACCGATTGACGTTTCTACAACATAGGGTACGTAGCTTTCATTCAATTCATGGTCGAAGAATTGCAGTTTTTTTCCAGAGAATTTTTCGTGTGCCTTTAAATCGAAATCGGTTCTGGAGTGAATTCCTTCCAACTCTTTAAAGCCAAATGGAAAATTGAATTCAATATCTGCCGCGGCGTTTGCATAATGTGCCAATTTTTCGTGGTCGTGGAAACGGTAGTTTTCTGCTCCCATCCCTAATGAAAGGTGCCATTTTAAACGGGTTTCTTTCCAGTGTTCATACCATTTCAGTTCTTCACCGGGACGAACGAAAAATTGCATTTCCATCTGTTCAAACTCCCGCATACGGAAAATGAATTGACGAGCAACAATTTCATTTCTAAAAGCTTTTCCAGTTTGTGCAATTCCAAAAGGAATTTTCATCCTTCCACTTTTTTGTACGTTTAAAAAGTTTACAAAAATACCTTGAGCCGTTTCTGGGCGAAGGTAAAGATCCATCGCGCTATCTGCGGAAGCACCCAATTTTGTTCCAAACATTAAGTTGAACTGTCGCACTTCAGTCCAGTTTTTTGAACCTGTATCTGGATCGGCAATTTCTAATTCTTCAATAAGCGCTTTTACATCTGCCAAATCTTCTTTTTCAAGCGAATTACCCATTCTCTGAAGTATGTTGCGTTGATCTTCAAGATATTTTACTACTCTTGGGTTGGTCGCTACAAATTGCTCTTCGTCAAAGCTATCGCCAAAACGGCCTTTTGCTTTTTCAATTTCCTTTTGTGCTTTTTGAAATAACTTTTCAGCATAATCTTCAATAAGCACATCTGCACGGTAACGTTTTTTGGAATCTTTGTTGTCAATCAAAGGGTCGTTGAAGGCATCAACGTGGCCGGAAGCCTTCCAAGTTGTGGGATGCATCAAAATTGCGGAATCAATGCCCACAATATTTTGGTGCATATAAACCATACTTCGCCACCAATATTCCCGTATGTTTTTCTTTAATTCAATACCATTTTGAGCGTAGTCGTAAACAGCACTAAGTCCGTCGTAGATTTCGCTGGACGCAAAAATAAAACCATATTCTTTTGCGTGGGATACTACTTTTTTAAATTGATCTTCATTGTTTGCCATAGCGCAAAAATAAAAAAACCGCCGTGATATGTTCACGGCGGTTTCATTTATTTTACAAATTACCTACTCTTTATAAAATAAACTTATTTTAATTCCATTGTGGTAGTAGCAATCAAGCTAGGACCATCAAAAAGGTTGATGGTATATCTACCTTCCACAAGATCAGAGTCGGCTGAATTTACGAGTATACAAACATCAAGTTCATCATTCTCATAAAATACATTACTGGAAGCGCTAATATTGATGTTTTTATCCTCAAACTGTTTCACGGAATTTTCACCCATCATTTTGTTTTTTGGATTTATAACCTGTACGTATAGCGTTCTGTCTCCTTTTTGTGCAATTGCGTTAGGAGCTAATGTGAAACAAGTTCTTATTTTATCAGCACGACTTGCGCGTTTTGTGTCAACAACTTTTCCACTGCTTCTAACAATTACGGCTTCTCCACGAAGATCGGTAGCTTTAACAATAGAACCTTTTTTAATGGTTTCGTTCATTGCCATATTTTCGCTACTTACAGAATCTACAATCATACGTGTGTTTGAAAGTTCATTTGAAGTGCTATCGCGCTCCATTGCCAATTGTTTGTTTGAAGCAATTAAGCTGTCGGCACGTTTAAAGAGCATAACGCGCTCTTGCTTAAGTTTGCCTACTTCTATTTTATATCGTTCTATTAGCCCGATATTTGCTTTTGAATCTTTTACAGAATCCAAAAGGACTGTAATTCTTTCACGAGCGGCAAGCAAATCTTTATCTTTAAGCTCGTTATCCTTAATCACTTCGTCATAATTAGCGATTAAACCTTCGAGTTCTTGCTCAATGTCTGCTTTTTGCATCTCAAGATTCGATACTGTATTTTTACTATCGTTGAATAGTGTTACGGTATAAACCGCCAAGGCAATAAGCAAAACTGAAAGAACCCCAATTAGGATCTTAAATTTGCCACTGTTATTTTCGTTTTCTGTACTCATAATTAATAAGTTAAGTTTGAAAGGCAAATGTAGGTAGGTATTTCTTTAACAAATGTTTACAAAATGGTAAAAATTCTTAAAATATGTTAAACCTGCTTTTTCCAAAAATATGCAATGGATGTAAAGAGCCACTTTTAAAGGGGCAACACGTTTTGTGTGCAGAGTGTATTCATTCCATTCCTTTGGCAAGTTTTCACAAAACGGGAAGCGATATGCTGAAAAATAAATTTTATGGGAGGTTTTTGGTTCAAAATGCAACGGCGCTCATCCAATTTCAAAAAAGAGGAATTACGCAGGAGATGCTCCATAATTTAAAATATCGCGGCCAAAAGGAAATAAGCTTCTTTTTCGGAAAGTGGTTGGGGGCAGAATTAGCAGAAATTCCAGCCTATCAGGAAATCGATTTAGTTATTCCTGTGCCATTGCACAAACAAAAATTGAAAAAAAGGGGTTATAATCAAGTGGAGGGTTTTGGAAAAGAAATAGCTTCAGCGTTGAATGTACAATATGCAGATAATATTTTAATAAAAGTTTCAAAGACTGGTTCGCAGGTTTTTAAAACACGAATATTGCGGTTTGAAACGGAAGAAATTTTTACAATTCAAAATTTAGAACAAATAAAAAATAAGCATATTTTACTTGTGGACGATATTATAACAACAGGTGCAACGCTGGAAAAATGTGCGCTACAATTGCTAAAAGCTGAAAATGTAAGTATCAGTATCGCTACAATTGCAACAACCTAAAGTTATTTCCAAATGGTAAAAGGTTATTGTTTATTTTTGAAACCGCAATCCACGATCAAATAATTTTAAGCTACTAAGTGAAACATCGCCTTCTTTATATTCCCATCGCCTTTTTATTTCTGCTTTCTTTTGTGGACTGTGCAAAAAAAGGTACGCCTTCTGGTGGCCTGAAGGATAGTATTCCACCTATTATTGTGAGAAGCACTCCTGAAAACTATACAATCAATTTTACTGGAAACGAAATAGAAATTCGTTTTGACGAATATATAAAGCTAAAAGACATAACTAAGGAATTGATTATTTCACCTCCTATGAAGTTTACTCCAGTAATTACACCTTTAAGCACTGCAAAGACGTTAAAGATAAAATTGATAGATACGTTAAAACCAAACACCACATATTCTTTCAACTTCGGAAATAGTATTGTTGACAATAATGAAGGAAATCAATATCCCTATTTCAAATATATTTTTTCAACGGGAAGTTATATTGATAGTTTAAAACTATCGGGAAAAGTAAGAGATGCACAGCTCATTTCTCCGGAAATCCCAACCACGGTAATGCTTTATGAAGTGAATGAAACTTTTAAAGATTCTTTGATTTATTCTGAAAAACCTACCTATATAACCGTTACAAAAGATAGCACGGGGACTTTTGAATTAAGCAATTTAAAGGAAGGAAAGTATTTACTTTTGGCGATGAAAGAAAAAAACAGTGATTACATTTTTCAGCCACAAAACGATAAAATTGGTTTCGTGAAGGAATTAATAACCCTGCCCACAGATTCAACTTACACACTAACACTTTTTAAAGAAACTCCAGATTACAAATTTGTACGTCCCAATCAAGTGGGGAAAAACCATATTGTTTTTGGTTACGAAGGTCGAGCAGATAGTTTAAATATTGAAATCCTTTCACAAGTGCCGGAAGATTATGTTTCCACTGTTTTCAAGGACGAAAAGAAAGACACGGTCCATTATTG
This sequence comes from Flavobacteriales bacterium, assembly GCA_038259585.1. Lineage (GTDB taxonomy): Bacteria > Bacteroidota > Bacteroidia > Flavobacteriales > Flavobacteriaceae > Aequorivita. Next base: position 270,139 of record JBBSOQ010000001.1, on the reverse strand, counting down.
GTTTAAACCTGCTATTGAAACCGATTCGCTGATTTTTAAAATCTCTAACGCAAATATTATTGATACGACCACAGTGCGAATGCGCGAACTTTTTAAAGATTCGCTAAACATTTCGGCATTAAAAACGGGAATACTTAAATTAAACGATACTTTTAAATTGCGTGCTAATACACCACTAGTTTCTATTGATGCAGAAAAATTTCAAGTGATGGCAAAAGATTCTTCGTTTGTGGAAGCCACGGTAAAATTAAATAAAGAATACAATTGGACAGAAGTATTTTTTCCGAAGAAGGAAGACCAAAGTTACTTAGTAAAGATTTTTCCGGGAGGGTTGACCGATTTTTTTGAAAAAAGTAATGACACCCTTCAGTTTTCAGTAAATACAAAGCTTTCTTCAGATTATGGAACGCTAAATCTCACCTTGGCAAATGTAAATCGATATCCAATTATTGTACAAATGATTGATAGCAAATACAATGTTGTTGGGGAGGAATACTTAAGTGAAAATAAGCCCGTATTCTTTGATGCGCTTTCGCCAGACAAGTATTTTTTAAGAATAATTTACGACGATAACGGAAACAAAAGATGGGACACCGGAAGCTTTCTAAACCGTTTAGAGCCCGAAAAAATAGTTTATTATCCTACTCAAATTGAAGTCCGCGCCAATTGGAGTTTGAATGAAACGTTTACTTTAAAGTAAAATGATCGCGATCATTTAAAAACTGTAAATGTTTTCTATTCGTTTCAATATGTTCTCTGTTTAGAATTACGGTTTCAATAAATTCCTTTTCAAAAACTGATGTAGAAATCTGTTTTCCCAAAACATCATAAACTGTAGAATGCCCAATATATTCGTGGTTATTTCCATCAAAACCAACTCGGTTTACACCAATGCAATACGCCATATTTTCAATAGCACGGGCGCGTAAAAGTGCATCCCAGGCAAGGGTGCGCACTTTGGGCCAATTGGCTACATAAAGCAAAACATCATAATCTTTTGTATTTCTTGCCCAAACAGGAAAGCGTAAGTCGTAACAAACTAATGGGCAAATTTTCCAACCTTTATAATCAACAATCAATCTTTCAGTTCCAGCATTGTAGGTTTCATTTTCCTTTGCTAAAGTGAAGGTGTGTTTTTTGTCATATTTCTCAAAACTTCCATTTGGAAAAACAAAAAACAGTCGGTTGTAAAAATAATTTTTTTCTGAAATAATAATGCTTCCGGTTATTGCGCAATTTTTTTTCTGAGCTTCGAAAATCATCCAATTTAAAGTTTCACCATCATTAACTTCGGCAAGCTTATCAGCATTCATTGAAAAACCTGTTGTAAACATTTCTGGAAGAATAATTAAATCTGTTTCTCCTTCAATATTTTGGATTTTCTCGGAAAACATTGCCCGATTTGCTTTGGCATTTTCCCAATGAAGTTCACTTTGAATGATTGTTATTTTAAGGTTTTCGTCCAAATTGTATTTTTTCTACTCTTTTTTATTTTCAAGAAATTCTACCATTTCTCGTATTCCCTGCATTTTTGCGTGATCTAAGGCGGTCAAACCTCTGTCGTCTTTTAAAGAAGTGTCTGCACTTTTATCTAAAAGCATCCACGCTATTCCTTTTCTTCCAAATGTGGCAGCAAAAATTAATGCAGTAGCTCCATTAAAATTTGTTGTATTTGGATTAGCGCCATTATCCAACAAAAGTTTTGCAATATGATCAAAGCCTTTAAAATAAACGCCCATTAATGCAGTATTACCTGAAGCATCTTGCTCATTAATGTTTTGCGGGAATTTTAAAATAATTTCTGAAATATCGTATAATCCATAATAGGTTGCAAGCAACAAAGGGGTTGAACCACGTGTATCTTTTGTTGAAACTAATTCAGGATTATTATCCAAAAGTTTTTCAACTTCTAACAAATCCTCTTGTCTTATGGCATTAAAAAGTTGTTCTTTCATTTGTTATAAAAGTAAAAAAACAGAGTCACATAAATTGCAACTCTGTTTTAATTTATAATTGCTCTAATAAAATCATTTCAAATCAAAGCGATCTAGATTCATCACTTTGCTCCAAGCTGCAACAAAGTCAGTAACGAATTTCTCTTTAGAATCTTCGCATGCATAGACTTCCGCAATTGCACGAAGCTCTGAATTTGAACCGAAAATTAAGTCGGCTCTTGTTCCCGTCCATTTAAAAGTATTACTCGCACGATGACGTCCTTCAAAAACGCGATCATCATTGCCAATGGCTTTCCAAGTAGTTGCAAGATCCAAAATGTTTACGAAGAAATCATTCGTTAATACGCCAGGCTTATCTGTGAAAACTCCGTGGTCAGAACCATCAAAGTTGGTTTTTAAAACACGCATTCCACCAATCAATACAGTCATTTCTGGAACCGTTAGCGTGAGAAGTTGCGATTTATCCACCAATAATTCTTCAAAAGAGGCATTTTGTTCAGTCTTCAAATAATTTCTGAAACCATCTGCAACCGGTTCCATGTGTTTGAAGGAATCAACATCGGTCTGTTTTTGTGAAGCGTCGCCTCTTCCAGGAATAAAAGGAACAGTTACATTTTGTCCTGCATCCTGTGCGGCTTTTTCAATTGCTGCGCTTCCGGCCAAAACAATTAGATCTGCCATTGAAACTTTTTTATCTCCGCTTTGGTTGTTATTGAAATCTTTTTGAATTTCTTCAAGCTTGCCCAAAACTTTAGCTAATTGTGTAGGATTGTTCACTTCCCAATTTTTCTGTGGTTCCAAACGAATTCGTCCGCCATTAGCACCTCCGCGCATATCTGAACCACGGAATGTTGAAGCAGAAGCCCAAGCTGTGGAAACTAATTCAGAAATGGAAAGTCCAGTATCAAGAATTCTTCCTTTTAAAGAAGCAATATCTTTATCATCAATTAAAGTGTGGCTAACTTCTGGAATTGGGTCTTGCCAAAGTAATTCTTCATTTGGAATTTCTGGTCCCAAATAGCGAGAAACAGGACCCATATCGCGATGCGTTAATTTATACCAAGCACGTGCAAATGCATCTTCAAATTCTGCTGGGTTCTCGCGGAAATGTTTTGAAATTTTTAAATATGCAGCATCTGTTTTTAAAGCAATGTCTGCTGTACTCATCATTAAATCCTGCGTTTTGGAAGCATCGTGTGCCATTGGGGCTTTACGTGCATTTGAAGCAGCGGTTGGTTTCCATTGGTGAGCGCCAGCTGGACTTTTGGTTAATTCCCAATCATAATCCAATAAAACTCTAAAATATTCATGATCCCATTTGTCCGGAGTGGGTGTCCAAGCGCCTTCTAAACCACTGGTTATTGTATCATCGCCAAATCCTGATTTATAGCTACTAATCCAACCTTTACTTTGGTGTTCAATGCCAGCTCCCGCAGGTTCAGAATCTACATATTTTTCAGCATCACCTGCGCCGTGGGCTTTTCCGAAGGTATGCCCGCCAGCAATTAAGGCCACAGTTTCATAATCGTCCATCGCCATTCTTCCAAAAGTTTCGCGAATATCATGTGCAGAACCTAGTGGATCAGGCACTCCGTTTGGTCCTTCTGGATTAACATAAATCAATCCCATATGTGCGGCTGCCAAAGGTTTTTCAAGATGACCTTCTTCGTAACGCTTGTCGTTTCCAAGCCATTGTGTTTCGGAACCCCAATAAACATCTTGTTCTGGTTCCCAAACATCTTCGCGTCCTGCACCGAAACCAAATGTTTTAAAGCCCATAGATTCCAAAGCTACATTTCCCGTTAAAAGCAATAAATCTGCCCAAGAAATTTGTTTGCCGTATTTCTGTTTTATTGGCCAAAGCAACAAGCGTGCTTTATCCAAATTTCCGTTATCCGGCCAGCTGTTTAAAGGTGCAAAACGTTGGTTTGCGGTATTTCCACCACCACGCCCGTCCGTTACCCTATACGTTCCCGCGCTATGCCACGCCATTCTTATAAACAATCCTCCATAATGGCCATAATCTGCAGGCCACCAATCTTGGGAATCGGTCATTAACTTTACGAGGTCTTGCTTTAACGCATTGTAGTCAAGTTTTTCGAATTCTTTTTTATAGTCAAAATCTTTGCCCATTGGATCCGATTTTGAACTTTGTTGCCGAAGCACGTTCAATCTTAAACTATTTGGCCACCAATCACCGTTTGTTGTTCCACCACCAGCAACTTGATGTTGGGTATTTCCAAAGTAAGGACATTGAGCCGCAGCACCATCATCATTAATTTCCCATGCCTCCCCGGGATTTCCACTGGGGTTTCCATTTTCGTGATAATTTTTATCTTTATTATTTTCCATGATTGAAGAATTTTGAAGTATGTGGTACGAAAATAACAATTAAAATTGCCGATGCTTTAAAAATCAATCGGTTGTTTTAATCTTTACATCGATAAAACTTATGTGATCAAACTAATTCGATAAATTTTACTAATTATAATTGGTGTAGAATTTTAGCAGCCTGTGCCAATGTTTCATCTGTTTTCGCAAAGCACACGCGTATTTGTTTAAAATCCTTTTTACCTTCATTAAAAACGGAAGTCGGGATTGTGGCAATTTTGAGTTCCTTGGTAAGTCTTTCCGCGAAAGCGATATCACTTTCCTTAGAAATTTCAGAAAAATCCAGCATCTGAAAGTATGTGCCCTTTGAAGGAATAATTTTGAAATTTGAACCTTCCATTAAATGCAAAAAGAAATCCCGCTTTTGCTGATAAAAATCTGAAAGTTTTAGATAGTGACTTTCATCTTTCAGATAGGTAGCCAATGCTTTTTGGATGGGATGGTTTACGCAGAAAACAACAAATTGATGCACCTTCTGAAATTCTCTCATCAGGATTTTCGGGGCAACACAATAACCAATTTTCCAACCCGTATTGTGAAATGTTTTTCCGAAGGAAGCAGTTATAAAACTTCGTGTTGCCAAACCTTCAAATTTTGAAGCGCTTTGATGAACATTTCCATCAAAAATAATGTGTTCGTAAACTTCATCGCTCAAAACCAATAAATTATTTTTCTCAGCCAAATCCTGCAATTGAAGCATATCTTCTTCTGAAAAAAGCATTCCGCTAGGGTTGTGCGGACTGTTGATAATAATCATTTTTGCTTTTGAAGAAATTTTATCTGAAACTTCCTGCCAATCCACGCCATAAAAAGGAGGTTTCAGTTGAATAGGAATAATTTTTCCGCCAAAGAGTTCAACCGTTGGTGCATAACAATCATAAGCGGGAGTGAAAATAATCACTTCATCACCTTTACTTATCGTTGCCGCAATTATCGTAAAAATAGCCTGCGTAGCGCCAGCTGTGATGGTGATTTCAGTTTCAGGATTGTAAAAATGATTGTGAAGTTTTTCAATTTTTTTGGAAATTTCCATCCGAAGTTCAAAATCGCCGAGCATAGGGGCATACTGGTTAAACCCGTCGCGCATTGCGTGATCTACCAACGCATTTAAAGCTGGATCGCTGGGAAAGTTTGGAAAACCTTGCGAGAGATTTAAGGCGTTGTGATCTATTGCCATTTTGCTCATTATTGAAAAAATGGAGGTTTCAATGTTGGGTAGTTTTGATTTAATCATTGTATCCGGTGTTTATGAAAACCAATATATCATTTAAAGTAACAATAACATTTGCTTCTGAAAATTAAATTTTTCCAACAAAAAAACCCTCACATCGCTGCAAGGGTTTTAATTTCAAATTTGTAAATCTACAATCATTAATCATTAATATCTGTAGTACTCAGGCTTAAATGGCCCTTCAACGGTTACACCAATATAATCGGCTTGTTCTTTGGAAAGTTCTGTAAGCTCAACACCAATTTTTTCAAGGTGAAGTTTCGCTACTTTTTCATCCAAATGTTTCGGAAGCATATATACTTCCTTTTCGTAGTTTTCACCGTTTTTCCAAAGTTCGATTTGTGCCAAAGTTTGGTTAGTGAAACTGTTACTCATCACAAAACTTGGGTGACCAGTGGCGCAACCAAGGTTTACTAAACGACCTTCTGCCAAAAGAATGATGTCTTTTCCGTTGATAGTATATTTATCAACCTGTGGTTTGATTTCAACTTTTGAGTTTCCGTGGGTTTTGTTAAGCCAAGAAACCGCAATCTCGTTGTCAAAATGCCCAATGTTACAAACGATGGTTTTATCTTTCATCGATTCAAAATGCTCAGGACGGATAATATCTTTGTTTCCAGTAGTAGTGATAATAATATCGGCTGTTTTTATTACAGTTTCCAATTTTTTAACTTCAAAACCGTCCATTGCAGCTTGCAATGCACAGATTGGGTCAATTTCAGTAACGGTAACAATACTTCCAGCACCTTTAAAAGAAGCGGCTGTACCTTTACCTACATCGCCATAACCGCAAACAATTACACGTTTTCCAGCCATCATTATATCTGTTGCGCGGCGCACTGCATCTACAGCACTTTCACGGCAACCGTATTTATTGTCAAATTTACTTTTGGTAACGCTATCGTTAATGTTGATAGCTGGCATTGGTAAAGTTCCTTTTTTCACACGTTCGTATAAACGGTGAACACCAGTAGTAGTTTCCTCAGAAATACCTTTTACGCCAGCAGCAAGTTCTGGATATTTATCCAAAACCATATTTGTTAAATCGCCACCATCGTCAAGAATCATATTCAAAGGCTTGCGGTCTTCACCAAAGAAAAGAGTTTGCTCAATACACCAATCAAATTCTTCTTCATTCATGCCTTTCCAAGCATAAACTGGAAAACCAGCAGCAGCAATTGCAGCAGCAGCGTGATCTTGGGTAGAGAAAATATTACAAGAACTCCAAGTAACTTCAGCGCCCAAAGCTTTCAAAGTTTCAATAAGTACTGCAGTTTGTATAGTCATGTGAAGACATCCAGCAATGCGCGCACCCTTTAAAGGTTGCTCATTTTCGTATTCTTCACGCAAGCTCATAAGCCCAGGCATTTCGGCTTCGGCAAGCTCAATTTCTTTTCTTCACCAATCTGCTAGGGAAATATCTTTTACTTTAAACGCCGTGTAAGGCACAGTTTTCGTTGACATATTTGTTATCTTTATACCCGCAAAAGCGGACATTTATTAAAAATTAATTTTCTAGTTTTAAGTCTGCAAAACTACAAAATATCCTTTGACATTTTATGCCACTTTACAAAACTATAACAGTTAATCCAACAACTAAAGTCTTCATTTGGAAGATTGAAGAATCTTTTGAAGCACTTTCTGAAGGAATATCTCTAACTGGAAATTGCTCTGGAAGAGTAGAAAACATGAAGAGCGACCTTCACCGTCGCGGGTTTATGAGCATTCGGCATTTATTGGCTTTGGAAGGATTTACAGATCATGATTTGTATTACGACGAAAACGGTAAGCCACATTTAACAGATGATAAACATATTTCCATTACGCATTCGTTTAATTTTTCGGCAATTATTATTAGCGATTCCGAGGTGGGAATTGACATCGAAATGCAGCGAAGCAAAATCCTTAGAATCGCTCATAAATTTACCCCAATTGAAGAATACCGAACCATTGCTAACGAAGATGCAATGATGCGAAAACTTACAATAGTTTGGTGTGCAAAAGAATCACTATATAAAAGTTTTGCCGAAAAAGGCGTGAGTTTTTTAGAAAATATTTATGTGGAAGATTTTAGGCTCGATGAAACTAAAACCACAGCGACTGTTACCTTCGAAGACAAACAAGTGCAATATGATGTAGATTTTCTGGAATTTGAAGAATTCACTTGCGCGTATGCTCTTATTTCTGAAAAAAAATAAATGGAAGGAATTTTTTATAAATCTTTTCTGAAATCGATTGCCGAAAAAGAACAACAACTCGCCATTTTGGTCGATCCCGATAAGTTTGATATTTCAGAAACTAAATCATTTTTAAATAAAATTCCAAAAGAAACAACACATCTTTTCGTAGGCGGAAGCACGGTTGCAAATGGTGAAACTGAAGAAACTGTAAAAGCGCTAAAAGCCAAAACAAGACTTCCAATATTTTTGTTTCCGGGAGATCATTCCCATATAACGGCACTTGCAGATGCGCTTTTGTTTCTAACTTTACTTTCGGGAAGAAACGCCGAATATTTGGTTGGCCAACAAGTAAAATCCATTTCAAAATTGAAAAATTCTGCGTTGGAGATTATTTCAACAGGCTATATTTTGATTGACGGCGGCAATAATTCTTCAGTTTCAAAAGTGACAAACACGGAACCACTTCCGCAGGAAAATATTGAAAATATTGTGCACACAGCTTTGGCGGGACAATTTATGGGTGCAAAACTTATTTATTTGGAAGCGGGAAGTGGTGCAAAATTTCCCCTAAATCCCGACGTCATTTCCGAAGTAAAAAAAGCAATCAACATTCCATTAATTGTTGGCGGCGGAATAAAAACCGAAGCGCAAAAAAATGCTGCATACAACGCTGGTGCAGATATGATTGTAATGGGAACTAAATTTGAAACTAAAAAATTAACCTCTTGATTGCGCTCTAAGAGACATTTGTCTGGTCGAGCACTATCGAAACCTATATACTATAAAAATGAAAATTTCAGTAGAATTAACGCTCACGCCATTGCAGGACGATTATGAACCAGCAATTATCAATTTCATAAAAAGCCTTCAAAATTCTGGACTTACGGTTTTGGAAAATCCGCTGAGCACGCAAGTTTATGGTGATTATGATGCAGTAATGAATTTGCTACAAAAAGAAATGAAAGTTGCATTGGAAGCTGTGGAAAGAAAGAGGTTTGCTTTATATAAAAATCGTAAAATCGGACAGAAGCGACTATGAGCCCCATTTTTGATTGGTTTTTTGCTCAGTACAAAGACATTCCTGCTTATTTAATAGGATTGGAATTGGTTGGAATATTCTTTGGCTTTTTGAGTGTTTGGTACAGCAAACAGGACAATATTTTGGTTTACCCAACGGGTATAATTAGCACAGCAATTTTCGTTTATATTCTTGCCATTTATGGGCTTTTGGGGGATATGATGATAAATGCCTATTATTTCATAATGAGTATTTATGGCTGGTATATTTGGACGCGAAAAGTAGATGCAACCCATTATACACCTATTACGAAAGCTACAAAAACTGAAAATAAAAACTCAATTTATATTTTTATCGCAACGCTGTTTTTCGTTTACGGTGTGTATGAATATTTCGATAAATGGAATAGTTGGACCGCTTATGTTGACACAATTACAACCGCCATTTTCTTCGTGGGAATGTGGCTGATGGCAAAAAAGAAACTTGTAAACTGGATCTATTGGATTATTGGTGATATCATTTCGATACCGCTTTATCTTTATAAAGGACTCGTATTTACTTCCTTCCAATATCTTTTATTTACTATTATTGCCTTTTATGGATATCGCGCTTGGAAGAAAAATCTCAACATACCCGAAACCAGCCTGCTGAATTGATAAAAGTAGTTTTATACGGTCCTGAATCTACGGGTAAAACTACGTTAGCAAAACAGTTGGCGGAATATTACAACACGCTTTGGGTGCCAGAATTTATGCGCGAATACCTTCAACAAAAGTGGGATTCTGAAAAAAAATTGGTTGAAAAAGAAGATTTAATTCCAATCGCAAAAGGGCAGTTGAAACTTGAAAATGAAGCTTCACAACAAGTTGAAAATCTGTTGATTTGCGACACAAATTTGCTAGAACTGAAAGTTTATTCCGAATATTATTACGACGGATTTTGCCCTTCGGAAATAAAAAGTGAAGCAACCAAAAGCAATTACAGCATCTACCTTTTAAACTATGTTGACACACCATGGGAAGCGGACGATCTTCGCGACAGACCTGAAAATCGTGAAGAAATGTTTCGTATTTTTGAGGCCGAATTGAAAAAATACAATTTTCCATATCAAGTTTTAATGGGAAACGAAAAAGAAAGATTTGAAAACGCCATCAAAATTATTGATGCATTGCTGAAGAAGAATTAAAATGTTTACTAAAAAAAACCTGCAACAAATATACAATCACGGTCTTTCCGAGGATAAAGTAATAAACCAACTTAACATTTTTAAGGAAGGAATTCCATTCGTAAATGTGGTGGAAGCGGCTTCCGCTGGAAATGGAATTGCTGTTCTTTCAAAGAATGAGCAAAAACATTTTGCTTCGCTATTTGATGATAAAAAAGATGAACTTGATTTATTAAAATTCACACCTGCATCTGGTGCTGCTACAAGAATGTTTCAATTTTTATATTGCTTTTTGGAGCAATTTGATTTCGAAAAAGATAACATTGATGAGTTTCTCGAAAAGAAAGAAAATAAGGATTTAAAAGAATTTTTTAGTGCTTCGGAAAAATTTGCATTTTCAGATTTGGTTACAGAAATTCTTCATAAAAAATATCCGGATTTTCAACAATTTGAAAGAGGAAAACAGCACTATATTTTCGTAAAAAAAATGCTGGAAGAAACAGGTTTGAATTTAAACGAAACCCCGAAAGGCCTTGTTCCTTTTCATAAGTACGGTGAAAATTATGTAACCGCTTTTGGCGCGCAATTGTACGAAGCAGCATTTTATGCCACATCAAACGGAATTGCAAATTTACATTTTACAGTTTCAGAAGAACATGAAGAAAAATTTAAAAAGCGATACGAAGAAATTCAGGAAATTGTGGAAAGTAGAACCGGAGTGAAGTTCAATATTTCATATTCATTTCAGAAAAAAGAAACCGATACCGTTGCGGCTTCACTTGAAAACGAACCCTTTTTTGATGAAAGCGGCGATTTGATTTTCCGTCCGTCAGGACACGGCGCATTGCTGGAAAATTTGAATGATGTAGATGCTGACATTGTTTTCATAAAAAATATCGACAATGTAGTTTCTGAAAATTATGCGGAAACCATCGCATTTCACAAAAAAGTTCTTGTTGGAAAATTGATTTCGCTTCAACAAGAAATTTTTGAATTTGTTGAAGATCTTTATTCGCAAAATAGTTCTGAGGAAACATTGAAAGACGCTGAACTATTTATTTCGCAAGAACTCAATATAAAAAATACTCCTATATATAAGGAAGCACTTTTGAAAATCTTGGAACGCCCAATTCGCGTTTGTGGTGTTGTTGAAAACACGGGCGCTCCTGGTGGCGGGCCATTTCTTATAAAGGATAAAAACGGAAAGCTTACCTATCAAATCGTGGAAATGTCGCAGATTAACACAAACAATCCACAACAAAAGGAATTAGTTGACAAAGCCACCCATTTCAACCCCGTGGATTTGGTTTGTGGAGTGCGTAATTATAAAGGTGAAAAATTCAATCTTTTACAATTTTCAGATCCAGATTCAGGTTTTATTTCGAATAAATCATACAACGGGAAACCTATAAAAGCTTTGGAACTGCCAGGTCTATGGAACGGCGCCATGGCACGTTGGAACACTGTTTTTGTTGAAGTACCACTTATTACTTTCAATCCCGTAAAAACGGTAAACAATCTTTTAAACGAAGTACACCAACCAAAGTGAACACAGAAATTTTAATATCTGAACTTTCTTTTAAATCCATACGGAGCAGCGGCCCTGGCGGACAGCATGTAAATAAAACGGCCTCAAAGGTTGAGGTTTCTTTTAGTTTAAATACTTCTAAAGCACTTTCTGAAATTGAGAAAGAACGACTTCGTCTCAAATTATCTTCAAAAATTACTAATGAAGGAATTATAATACTTCAATGTGGAGAAACACGAAGCCAGCATCGCAATAAAGCAATCGTTATTGAAAGGTTGATAGTGTTACTTCAGAAAAATTTGAAAGTAGCAAAGCCAAGAAAGAAAACAAAACCTTCAAAAGGTGCAATTGAAAGGCGTTTAAATTCTAAAAAGGAAAACGCGCTCAAAAAATCTTCCCGCAAACCACCCAAAATTGAATAGTGTTTATACAAAAACTGTATAATTTTTACACAACTGTTCATTTTATTACACACTTTTCTTAAAAATTAAAAAACTCATATACTCTTTAAGTATCTATTTATTAGGTGTTTAATGGTTTTTTCTGCTACCTTTTTTCTATGGCACTACTTTTTCTATATACTAAGCAACAAACAATCTTATAAACGAATAAATAAATATTTTAAAACAAACATTATGAAAAAGTTAATTTTAAGTACAGCAATTTTATTAGGAGGTTTAACCGCAGCAACCGCGCAAACTGAAAAAGAGCCAACAGCAATGAACGCACAAAAGCAAACAGCTACTGAAGTGCAAGTTGAAAGCAGAATTGATGCTGCACAAGACGCCGAAACGGCTGTTGTTGCTGCTCCAGTACAAGATTATAAAGAAGTGAAAGCTTCTGAAGTGCCACAAACCGTTCAAGATGCCGTAGCTAAAGATTTTAGCGGAGCTACTGTTTCAAAAGCATATGTAAATGCTAAAGGAGAATACAAACTTGACCTTGCTACTGCAGACAAAAAAGCTGCAACAGTTTATGCAAACGCAAAAGGTGAGTGGATTAAAAATGAAATGAAGAAGCAGTAAACTGCAGGTATTTTAGATTCAATACTTCTGGGAAAGGCGTCCAATTATTTGGACGCCTTTTTTTTATGATAAATTTAAAGTTTGCCCAGACATATACTCCCTATTTTTACGTTCACAGAAAACGTAATGACGCAACAAATACATATAGTTGAAGACGATGTGGCTTTTGGAAAAATGCTTACCTCTTTTTTAGAACGAAAAGGTTTTCAAGTTTCGGTTTCCCTTACTGGGGAAAATGCACGAAAAATGATAACTGAAAATAAGTTTGATTTGCTGATTACTGATTTGCAACTTCCGGACGATTCGGGTTTGGAGTTACTTGAATTCTCCCAAAAAACTTCTTCACAAACAAAAGTAATTTTAATGACGGGATATGCTGAAGTAGATACAGCAGTGAAAGCCATCAAAAAAGGAGCATTGGACTATATTTCGAAACCATTTCGCCCAGAGGAATTATTAATGATTATTGAAGAAGATTATAAAAATATTTCAACTTCGGAAAGTATTTCTTCGGAAAAACAAATTCCAAAAAGTAATAAAGAGGAAAAAATAACTTCACTCAAAACTAATTTTGAAAAACCCAATTTTGTTGTTGGTATCAGCGAGTCTTCAAAAAAATTCAATGAATATTTAAAGCTCGTAGGTCCCACAGATATGTGTGTTTTGATTCAAGGTGAAAGCGGAACTGGGAAAGAAGTTGCTGCAAAGGCAATTCATAATTACAGCGTCAGAAAAGGTAAAAGCTTTGTAGCGGTGGATTGTGGCGCAATTCCCAAAGAAATTGCTGCCAGCGAGTTTTTTGGACACGTAAAAGGCAGTTTTACAGGCGCCATTAATGACAAAAAAGGTCATTTTGAAGCAGCAGATGGCGGTACGCTTTTTTTGGATGAAGTTGGAAATCTTTCCTATGAAAACCAAATTCAATTGCTACGCGCTTTGCAGGAAAGGCGAATAAAACCCGTAGGGAGTAATAACGAAATTGAAGTAGATGTTCGCATACTTTCCGCTACAAATGAAGATTTGCTGAAAGCAGTTTCCGAAGGAAAATTTCGTGAGGATTTGTATCATCGTTTGAATGAATTTTCAATCCACATTCCGTCACTTCATGAACGAAAAGAAGATCTTTTTCTATTTATCGAATATTTTTTGGAAGAAGCAAATGGCTCGTTAGGGAAGGAAGTTTTAGGCCTTTCAAAAGATGTGGAAAAAGCTTTCAAAAACTATGCTTGGCCCGGAAATTTACGTGAGTTGAAAAATGTTATTAAACGTTCGGTTTTATTGACGAACTCAGCTTTAATTCCGTTGGAAGTAACTCCACGTGAAGTTTTATTTTCTGATAAATCAAAAAAAGAAACAGTAGATTTTTCAAAAGAAGGTAACGAAAAACAGCTTATTATAAATGCTTTAAAAGAGGCTGATTTCAATAAAACAAAGGCCGCAAAACTGCTGAATATTACGCGAAAAACACTTTATAATAAACTCGAACATTATAAAATAGAATTGTAAAATTATCTGTTTCCTAAGGCTTTTTGCAAATCGCGAATATTCAATACTAGTTTTTCATAATCCATTTTCATTTCCACAACTTCGTTATTTTCGTCATTGTAAAATTCCATTTTTTCGAGAATTGGAATTACTTCTTTTGCTTTTATTTGCCGAAACATTGTAAGCATTCTGTGGGCAATCTCTGTAATCGTTTTTATGTCTTCTTCAGCAATCAAAGTTTCTAGTTGCTGCAAGTCGTTCTCAGTTTGAGAATTGAAAACTTCCAGTACTTCTTCCAAAGCTTCGGGCGTGTTTAAAAAAGATTTTAAAAGTGAAAGATCAAATTTATCATTACTTGAAGAATTTTCATAGTGCGCTTCTTCCACTTTTACCTCTTCCAAAAAATTGTTGTTTTGCGGAAAAATTTTCTCCAAAACAGTTATAAGTTCCTGTTTTGAAAATGGCTTTGGAAGCATTTCAGAAAAACCTTTTTGAAAATAAAAATCTCGACTGTGTTCACGGCTACCCGTCATTGCAATAACTGGTTGGCTTTTATACGAAGGAACTTCGCCATTTTTCAAATTTTTTAGAACCGAAAAGCCATCGGTTTTTGGCATTTGAATATCTGTTAAAACAAAATCGAAATCGAAATTGAAATCGAAAGTTTTAAAATTTTCAAAACTGCTGAAAGCTTTTGAAGCGATGTTCATTTGTTCGAAAATCTCCTGTAAAAGGGAGCGCATAGCATCATCATCGTCAATTATTACTGCGTTTAAACCTTTAAAGGAATTTGCTTTTTCCGAAGATTTTTTTGATAAAATCCTTTCTGAATTTTTCAGCGGAAGTGTTAGCGTAAACGAACTTCCTTCGCCCAAAATACTTTTCACTTTTAAATTTCCACCCAAAAGCTCAGTCAGTTTTTTCGAAATTGCCAATCCTAAGCCACTTCCTCCAAATTTGTGAGCAATCTCAGTTTCAGCTTGCGTAAACTCGTTGAAAATAAGTTGCTGTTTTTCATTTGAAATACCAATGCCAGTATCGATCACGGAGATTTTTATTTTTGAAATTTTATCAAAGTTTTCAATTTCTTCAACTTTAATTTCAACGCTACCATTTTCAGTAAATTTGAAAGCATTGCCCACCAAATTATTTATAATCTGCCGAATTCGCAATGGATCGCTTTCGAAAATTTTGTTTTTTATTACTTCTGAAATTGAAATTTTCAATTCAACAGATTTTTGAAGGTATAGCTGTTTTACTGCATTTCCGGAATCAATAATTATATTTTCGAGTGAAAAAGGCACGCTTTCAATAGGCAACTTTCCTGCTTCCAATTTGGAGTAATCTAGCAAATCGTCCACCAAATGCGAAATGAAATGTGAGCTGGAAGTGATTTGCGCCAAATAGTATTTCTGCTTTTCGGAAAGAGATGAATTTTCAAATAGTTCTGAATAACCGCTGATAGTGTTCAAAGGTGTTTTCAAATCGTGGCTTACTGTAGAAATAAGTTGTTCGCGACTTTTCAGCAATGATTCAGCGTAGTTTTTTGATTCTTCCAAATTCTTTTTAAAGCGTTCAGCTTTGAAATAATCGGAAAGAATGAAATATGAAAAGAGCAAGACAACAATTCCGCCCAGAATTCCGGCAAATTTCAAAATCTCTCTGGTTCGCTCCATTGACTCAGAGCGTTGTTGCTTTTCTAAATTATTGTTCTTAGCAATTTCGCGATCAAAACTTGCAATTATTTCACGCAAACGTTCAGAAATATTAAGGTCATTCCGAATCAATTCATTCTCTTTTTGCATCAAAGATTCGCGAATTCTGGAATTTTCTTTTTTTGCTTCAGCAACAATATAGCGAGAAGCTGTAAGCATAGAATCCACTGTTTTTGATTTTACGGTGGAAGTGTCACGAAGTGAACTGCTGTTTAGATAATCTGCGTAAGATTCCCAAATTCTTCGGTCTTTGTTGCTGAGATTCGATGGATTTTTAACCATAGATTCCACAGAATTTAAACCAATGGAAGCTTCCAATTTTCGCACTTCCTTCATAATATCATCCAGCGAAGTATCTTTTTGATTGGTAAGCCTAAGAATCCTGAGTTGTTCTATATTTCGGTTTTTTTCTTGAAGTAAACTTTTCACGCTGTCCAACTGTTTCAGTTGAAAATCATTTGTGGTAAGCGATTTTATCTCTTCAATTTTTCTGAAAAGCGAATCTGTTTTGATCATATATTTTTCAAAGTCGCCATCGCTTTCGGTTAAAAGCGCAAGCCTTGAAAATCCGTCGGTTTCATAAACCAAATTAATAAGCGTCCCAGTTTCAATAAACTTTTTTTCGCCAGTAGTTTCAGTAGATTCGGCGGTGAAATTTTTGAATTCTGAATATAAAAAAGCACCCACTAAAACAGATAAAGCTCCCAAAACAAGGTAGCTGAGTATAATTTTTAGAGTGAATTTATTCTTTGAATTGGCCATTAGCCAAATGTAAAGAGTATTGAAAAGAGGAAGTATTAAGGATATGATAAAAATTCAGCTCGAATAAATAAAAGGAATTGTATATTTGCCGAACATCTCAAAGGGGTGCTGGAATAATTTTTAATTAGGAAAGCTGAGATTATACCCAAAGAACCTGGGCGGGTAATGCTGCCAAGGGATAACAAATAGGAACCCCCTGTAATATTGTGCGACGCAATGTTTTCAGGGTTTTTTTATGTAACCATTTAACGAACCAAGAATAACGCCCCTTTTATTCGTAAAATTTAAAAAATTACGAATGAAAAAGTTATTGATTACTACAGTTTTTACTTCACTATTTATTACTGTTTCCGCGCAGGAAAAACTGCAAGAAAAAACGAAAGATTCTACTAAAATTGAATCATTGGATGAAGTTTTAGTTAAAGCTATCCGTGTGGATGCCGATTCGCCAATTACCCACTCCAACCTTGATAAAGAAGAGCTTGAAAAGCGAAATCTTGGACAGGATATTCCGTATATGCTCAACTATCTTCCTTCGGTTGTAACTACGAGTGATGCTGGTGCAGGCGTAGGGTACACTTATATTCGTGTTCGCGGTAGCGATGCTTCGCGAGTGAATGTTACGCTTAATGGAATTCCATATAACGATTCTGAAAGTCAAGGGACGTTTTGGGTAAATTTGCCCGATTTTACCTCTTCAGTGCAAAGTCTGCAATTACAGCGTGGCGTTGGAACTTCCACCAACGGTTCGGGCGCTTTTGGCGCAAGTTTGAACTTGTTGAGTGATGCAGTTTCAAACGAGGCTTATGGCGAAATTGCAAATTCCTTCGGAAGTTATAATACACATAAACACAACGTCAAGTTCAGCACTGGCTTATTTTCTGACCATTTTGAATTAGCGGGAAGGTTGTCAACCATTCAATCTGATGGATATATTGACAGAGCCAGTTCAGACTTGAAATCGTATTTTTTGCAAGGTGCTTTTGTGGATAGAAATACATTGATAAAAGCGCTCGTTTTCGGTGGAAGAGAAGAAACTTATCAATCGTGGAATGGTTTGGAAGATCCTGAAAAGCTTAAAAATAATAGAACCTACAACACTGTTGGGGAGTATACCGATGAAAACGGAAATATTCAATTTTATGATAATGAAGTGGATAATTATGCACAAGATCATTATCAGTTGCTGTGGAACCAGCGTTTCAACAACAATTGGAGCACGAATGTTTCTTTCAATTATACAAAAGGGAAGGGTTATTTTGAACAGTATAAAGAAGACGAAGATTTTGAAACCTACGATTTCCAACCGATTGAAATTGGAAACGATACTATCAATACTACCGATTTAATCCGTCGTCGTTGGCTTGATAACGAATTTTATGCAGCAAATGCAAACGTGAATTACAAAAACGAAAAAATTGATTTTACGGGTGGAGCTTTTTACAGCTATTACACTGGCGATCATTATGGCGAAGTAATTTGGGCGCGCTACGCCAGCAATGCTGAAATCCGCGATCGCTATTATGAAGGAAATGGGGAGAAAAGTGAATTCACTGTCTTTTCAAAAGCTACTTATAAAATTAACGAACAATGGAGCTTTTTTGGCGATTTGCAGGGCAGGTTTTTGAATTATAAAACTTCAGGAATCACTTCAGATTTAGAACCGTTGAATGTGGATGAAAACTATTCGTTTTTCAACCCAAAAGCTGGATTAACGTATAAATTCAACCTTTCAAACCAATTTTATTTCTCTTACGGAAAAGCGCATCGCGAACCTTCACGAAATGATTACGAACAGAATATCACAGCCGCTGAAAAACTGGACGATTTTGAATTGGGCTGGCGTTTCGCTTCGGAAAAAACAAAGGTGAACACCAATCTTTTCTTTATGAATTATAAAGACCAGTTGGTGCTTTCTGGCGAATTGAACGATGTGGGTGCAGGTTTAAGAACAAGCAGTGGAAAAAGCTACCGTTTGGGACTGGAAGTGGAAGCTGAAATAAAGCTTTTGAAAAATCTGAGAACCCTTCCAAATATTGCTTTGAGCACCAATAAAAATGTAGATTTCGTTACTTCTCGAGATGGCGGTTTGGTAAATCTTGGCAATACAAATATTTCGTTTTCACCCTCTGTGGTTGCAGCAAATATGCTTGAATATTCACCAACTAAAAGTCTACAATTGGGCTTTCTTTCAAAATTTGTAGGAGAACAGTATATGGGAAATATTGACAGCGAAGCTTCAAAATTGGACAGTTATTTCATCAATGATTTAAATATTGTTTACACTTTGGACAATCTTCCGTGGGTAAAAGAAGTAGTTTTTTCGGCTTTGGTGAATAATATTTTCAATGTGAAATATATTTCCAACGGATATTTTTATACCTATGACGACGATTTCAGTAATCCGGGAACGGTTACTACCGTTGAAGGCGCAGGGTATTATCCGCAGGCTACGATTAACTTTTTGGTTGGGGCGACGGTGAAATTTTAAATATTTTCTCAGCGATATTAGTTTCTTAGTACAAAACCTTTTCGCTTTGATTTTAAAAGAAAACACTTAAATTTAGCGAATACTAACCAATGGTAAATGGAAAATTCGCCTAAACCAATTCAGCCGGAAATTTCGATTGAATTTATAGAGCTTTTAAAGGAAGAATGCGCCAAAGTTGCAATTATCTGTCAAAACTTGAATGCAGATCAGAAATTTGCAAGTGCCGCCGCATCACTTGCTGTATCAGACTTTAATACACAAACCAGCAATGCCGGGCACATTTTATTGCGCGATGTTGTTGTGCTTTTTAATAAAACTGTTGCGCTTCAGGGAGAGGTCGATAAAATGCCAATCCGGGCAAAATTTCTTCTTATTTATGTGTACGAAAGTCTGCGAGGCAAAGACCTAAGCAATACTTACAATATTGAAAAGATGAACGCGCTCACAAAGGCAGAGCCTTTCAATAAAAATATAGCAACTGTTCGGGAAACATCTTTTTTTCAGTCTGTAGCGACTATGGAAGAAGAGTTTTTAATGCCTTCGATTCTTCAGAAAATAAAAAATGAAAATGCTACGGGGGTATCTTCTTTTCTTAATAGGATAGCAACTTTGCTTGTAAAAGCAGATAATAGAGTTTCAAAAAAAGAAAAGGAATTTCTTTTGAAAATTTCTGAAAAAATAAACCATCCAAAAATTATTGTTTCCAAAGCAAAATACAATGAGGTGCCCGAAGATGATACGTTGGAAAAAGTTTTGGCAGAACTTCACGAACTTATTGGAATGACTGGAATTAAAAAAAATGTTGAAGACCTAACCAACTTTTTGAAAGTTCAAAAAATAAGGGAAACCGAAGGACTCAAAACAATGAACACTTCGCCGCACATGGTTTTTATGGGTCCACCAGGAACAGGGAAAACAACTGTTGCGCGATTGTTGGGACGTGTTTACAAACACCTCGGCTATTTAGAAAAAGGGCATTTAATTGAAACCGACCGTGCAGGAATGGTTGCGGGATACGTGGGGCAGACCGCTATAAAAACAGATGAAATTATAACTTCGGCGCTTGGTGGTGTGCTTTTTATAGACGAGGCATATTCACTTACTTCTAATGGATTTAATGATTTTGGCGGGGAAGCCATTGAAATTTTATTAAAAAGAATGGAAGACCATCGCGACAATTTTGTGGTGGTTGTTGCAGGATATCCAGATGAGATGCAGGTTTTTATTCAGAGCAATCCCGGACTTCAATCACGTTTTAATAGGTATTTTGAGTTTGATCATTTTACGGCAGAAGAACTTATGCAGATTTTTAAATTAAATGTTTCAAAAGCCGATTTTATTCTTACAGAGGAAGCCGAAGATAAATTGAACGAAATACTACTAAAACTTCACGAAAAGCGAGACAGAAGTTTTGGAAATGCGAGAACAATGCGTAACCTTTTTGAAAAAATAATTGAACGCCAAGCTAATAGAATTGTAAGTATTACGCCAATTACAAAAGATGTATTGATGAATCTTACCGAGGAAGACATTCCAGAAATTACAGAAACCGTCAAGAGTATTTTGCTTTTTCAAGAGGAGGATTAAACGCAGTTCAAAAAAACCTATTATATTGAGCTAAATTTATATAAATTTACTCCTTTAAGAAATTATTAACGATTCGCAACAAAGTAATTTAAATTTTCATGGCCATAGATAAATTTAATTGGAAAGGACTTTTTGTAAACAATGAGGAAAATAATTCAAATGAAAAAATTGAAAAGGCTTCTTCAAAACAAGAACCTGTTTCAACGAGTTTTCCGCAAAGCAAGCCTATTTCCACTTTTCCCTCAGATATTCCGAAGGTCACAGCAAACGGTACGGTTTTAAACAGTATTATTGAAATGTATGAATCTGGTTTTGATTCCCTAAACCAGCCGGGCTACGATTTTTATGAATTTTTTAAGGCAATAAAAGCTGTGGGTTCTAATGATGCCAATGTGTATAAAATGGCACTTTCAATGGCGCAGAGTGTAGATTCAAAAGTAAGTAAAACTACATTACTTACTCAAGCTGGTTTTTATATTACTGAAATTGACAAAGTACATAAGCATTATCAAGAAAAAGGTAACGCCAAGAAAAATGATGTGCAGCAACAGGTTAAAACTAATAAAGAAAATCTGAGTACTGAAATTTCAAATCTTGAGAAACAAATCTTGGAAATTCAGACAAAGGCAAGTAATTTAAAAAACGAACTCCAAAATCTAGATTCAAGCCTTTTATCGGAAGTTTCTGATATTGATCAAAAAATTAGCGCCAACGATATGGCAAAAACAAAAATCTTGGATACCATTCAGTCCGTGATAGACGGAATAAAAAACAACCTTTAGAGAAAAATCTATGGAAAGCAAAGCTGAAAAAAGCCACGTTCTAGACCTGCCCATACTCAAACACTTTGATGATGAAAAAGGTGAAATTTCCTTAAATCCTAAAAACTGGCGAAATGGAGAAAAGGGTTTAAACGCGCTGTTAAAAATAGCTTTGTTTGGAGCTTTAGGAGTTGCAGCGTGGATATATATATTACCACCATTATTCACGGCATTAGGGCAGGTAATAGCTCTGGCTGGAGTTGCTGTTTTTGTAATTTTCTTTATTGCTATGCTCCCCGTGATTTTTAAGGGCATAAGAAGGCTTACGCGATTTATACATAAATCATTGATTCGTCATGATCCTTTTGGGGAACTTGAAGAACAGAAACAAAAAATGATGAAAAACCGCAGGATTTTTAAAGAATCCAAAGCCAAAATAAAAGCTTTAAAAAGCAATATGGAAGCTGAAGCGTTTAAGGCTGAAAAGGAAGCTAAAGCCTATCAAGACCAAGTTATTTCTCTTCAAAAAAATGCGCAAGCACTGAAGGAAAAAATGGAAGCTATTGTGAAGGAACAGGGAAATGCTGGTAAAGACACCGATGATTACGTGGAACTTCACAGTGCATTAGCTAAGAAACTTTCAGAATCACAACGCGTTGCACAACAATTGGAGCAAAGCAAAAGCTTTATTCAAAAATACGGAAGTCGGGCAAGCATTATGGGTAAATTGGACCGTAAACTTACTTTAGCTGGAACGGCTATAGACATAAAAATTTCAGATTTTGAAGTGACCATTGAAATGCTTCAGAAGGAATTTCAGTTTGCGAGAACTGCCCGCGAAGCAACAGATAGTGCAAAAAGTGCAATGCTTTTCACTAAAGATTGGGAACTTGAATACGCACTAGATGTGGTGAGCGAAACCATTGCGATGGATATTGCTCGAACTCAAGAAAACCTATCAGACATTGATTCACTTACTTCAAAATATGACATTGACAGTGATGAACTTTATTCACAGCTAGATACTTTGGCAGATAAAATTAAGACTGGCGAAGATTATGTGCCCGATTCAAAAAAATACAATAACCCAAATTATAAACTTTCTTCTGAAGACAAGCAGGAAAGTGGCGGTTTTGGAAATATGTTTGACTAAATAATAATTAACAAAATGGGAAAGATTTTACGAATTTCAAAACTTACAACACTTTCTGAACTATTAATTGCAGTTGTAATTCTTGGCGGTATTTTATTCGCTGTTTATCAATTTGCACCCGGCCTTCGCGTGGGTAAAGCATTGCAATTGGATAAACTTAACGTAGATAAAGGCGATGTGGATAACATAGTAACCACTGAAAAACTTGAATTGCCATCAACAAACTTATCTAGCGAAGTTAAAAATAAACCCTTAGTGCGCATGGCGGCTTATGCCTGGAATGCACAGTCGGGGATTATTGTTGCCAATGGAGGTGCCAAAACCACAAAAGGTTCATTGATGGAAAAAAACGGTGTTAATTTGGAAATAATCCGTCAGGATTGGCTTTCGGAATTGCGCAATATGCAGATGAAATTCATTGAAGAATTTGACCGCGGTGAAGAATTTCCTGATGCCGATAAAAGTGCTTTTGCAATTATGATGATGGGCGATGGAGCTCCTTTTTATATTAGCACAATGCAACAAGCTTTGGATGATAAATTCGGAAAAGATAAATATCACGTTCAAGTTGTAGGAGCGGTAGGTCTTAGCTATGGAGAAGACAAATTGATTGGACCACCAAGTTGGAAAGTTGATCCAAACAGTATGAAGGGTTCGTTAATTTCGGCTGTTTTAGGTGATGGAGACTGGGTAACTGCGGTTAATTATGCTTTTGCGAATGGTTTAAAAGTAAATCCCGACGTAACCACTTATGATCCTGATGCGGTAAACTTCTATCCATCCCAAGATGATGATTATATTAAATCTGCAGAAGAACTTATAAAATCACAAAAAGCAGGATGGACGGTACCGTTAAAAGAAGTGAAAGATGGAAAATTGACGGGCCAAACTATAAACAAAAAAATTGATGGCTGTGCTACTTGGACACCAGGAGATAAAATGGTTTTTGATGCTCTTAATGGTTTCACTGATATTGTTTCAACAAAAGAATTCAACAACCAAATGGCAACAACAATTATTGCCGTTAAAGAATGGTCTGTAAAGCATCCTGATATTGTAAGCAATATTCTAAAATCAGCATTGACCGCTTCAAACCAAATGAAGCAATATGACGACTGGCGCGTTCGTGCATCTGAAGCAGTGGCTTCAACCTATGAACTTGAAACACCTCAATATTGGTATGATATGTTTAAAGGCCAAAAAGGAAGTAAAAATGGTATAGATTACAATATGGGCGGTTCGCGTGTTCTTAACTATGCTGATGTTATGCAATATTATGGAATAAGCGATGGCGTAAATAGATATAAAGCCGTTTATAGCCAAGTTTCTTCTTATTTGAAAGAATTGAACCCTTTTGGTTTCAATGAATCTGTGAAACGAATTGTTCCTTATGATGAAGCTGTAAATCTTTACTTCCTTAAGAATATAAATGACATTGATGCAGGAGCGGCATACAAACCAGATTATTCAAAAACTACTGATAAGGTTTTAGCCTCTGGAGTATGGAATATAAATTTTGATACAGGAAGTGCAAATATTTCAAGTTCGTCTGCACAAACTGTAGAAACAATTTATAATCTTCTTATTCAAGCGGAAGACACAAAAATTAAAGTGGAAGGTCATACTGATGATACTGGTACATCTGAAGCAAATTACGATCTTTCCCAGCGTCGTGCTCAAGCAGTTGTAAATTACCTTCGCGGAAAAGGAATTCCGCAAACTAGAGTTCAATCTGTAATTGGAAAAGGGGAGGATGAGCCTGTTGAAAGCAACACAACTAATGAAGGAAGGGCTAAAAATAGAAGAGTTGTCATTACTATAATGAATTAATTTTTTTAAATAGATGTTGAACGAAAATGTTCAGTGTCTTTTATTTTTAAACTGTAAAAAAGATGAAAAAATTCTTCACTCCTTTTGAGAATGTTGGAAAAAACAGCAGACTGCTTATTATCCTTACATGGATAATTTTTGTAGTAGTTTTTTGGTTTGTTTCCAGTATGGGCGAGCGGCATCTTTTTCCTTCCCCAGAGCAAGTTGGGCGCGGGTTTAGTGAGCTATATAATGAAGGCCTAATGGTTCATGTAGGCAGTTCGCTTTGGCTTTGTTTAAAAGCTATTCTTATTGCAATTACAATTTCCTTGACAATAACATACTTGTCTACAATTCCTGTTGTAATGCCCGTGGCAAGGGCTTTGAGCAAACTTCGCTATTTGCCACTTACTGGAATCACTTTTTACCTAGCTATTATTATTAGCAATGCGAGAACTATGCAAGTTTGGGTATTGGTAGTTTTTATGAGTACCTATCTCACTACTTCGCTTTTGAGTATGGTAAGTTCCATTGAACAGGAAGAGTTTGACCATGCTCGGTCACTACAATGCAACCGTTGGGAAGTTCTTTGGGAAGTAGTTATTAAAGGAAGAATGGATCACGTAATTGAAGTTGTGCGCCAAAATTTAGCCATTGTATGGATGATGCTAGTTACTGTGGAATCTATTTTAGTAGCAGCTGGCGGCCTTGGTTTCTTGATTAAGAACAGTGATAAATTTATGAACCACGGGAGGATTATTGCACTTCAAATTGTTATTCTTTTCGTTGGGCTTTCCATTGATTTTATACTCGATTACCTTCGGAAGGCTTTCTTTAGATATTCCAAAATATAGATTATGGACTACAAAATGCAAAATACACTGTTATATGTTGAGAACCTTAGCGTAGCCTATGGCGAAAAAACAGTGATAAAAGATGTAAGCTTTGTTGAAAAAGATGTTACCCGCGAAGGCAGTAT
Organism: Flavobacteriales bacterium; assembly: GCA_038259585.1. Classification (GTDB taxonomy): domain Bacteria; phylum Bacteroidota; class Bacteroidia; order Flavobacteriales; family Flavobacteriaceae; genus Aequorivita. The sequence goes on along the minus strand of JBBSOQ010000001.1, from coordinate 244,904 downwards.
TACAGGTCAAGTGATAGCTGTTGTTGGACGTTCTGGCCGTGGAAAATCTACATTGTTCAGAGCACTTACGGGTTTAATAAAACCAACAACGGGCAAAATTTTAATTGCTGACGTGGCTACAGGAGTTGAAAATGTTGCAAAGGAAGTAAACGAAGGCGACGTAGGCTTTGTGGATCAGAAATACACTCTTTTCAGAAATAAAACTATTTACCAAGCACTAATGTTTGCATTGCGGCATAAAGAAAATTCCAAAGAAGAGAAGCATGCTACCATAATGCAATATCTGCAACAATGGGGGCTTGAACAAGCGAAAGATCAATACCCCTGCGAACTTTCTGGCGGACAGCGCCAACGCACTGCCATAATTGAACAAATATTGTGCTCAGGCCATTATATGGTATTAGATGAACCATTTTCGGGGCTTGATATTGGTAATATTGAAGATGTAAAAAAAGCTTTTAATTTAATTACATCACTTCACGAATTAAATACCATTATATATTCTACGCATGATATTGAATTGGCCGTAGAACTTGCGGATAGTATTTACGTAATTGGATATCCAACTATCGATGGTAAAACCGCTGATTATGGAACTATCGTAAAACACGTAGATATGAAAGAACGTGAATTAGCTTGGAAAGAATATGGAGTGCAGCACTTAGATATTGTAAAAGAAATTAAGGCAGCAATGCTTTCTTCGTAATAAAATGCTAATAACATTTCAAGTTTTAATTACTTATAACTACAGTGTTGCCATTTAACTGGGCATTATATTGTTGCATTGGATATTTAGCATCTGGTTCAGTAGTGTGCTGTCCAGATGTTATGAAATATTCATTATCATCATTTGGGCAGGTACAACTAGCAATCACGCCCGTCAATTCCATTCGCGAACAACTGCTAGGCAGGTGGTTTGGATCAGTAAGATCAAAAGCCAAATATTGGTTTTCGCTTACGCAATAAACCACAATTCCTTTTATTCCTTGACCAGTAATAATATAGTTCCCTGGAAATTTTAAAGGATTGTACTCAGGAAGATTAAGGTTTAAATTTAAGCTCACAGCAGGATTCGTTAAAAAAGGATTGCGCTCTCGCGTATCATCACTCTTTGAGCAGGAAATGGTAATAAATACTACCAGAAGGGGAAAAATTATTTTTTTCATAAAAGCAATTAAATTTTAAAGGCGAAATTACAACAAATTAGAAAACAAGTAAATTTTTAGTATATTTGTTAAACACGATCCCGTCACAGTATGGGATTTTTTCAATTTATTAAAGTGAGTCCCGCCACGAGTCGGGATTTTGTTATATTAAAGAATACGTATGTTCTGCATACACAAACGATGAAGTTATGAGTAAAGTATCTTATTATACCGCCGAAGGATTAAAAAAATTAAGAGACGAAGTAGACCAATTGCGAGATGTGGAGCGCCCAAAAGCGTCAAATGCAATCGCAGAAGCACGAGATAAGGGAGATTTGAGCGAAAATGCTGAATATGATGCTGCTAAAGAAGCGCAAGGAATGCTTGAGATGCGAATTGCTAAAATGGAAGAAGTGCTTGCAAATGCTCGCTTAATAGATGAGTCACAGCTGGATTTGAACAAAGTGCTGGTACATTCAACCGTAAAGATTAAAAATCAAAACAATGGCATGGAAATGACTTATAAGCTGGTTGCACAAAGTGAAGCTGATCTTAAAACGGGAAAAATTTCTGTAGATTCTCCAATTGGCCACGGTTTATTAGGAAAAGAAGTTGGTGAAATTGCCGAAATAAAAGTTCCAAACGGAGTGCTTAAATTTGAAATATTAGAAATTTCAAGAAATTAATTATGGCATCTATTTTCACACAAATAATTGAAGGCGAAATACCGTGTTATAAAATTGCGGAAGATGATAACTTTATAGCATTTTTGGACATTAATCCAAATGCAAAAGGTCATACACTCTGCGTTCCCAAAGAGGAAGTTGACAAGATTTTTGATATGGGTGAACATATGTATTTGCAATTAATGCAGTTTTCCAGAAAAGTAGCCCGTGCTCTTGAAAAAACAGTTCCCTGCAAACGTGTTGGAATGGCAGTAGTTGGTTTGGAAGTGCCACACGTGCACGTTCATCTAATTCCTTTAAATGAAATGGACGAAATGCGTTTCACCAAAAAAGTAAAAATGACTTCTGAGGAATTTGAAATGTTGGCAGACGCTATTAGCGAAAAGCTTAATTAAATAGGGATTAATATATAAACAACGGCGGCAACTAAGACAATTGCCACAACTATTAAAATATAGAATAGCGGTTTAACCTTTAAATATTGTTTATTGGTTTCCGCTATTTTTTTGTTGTAATCAAAAACCCGCTCAATGTCTTCTGTCCAGTTTACAGGATAAATTGAATTTTTACAGGTCTTGCAATATAGAGTGTGTTCTATTTCGGCAGCAGGCTTTTTATAAAGCAAGTTTTCCTTTTCCTGCTGGGTAAAATTTATTTCCAAACCATCGGTTCCAAAACAAGTGGGACAGTTATTTTTTAAACGTGCTGTATGCAGCGTATTGGTTTTAATTTTCATAATTAACTTTCAGTCTTTAATGAAATTTCCATAGTAGTGCCTTCACCAGGAATACTTTTTAAAACTTTTATTTTTCCGTTATGGTATTCTTCCACAATACGCTTTGCGAGTGAAAGACCCAGGCCCCAGCCACGTTTTTTTGTGGTATGACCGGGATTGAAAATTCTTTTGAACTCCCTTTTAGGAAGTCCTTTTCCTGTATCAGAAATATGGACCTTTGCATATTTTGAATTCTTATGAATCGCAATAGTTATTTTCCCTTTTCCTTTCATCGCATCGATGCCATTTTTCACTAAATTCTCAATAGTCCAACTGAAAAGCTGTGAATTCATTTGAACATAAATAGGGGTTTCAGGAATTTTCAGTTGAAAATCTATGAGTTTTGAAGTTCGTTTTTGCAAATAATAAAATGTAGCTTTTGTTTCTTCAACTAAATCACGTTGCTCCAGTTTCGGTATTGAACCAATTTTAGAGAAACGGTCCGTAATGGTTTCCAAACGTGAAACGTCCTTTTCCATTTCCACAATATATTCAGGATTCACGTTTTCGCTTTTTAAAATTTCCGTCCAACCCACTAGAGAGGAAAGCGGCGTGCCAATTTGATGTGCCGTTTCCTTCGCCATTCCGGCCCATAGTCTGTTCTGTTCTGCAGATTTTGAGGTTTTATAAAAAAGATAAACTGCTAAAATGAAAAGGAAAATAATTAAAATTAAAAATGCAGGATAGTATTTCAATTTGTTTATCAATGGTGAATTTCCGTAATAAATTGTTGATAATACCAGTTCATCGTCATTTCTTATTTCAATAGGCGTATATTCAGAAGAAAAACGATCAATAAGTCTTTGTCTGTCCGCTTCATTTTTTAGCAATTCTAAATCAATATTTCTTCCGTCATAAAAATCCTCTTTTAGCGTATAAAGAATCATTGGGGTACTGGTGTTACTCTGTATTATAGGTAAAATCATTTCGCCCACTGTTGGACTTTGAATTAAGTCATTATAAGCAGCAGCCCAAATCTCCATTTTGGCGCGTTCATTTTCTTTCAATTGATTAAAGAAGATATACGTATTCCATAAAATGAGGCTGATAATTAAAAGAGAAGCTAAAATAAAACCCCAACGGGAGAATGTTTTTTTACTCAACATAAAGAAAATTTTTCCAGTTTAAATATAAAGCAAATATGTTGATATTATTGTACAATCATGTTTTTAGAAGCTATAATCTTTGGGTACTTTTGCAGGCAATGATCTCTATTGAACCACACGAATTATCTACCGGAAAATTACACGCTTACCTTTTGGGCGCAGTTTCGCCAAGGCCAATATGCTTTGCGAGTACCGTGGACAGCGAAGGAAACGTCAACCTTTCACCTTTCAGTTTTTTTAATGTTTTTAGCGCAAAACCACCGATTTTGGTCTTTTCTCCAGCACGGCGTGGGCGTGATAACACAACAAAACACACTTATGAAAATGTTTTGCAAGTTCCCGAAGTGGTTATAAACATAGTAAGTTTTGAAATGGTGCAACAAATGTCGCTTTCGTCTACGGAATATGCAAAAGGCGTAAACGAATTTAAAAAAGCGGGTTTTACAGAATTGGCTTCAGACTTGGTGAAACCACCACGTGTGGCCGAAGCTCCCGTGCAATTGGAATGCAAAGTAAATGAAGTTATTTCCCTCGGAAAAGAAGGCGGTGCGGGAAATTTGGTAATTTGTGAAGTGGTGAAAATCCATATAAACGAAGAAATTTTGGGTGAGGATGGAAACATCGATCCTTTTAAAATTGATACAGTTTCACGACTTGGAGGCAATTGGTACAGCCGTGCAAAAGCTGGCCTTTTTGAAGTGCCGAAACCGTTAACAACATTGGGAATTGGCGTTGATAGTCTTCCCGAAGAAATCCGCCTTAGCAAAGTGTTGACAGGAAATGATTTGGGTATGTTAGGGAATGTAGAAAATTTTCCAAATTCAGAAGAAATTAATACCTTTATAAATGCTTCGGAAGAACTGAAAAAAATAATTGCTTCAAACGATTCTGAAACAATTCATAAAAAAGCGCAGGAATTTCTTTGTGACGGAAAAATAGAGGAAGCGTGGAAAGTTTTGCTGGGTAAACAATAATGATTAAAGAATATAAATAACAATAAGAATAAATAATAAAACGATGGAACTACAAGGAAAAATTAAATTGATAGATGAAACCAAAGAATACGGAAGTAATGGTTTCAGGAAGCGTGAGTTGGTGATTACCACAGAAGAGCAGTATCCACAAGTTATAATGATTGAATTTGTGCAAGATAAAACAGATTTGTTGAATAATTATAAAGTAGGCCAGGACGTAAAAGTTAGTATAAACGTTCGCGGACGCGAATGGGTAAATCCACAAGGCGAAACCAAATATTTCAACAGCATTCAAGGCTGGCGTGTTGAAAACGTATCACAAGCAGCGGGTAGTGGCGATATGCCTCCAATGCCTCCAGCTGAGGCCTTTGAACCTGCAAACGATTTTAACGAAGAAGATCATGACGATCTTCCGTTTTAATAATATTAAAGGTAACTTTTATTTTATTGCTGTAAATGGAGACCCCAGGAGTAATCGAAATTCTGGGGTCTTTTTTATGCAAAATTTTTACCATTTTTGAAGTATGCATTTTTTAACTGAAAAGCTTTGGTTTCCAAATCCTAAAGAAACAACTGCTGATGGTTTATTGGCTATTGGCGGTGATCTTTCATTGGAGCGGTTACTACTTGCGTACAATTCCGGAATTTTCCCATGGTTTGAGGATGATCAACCTATTCTTTGGTGGAGTCCGGATCCAAGGATGGTTTTATTTCCTAAAAATTTTAAAGTTTCCAAAAGCCTTCGGAAAACTTTAAATACCGAAAAATTCAAAGTTACATTCAACCAAAATTTTGCGGAAGTCATTAAAAATTGCGCCAGCGTTTCGCGAAAAGGAGAACACGGAACTTGGATAACCCAAGAAATGCAGGAAGCATATCATGCTTTATACAAAGCTGGATACGCAGTTTCCATTGAGGTTTGGGAAAAAGACAAACTCGTTGGTGGACTTTATGGAATTGATCTTCCGCAGAAGAAAGTATTTTGTGGCGAGAGCATGTTCAGTTTAGTAAGCGATGCTTCAAAAGTGGCGTTTTACCATCTTTCTGAATATGCAAAAGCTAATAATTATAAGTTTATTGATTGTCAGATTTATAATAAACATTTGGAAAGTTTGGGGGCGGAAGAGATTGGGAGAGGTAAATTTTTGGAGATGTTAAAGCTTTAACTTTTCATATAATTAGTCCTTCAAAAAACAATTTAAAATTCTATCTTCGTTATCCACAATTCATTCATATTATGAAATTTAACTACACAAAATACCTTTTGGTATTATTGATGGCATTGCAAACCGCTTTTGCAATTTCTCAGGAAAAACCTAATCTTCCGCACAATTTAACCGAAACCGAGAAAGCGCTGGTTTCGGAATTTCAGTTTACAAGTCCTAGAATTTCAGCTCCACCTTCTGGCCCAGTTCGCGCTGCCGCGGAATGGGAAGAGGTAGAATATCTTTTGGTCACCTGGAATCCATCTTACCCAATTATTCTTCGTCAAATAGTAGAAGCTGGGGTGAAGGAATGTAAGGTGGTTATAACTACTCAGAATCAAGCTTCGGTTTCAAATTACTTGACCAGCAATGGCGTAGATATAACTAATGTGATATTTTTAAACGTTCCTTGGGACAGTATTTGGATTCGTGATTACGCCGGAAATACCATTTATTCAAACGAGGTGGGTGAACTTGCCTTGACAGATTGGATTTACAATCGTCCACGTCCCAATGACGATGTTATGCCAATAGCACACGCAGCAGAAGCTGGTATTCCACTTTACACAACAAATTCTGGCACTAATGATTTGGTAAACACGGGCGGAAATTATATGAGCGATGGGATGGGTAATGCCTTTGCATCAAAATTAATTTTGGATGAAAATGCTGCAGGAAACCCTTATGGCGTAAGCGTAAAAACTGAAGCCCAAATAGATGGTATTATGCAGGAATATATGGGCATCAATCGTTTTGTGAAAATGAATACGTTGCCATATGATCAAATTCACCATATTGATATGCATATGAAATTGCTAGATGAAGAAACAATTTTGGTGAGTAAATATCCTCCAGGAGTAGCTGATGGTCCTCAAATTGAAGCCAATATTCAGTATGTTTTGGATAATTTTGAATCGCCATTTGGAACACCTTATAATATTGAATGGATTGATTCGCCACCAGGTACAAACGGAAATTATCCAAATGCAGGTGGGCCATACAACACTTATAGCAATGCGGTTTTCGTAAATAAAACAATAATGGTTCCTATCTATCGACCAGCCGTTGATGGTCCCGCACTTGCTAAATATCAAGAAATGTTACCGGGTTACAATGTAGTGGGAATAGATGTGGACAATACTGGGGAAAACTTAATAAATTCGAAGGGTGCTATTCACTGCATCACACACACTATTGGAGTTGCGGAACCACTTTGGATTGTTCATCAACCCATTGATGAGGCCAATGCTGGTAGTACGGTAACTATTGATGCTTACATACGGCATATTTCATTGGTAGAACAAGCAAAAGTTTTTTGGCGAGAAGAGGGTGAATCTACTTACAATGAAATTGAAATGTCCCCAAGCAACTCTGATAATTGGACCGCAGATTTAACTATTCCAAATACTCAAATAAACATAGAATATTATATTTGGGCCAAAGCTTTTTCTGGTAAGGAATTGAACCGTCCCATTGTAGCTCCTGAAGGTTATTGGACCATTCAAGTTGAAAATCTTTCAGTTGATGAATGGGCTCAAAACCATATTTCAGCAGCCTTTCCAAACCCGACCACAGGTAAAGTGTCTTTTAATCTAAATGCTATTCAAGGCCCTGTAAAAGTTGAAATCCATAATCTTTTAGGTCAAAAATTATATCAAACAAATATTGAGAATGGTAATGGAAAAGTTACTTTAGATCTAAATCAAAACTGGCAAGGAACTTTACTTATAACCTTTGAAGGTGATTTCGGGAAAATCCATAAAAAGGTAATTAAGCTATAAGTTAAATTTTGAAATTTTTTATTGAAAGCAACAATAATACGTGGCTTTTACAGTTTTTTTGAACAACAAACCTCACGAACAATTGCAATCCCAATAAAACGGCAAGCGTTCGCTTTAAACTCTATATCCCCAATGATTATTAAGCAAAACCTGCTCGTCTTTTTATTATTCGCAAGTCTTTCAACCATCTCATTTTCACAAACAGTTGCTAAAAAAACCGATGTTAATAAAGACATTGACGTTGTTCGTGTGTATGAACAAGTAGTAGTAGAAGGCTATGGAACTCCTTTTATTTATAAGAAATTAGCAACAGCATATTACTTCAAAAGTGAATACGGAAAAGCATTGACTTGGTTCCAAAAGTTATTTGCGGAAGAAAAAAATACTGACCCTGAACTTGCGCATCAATACAATCAAACATTAAAGGCTGTTGCGGCGGAAAATTCAAATCTTTCGGGATAAGTTTCTTATTATAAATAATCACACTTCCTGATAGCGGAAACAATCTTCAATGTGATCATTTACCATTCCTGTAGCTTGCATATGTGCATAAACAACAGTGCTACCAACGAATTTAAAACCGCGCTTTTTTAAATCTTTACTCAAAGCATCGCTTAGTGCAGTAGTTGCAGCAGCATCTTTGTGCGATTTTAGAATATTCTTTACGGGTGTGTGATTCACAAATCCCCAAATATAATTGCTGAAAGTTCCAAATTCTTTTTGAATTTCCATAAAACATTTGGCATTTGTAACAGCAGAATGCACTTTCAATTTATTGCGAATAATGCCTTCATTTTGAAGCAGTAAATCAATTTTAGATTGATCGTATTTTGCAATTTTTTTATAGTCGAAATTATCAAAAGCTTTCCTGAAATTTTCCCTTTTCCGAAGAATGATAATCCAACTTAACCCAGCTTGAAAGGTTTCCAAAATTAAAAATTCAAAAAGTGTTTTATCATCTTTCACTGGCACGCCCCATTCCTCATCGTGATATTCCATATAAAGGGGGTCGGTACCACACCAACCACAGCGCACTTTTTCTGAATCCATAATTTTAAAATAATTGCTTTTTTCTGATTACTGACTACTGAATTATTGTTGTCCTGGAAAATTAAAAGTAATCGTGCCCAACTGCTTCAATTTTGAAGCATCGGTATTGAAACGTGCTTGTTCAGCATATTCCAAAGCCGCATCAATCAGGCATTCATTAGAAGTTGTAGAAGAAGTTTTGTTGTATGAATTCTTTACTACTTTCCCCAAATTATTAACTTCAATATTTATAACAACCTTCCCCGAGCCGTAACAAGTGTAAACGGGATTTGGTAAATCAATGTCTTTTCTGTTTACCAATTGATAGCTAATCGTTGTATTTCTATTGCCACTTTTCACAACAGCTTCGCTTTCTTTGCCAGTTTCACTGTTGGAAAATTTCTTCTTTTTTTCTTCTTTAGGTTTTTTTACAATAGATGTTCCGTTGCCATTGTCGTTTTTTGAATTCTCAATGGCATCGTTCATTTGTTGAAGCTTACCTTCTGTGGTTTCAGTTTCTTCTTGATTTTCATTTTCTATGGAAGAGATAAATTTTTCAGCTTCGTTATAAGCACGATTGGTTTCCACTTTCACCACTTCTGGCGTAAGCTCAGCAATGGCGAGATCTTCTGGAAGCAATTCTTCGGGAGCCATAACTACATCATAGCTTTCTTCATTAGTTTCAACTATTTCTCCTGACAGCTTAATGCTATATAGTAATAACACCAAAATGCCCGTAAGCATTGATGTTATGAGGAAAGCTCTGTATGAATAGTTGAAATTCATTATTGCAAGTACCGAAATTTTGCGCAAAATTCCACAAAAACGCTTAAAATTAAGAAGCTATTGGCGTTATTTTAACTTGGTAGTGAGTTTTCAAAGGCTTCAATTCCAACAGCATTTTCAACTGAAAAATTGCCGATCTTAGTTCTTCGCAAAGCAGAAAGATGCGCACCATTGCCTAAAGCCTTACCGAAATCATTCGCCAAAGAGCGAATATAAGTGCCTTTACTACAAACAACTCTAAAATCTATTTTTGGAAGTTTAATTTCTGTTATTTCAAATTCTGAAATAGTTACTGTTCTAAAAGGAATCTCCACTTCTTCACCATTTCTAGCGAATTCATAAAGCCTCTTCCCGTCCTTTTTCAATGCTGAAAAAACCGGTGGTTGTTGCTGAATTTCACCTAAAAATTGGTTTGTGGCATCGTTTATTTTTTCTGAAGTGATTTCTGAAATATCAAAGCTCTGATCAATTTCAGTTTCCAAATCATAGCTGGGCGTTGTTGCGCCCAAAGTAAAAGTTCCTGTGTATTCTTTTTCCTGGGCTTGAAAAGTGTCAATTTTCTTTGTTAGTTTTCCTGTGCAGATAATTAAAAGTCCCGTTGCTAAAGGATCCAATGTACCCGCGTGCCCAACTTTTATCTTTTTAATGTCGAAAGATTTTCTGATCAACCAGCGCACTTTGTTCACCACTTGAAACGAAGTCCATTCCAGCGGTTTGTCTATTAAAATTACTTGACCTTCTTTGTAATCTTCTGCATTCATTAAATTACAGTAAGTTCTTGAATGAAAAAGTGAATCAATAAAACAGCTATTCCCGCAATAATTCTATAGTATCCAAATATTTTAAAACCGTGTTTTGTTAAGTAGGTGATGAAAAATTTTATTGCAATCAATGCAACTACAAAGCCTACAACGTTACCGATAATTAAAAGATTTACTTGTTCCGAAGAAAGCTGGAAACCAGCTTTATAATAGTCGTAACTTTTTTTCGCTGTAGCTCCAATCATCGTTGGAATTGCTAAAAAGAAAGAAAATTCAGCAGCTACGGTTCGCGAAAGTTTTTGGCTCATACCACCCACAATACTTGCGCCACTTCGAGAGACCCCAGGAATCATTGCAAGACATTGAAAAAATCCGATTTTTAAAGCGGTTAAATAAGAGATTTCAGTCTGCTCGCCATCGCCAAACCAATCGTCAACTTTTAAAAGAATAAATCCACCAATTATCAACGAAATAGCCACTGTGATTGGATTTTCCAAAAGACTGTCAATAAAATCACTTAAAAGCAATCCTAAAAATACAGCGGGTAGAAAAGCAACGAAAAGCTTGTAGTAAAAATCCATGCTCTGGAAAAAGCGTTTATAATACAAAACCACGACGCTCATTATGGTTCCGAGCTGAATAACTATGGTAAAAAGTTTGGTGAAATCATCGGTGGCAATTCCGAAAAATGACGAAGCGATAATCATATGTCCCGTGGAAGAAACGGGGACGAATTCAGTTAAACCTTCAATGATTGCAAGTACAACGGCTTGTAATGTATCCACTAATTTTCTTCTTTACTATCTGGTTTCAATAAAATGGCGTAAACTTCAATTGCGAACCCCAAAAGCACCATTGCTGGAGCTAAACGGATGCGTTGCCAATTGTAAATTGCAGGATTGAAAACATTCGGATCATCACTTCCACCGCCAGTCATTAATATAAAACCCAGAACTATAAAGGCGATGCCGATAAGCATGAATTTGTAATTTTTTCTTTCAAAAACAAATTCTGTTTTTGTTTCTTCTTTGCGTTTCTTTTCTCCCATTGTAAAAAAGTTTCAAGTTTCAACCCTTCGAAAAGCTCGGGGTTACATTTTTTATTTAATAATATAAATCATCCGTACGTAAATTCAAAAATCGTTGTGTGGCAATAAAAGTGCTTATCCAAGTTATTATAATTCCCATTAAAAGTATAAAAGCGAAAAGCACAGTAAGCAAAACTGGATCTCCCAACAACTGTAATTGCGGAAAACTTTCGTTGAGGTAATATAAAACCACAGCCATCCCAATCATTGCCACAACGGCTCCAAATATTCCAAGGCGCACACTTTTCCAAACAAAAGGTTGACGAATAAATTTCTTAGTCGCACCCACCATTTGCATCGTTTTTATAGTAAATCTTTTTGCGTAAATACTTAGTCGGATACTACTGTTTATAAGCAATACGGCAATAAATGTAAAAATTCCGCTGATTACCAAAACCCAAAAACTAATGCGCTGCACATTTTCAGTTAGCTGCGCGATCAAAGGTTTGTCATAAATAACATCGTCCACAAAACCCTTGCTTTTCAGTTCGTTTGTTATTTCCTCCATTTTTGCAGGCGTAACGTAATCTGCCAAAATATAAACGTCTATGCTATTTTGTAGTGGGTTTTCGCCCAAATATTCAATAAAATTTTCGCCCAAAGTTTCTTGATGGTCCTTTGCAGCATCTTCTTTTGAGACGAAAGTTGCAGACTTTGTATATTCTGCAAGGGCTAAACTTTGCTTTAGTTGTGTAATTTCCACTTCTTTCGCAGTGTCTTTCAGAAAAACGGTTATCGCGATTTGTTCCTTGAAGTAATCAGCTACTTTTTTTGAATTCAACACCAATAAGCCCAATAATCCCAAAAGAAAAAGCACCAGCGAAATACTGATTACCACTGAAAAATAGGATGAAATCAACCTGCGTTTTTGGTATTTTTCAAAAGAAGAACTCATAGGGTTGCTGAATTTTGCCGTAAAAATACAAGTAATTTTGCATCTTGTGTTAAACAACGCAGAAAGTTTCCAATTTGTTATAATTCCCTTAAATTTGAAGTGCCCTAAATTTAGTCGTCATCATAAAAAAATTCCTCAAGTACCTAAAAATTTCCCGACCAGGACTTTGGTTTCCAACAATTTGGATTTATATGGTTCCTTTCCACATAACTTCAAACTTTTGGGAAAAGCCACTTTTTTGGATTGGATTATTTTTTGTCACGTTTCCTTTAAATTTTCTGGTTTACGGCTTGAATGATTTTACCGATGGAAAAGCAGATTCATTAAATCCAAGAAAAGGGAATTATATTTTCGGTGCCAAGTTGAGCAAAGAAGAATTGGCAAATGTGCCGTGGCAAATCTGTTTTGTAATGGTTCCTTTTTTGGCCTATTTTTCATATTTAAAAGGAAGGCAAATATTCCTATTGCTTCTTTTTATGATTGTTGTAAATATAATTTACAACTTCAAACCATTCCGAATCAAAGAGCGTCCACCTCTCGAGATTTTGATCCAAATTGGTTATGTCTTCACCGCACTTTTCAGCATTCTTTTGAATGATTTGGAAATGATTTCGTGGCAAACGTTGCTGTATCTAACTCTTTTCGCTTTCCAAGCGCATATTGCTGGAGAAATTATGGATATTGAACCCGATATTTTAGCCGAAAAGAAAACCACCGCAGTTTTAATAGGAAGAAAAAAAGCAAAATTTTTAATGCTTTTTCTGCTGATATTTGAAGCGTATATCCTGAAGTTTTGGTTTAATGATTGGGTGCTGTCTTCGTTTTTGGCTGCATTCGCGCTTTGGCTTATATTAGATATTTTCATTTTTTTCAAAGACAAGCCATATACATTGAAGCAAATGAAAATCTTCGGTATCGCTATCAATATCTCGGCAATCCTCTCAATGATTTGGGTACTCTATTCTGGAAATCTTTTGCATCCAAATTTTTAATTTATAGGGTTACTTCTGCAATAAACCTTAAATTTGTCCCCCAACTCCGAAGCTTTAGCGCAGGAGTTCCTTATTTTATCTGAAATACTTATAATGAGCAAATATCACTTCAACGAAATAGAAGAAAAGTGGCAAAAGCATTGGGCCGAAAACCAAACTTTTAAAGCCCAAAACCATAGCGAAAAACCAAAATATTATGTTTTGGATATGTTCCCTTATCCATCCGGCGCGGGTTTACACGTTGGGCATCCGCTAGGTTACATTGCCAGTGATATTTATGCACGCTACAAACGCCACCAAGGTTTTAATGTTTTGCATCCGCAGGGTTATGATTCTTTCGGACTTCCGGCGGAACAGTATGCAATCCAAACTGGGCAACATCCAGCTAAAACTACGGAGGAAAATATTGCTCGTTACCGTGAGCAATTGGATAATTTAGGCTTTTCATTCGATTGGAGCCGGGAAGTGCGCACATCAAACCCCGAATATTACAAATGGACACAGTGGATTTTTATTCAACTTTTTGATAGTTGGTATGATAAGGATTCTGATAAAGCGCGTTCCATTGAAGAGCTTCGCGCTATTTTTTCTTCGGAAGGAAATGTTCACGTAAATGCTGTTTGCGATGAAGGAATTGCACATTTTACAGCTTCGGAATGGCTCGATTTTTCTGAAATAAAAAAGCAGAAAATTCTTCTAAAATATAGAATGACCTATTTAGCCGAAACCGAAGTAAACTGGTGTCCGCAATTAGGTACCGTTTTGGCAAATGACGAAATTGTAAACGGCGTTTCCGAACGCGGCGGCTATCCCGTAATCCGGAAAAAAATGAAACAATGGAGTATGCGCATCACCGCATACGCCCAGCGTTTACTTGACGGACTTGATAAAATAGATTGGCCGCAACCCTTGAAAGATTCACAAACCAATTGGATTGGAAGAAGCAAAGGAGCAAGCGTCACTTTTCAAGTTAAAAATGACCCTTCGAGCGCAGTCGAGAAGTCATATTCAATAGATGTATTTACTACAAGACCCGACACAATCTTCGGCGTTAGCTTTATGGTTTTGGCTCCTGAGCACGATTTGGTTTCAAAAATTACAACTGCTGAACAAAAGGAAGCTGTTGAAAATTACATTGAAGCAACCGCAAAACGCAGCGAACGCGAGCGAATGGCAGATGTAAAAACAATTTCCGGAGTTTTCACGGGTGCGTTTGCCGAGCATCCTTTCACAGGAAAGCAAATCCCGATTTGGATTGGCGATTACGTTTTGGCTGGCTACGGAACGGGCGCCGTAATGAGCGTTCCCTGCGGCGATCAGCGCGATTATGATTTTGCAAAACATTTCAATTTACCTATTCCGAATATATTTAAGGATGCTGATATTTCTGCCGAAGCGTATTCCGATAAGGAAAATACGATTATTACGAACAGCGATTTTCTAAATGATTTAAACTATTCCGAAGCCAGTGATAAAATAATCGCTGCTTTGGAAGAAAAAGCCATTGGAAAAGGCAAGATAAACTACCGTTTGCGCGATGCTGTTTTTAGTCGCCAGCGTTATTGGGGCGAACCATTCCCGATTTATTATAAAGACGGAATGCCACATGCAATCCCGACGGAATCTTTACCGTTGCGACTTCCCGATGTTGAAAAATATTTACCAACCGAAGAAGGTGAACCGCCTTTGGGAAGAGCTGACGTTTGGAGCTGGGATGAAAAAAACCAAAAAATTGTTTCAAACGAAAATGTCTCCCCGAGCGCAGTCGAGGGGTCTTGTAATGAAAACGGAATCTACCCTCTTGAATTAAATACCATGCCAGGTTGGGCAGGAAGTAGTTGGTACTTTTTCAGATATATGGAAAGTGAAAAGCGCAACGAAGTTTTTGCCTCAAAAGAAGCGTTGAACTATTGGAAAAACGTGGATTTGTACATTGGCGGAAGCGAGCACGCAACAGGCCATTTATTATACAGCCGTTTTTGGGTAAAATTTATGCACGACCGCGGTTTGGTGCCCGTGGAAGAACCTTTTAAAAAGCTTATAAACCAAGGGATGATTTTGGGGATGAGTGCTCATGCTTACAGATTAACCATTTCATATGAAGCAGATAAGTTTTTGCGAAATACAGATTCTTGGGGTGGGGTTTTTAATTTATTTATTTCAAAAAACGATTTAGATAATTATTTAAAGAAAAATATTTTACCATCTAAAATTTTAGATTTTGCTAATCGACGTTTTCAGGAAGATATTGCAGCCGAGCTTAATTCTTTTGAAATAATTAATAATATTGAAGAAGTTGAAAGTAACAAATTTTATGTTACTACTGAAAGTAGTTTTCAATGTGAAATTACTAGGAAGATATCTTTCAATCCATTTTTAATTGAAATTTCTGTAATTGATGAAGTTACTAATGAATTAAACTTAGAGTCATTTAAAAAGAGTAAGTTTTATTGGGATAATTCCGATGCTGAATTTATTCCTGAAGCCAACGGAAAATACATTGTTGGTCGCGAAGTAGAAAAAATGTCCAAAAGCAAATACAATGTGGTAAACCCAGATGATATTTGCAATCAATATGGCGCTGACACTTTAAGAATGTACGAAATGTTCCTCGGGCCGCTGGAACAGGCAAAACCTTGGAATACAGCAGGAATTACTGGCGTGCACGGTTTCCTAAAAAAACTTTGGAAATTGTACCATTCCGGTGAAAATGAAAGTTTGTATGTTTCGGATGACTCGGCTTCAAAAGACAGTTTGAAAACGCTTCACAAAACCATTAAAAAGACTCAAGAAGATATTGAGCATTTCAGTTTCAATACTTCGGTTTCATCTTTTATGATTGCGGTGAACGAGCTTACTGCACAAAACTGTAATTCACGCGAAGTTTTGGAACCGTTGGCCATACTTATTTCGCCTTATGCGCCGCATATTTCGGAAGAGCTTTGGCAGAAGTTGGGGCATTCAGAAAGTATTTCAACAGCGGCTTTTCCAAAGTTTGAAGAGAAATATTTGGTTGAAAGCAGTAAGGAATATCCAATCTCTTTCAACGGAAAAATGCGTTTCACATTGGAACTTCCATTGGATTTAACGAAAGAGGAAATTGAATCTGCCGTAATGGCACACGAGAAAACGATACAGTATTTAGAGGGCCGAACGCCGAATAAAGTAATAATTGTGCCTGGAAAAATTGTGAATATTGTTGGCTAAAAGTTTGCACGATTTTTGTTTAAATTTGTTAGCAATTGGGCAGCACTTCGACTGCGCTCAGTGTGACATTGAAAGTATTAATAATAGAAAATAAATAATAAAAATGATAGGATACTATATAATTGCAGGGATTTTCTTTTTGGTAAGCTGGTACGTAAGCCGCAAACTAAAAAGCAAGTTTAAAGAATATTCTCAGGTTCACCTTCAAAATGGAATGAGTGGAAAGGAAATTGCTGAAAAAATGTTGGCAGATAACGGAATTACCGATGTAAAAGTAATTTCAGTTGCAGGTCAATTGACAGATCATTATAATCCAGCAGACAAAACGGTAAATTTAAGCGAAGGTGTATATATGCAACGAAATGCTGCTGCAGCTGCTGTTGCAGCCCACGAATGTGGCCACGCCGTGCAACACGCTACGGCATATAGTTGGTTGAAAATGCGTTCGGCTATTGTTCCTGCAGTTGGAGTTGCCAGTAAATTATCCAACTTTGTGATTATGGCAGGTTTAATAATGACGGCTATGAATATTATGGGCGCCTTGGGAAATCTTATATTTTTCATAGGAATTATTCTTTTTGCAGCAACTACTGTTTTTGCCTTTATTACGTTGCCTGTAGAATATGATGCCAGTAATAGAGCATTAGCTTGGTTGGAAAGCAGCAAAATGGTTACGCCACAGGAACACGACGGAGCAAAAGATGCGTTAAAATGGGCCGCACGGACTTATGTAGTTGCAGCGCTTGGTTCATTAGCAACCTTACTTTATTTCATCTCCATTTTCATGGGAAGAAGATAAAACGTTTAAAATATTGAAAATGAAAAACCCGCAAATTTGCGGGTTTTTTTAATCTATCAACTATTAACTAATAACAATCAACTAATTCAGTGTACGTTATCAGGATTGTAGCCAGCATATTTCACTTCTTCTTCGTGAAAAATAATTCCGTTTTCTTCCAGTTCTTTTAAGATTGGTTCGTAAACTTCTTTTGCAATGGGCAATTGAACGCCCGGCGTGGTTATTTGTTCATTTAAAATTTTCAAGGCGGCAATTGCTACTGGAAGTCCAACGGTTTTCGCCATAGCTGTATGAGTTTGGTCTTCGCCAATCAAAGCCATGTGGCTGTCAATCTGGTATTGTTTTCCGTCAATTTCGTAACCAAATTTATGGTACATCACAATCATATCTTTATCATCTGAAGCTAACGTCCATTTGTCTTCCAATATTTTCTGAAGTCCCATTGCTGGCGTTGCATCTTTAATTCCCAACTTTTTACCTTTAGCGAAAAGATCTAATTCTTCCAGCTTATCCCACATTAAATCGTCTTGGTCAATTTTCAGTGCATGACGAAGTTTTAATTCAACCGTATCTGAAGGTGAATAAGGAAGAAATAGGTTAACGAATTCACGGTAACTCATATTTTCAGAATCTGGAATTGTGTAGCTATCGTCGGTCATTCCCAATTGTACGAACATATTCCACGCGCGGCTGAAACCTACGCGACGAATGGTCCCTCGGTACAAAGTCAAAATATTTTCCAAACCATAAATAGATTGGTACTGTAAAGAATTTCGGTTTGCATAAACCTCAAATCTACCGTAGCCTTCAATATTTATAAATTCAGTTCTTCGGAAAAGACGGTGGTATGGTATGTATTTGTATTTTCCTTCCTGAATAAATTCTGCAGCACCACCTTGTCCTGCCAAAACTACGTTTCTTGGATTCCAAGTGAATTTATAGTTCCACAAATTATTGTCGCTTTCAGGAGCAATTAAACCTCCGCAAAAAGATTCAAAAAGAAGCATTTTCCCTCCTTTGGCTCGAATGCGATCAATCACTTGCATGGCACTCATGTGGTCAATTCCGGGATCGAGGCCTATTTCATTCATAAAAATCAATCCTTTTGATTGTGCTTTATGGTTTAAAGCCTGCATTTCCTTACTTATATATGATGCAGTAACCATGTGTTTTCCGAATTCAATACAATCTCTGGCCACTTCAATGTGATAGCGAGCGGGAAGCATTGAGATTACCAAATCGCTATTTTCAACAGCTTCTTTTCGTTGCACATCATTAAAAACGTCCAACATAATGCCGCGAGCATTGGGGTGTCCGGTAGTAAATCTTTGGGCAGACTGTATTGAAAGATCTCCAATGGTTATAAAAAGTTCTTCTTTTTCACTTTTATCTAGCAAATAGCGAATTAAACTTGTGGCAGATCTTCCTGCGCCGATAATCAATATGTTTCTCATTGGGAGAGTTTTTTGTTAACTTTGGAGGTATATTTATGAATGACGAAATTACTAATTCTACTTTTTAAAAATGACGGTTTTTGATAAAAAAATAGCAGCCACGGGATCATTTATTATAGCTATCACAATTGCAATTGGTGCTTTTGGTGCACATGGTTTGAAGGAAATGCTGGATGCAGAAGCACTTGCTACTTTTGAAGTGGGCGTTCGCTACCAAATGTATCATGCTTTTGGAATTTTGATTTTGGGAATGCTTCCATCCATCTCCCAGAATTTAAAACAAAGAATTTTTTGGTTTTTTTTAATAGGAATTTTGCTTTTTTCTGGCTCTATCTATTTGCTCTCAATGAATTCCATCCTTCCTTTTGAAGCTTCCGCGATAGGTTTTGTGACTCCTTTGGGAGGTTTACTTTTCATAATAGGCTGGTTTTTGTTGGCTTACGGACTACTTTCGTTAAAGAAGCGATAATTTCTGTATAAATTCATAAGTCTGTCCAAGATTTGTTATTTTTGTTCCCTACAAAACAAAAAAAAGTTATGGTGGGTAATAACCAAACTGCGAAATCGATTTCTGTTGACAAATACGGAATCAAAAATGCAAAAGTTAAGTATCAACTTTCTTCGGAGCAACTTCACGAAGAAACTTTACAAAAAGGCCAAGGGAAAGAAGCCAGCAGTGGCGCCCTCGCGATAGACACTGGAGAATTTACTGGAAGATCACCGAAAGATAGGTTTATCGTGAAAGATGATGTTACTCGCGAAAAAGTGTGGTGGGGAAATATTAACATTCCGTTTCCGCCAGATATGTTTGATAAGCTTTATGACAAGGTTACTGACTATCTTTCAGAAAAAGAAATTTACGTGCGGGACAGTTATGCCTGCGCTGATGAAAAGTACAAACTGAATATTCGTGTAATTACAGAAAACCCTTGGTCTAATATGTTTGCCCATAACATGTTTCTTCGCCCTAATGAGGAAGAGTTGGCATCTTTTGATCCTGAATGGCTACTTATAAGTGTCCCCGGATTTGTAGCAGATCCAGAAATTGATGGCACAAGGCAACACAATTTTGCAATCTTGAATTTCACAAGAAAAATAGTCCTTATTGGTGGTACTTGTTATACAGGTGAAATAAAAAAAGGTATTTTTTCTGCGCTTAATTTTATTATGCCAGTGGATAAAAATACGCTTCCTATGCACTGTTCAGCAAACGTTGGCGAAGATGGTGAAACGGCAATTTTCTTTGGATTATCAGGAACTGGAAAAACAACACTTTCTGCCGATCCAGACCGTAAATTGATAGGTGATGATGAACACGGTTGGACACCAGATAACACAATTTTCAACTTTGAAGGTGGATGTTATGCCAAAGTGATAAACCTAACCGAAGAACACGAACCAGATATTTTTCACGCGATAAAACCAGGAGCAATTCTGGAAAATGTGGTGATGGACGAAAAAGGCGATGTAGATTTTGCTGATACTTCTATTACGCAAAATACACGTGTAAGCTACCCAATTTATCATATTAAAAATATTCAGGTTCCATCAATTGGACAAAATCCTAAGAATATTTTCTTTTTAACTGCCGATGCTTTTGGTGTTTTGCCTCCTATTTCAAAACTTACTCCTGGGCAGGCTGCTTATCATTTTATCAGTGGTTATACTGCAAAAGTTGCTGGTACGGAAGAAGGAATTAATGAACCAACTCCGAATTTTTCAGCTTGCTTTGGAGCGCCTTTTATGCCGCTTCATCCAACAGAATATGCTGAAATGCTGAGCAAAAAGATGAAAGCTGCTGGCGTAAATGTATGGTTGATAAACACAGGCTGGACAGGTGGTCCATACGGTATTGGAAGCAGAATGAAACTAAAATATACCCGTGCAATGATTGCTGCGGCCTTGGAAGGAGAGTTGAAGGATATTGAATTTGAAAAACATCCAATTTTCAATTTGATGATGCCAAAAAGCTGTCCAAATGTCCCTACGGAAGTATTAAATCCAAAGGAAACTTGGAAGAATAAAAAGGCTTATGATATTCAGGCTAACGAACTTTCAAATTCCTTTAAGGAAAACTTTAAAAAGTTTGAAGCATATGCAAATGATGAAATTCTTTCTGGAGCTCCTGTTGCTGAATAATTCTTGAAACTAAGTAATAAACAAAAAGGCTTGCCAATTTGGCAAGCCTTTTTTAATTGCAATTAATCGAAATTATTTTTTGTTGTTAGCTTCTTTAATGTATTTCTCCAAAGCCATAGTCATAGAAGGTGTTTCAGGAGTTGGGGCTTGAATATCTACACGTAAGCCTTGATCTGTTGCCGCTTTTACTGTTGTGTTTCCAAATACGGCTATTCGGGTATCGTTTTGTTTGAAATTTGGAAAATTTTCAAATAAAGATTCAATTCCGCTAGGGCTAAAAAACACTAAAATATCATAATAAACATTGGCCAAATCTGAAAGATCGCTGATTACGGTTTTGTAAAAAGTAGCTTCTTTCCAATCCACTTTTAATTCATTTAGCACAAGTGGAACTTCTGGCTTCAATTTATCTGAAGTTGGAAGCAGGAATTTTTCGTTTTTATATTTTTTTATAAGTGGCGCAAGTTCAGAAAAGGTTCTTTTGCCAACATAAATTTTTCTTTTTCTGTAAACCACATATTTTTGAAGATAGTAAGCAACAGCTTCACTTAAGCAAAAATACTTCATAGTGTCGGGCACCTTAAAACGAAGTTCTTCAGCAATACGGAAATAATGATCCACAGAGTTTCGGCTAGTTAAAATGATAGCCGAATATTTTGTGAGATCAACCTTTTGCGAACGCACATCCTTGCCTGACACACCTTCCACGTGAATGAAAGGACGAAAATCTATTTTTACCTTTTGTTTTTCGATTAAATCAAAATAAGGCGAATTCTCAACTTTAGGCTCGGGCTGGGAAACCAAAATAGTTTTCACTTTCATAGATGTTCCTGATTTTTTTAAATATTATTTTTTTAAACAAACGTTTTATAAAGAATAATATAGGGTGAAATTTCAAGTGCGCAAAGATACAAAATAAAATAGAAGAAATTGCGGAATATCAATTTTCCGTTTTTCTTATAACTGTATAGCAGTGCAATAGCGTTTAAGGTTATAATGGTTCCACAGAATATAAGCATCACCGAAGGCTGTGGTTGATAAATATAGAGTAAGAAAAGATTTGCAATGAACAATAAAATAGCTAAAAAATTTCTGTAACTGAGTTTCTGGTATAGATAATTGTTGATGATATCGTCTAAAGAAAATATATTTCCAATAATTTTTTCCAAAGAAAATTTTATGAGTACGAAAACGGAATAAGCGGTGCAAATTTGAAGAAAAAGCCACTTATTACTTTGAATTTCTGAGGGATTGAAAACCTTAAAGAGTAAAAAGACAAATACAGAAACACAGATTACCTGCGCTACAAAAAGCATAATATTAAATGGATGGTTTATTTCGTCATTTTTGCCGTGAACAAAAAAGTATTGGTTGGTAAGCGGCAACATTGAAAATTCGTGGAATCTTTTGGGGTAAAAATATTTTGAGAGCGCAAAAAGAATGAAGCATGCCAAAAGCAAATAGGTAGCCCAATCGGTTGATTCGATAAGTCTTTCGCTAAACTCCACCTTCAATTTTTTATGTAAAGGTACAGTAAAATATTTTTCCTTTTTGCGTCATCAATTAGATTTTCCTTCACATTTATTTATTCAAAAAAAGGTACATTTGCGCTAAAATAGCAGTATGTCCAAGGCAGTAGTGGTGGTGCCAACCTACAATGAAATTGAAAATATAGAGCGACTGCTGCGTACTGTTTTTTCGTTGCAGCGGGAGTTTCATATTTTGGTTGTTGACGACAATTCGCCAGACGGCACCGCAAACGTTGTTGAGTCCAATATAAATACCTATCCTGAAAAACTTTTTTTGCTAAATAGAGCCGAAAAGAAAGGCCTTGGAACTGCATATATTGCTGGCTTTAAATGGGCTCTGGAAAATGGCTACGATTACATATTCGAAATGGATGCCGATTTTTCGCATAATCCAAATGACTTAATAAGGTTGTTTAATGCTTGCTACAAAGATGGAAACGACCTTGCTATAGGCTCACGATATGTGAAAGGCGTAAATGTTGTGAACTGGCCCATGAGCAGGGTTTTAATGTCTTGGCTTGCCTCCAAATATGTTCGGTTTGTAATGGGTGTTGATATTTATGACACCACAGCTGGCTTCATTTGCTATAAAAGAAGTGTGCTTGAGAAAATAAACCTAGACAACATACGTTTTGTGGGCTACGCTTTTCAAATTGAAATGAAATTTAAGGCACACATCAGTAAATTTAAGATAAAAGAGGTGCCAGTTATTTTTACCGACCGTACCAAAGGAGAATCAAAAATGAGTTCGGGCATTATTTCCGAAGCTATTTTTGGAGTGATTGTGATGAAATTTAATAGCGTATTTAACAGAAAAAAATTTAATGAAACATCCTTTCATTAAATTTTAATGCATAGAAGAATATTGAAGACAGATGTTCATTTGTCTTTTTAAAAAAGTATATAATAGAAAAATGAAATCAGTTTTAATTAAGAATGCGAATATTGTAAATGAAGGAGAAATCTTTAAAGGCGACGTACTTGTTCAAGACGGCCGCATAGCAGAAATTTCTGAAACCATCAGCATGAAATCTGCTGAAACGAAAGTTATCGATGCAGATGGCAGTTACTTATTACCAGGAATGATTGATGATCAAGTGCATTTTCGCGAGCCAGGATTAACGCACAAGGCTACCATTGAAACGGAATCAAAAGCTGCAGTTGCTGGAGGAATTACTACTTTCATTGAAATGCCAAACACCGTTCCGCAGGCAACTACTATTGAATTGTTGGAAGAAAAATTTGACATTGCTGCCAAAACCTCATGGGCAAATTATTCTTTTATGTTCGGCGGAACTAATGATAATTTGGATGAAATTTTAAAAGTAGATCCAGAAAAAGTAGCTGGGTTAAAATTATTTTTGGGTTCTTCCACGGGAAATATGCTGGTGGACGATCCAAAAACTTTGGAAGAAATTTTTAGTAAAACAAAATTGCTCATTTCCGTGCATTGCGAAGACGAAGCAACCATCCAAAAGAATTTGGAAAAGTATAAAGCCGAATATGGTGAAGATATACCAATTGAACTGCACCCTATAATTAGAAGTGAAGAAGCGTGTTATATTTCTTCATCAAAAGCAATAAAACTTGCAGAAAAAACAGGGGCAAGACTTCATATTTTTCATGTTTCAACTGAAAAGGAGACGCATCTTTTCAGCAATAAAAAACCGCTTTCCGAAAAGAAAATCACTGCGGAAGTTTGCATTCATCATTTGTGGTTTACCGATGCCGATTATAAAACTAAGGGAACCAAAATAAAATGGAACCCAGCCGTAAAAACTGAAAATGATAGAGACGGATTGTTGAAAGCATTACTTGATGATCGCATAGATGTCATCGCTACAGACCACGCACCACATACATTAGAAGAGAAAAATAATAAATATTTAAGCGCTCCTTCCGGTGGTCCATTGGTACAGCACGCTTTGGTTGCGCTTTTAGAAATGTATCACAAAGGAAAAATTTCGTTGGAAAAAATTGTTGAAAAAACCGCACACAATCCAGCTATTCTGTTTCAAATAAAAGAACGCGGATATATTCGTAAAGGGTATAAAGCAGATTTAGTTTTGGTGGATTTGAATTCACCTTGGACCGTTAAAAAGGAAAATCTACTTTATAAATGTGGATGGTCACCTTTTGAGGGTACAATCTTTAAATCTCGGGTTACGCATACATTAGTGAACGGCGTTTTGGTTTATGAAAACACAAAATTTCCAAATAAGAGTAATCCCGAAAGACTTACCTTTAACAGATAATGAAAAACTGGATAATTATTTTATTATTTTTCTTAGCGTTTTTGGGCTGTCAAGATGTAAAGCAACCTGAAAAGCCAAAAAATCTTATTGCAAAAGATAAAATGATTGATATGCTTACAGAAGCTTATCTAGCCAATGCTGCGCGGAGTGTGGATAATAAATCCATCATTTCCAAAGGAATTAAAATGGATTCGTTAGTTTATAAAAATTTTGGCGTTGACAGTCTTCAATTTGCGAAGAGCAACGAATTTTATGCTTCAGATGTAAACATTTATATGGAGATTTTTCAAAAAGTGGAAGCAAGACTTACCAGAATGCAGAAAGAAATGGACAGTATTCGCGATAATGAAAAAAGCATAAAAGACAGTATCACTAAAAATAATGAAGATAAAAAGCCAAATGCTCTGCCTGTAAAAGACAGTCTAATTTGATGCTTTTTTTGTCTCTTTTGTTACTCTTTCAAGTGTAATTTCTAAAGGTGTAAATTGAAATTCCAACTTGTTTTTTATTTTGGAAGCATCATAAAATGATGTTTTGAATAATGAACGGACAGTCGCTTTAAATAGTTTTCTCTTTTTCCCAAAAAGTTTACTCAATAACCAATCTGCGTTACTCAGAAAGAGCATAAGTGTTTTTGAAAGTTTTTTCGAAGGCGGTTTTTTCCCAAACAATGGCGCCAGTTTTGAAAGCAGTTCTTTGTAAGTAATATTTTCACTTATTAAAATAAATTGCTCGTTTTTTATTTCAGAATCCATCAGCAACAGCATCGCTTTCACCACGTCTTGAACATCAACAACACCCATTCCTCCCGACGGATAAAAAGGAATTCCGCTAGCTCCAAGAGAGATGATTACACTACTGCCTTCACCATCTGGGGAAGTTCCTATAATAACTCCTGGATTCACAATTACGGCATCCAAACCTTCCTGCGTTCCGCGCCAAACTTCCATTTCGGCGCCAAATTTAGTAATGCTGTAAATACTATTTTTTTCTTCAGGATTCCATTCCGTTTCTTCTGTAATCAATCTCTCATTCAAAGCGCTTCCAAAAGTGGCTACGGAACTTACGTAACAGATTTTTTCAACTTTATTTAAAAGACAGAGATTTACAATATTTGCCGTTCCTTCCACATTTGCTTTTTTAAGCACTTTATATTTTGAAGGATTAAAATTTATATATGCAGCGCAATGATAAACTTGCGTAATGTTTTTAAAAGCCAGAGTTAATGCGGGAACATCAATTATATCTGCTTCAATCCATTCAATTTTATTAAAAAGAGAATCCACTTCGGAAGTGTACAGCGCAAAAACCTTTTTCACAGATTCTATATCGCTGTTTTTTCTATGGATTGCGCGTAGCTGCACATTTTCCTTTAAAAGAAAATAAAGCAAGTGAGAACCTACCAAACCTGTGCCGCCTGTTACTAAAATCATAAAGCGAAAGTACTGAAAATGGAAATGAAATTGAGAATGAAATCAAAATCGAAATCAAACTTGTTGAACTTTTGTTACTGAGAGAAGTCGAAGTATGAAATTTAAATCTTCACCCTTGAATCTTTGGACGAGAACCCTATCTTTGCATCTCATACTCCAAAAGCTTTGCGACGGAGTAAAAATATATAAAATGGAGATTAAAAATTTCGTTGAAGAACTACAATGGCGTGGCATGATACACGATGTTATGCCAGATACTGAAACACACCTTATGGAAACCATGCGTTCTGCATATGTGGGTTTTGATCCTACCGCAGATTCGTTGCATATTGGTAATTTGGTGCCAATTATGCTTTTGTCTTTCTATCAGCGCTGTGGCCACAAACCGATTGCTTTGGTAGGTGGTGCAACGGGAATGATTGGTGATCCATCGGGGAAGAGTGCTGAACGAAATTTACTTGACGAAACTGCTTTGCGCCACAATCAACAATGTGTTAAAAATCAGCTTTCGCTTTTTTTGGATTTTTCTTCTGGTGCTAAAAATCAAGCGACTTTGGTCAATAATTATGATTGGATGAAGGAATTTTCATTTCTTGATTTTATAAGAAATGTGGGTAAACACATCACCGTAAATTATATGATGGCGAAAGATTCCGTGAAAACCCGTTTGAGCGGTGAAAGTGCGGAAGGACTTTCGTTTACTGAATTTACCTATCAATTAATTCAGGGTTACGATTTTCTTCATTTGTATAGAAATATGGATTGCACACTCCAAATGGGCGGCAGCGACCAATGGGGAAATATTACTACCGGGACTGAACTAGTAAGAAGGATTGCTGGCGGAAAAGGTTATGCATTAACCTGTCCGTTAATTACAAAAAGTGACGGCAGTAAATTCGGAAAAAGTGAGGGTGGCAATGTTTGGTTAGCTGCTAACAGAACTTCTCCGTACAAATTTTATCAATATTGGTTGAACACGAGCGATGATGATGCCGAAAAATATATAAAGATTTTTACCTTTTTGGATAAGGGTACAATTGAAGGATTGGTTGCAGAACATAAAGAAGCACCACATATGCGCTTGCTTCAAAAACGTTTGGCGGAGGAAGTTACTACAACTGTTCACAGCGCTGAAGAATTTGAAAAAGCGGTAAAAGCTTCCGAAATTTTGTTTGGAAATTCCACTTCCGAAGATTTGAAAACATTGGACGAAGAAACATTTCTCGATATTTTCGAAGGCGTGCCGCAAGCAGAAATTTCAAAAGAAGATTTAAAAAGTGGAATTGATATTATTGGTGCTTTAGCTGAAAAAACAGGGTTTTTAAAATCCAATGGTGAAGCTCGTCGGGCTTTAAAAGAAAATTCTATTTCAGTAAATAAAGAAAAAGTTTCTGAAGATTTTCAAATTTCTGAAAACGATTTGATAAACGAAAAGTTCATTTTACTGCAACGCGGGAAGAAAAATTATTTCGTTATAAAAACAGTTTAAACTTCAGCTTATTTATGAAAAAATCCCCGGCAAAATTTGCACGAGGATTTCTCAATTAACTAACCAACCAAATTATGAAAAATCATCACTTTTTCACATTTATTTGGTCGAAGTATTTAAGAAAAAATTACACCTTTTTTATACAAAATTCTGTTAAACATTTCGTTATAAAACCATTAGGTTACAACCCCGAATGTCACTAGCGTCAAAACGACCTAAAACCTCAAAAGAACCATCTGCAAAGGTTTTGCCTAAATCCTGAGTGGCAATGAAGGAGCAAGAATTGATATTGGCCAAATCAATTACGTTGATGCCACCGCTTTTCCCCAAATTATATGAGAAAGCATCTTCTGCATCACGAATGAGTATCGTCATCCACGGAGGACAAGAAAATACCCCATCGCCTTTGGAATAAGCCTGTGAAAGTAATTCCGTCATTCCGTATTCGCTGTGGATTTTTTCAACGCCAAAACCTTTTTTTAAAATTTCGTGCAATTCCTCTTTTATCATTTCCTTTCTGCGGCCTTTCATTCCGCCAGTTTCCATTACGATTGTTTTCTTTAAATGAAATTTTCTTTTTTCAATTAGATCGAGAAGCGCATAAGAAACTCCAATAAGAAGTGATTTTTGCTCAGTTTTTTCAAGATATTCAAGCTTTTCAATCAACGCATCCATTTCATATAAATAAAATCCACTATTTGTATTGTTGCTTTTTTCAATTAAATTCTCAACCATATAAATAAGCGAAGAACCTTCGCGTTCCAAATAGGATGGGAGCAGCGCTAAAATTGTAAAGTTTTCTGGAGTACCATATTCTTTTTCAAATGCTTTTTGAAAACTTGCTTCGTAAATTTTAAGATTTGAAATGTAATGCTTACTTGTAATATTCCCAGTTGTTCCGCTGCTTGTGAATATTGTTTCCTCTTCAAAATTATTAGCAATAATTTTGTGATTTTTAAAAAATTGGATGGGCAGAAAAGGAATTTGTTCAAGACTTTTCACCTTTGATGGATTTATATTTAAAAGCTCACAAAATTTTCTGTAAACAGTAACATTTTTATATTGAAAGTGAAATATTTCAATCGCAAGCCGCTTAAAATCTTCGGAAGAATTAATATCAAAAATCTCTTTTTCAAGCATATTTTAAGCGAACTAAATTTCCCGCAAAAATAGTTAAATAAAAAAGCTCCTGCTGAAACAGGAGCCTTAAAATTGATTTTTAAGTTACATTATTTGATAACCAATTTTTTAGTTGTAGAAGTTTTTCCTTGTTCAATTTTTACAATGTAAATACCGCTTTTTAATATTGAAATATCTAACCTCAAACCATTTAAACGAATATTCAAAACTTGTTTTCCAAGCACATCAAAAATTGAGATATTTTTCACCCCGCTTAGTTTCGAATCTATGTATAAATAACCATTAGTAGCAGGATTTGGATATATCTTGAACATATCAATTCGTGATTGGTTAATGCCCAAAATACAAGCATTTTCAGCGCGCAAAGTTGGTGAATTAACACAAAAACTTCCCGCACCATCACTTTGAATTGATTCCGTTTCGGAGCTTCCGTTTAAATCCTCATCATATTGAACGGTTTGGTCAAGCCCGGCCAAAAGTTCTGGGTCATCGTCATCGTTGGTTCCGTAGACAATTGCATCAATCAAATTTGTGTTTGTAACCGGTGTTCCATTGGGAAAATTGTTAGCATCATCTTGATAAATAGCAATAGCATCGGGTCCGTTTTGAATAGTATTGCTTGTGCCAATTGAAATATCAACCCCTGGCGTTCCACTACCTCCAATTATGAAAAAACCGCTAGAATCCGTAACATATCCAGTTAAATCTACAGTTTTGTAGCTTTTGTCGTTTGAACCATTGTAGAATACTACAATGTAACCTTCCAATGAAAAATTTGGGGAATCGGATAGAATTTCAACAAATTCCGTAACATCCGTTCCATCTTGATCTACATCCACTTCATTTATTCGTATTTGCGAAAAAGAAATGGTGAAAAACAGTAAGCTTGAAATAAAAGTAAGCGTCTTCATAATCATCTGTTTTTAAGTTATTTACTTAAAGTTAAAAATTATTTTTTAACTTTAAAAGTATAATCTCAAATAAATTTAAAGGTGTGTTTTACGTCTTAAATTGGTGCAATTGGTCGTGAGTTCTAATATTAATAAACTGTTACTATAACATTAACAATAAGTATGCTAAACATTTCCTGATGTTATTTAATAGTATCTTTGATCCGTTAAAAATGCTTAAAAATTAATATGAAGAAAAAGGATATTATAATTTTGTTGGTTGATGATGAACCGGATATTCTTGAAATTGTGCGATACAATCTTAATTCGGAAGGATACACTGTTGAAACGGCTGAAAACGGGTTAGAAGCTATTGCTCAAGCAAAAAAGTTGAAACCTCAATTAATCATTATGGATGTGATGATGCCAAAAATGGATGGGATTGAGGCTTGTGAAAAAATTAGAAATATTCCTGAACTTTCTGAAACTGTAATTACTTTTTTAACCGCTCGTGGAGAAGATTATTCCCAAATGGCAGGTTTTGAAGCTGGAGCGGATGATTATATCACAAAACCAATTAAGCCAAAAGTTCTTGTTAGTAAGGTAAAAGCATTACTGCGCAGATTTAAGGAAGAGGAGGGAGACGAAAAAATAAAACTCGGCAACTTAACCATAAATCGCGAAGAATATAAAATAGTGTTAGGCAAAGAAGAAATGGTATTGCCACGAAAAGAGTTTGAGCTTTTGGCACTTCTAGCCTCAAAACCTGGAAAAGTTTTTAAACGCGAAGATATTTTGGACAGTATTTGGGGAAATGACGTTATTGTTGGCGGACGAACTATTGATGTTCACATTAGAAAACTACGAGAAAAAATTGGGGATGATAAATTTAAAACCGTTAAGGGTGTAGGCTATAAGTTTGTACTTTAGCAGTCTATGAAATTTTCCAAAAAATATAATTTTACTACTTCTACATCGCTGCTAATTGCCTTTTTTTCAACATTGGCGATGGCAGTTTTTTTTTATAGTTTTTTTAAAACCATCAGTGGATGGTTAATTCTTTTCTTTTTTATTTCGTTTGTACTTTCATTTTTTATTCTTCAGTATCGGGTTGAAAAATTTATCTATTCCCACATAAAAAAAATATACGAAGACGTTCGCCTTTTAGACGAGAAAAATTTCTCCAAACCTTCCATAACCACAGATATGGAAGTGCTTACCCGTGAAGTGGAACGCTTTGCACACGATAAAAAACTTGAAATAGAAACACTAAACATTCGTGAAAATTACCGAAAGGAATTTATGGGTAATATTTCGCACGAGTTAAAAACACCGCTCTTCACCGTTCAAGGGTACATTTTAACTTTGCTAGATGGAGCGATGAAAGATAAAAAAGTTCGAAAAAAATACTTGCAACGGGCTAACAAAGGGGTAGAAAGGCTAATCTACATTATCAAGGATTTGGATATGATTACAAAATTGGAAATTGGCGGGCTTGTTCTTAGTAAGGAAAACTTCAACATAATTGAACTTGTTCAAAATGTTTTCGATTTGCTTGAAATGAAAGCTGCAAAAAAGAATATATCATTCGTCTTTGACAAAGAATACACTGAAAGCATACTAGTGCATGGAGATAGAGAGCGAATTGAACAAGTGCTAACCAATTTATTAGTAAACTCGATGAAGTATGGGAAACAAGACGGAACTACCGAGGTAAGTATTGAAAATATTATAAAGAATAAGGTTATTGTTCGCGTAACGGACAATGGCGAAGGAATTGCAAAGGAATATTTAACCCGAATTTTTGAACGCTTTTTTAGAGTTGATAAAAGCGGCTCCAGAAAAGAAGGAGGAAGCGGTTTGGGCCTTTCAATTGTGAAACATATTGTGGAAGCACATTCCGAAAGAATATATGTGGAAAGCCAGTTAGGTATCGGTTCAGAATTTTCATTCACCCTCGAAAAGGGCAAATAATACCGAAAAATTTACAGGTTCGTTTGATAATGTTTTCAATCCTTTGTAGACTTTAATTTTATCTAATTTGCTTAAGTCAAATTTTTCTTGTTTGCAAGATGGTACAATCCCAAGATTTTTTAAACGCTTTGCTAAATATTCCTGTTCGTATTGTCCAGGTGTGGGGATGAAAAACGCCTTTTTTTCTAATACCGTCAAATCCATAATTGTAGTATAGCCAGAGCGGCAAATGACGATTTCGCTTTTATTTAGGGTATCTTCAAGTTCGCCACTTTTCATAAAATTCACTACTTTAATATTTTCGAAATTACTCCACTTTTGATCTGTTTCAACGATACCGCGGATTACTAGAACTTTCTTTTCACTGGTTTTAAAAGACTCTTTCAGCATTTCTTCCAAAATAGTCCGTTGAGGTTCTGGGCCGGAAAGCAAAATAAGAATATCTATTGTTTTTTTAACTTCTTTTTTTTTCATTCGGCTTAAAACCCCTATATATTTAATTGGCAATAAGTCATTCTTTAAATGGCCAAGTTTTCCGCTGAGGTTTATTAATCCGTTGGCAACATCTGGCACCCAACAAACATCAAACGTTTTGATTAATTTTTGGTGCATTTTACTAGTGAAAGCTGTTGTACTACCAGTTAAAACATTTAATTGATGGGTTATAAAAACAGAAGGAATCTCTTTGTTTCTTATTCCAAATCTGTTATCGCTAATAATTCCTTGAATTCTTCCATCCTTTATAAGCTGTTTTACGATAGTCTTTTCAGCATCCATCGTTTTCTTAATTTGAGGAAGTTTCAGCAAAATCTTCCATTTAAAATGACTTCCTTTTTTTGGGTATGTAATATTATATGAAGGAAGTTCAATAGATTCCAATTCTGGAAATTCTTTCTGAAGAAGTAAAAGTGCACCGCAGTCTGAAGCCAATAAAACATTGAAGTTGTGTTCCAATAAGGCGCGAATTATAGGGATGCAACGTGTGGCATGGCCTAGACCCCAATGCAAGGGCGCAACCAATATTGTTTTCTTTTTCGGCATAAACAAAGGTAACCATAATTGTAGCGGCAGTATATTTCCTTAATTTTACCAAAAATTAAAATTTTGGGTAGCAAAAACAAACTGAGACGCTTTAGGGAAAATGATACTTTTGCAAACGTAGTGCAACCTTCACGCGAAGAAGTATTGAGCAATGCATTAGAGCTAAAAGGAAACTGGCGAAAAAATTTCTTCAAAAACAACAATTCTTTGGTTTTGGAATTGGGTTGTGGCAAAGGCGAATATTCTGTAAGTCTTGCAAAAGCATACCCAAAAATGAATTTTTTGGGTATAGACATTAAAGGCGCGCGTTTCTGGCGCGGGGCAAAAATAGCTTTGGAAGAAAATCTGGAAAACGTTGGTTTTTTACGTACACAGATTGAACTTGTAGATCATATTTTTGAAGAAAACGAAGTAGATGAAATTTGGATCACTTTCCCCGATCCGCAAATAAAGTACAAACGCACCAAACACCGTTTGACGAACGCGGATTTCCTTCAGAAATACAAAAAAATACTTAAGCCAGACGGATTTGTTCATCTTAAAACTGACAGCGAATTTATGCACGGTTACACTCTTGGATTGCTTCAAGGTTTGGGCGAAATAATTGAATATGCACATCACGATGTGTATGGAAGCCAAGGTTCACCTGAAGCTGTAACAACTATACAAACTTTTTATGAAAAGCAATATCTTGAAATTGGGAAAAAAATAACCTATATCCGGTTTAAATTCCGTTAGTTATAAATTCAGTATATTCACAAAAACAACTAGCCTGAATGGCAATATTTTACAACTTACTTATAGGTTTTTTTGGTTCATTTATTGGTGTACTTCCACCTGGTTTGATAAATATGTACGCGGCCAAAATAAGTATGAAAGAAGGCAGAAAACGTGCTTTTCTTTTTTCAATTGGGGTTTGTATTACGGTTATGATTCAAACCTATGTCGCACTACTTCTGGCTGGTTATATTGGAAAACATCCCGAGGTGGTTAGCATGCTTCAAAAAGTAGCTTTGGGCATTTTTATAAGCTTGACTATTTATTTCATTTTTATTGCGAAGGACACAAGTAGAGAAATGCGCGATCACAATGAAAACTCTAAAAGAAACCGTTTCTTTTTAGGAATGTTTATTGCAGTTTTAAATTTGCTTCCTATTCCATATTGGATTTATCTCAGCATAACTTTTTCGTCTTTTGGAATCTTTTCATTTTCATTACCCGAAATTTTGACAGCTGTAATTTTTTCTGGAATTGGCACTTATGCAAGTTTAGCATTATACATTCAATTTTTTAGACCAAAAGAACATTCACGCAAACTTAGTGTGAATATGAATTACGTAATAGGCATTATTACCGCCATAATTTCCATAATAACTTTATTGAAAATTTTAAAGGAAATCTAAAAATGTCCAACGAAGGTTTTTTTGAAAGAGTGTATCAAGTGGCGGCGCTCATTCCTTACGGAAGGATTACTTCTTACGGAGCAATTGCAAACTATTTGGGAGCTACTGGAAGTGCACGAATGGTTGGCTGGGCAATGAACGGCAGCAGTAACAAAGATGTTCCCGCACATCGCGTCGTTAACAGAAACGGTTTGCTTACAGGAAGGCATCATTTTCAAAGCACAAATTTAATGCAGCAACTTTTAGAGAGTGAAGACATTGAAGTGATTGATAATAAAATCCAAAATTTTGACAAGCTTTTTTGGGACCCTATGAAGGAACTTTGATTATTTCCTAATTTCTGAAAATTTTACAAATATTAACAAACCTAAAGATTCACCAATCTATTAATCCAGCTATCTAAAATTCTAACTATCCAGCCATAAATCATTTCAATCCGACGGCTTCGTTTTCCGAAGTTTTCCTACTATATTTGCACTTTAGAATCAATCTAAATATTAAGTAAAAAAGAATGAGCATTTCAAAACAAGATATCCTTAAAGCGCTTGAAACCATTACTGTTTCAGGCGAAGGAAAAAATATGGTGGAGAGTGGTGCGGTGCAAAATGTTGTAACTTTTGCAGACGAAATTATTGTGGACTTGAAACTTTCCACGCCAGCCCTTCACATAAAAAAACGTGCAGAAGCAGATGTAATAAAAACCATACACGAAAAAGTGGATGCTAATGCTAAGATACAAGTAAATATAAAAATTGAAGCACCCGCAAAACCGCAAAATCCAAATCTTATAAAAGGAAAACCAATTCCTGGAATTCAAAATATAGTTGCTGTTGCTTCCGGAAAGGGAGGTGTGGGTAAATCAACAGTTACAGCAAATTTGGCGATTACGCTTTCAAAAATGGGTTTCAAAGTTGGTATTTTGGATGCCGATATTTATGGGCCATCAATCCCAATAATGTTTGACGTTGCAATGGAAAAGCCGCTTTCAATTAACATTGACGGGAAGAGTAAAATGAAACCTGTTGAAAATTACGGAATAAAAATTCTATCAATAGGTTTTTTCACACAACCTGATCAAGCTGTAATATGGCGTGGACCGATGGCTGCTAAAGCATTAAACCAACTTATTTTTGATGCCGCTTGGGGTGAATTAGACTTTATGTTGATAGATCTTCCTCCAGGAACTGGAGATATTCATTTGAGCATTATGCAGTCACTGCCAATTACAGGCGCAGTAGTGGTAAGTACACCTCAAAATGTAGCCTTGGCAGATGCCCGCAAAGGTGTTGCGATGTTTAGACAGGAAAATATTGATGTTCCCGTTTTGGGAATTATTGAAAATATGGCATATTTCACCCCTGCCGAACTTCCTGAAAATAAATACTATATCTTTGGAAAAGAGGGTGCGAAACATTTAGCTGAAGATTTGGAAGTTCCATTTTTAGGTGAAATTCCTTTAATACAAAGCATTCGCGAAGCAGGAGATGCTGGAAGACCAGCCGCACTGCAAACCGCTACCCAAACTGAAGAAGCCTTTGAGGAAATTACAAGAAATGTAGTGGAAGAAACCGTTCGCAGAAATGAAAACCTTCCGCCTACGGAAGCAATAAAAATTACAACAATGGCAGGTTGCAGCGCCGTAAAAAAATAATATGACAACGCAGGAACTGACATTAAAAGTAGAGGAAGCATTGGATGAGATTCGTCCATTTTTACAGAACGACGGAGGAGATATTTCCCTTGTTTCCATTGAAGAAGGAAAAGTAGTGAATGTGCAGTTACAGGGCGCTTGCGTTGGCTGTTCCGTAAACCAAATGACGCTAAAAAGCGGTGTGGAAATGACCATCAAAAAATACGCCCCCCAAATTGAAAAAGTTGTTAGCGTTTCACAATAATGACATCCGTCATATATTTTAAACCGCGTTACAACTAATTTTGAAGTAAAATTAAGAGAGCCTCTTTTATGATTAAAACAGATATTCTCATAATAGGCGCTGGTCCCACCGGGCTTTTCGCCGTTTTTGAAGCAGGATTACTTAAATTGAGATGTCATTTAATTGACGCACTTCCGCAGCCCGGCGGGCAGTGTTCCGAAATATATCCTAAAAAACCTATCTACGATATTCCTGGTTTTCCCGAAGTATTGGCTGGCGATTTGGTGAGCAATTTGATGAAACAGATTGAACCATTCCAACCTGGTTTCACCTTAGGCGAACGTGCCGATACCATTGAAAAATTAGACGACGGTTCCTTTATTGTTACTACAGAAAAAGGAACAAAACACCATGCGTCAATCGTTGCAATTGCAGGTGGTTTAGGAAGTTTTGAGCCGCGAAAGCCGCCAATCACGAATATTTCAAATTTTGAAGATAGAGGCGTGGAATACATTATCCGCGATCCAGAATTATATCGAGATAAAAACGTTATTATTTCTGGCGGCGGTGACTCTGCTTTGGATTGGAGTATTTTTTTGACCGCTGTTGCAAAAAGTGTAACATTAGTTCACAGAAGAAATGAATTCCGTGGCGCTTTGGACAGTGTTGAAAAAGTGCAGGAACTAAAAAACATTGGTAAAATTGAATTGATTACCCCAGCCGAAGTTATTGGTTTGGTTGGAAATAATAGTTTAGAAGAAGTATTAATAAAACAAGGCGCAGAAGTTTTCAATAGAGAATGCGACCATTTTATTCCACTTTTCGGATTAGCACCCAAACTTGGTCCAATTGCAGATTGGGGACTTGAAATAGAAAAGAACGCCATCAAAGTTGACAACACTTTGGATTACCAAACAAACATTCCCGGTATTTATGCAATTGGCGACGTAAACACCTATCCTGGAAAATTAAAACTCATTCTTTGCGGTTTCCACGAAGCAACATTAATGTGCCAAAGTGCCTACCAACGCATTTTTCCCGATAAACGATATGTAATGAAATATACAACCGTTGGCGGAGTGGAAGGTTTTGACGGAAGTAAAAAAGAAGCTCCAAAAGCCGTAATTAAATCAATAGATTAATAGATGACGGATATTAAAATTATAATCATTGATCGTCACGGCGTAAAACACGAAGTTGACGCTCCAACAGATATGAATATGAATTTGATGGAAATAGTTCGTTCCTACGAATTGGCTCCTGAAGGCACCATTGGTATCTGCGGTGGAATGGCGATGTGCGCTTCCTGCCAGTGTTATATTTTGAGTGATCACCAACTTCCCGAAATGAGCTACGACGAAGATTTGATGCTTTTAGAAGCCTTTAATGTGAAAGAAAACAGTCGTCTTGGCTGCCAGATTTTCATAAAAGAAGAGCTCGACGGTTTGGAAGTTGAGCTAGCTCCAGAAGTTTAATTCTGCATTAAAAATTTCTTCAAAAATTTAGCTATTTTAATTTGTATTTAGTCTAAATAAGATTAATTTTGCCGTCAAATTTTAATGATGAAGGCATTTATCTTATCGCTCAGTTTATTAATAACTGGCGTACTTTTTTCTCAAACTCTAAATGATTCCATAGCAGTTGCTAAATTGAAAGCAGAAATAAAGCAAGAATTGCGTGAAGAATTAAAAGCAGATTCTACTCTTCAGAAAATGCCAGTTTTCAGCTTTAAAAATTTCAGTTTAAAGGGTTATGGAGCAATTAATTATTACAATTTTGATTTTGATACGGACCCGACACTTAAAGATAAAATTGATCTTGAAAGGCTGAACTTATACTTGGGTTACAGCTTTACCGAAAAAATAAGTTTAAAATCTGAAATAGAATTTGAACACGGCGGAACAGGCGCTTCTATAGGGTATGATACTCAGGAAGAATTCGGTGAGTTTGATGAAGAAATTGAAAAGGGTGGATCTGTAAAATTGGAACAATTATATATAGATTTTAAAATCGCGCCTTATTTCAATGTTCGTGCTGGTAGAATGAAAATGTATTTTGGTCTTCACCAAACTCTTGATGAACCAACTTCATATTTTACAACATACCGACAGGAAATGGAGAATGAAATCATTCCATTAGGGTGGTATGAAAGTGGTCTTGAATTTTATGGAACCTTTGCCAAACGCTTTAGTTATAAAGCTTATATAGTAAGTGGTTTAGATGCCTCTGGATTTTCTTCGAGAGGGTGGATAAAGAATGGTTACCAAGAACGTTTCGAAATGTCTAACGCTGAGTCATTTGCTTTTGCGGGTCGGGTGGACTACCATTTTGGAACACACGAGGATACTTTTATTGGTGTTGCGGGATATATAAATGATGCTGCCGCCAATCGCCCAAAAAACGATATGGAAGAGAGTGCCTATGTAACAATTGTGGAAGGTCATGTTAGTTACAACGAGAAAAATCTTCGCTTTAATGCTATTGCTTTGTACGGCAATCTTGAAAATTCAGATATCGTTTCACAAAAAAATGCAAACCTTTCCAATAATTTAGGGGTTAAACGTACACCCGTAGGTAAAAATGCTCTGGGAATTTCTGTGGAAGCGGGCTATAACATTTTACCATTGTTGCTAAACAATACAAAACAAATGCTCTATCCTTTCCTGCGCTATGATTATTATGACACGATGCAGGATGTTGAAGGTGCAATTATAAAAAATCCACGTTGGGAAAGAAGCGCCATTACAGGCGGTATAAACTGGTTCGTTCACCCCCAGATTGTTGTTAAAGCTCATTATTCTGACAGAAAGTTGAGCTCAGAAGATTATGACCCTGCCACGCTACAGTTTACGGGTGAGAAACAACATGAAAAAACATTTTCCGCAGGTATCGGATTTAAATTTTAAACCATTCAACATAAATTAATTAAACAATGAAAAAATCACTTTTAATTATCGCTCTGGCAATTCTTATCCCTTTTGGATTTAACAGTTGTAGCGACAACGACGCACCAGAGGAAACACAGGAAAACAATGAGGAACTTTACAAAGAAGTTCTAAAAGACCTTTCTCTTGATGTTATTACTGAAACTTATAATCAACTTTATACCAATTCACTTGCTTTAGAGCAAGCTTCAAACGCAATGACCATTGGCGATGAAGCTGCTTTGGATAACGCAAAAAGTAAATGGCAAGACACGCGTGCGCCTTGGGAAGAATCTGAAGGATTTCTTTATGGTCCCGTAGATACGGAAGGAATTGACCCTGCAATAGATTCTTGGCCTGTTGATGTGAATGCCATCAACAATGTTTTGAATAGCGGCAACCCAATAACCCAATCGTTGCTTGAAAGCAACAATGAAGCAAGAGGTTTTCATACTTTGGAATATTTCTTTTGGGGTTTGAATGGCGACAAAACAGCTGCCGATCTTACCGATCGTGAAATAGAATACATTAAAGCTGCAACTTCCGATTTACGTTCAAAAACGGAACAATTGTATTTTGGATGGTTGTCTTCGCAAGGTAATTTTGCCGCAAACTTTATAAATGCAGGTGAAAGCGGCTCTGTATATACTTCAAAAGTAAATGCCCTTTCTGAAATTGCAGAAGGTATTATGATTATTGCAGATGAAGTTGCAAACGGAAAAATAGAAGAGCCTCTAAATGGTAATAATGGCGGACCAAGACCCGAAGCTGAAGAATCTCGTTTCAGCAACAATTCCAAATTGGATTTTGCAAATAACATTCGCAGTATTGAGCACATTTATTTGGGTGATTTCAATGGAGTGCAAGGCAGTGGACTTACAAATATTGTGAGTGCTGAAAATGCAACGCTGGATACTGAAATAAAAACTTCCATTACCGAAGCAATCCTTGCTATTGAAGCAATACCTGGTACTTTCACGCAAGCTATTGTAAACAATCGCGCAGAAGTAGAGTTTGCACAATCAAAGGTACTTGCGCTTTTGAACAAGTTGCAATCGCAGCTTGTACCGTTTATTTCAAATTTGAATTAGCAACTAATTCCATAACGGGCTGCTATTTTTAGGTGGCCCGTTTTTTTAATTTTTTCAGTATGAAGCGTTATTATTCTGTTTTGCTATTATTTGTGCTAGTATTTGCATCCTGTTCCAAGGATTTAGATTCAGAATACGAACCTTTGCCAAGTTTGCAGGATCGTTTGTTAGCTGGCGGCGAGACCACAGTTTTTTTGACCTCAAGTAATGCTTTTAGTACGCCCGCCGCTAATCTTTCTGGCTCTAAATTAGATTTTCACTTAGACGGAGATTTTCAGTTTGAAACAGTTTTTGTAAGTGCTCCGGCCCAAACAAATGGTGGCGTTGGCCCAATATTTAATAATTCTTCTTGCGTTTCCTGCCACCCAAAGGACGGGCGCAGTGCTTTCCCAACGGATATTAATAGCTTAAGCGGTTTCTTCTTAAGAACGAGTATGCCCGGCGTGGGTAATTATAATGCTCCAATTCCTGTTCCTGGATTCGGAGAACAAATTCAGAATCAAGCTATTTTTGGGTTTGAACCCGAAGCGAAGTTTAATGTGGTTTATACGCCAATCGTGGAAACTTTAGCTGACGGTACACAAGTAACACTACAAAAACCTACTTATTCCTTAATTAACACTTACATCGAATTTCCAGCTTCAGCCCAGCTTTCGCCGCGTTTGGCATCGCCCGTTTTTGGACTTGGGCTTTTGGAAGCAATTCCTGAATATTACATTTTGAATAATGAAGACGTTAATGATGCCGATGGTGATGGAATTTCTGGCAAGGCAAATTATGTTTATGACAATGTTTCTCGTGAAGTGAGATTGGGGCGTTTTGGATGGAAAGCTAATACAGCTTCCGTAATGGAACAATGCGCTGGCGCTTATGTGGGCGATATGGGCGTAACCAACCCTGTTTTTCCTTTTGAAACTGGTTATGGACAGACAAATGGTGATGATGGCTTGAATGATGACGCCGAGATTTCGCAAGCTTTGTTGGACGAAATAACTTTTTACTGTCAGACTTTAGGCGTTCCGGCTCCCCGTGATTTGGATAATGATTCCGTTATTCGAGGCGCTGCGCTTTTTGAACAGATGGAATGTGCAAAATGCCATATTCCTAAAATGATTTCTGGAAGTTTTTCTGTGGCTGAGGTTGCCAACCAAACTTTTTATCCTTATTCAGATATGCTATTGCACGATATGGGTGAAGGCTTGGCGGACAATCGTTCAGATTTTTTGGCGGACGGAAAGGAATGGAGAACAAAACCGCTATGGGGAATTGGGTTGACAAAAGTAGTAAATGGCCACACTGACTTTCTTCACGACGGAAGGGCAAAAAATATTACCGAGGCTATACTATGGCATGGGGGTGAAGCGGAAACCGCGAAAAACAATTTCAAAAATCTATCAACTTTTGAAAGAGAAGATTTGTTGAAATTTATGAACTCGTTATAATTTTTATGAATTATTTCAAAACATTTTTAGCGAACGGAAATAACTGTTCAACAAACTTTTTATAAGCTACTTCTGAAGGATGTAAACCATCCGAAGCAACTAAGGCTGGGTTTTTCAGTCCTTTCTGAGTTATTGGAGTAATATTTTCAAAACGAACGCCTTTTTCAAAAGCAATTCTATCAGCATAAATATTATAGCGTTCTAGTTCCTTCGTGGCTTTTTCAGCTTTTCCAGATTTTTGACCGAAAGGCGTAAATCCATAATCTGGAATTGAAATTATAATCACATTTTCAGGTTTTCCTTTGGCAAAAGCGATAGCCATATCAACTAATTTGGGAAACTCCTCTTTATAAATTGCAAATGGTTTGCCTTGATATTGGTTGTTTACGCCAATTAATAATGTTACCAAATCATAATCATTCGAAGGAATTTCAGCAGCAATTGCTGAAATTAAATCTGTGGTTGTCCATCCGGTTTTTGCAATTATTTTTACCGAAGTTTTTTCCTTTGAAGAATTGTTTAAGCTTTCTGTCAACTGTTTCGGATAATTGCAGTCACTGCAAACACTTTCGCCAATAGTATAGCTATCGCCTAGCGCTAAATATTTATAAGTTGTTTTTTCCGCAGAATTATTCTTTTTTGAAACCGCGCAGGAAAACGACACCAAAGCCATCAGTACTATTGCAATTTTAAAATTTATCATTTTTCAGAAATTATTTTTATAATAATACGATAAAAAAGGCTATTCAGTTTTATAATCGATTATTTTTTGCGGCCCTTCCAAAAGCACTTTTGTCACTTTTAATGTTCCATCTTCTGTAGTAGCAATATGCCATTTTATAAGTGAAATCTCGCCATTTTCAATTTCCAATCCGGTAATGCTTCGAGGATGCACGCAGCTTCCATCATTAAAAAAGGCAATATCCCCCGGCTCGGGAAATCTGGGTCTGTGGGTATGTCCAATAATTGTAAAAAGGTTTTTATTTTCAACGATCCAACGTTTAGTTCTTCTTTCAACTTTTATGAGTTCTTTATAATTTTTTGCGGGACTTGTAGGGTCACCAATTCCAAAAATCTGTAATTGCCGCCACCACACGCGCACCATAAAACGGTTAAATTTCCAACCTACATAATTCATCCAATCTGCTTGGTGGCCGTGCATCATGAAAATTTCCTGCTCAGTAGTTTCGTGTTTTAAAATAAGACCTTCGGTAAACTCAATTCCAGGAAAAAGAGGGGCTTCTTTTCCAGTGATTTTATCAAAATAGGTGAAAAGATTTTTCTCTACATATTTTTTGTTTTTATAGACGATATCGTGGTTTCCCATAAGTCTATAAAGCCTTCCTTCATTGAAGAATAGCTTCATCAAATCATAAACATTATGATGGGCTTCAAAAATATCTTTAAAAAAAAGATTTTCCCAAAGTTCGTCGCCATCACCAATTTCGCAATAGGTAAAACCATTTTTGTAATAATCCTGCAATGCGTGAAAGTAGATATTTCGGTTATTGGCAAAATCATCTGCAAAACTGTTGTCGCCTCGATGGCAATCACTGAAAATTATAAATTTTGAATCATCATTAAAAGTAATGCGCCGGGCAGTTTCATAAGCACGATACATTCGGGTTTTTGAGGACATGCGTCAATTGTTTTCTGAAAGATACAACTTGCCTCAGAAACAAAAAAGGCCTCGATTTAACGAGACCTTTTTTAAATTTATTTTTGAAAATTATTAATTGAAAGCATTTAATCCTGTAATATCTAGACCTGTAATCAACAAGTGAATGTCGTGTGTTCCTTCATAAGTAATAACACTTTCAAGATTCATAGAGTGGCGCATAATGCTGTATTCTCCAGTTATTCCCATTCCGCCGAGCATTTGTCTTGCTTCACGCGCAATATTAATCGCCATATCTACATTATTGCGTTTTGCCATTGAAATCTGTGCGCTGGTTGCGGTTCCTGCATTTCGCATTACGCCCACACGCCAAGCCAATAATTGTGCTTTGGTGATTTCGGTAATCATCTCAGCAAGTTTTTTCTGTTGCAGTTGGAATTGTCCAATTGGTTTTCCAAATTGCATTCTTTCTTTGGAATACCGAAGCGCAGTATCATAACAGTCCATCGCAGCACCAATGGCACCCCAAGCAATTCCATAACGCGCAGAATCTAGACATCCAAGAGGAGCGCCCAATCCGGATTTGTTAGGCAAAAGATTTTCCTTCGGAATTTTCACATTATCAAAAATAAGTTCGCCTGTTGCTGAAGCACGAAGCGACCATTTATTATGTGTTTCTGGGGTTGAAAAACCTTCCATTCCGCGTTCTACAATAAGTCCGTGGATTCTTCCTTCTTCGCTTTTCGCCCACACTACTGCCACTTGTGCAAAGGGAGCATTACTGATCCACATTTTGGCGCCATTTAAAAGATAGTGGTCGCCTTTGTCTTTAAAGTTGGTAGTCATTCCGCCCGGATTACTTCCGTGGTCAGGTTCCGTTAAACCAAAACAGCCCATCCATTCACCCGATGCAAGTTTTGGCAAATATTTTTTGCGCTGTTCTTCGTTCCCATATTTCCAGATTGGATACATAACTAGAGAAGATTGAACCGAAGCCGTGCTACGAACACCACTATCGCCGCGTTCTATTTCCTGCATTATCAAGCCGTATGAAATTTGGTCCAGTCCCGCACCGCCATATTCTTCTGGAATGTAAGGGCCAAAAGCACCAATTTCAGCAAGACCTTTAATGATTTGGCTTGGAAATTCTGCCTTTTGGGCGTATTCTTCTATAATGGGAGATACGTCACGCTTTACCCAATCCCGGGCTGCTTGGCGTACCAGTTTGTGTTCATCGGAAAGTAATTCGTCAAGATTGTAATAATCTGGGGCTTCGAATAAATCTGGTTTCATGTGCTAAATTTTAAAGGAATACAAATGTAGAAATCACAAGCTTAAAGACCTACATTTTCAGGTAAAAATCCTGTACTAGATTCTTGTATTCTTCAGTATAATTATGGCGTGAAATTTCTATAGTAAGATTTTCTATTTTTGGCGAAATTTTTTCAAAAGAAAATTCCAGCATACTTCTTTTTTCTTCGGAAGTTTGAGTGCCACGAACTCTACAGAT
Organism: Flavobacteriales bacterium; assembly: GCA_038259585.1. Lineage (GTDB taxonomy): Bacteria > Bacteroidota > Bacteroidia > Flavobacteriales > Flavobacteriaceae > Aequorivita. The sequence continues at coordinate 200,470 of JBBSOQ010000001.1, read as the reverse complement.
TCTGTTTGGAAAAAGATTTACTTCCGAAGCCATTTTGATAAAATTTTCCTCTTCTTTTCGCGGAATAATAACTGCGAAAATCCCTTCGTCTGAAAGAAGTTGCGAAGCGCTTTCAATTAATTCATCAAAAGGAAGCGCATCGGTGAAACGTGCAATATCACGAGATTCATCTGTAGTTTTATAATCTTCGGAATAGAATGGCGGATTTGAAATGACAATATCATATTTACCTTCAATTTCATCAACAAATTCCTCGAGCGAAGCGTGATAACAAAAGAGACGGTCTCCCCACGGCGAATTTTCAAAATTGTCAACGCACTGTTCATAGGCATCTTCATCAATTTCAATGGCATCAACCATTTCAGCATTTGAGCGTTGGGCCAATTGTAAAGCAATTATGCCTGTGCCAGCGCCAATATCTAAAATTGAAAACGGCTTATTTTTTACAGAAACCCAACCCCCGAGCAAAACGCCATCTGTACCAATTTTCATTGCGCAGCGGTCTTGTTGAACGGTGAATTGTTTAAATTGAAAAGGTTTGCTCATAATTAATTCTGAACTCAGAATTATAAATACATTTCTATCAAACCTTCGGGAACGCTTAAAAGAATGATTTTGTTTTCCCGATCCACATTTTTTATGAAATGGTCAATCATCGGTATCAAAATTTGTTTTCCTTCCCGGTCAATTTCAAAAAGAGCCTGAGAAGTAGTATCATTGACACCGGTAATTTCGCCAATTTTCCCGAAAGAATCATCTTCAGCGGTAAAGCCAATAATTTCGTGGTAGTAGAATTTATTGCCGGTGAGTTTTGGTAAAAATTCCAAAGGAAGGTAAAGATGTGCACCAATTAGAGCATTTGCTTCCTCTTCATTTTTTACATCTTCAAAACGCACGCGTAGCAGTTCACTTTTATGCAGTGAACTTTCTGAAATAAAAAATGGAATCAGGTTTTTGCGTTGTTCCACAAAAACCGATTCCATTTCAGTAAAAAGTTGGGGTTCGTCTGTATCAAGTTTTATGAGCAGTTCTCCCTTAAAGCTGTATTTTTTAACGATTTTGCCCAAGTAGAAGCAATTCTCCTTTTGCATCGTTATAAAATTAGGCTTCTTTTTCTTCGCCCTCTGTAGCTTCAGCAGCAGGAGCTTCTTCTTCCTTAACTTCTTCAGAAGGAGCATCGGTAGTCTCTTCAGTTGCTTCAACTTCTGCAACAGGAACTTCTTCAGTTGCAGTTTCAGCAGCTTCTTCAGTTACTTCCTCTTCTGCAGGAGCAGCAGCGGCAGCAGCATCAGCGGCACGTTTTTCGTTTACAGCTTTTTCAGCAGCAAGTTTTTCAGCTTTTACTTTATCCTTAGCGTCAGAAAGAGTTGCTTTTTTGTGGTCGATAGATCCTGATTTTTGATCAAGCCATTCGTTGAATTTTGCTTCAGCTTGTTCTTCGGTCAAAGCGCCTTTACGAACACCACCAGCAAGGTGATTTTTCATTAAAGCTCCTTTGTAAGAAAGAATAGCACGAGCAGTATCTGTAGGTTGTGCTCCATTTTGAAGCCATTTTACAGTGCTGTCCACATCTAAATCAATCTGTGCAGGGTTGGTTGTTGGATTGTAAAATCCTAATTTTGCAAGAAATTTACCATCTCTTTTGCTACGGCTATCCGCAGCGATAATCCAGAAATAAGGCTTACCTTTCTTCCCGTGTCTTTGTAGTCTGATTTTTACAGGCATATGTAAATTAATTTTTGGGGTTCCCGACCCCGGTTATAATTAAGGACGGCAAAGATAGTATATTTTCTTTTTGAAATTCAACCAATTAAAGTTTTTATTTTACATTTGTCAAAATCCCTAAATAACAGCCTCCTATGAAAAATCTTCTATTTATCCTCTTAGCTACTTTATCACTTATTTCCTGCGAAGATACACAAACCAATGAAGTTGCTCTGCAGGCGAAAGTGGATGATAGGCTTTATGTTTCTACAGATGCGCGCGCAGCTGTGAATGAAGATGGAAGCGTTACAATTCAGGGATTTACTGATGATGAAGCTTTGACCCTACGTATTTCTCGTTTAGCTGAAGGTAATTTTCCTATTCGTGAAAATTCCCCTAATTATGCCGTTTATGAAGATGCTGGGGGCAATGTATTTACTACAAATCCTAATGGGAAAGGCGTAGTGACTATTTCTGAATTAAACGAAAACAACAAAACACTTTCGGGAATTTTTAATTTCAACGCTTTTCTTCCCGGTATAGATACTATTTATGTTTCAAAAGGAACACTCTTTAATGTTTCATATTCAGGTGGAGATATTCCAGATCCTACTAATGCTGGGTCTTTTAGCGCAAAAGTTGATGGCAATATATTTTTGCCAATAACTGTAACTTCGCGTGATACTGGCAACACGATTATAACCTCGGGAAATACGGCTAATTCCACAATTGTAATTTCTGTTACAGCAAGCGTAGAACCTGGTGAATATATATTGCCGCAGGGCGGTTTTAGCGCAAAATATCAAGACGTTACGGGGCCAGAAACAACTGCCGAAGGAGTAATAAACATTCTTGAACACGATATTGCTGGCAAAACAATTAAAGGCACTTTTTCTTTTCTAACAAATAGAACTGAAATTACTGAAGGTCAGTTCGATGTTGCCTATTAATTAATACAGCATTATAAAATATTAATAGATTTCATATCGTTCCATAAAATTGGAACGACTTTTTTTGTGAACAACTCCTGATAATTTAACTTCTCAAAAGCAGTTGGTTTTTCTATTTTTACTTTCTTGTTTTAGCCCTTCGAATTCGCTCAAGGTGACAAATTCAAAAATCTTAAATCCGCAATCTAAAAATCGTAAATCAGTATGTATTTAATCTTTGATACAGAAACCACAGGCCTTCCAAAACGCTACAACGCTCCCGTTAGCGATAGCGATAATTGGCCGCGTTGTATCCAGATTGCTTGGCAGTTGCACGATGCAATGGGAAATTTGATTGAACATCAAGATTATTTGGTGAAACCAGAAGGTTTCAATATTCCGTTTGATGCCGAAAAAATCCATGGAATTTCTACTGAATTGGCAACTGCCGAAGGAATTCCATTGGAAGAAGCAATTGAAAAATTCAAAATAGCTCTTTCAAAAACAAAATTTCTAGTAGGCCAAAATGTAGGTTTCGATGTAAATATTATGGGCGCGGAATTTTTCCGATTGGGAATTGAAAACCCATTACCAAATCTTCCCGTTTTGGACACTTGTACCGAAACTACAGCCCAAATTTGCCAAATTCCCGGTGGTCGTGGCGGAAAATTTAAATTGCCAACGTTAACAGAACTCCACGAATTTCTTTTCAGTGAACCTTTCGCAGAAGCACACAACGCTACCGCAGACGTGGAAGCAACCACGCGTTGTTTCCTTGAATTGGTGCGCCGCCAGATCTTCACTAAAGAAGAACTAGATGTTCAGCCGGATTACTTCGAAAATTTTTCAAAAGAAAATCCGAGAACAATTCAGTTAATAGGAATTGAACACATAAACCTGAAAAAAGCTTCGGAAAGAATCCGGATGCAAATACAAGCAGCTTCGGAAAACCAAGAAATTTCTTCCAAAGAAATAAATGAAAACATAGCCAGCCTAGAAGATGCACCCTTTGTTCACCTTCACAACCACTCGCAGTTTTCAATTTTGCAGTCCACTTCCAGCACTTTAGATTTGGTAAACGCAGCAGTTGAAAACAACATGACAGCAGTGTCAATAACAGATACGGGCAATATGATGGGCGCGTTTCATTTTGTACAGGCCGTCAGTAATTACAACAAAACGCTTGCAGATTTACCCAAAAATGAAGACGAAGAAATTCCCGCTAAACCATTAAAAGCAATTGTAGGCTGTGAATTCTTTGTTTGCGAAGACCATTTAAACAAAACCCATAAAGACAACGGTTATCAAATTGTGATGCTCGCCAAAAATAAAAATGGGTATCACAATTTGGCAAAAATGGCATCAATCGCTTATATCGATGGATTTTATTACGTACCACGAATTGATAAAAATATAGTAGAAAAGTATAAAGAAGACATCATCGTTTTAACCGGCGGCCTTTATGGCGAAGTGCCTGGAAAAATTTTAAATATAGGCGAAAACCAAGCAGAGGAAGCTTTGCTTTGGTGGAAGGAACAGTTTGGCGAAGACCTTTATGTGGAAGTTATGCGCCACGATCAAGAGGACGAAAAGCGCGTGAACAATGTGTTGATTGAAATGGCGAAGCGCAACAATGTAAAACTTGTAGCTTGCAACAACACCTATTATATTAAGAAAGAAGATGCCAACGCCCACGATATTTTACTTTGCGTAAAAGATGGTGAAAAACAGGCAACGCCTATAGGTCGCGGACGTGGCTATCGTTACGGTTTGCCGAACCAAGAATATTACTTCAAGGGACAAGACGAAATGAAAACTCTTTTCAAAGATCTTCCCGAAGCGATTTTAAATATTGAGGAAGTAGTTTCAAAAATTCAACCTTATTCTTTGCATCGCGATGTTTTACTTCCCAATTTTGGAATACCGGAAGAATTTTTGAAATCTGAAGATATTGATGGTGGCAAACGTGGGGAGAACGCATATTTGCGATATTTAACGTACGAAGGCGCCAAAAGACGCTATCCGGAATTGATTGAGGTTTCCTATGAAGCGCTGACCGATTCTGAAATTCCCGAAGGTGCTTCCGAGAGAGTAAAAGAAATAAAACAGCGATTGGATTTTGAGTTGAGTGTAATAGCAAACACCGGCTATCCGGGCTATTTCTTAATTGTGCAGGATTTCATTGCCGAAGCCAGAAGAATGGACGTATCCGTTGGGCCAGGCCGTGGTTCAGCAGCGGGAAGTGCTGTGGCTTATTGCTTGGGAATTACCAATATTTGTCCCATTAAATATGACTTACTTTTTGAGCGTTTCCTAAATCCGGACCGTGTGAGTATGCCCGATATCGATATTGATTTTGATGATGAAGGCCGAAGCAGGGTTATGGATTACGTAATCAATAAATACGGCAGCAATCAAGTTGCGCAGATTATTACGTATGGCACGATGGCTGCAAAATCTTCCATTCGCGATACTGCGCGGGTTTTGGATTTGCCTTTGAATGAAGCGGATAGAATTTCGAAATTAATTCCGAATATGACCAAACTGAATAAAATTTTCGGTTTGACAGATGCGGAATTACGAAGCCGTTTCCGAAGCGATGAGCTTCCAAAAGTGAACGAACTTTTGAATCTTGCAGAAGGGAATGACCTAGAAGCACAAACCATAAATCAAGCAAAAATTCTTGAAGGCTCCGTTCGGAATGTTGGAATTCACGCTTGCGGTGTAATTATTACGCCGAGTGACATTACCGATTTCGTACCCGTTGCCACTGCGAAAGATTCAGATTTGTATGTAACCCAATTCGATAACTCCGTAGTTGAAAGTGCGGGTCTTTTGAAAATGGATTTCTTGGGTTTGAAAACATTGACACTTATAAAAGACACGGTAAAACTTGTAAAACACAAACACAATATAGATCTCGATCCGGATGAATTTCCCCTCGATGATGAAAAAACATACGAGCTTTTCCAAAGAGGGGAAACGGTTGGAATTTTTCAATATGAATCTGCCGGAATGCAGAAATATATGAAGGAGTTAAAACCAACGGTTTTTGCAGATTTGATTGCGATGAACGCGTTGTACCGTCCGGGACCAATGGAATATATTCCCAGTTTCGTAAAAAGAAAACATGGTGAAGAGGAAATTGAATATGATCTTCCCGCGATGGAAGAGTATTTGAAAGAAACCTACGGAATTACCGTTTACCAAGAGCAGGTGATGCTTCTCTCGCAAAAACTAGCAGGCTTTACGAAAGGTGAAGCCGACGTTTTGCGAAAGGCGATGGGGAAAAAGCAAAAATCGGTGCTGGATAAAATGAAGCCGCAATTTGTTGCCCAAGCTTCAGAAAAAGGGCACGATGCTGAAAAACTTGAAAAAATTTGGAAGGATTGGGAGGCATTCGCGAGTTACGCATTTAATAAATCCCACTCTACGTGTTATGCGTGGATTGCCTATCAAACCGCCTATTTAAAAGCACATTATCCCGCAGAATATATGGCGGCGGTGCTTTCAAATAATATGAGCGATATAAAGCAAGTCACCTTTTTTATGGATGAATGCAAGCGGATGGGGCTTAATGTTTTGGGGCCGGATGTAAATGAGTCTTTTCACAAATTCACCGTAAATGCCGAAGGAGCCGTTCGTTTTGGAATGGGTGCGGTAAAAGGTGTTGGTAGCAGTGCTGTGGCAACTATTGTTGAACACAGAAAAGACGGAAAATACAAATCGGTTTTTGATTTGGCGAAGCGAATTGATTTGCGTTCTGCAAATAAAAAAGCTTTTGAAAATTTAGCCTTGGCTGGAGGTTTTGACAGTTTTGATTCCCATCGTGCACAATATCTGCACGATGATGGTGATGGGATAACATTTCTTGAAAAATTGTTGCGAACTGCTGCAAAATATCAAGAAACAGAGAATTCTGCACAAGTAAGTTTATTTGGGGGCTCTAGTGAAGTTCAGATTCCCGAGCCTGAAGTTCCGCAATGTGAGGAATGGGGCACGATGAAAAAACTGAAGCAAGAGCGTGAAGTGGTTGGTGTTTATATTTCTGGCCATCCGCTGGACGATTTTAAAATTGAAATGGAAAGTTTTACCAATTGCAAGGTTTCACATTTTAACCGTTTAGAAGATTTTTTAAATAAGGAAATGTGTTTTGGCGGCGTGGTAAGTGATGTGCAGCACCGAGAATCCAAAGCCGGAAAAGGTTGGGCAATTTTTACGGTGGAAGATTATGATGACAGCTACGACTTCAAAATTTTTGGAGAGGAATATTTAAAATGGCGCCATTTTTTGGTTCCAAACAGTTTTATATATGGGCGTGTTTTAGTGAAAGAAGGTTGGACAAATCGGGAAACTGGCAAAAAGAGCGAACCGAGACTTCAATATAATAGCATTCAATTGCTACACGATGTGATGGAAACACATGGAAAAAAACTGACACTTACATTTCCTTTAAACGAATTAAAAGATAGGCAGATAGATTCGCTTAAAAAGCTTGTAAAAACCCACAAAGGTGAAAAACAATTGTTTTTTGTGGTTTATGAAAATGATGAAAAAATACGTTTAACGATGCCTAGTAGAAAACATAAAATTAATATCTCAAAGGAATTATTAGATGAATTAGATCGCGAGCAGTTGAGTTATAAATTGAATTAATAATAGAAATAAACAATAGTTTCATTTCCTAAACATATATTAACCCAGTAAGTTTTCGCAAAAAATATGACTACTTTTGTGAATCATTAAAAACAAGATTATGGCATTAGAAATAACAGACGCAACATTTGAAGAAACCGTATTAAAGAGTGACAAACCGGTATTGGTTGACTTTTGGGCAGCCTGGTGCGGACCTTGCCGAATGGTAGGGCCCATCATTGAAGAAATAAGCAAAGAATACGAAGGCAAAGCCGTTGTAGGAAAAGTAGATGTAGATGCAAACCAAGAGTTTGCTGCAAAATATGGAGTTCGTAACATTCCAACCGTTTTGGTTTTTCAAAATGGCGAAGTAGTGGGGCGTCAAGTTGGCGTTGCACCAAAGAATGTTTACGCTGAAGCGATAGATTCGCTTTTGTAGAATATTAGAAAAAGAAAATTAAAACAAAAAGGCTTGGCGAATTGCTGAGCCTTTTTCTATATTAGTAAAAATGTCTGGCCGAGCGCAGTCGAGGTCTTTTTTTGAAATTGTAATCTAATAAAAACCTCTCGACTGCGCTCGAGGGGACAGAACAAAGAGTATGGAAAAAACAAATAAAATACAGGATAAAATAGACGGCAAATTACTCGAAGAAAGAAAAGTTTTCATTTGGGGAATGGTAGATGACAAAAGCGCACGCCACGTTGTGGATCGTTTAATGTATCTGGATGCGTTGAGTCATGATGAAATAAAATTCTACATAAATAGTCCTGGCGGTTATGTTACCTCAGGATTTTCAATATATGATACCATTCGCGAAATTAAAAGCCCTGTTTCTACAATATGTACCGGATTGGCTGCTTCTATGGGAAGTATTTTACTTTCCGCAGGCCAAAAAGGAAAGCGCTTTATTCAGCCACATGCTCGCGTTATGATTCACCAACCAAGTGGAGGTGCAAGAGGTGTTGCGAGTGATATTGAAATTACTGCTCAGGAAATCATTAAGACAAAAGAAATTAGCGCGCGTATTTTGGCAGAGAATTGCGGACAAACCTTTGAAAAAGTAATGAGAGACTTTAATCGAGATCATTGGATGGGCGCCAAAGAATCTGTTGAGTATGGAATTGTCGATAAAATTTTAAAATAGCATATTATGAAAAAAGCAATTGTGTTAGTTGCCGTTTTTGTTTCTGTTTTATGTGGATGCAAAAATGGGGAGAAAAATGAATCCACTTCTGAAGAAACTATGGAAAACGTAGATGCTTCTTCGGCAGAAATGGATTCGCATAATTCAGAAAATTCATTAGATTGGATGGGAGTTTATGAAGGAACTATACCTTGCGCAGACTGTGAAGGTATCAAAACTGTTTTGGAATTGAGAAATGACAAATCTTTTACACTTTGGCAAAGTTATTTGGGTAAGTCAGAAGGTGATTTCAAAGAAAATGGAACCTATATTTGGGACGAAACTGGTTCTAAAGTTATTTTAAAAGGTGAAAATGAAACCTTTCAGTATAAAGTGGGTGAGAATCAATTATGGATGCTTGATAAATCAGGAAACGTAATTGAAGGAGATATGGCTAATATGTACATTCTGAAGAAAAAAGTAGAATAAATCCTTTAACAATGAAAAAGAAATAAACGACCCTTCGACGGAGTTTATATTGAGCGAAGCCGAAATACTCAGGATGAAAGAATGAATATTGAAAAGGAAATAAACGACCCTTCGACGGAGTTTATATTGAGCGAAGCCGAAATACTCAGGGTGACAAGATGAACATTGAAACGGAAATAAACGACCCTTCGACTGCGATCAGGGTGACAAGATGAACATTGAAAAGGAAATAAACGACCCTTCGACTGCGCTCAGGGTGACACGATGAATATTGAAAAGGAAATAAATGAAATAATAGGGTTTAAAAATCTGGAACTACTTGCAAAACAAGTGGTAGAAGGTTTTATTTCAGGACTTCATAAAAGTCCATTTCACGGTTTTTCTGCTGAATTTGCAGAGCATAAAATTTATAACGCAGGCGAAAGCACTAAACATATTGATTGGAAATTATTCGCCAAAACCGATAAACTTTACACCAAGCGATACGAAGAAGAAACGAACCTGCGTTGCCATCTAATTGTGGATAACAGCAGCTCTATGCATTATCCGAAGCTGAAACAATTCAATATAAATTCATTGAACAAAATTGGGTTTTCAGTATTGGCCTCGGCGGCGATAATGAATTTGATGAAGCGTCAGCGGGATGCAGTAGGATTGAGCATTTATAGTAATGAATATGAATTTTACGCTTCGGAAAAAGGCAGTGAGCGCCATCATCAAATGCTGCTCCAGAAGTTGAATGAGGCTTTGCTTTCTTCAAAAGAAAAAACCGAAACTAAAACCTATGAGCATCTTCATTTAATTGCTGAAAAGCTTAAACGCCGCTCACTGGTTTTTCTTTTTACGGATATGTTTCAAAGTGATGCCGAAGCGGAAAAGCTTTTTGAGGCACTCCAGCATTTAAAATACAATAAACATGAAGTGATTCTTTTTCATACTTTCGATAAAAAGCGAGAGATTAATTTTGATTTTAATAATCGTCCAAAGCGTTTTGTTGATGTTGAAACAGGTGAATTTATAAATCTTTACGCAGATAATATAAAAGTAGAATACGAAAAGGCGGTACAAGATTATTTCACTGAACTTCAATTACGTTGTGCACAATATAGAATTAAGTACGTTCGGACTGATATTAATGAAAGTTTTAACAAGATTTTGACCACCTATTTAGTAGAGCGTCAGAAGTTTGGATAATAATTATTATTTTTTAAAAAAATAGTTTGCGAAAATGAAATGGAGTGGTATATTTGCCACCGCTTAATACGGCAAGGGAGCAATCCTAAAATGTATGGTAACAAATTTTCACTTTGCCCAACTGTTGTTGGGATTTGCCTAAAGGTAGATTGAAAACTTGGTCTGGTAGTTCAGTTGGTTAGAATACCTGCCTGTCACGCAGGGGGTCGCGAGTTCGAGTCTCGTCCAGACCGCAAATTAAAATCTGTAATCGCTTAGTAATCATAAAGATAGCTAAGCGATTTTTTTATGTAGTAACAAATTCAGTTACCAACACCACCAAAAATTTTAAGAAACTTGTTTAATCTAACAAGTGATTTTTTTTCCACTAAAATTTACCAAACTGAATATACTTATCATCCTAAGCTTTACATCATAAAAGCTATAAATGGAGATTATACTGCTTTTATAGGTTAATCGAACGCTACACATTCTGGCTTAAAAAATAATATCGAGTTGAACTTGAGAATTACAGATAGGCAAAAGTGCTTAGAATTAATTAGCTGGTATAAAAACATTGATAGGAACGCTAAACTAATTACTCCAGAGATTATAGATGAATATTCAAAAAGCTACAATTCAATAAAAAATAAGGCAAAAAGAATTGAGGATGCACTAAACAAGACTAAACTAGAAATAGGAAGATTAGACTCTCAATTTTTTTCAAGAAATCATCATGCTGTATTTACAAAAGAATTTAGATCACTCAATAATAAAAGTATAAACGCTGAGAGAAAAAAGGTTCGATACAGATTGATAGAACTATATAATCGTATTTATCCTCGTTTTAAGGAGTTTGAATTGGATGAGTTGTATACTACGGCAAGAGGTCAAGAAAGAACATCTAAGGCGTTTATTAATCCTTATAGTGGTAAGTGGATCGGTTCTGTTTGGTTACACTACGGTAAATCCCCAAATCATCTTTCTAATTATAAAACTGTGGAAGAGTTGTCATTTATAAATCATGCAAGAATTCAAGTTATAATTCATGAAAAAAGCGTGGGAATATGGCTTGTTCTTGGCAAAAATAACGGTAGTAAAATTGATCGATTGCACTTTCAAAAAGAAATGAAAGATTCAATAAAGAAAATATCTTTCAATAATTTTTTTAAGAAATTAAACTCTAATTATTGGATTCGATATGATGAAGGTAGAGGTGTAAAAACCTCTGATGTTGGGTCAATTGATCAATTAAATGAAGTATTGCGAAAGGAAAGCTTTGGGGAATATTTTATAATCGGACAGGATATTCCATTTGACAGTGACATATTATCAGATGAAAATATTGAAGTGACCGTATTATCGGAATTTAGAAAACTGTATCCCCTTTATCAATTCATGACTGATAAATAATTGAGACGTTATAGTTAATTAGAATTAAGTTTATATCTTTGCATCTCATAAAAAATACTCTAGAATCAATTGTTAATGTTGATTTTTCTATATAAAGATGTTGTGTTGTGATACAGAAATGTATCATGTGGTTCAGAGAAATCTGACCGATGAGAAGCTTTTCCAAATGGAAAGGCTTTTTTTGTTTTAAATTCCTATACTTTCAAAGTTTAAATTAGTTTTATATATTCTAAGATCAATTATAAAAATATGAATAACATTTGCGGACTTGATTTTGGCACTTCAAATACTCTTTGCGCCGTTCTCCAAGAAAATATGGCTAGACTTGTACCTTTAGAAGAGGGAAATTATTCAATTCCCAGCAGTGTTTTTTATCAATTTGAAGATATTGGTAATCCGTTATACGGACAACTTGCTACTCAAACATATATAAACGGCGGTTATGGCAGATATATGAAGAGTTTTAAACGGATTCTTGGAACTAGCATTTTTGATGAGGGCACATTGTTAAAACCAGGTATGAGATTAAAGTTTCATGACATACTTGTAGATTATCTAAAAAATGTGAAAAATAAAACAGAATCTTTTATTCAGGATGATGTCGATTATGTTGTAGTAGGTAAGCCTGTGAGATTAGCTGAAAATGATTTAAATTCTAGCTTAGGTATTTCTCAATTAAAATCTGTATTGAAAAATGTTGGTTATAAAGACTATTCTTTTTTAGATGAGCCCATAGCAGCAGCTTTTTATCATAGAAATAAAATGAAGAGAAACTCATTGGCTTTGGTTGCAGATTTAGGTGGTGGAACTTGTGATTTTACAGTTGTTCAAATTACTGAAGATAATTCAAAAAAAAAATTAAATATTCTATCAACATCTGGAATTTCAATTGGAGGGACCGATATTGATAGTGAATTTGCTTTAAATATTTTTTATCCAGAACTAGGTTATAAGACTAAAGATAGATTTAAAGGACTTTTATTGCCCGATAATGTCTATAGAGATGCTTCTGACTGGAATAAGATTACAACTTCTTTATATACTCCGAAAGTTATGATGCGAATAAAAAAAATGATTGGACTAGCTTTAGAAAAGGACAAAGTAATTAGATTTAAAGATATTGTAGAAAAAAAACTAGCTCATTCTCTTTTAGGTGAAATAGAAAATACTAAAATTGATCTTTCTTTTAAAGAGGAAGTTAATTTCCATAGCTCATTATTAAATAATGAAAAAAATTATAATATAACTTCAGATAGCCTAAATGAGTCAATTGATTATTTAGTAAAAAAAATTATTCAAAAGGCTAACGAATGTGTTGGCTTATCTGGTGTTGGAAGTGAAAAAATTGAATATTTAATTCTCACAGGAGGAACTAGTAAATTACCCTTTTTGAGACAATTACTATGTGTAACATTTTCAAATGCTGTTATAATTGATTCTAATTCAATGGATTCGGTTTGTTTGGGTTTGTTAGAAAAAGCAAAAGTTGATAGGAATGATTGAATTATTATTGGAGCAATTAGTTAAGTTCCCCGAAAAATCGTTGGAAATTCTTGAGAAAGTTGATGAAATTTTATTTGAAAAATCCTTCTTACCTCATTTTAAAGAATATAATGAGCAAAACATTTTTTGTAAGGGTAGTATTATTAGTAGTGGAGTTTGTTCAGGGTATATTAATCTTGATAATTCTAATTCTAAACTAAGTAATAGAATATTGTTGACAGAAAAAATTCTACCATCTCAAATTAGTCATTTTGATAAATATATTGGAATCATAACTAAGAATGAAGACTCTACTACTCATGCCGCAATCGTTGCTAGAGATAAAGGCCTTCCTGTTATTTCAATCGGGGATTTCTATAACTTAATTTTAAGACAACATTTAAGTGGGGACTATTTGGAAAAGATTTTTTCTTTGGATTGTTTTAACGGTAATCTATGTCTTGGTAAGTTAGAGATAACTTACCCAAAATTTAATGAAAATATTTATGATATACTAAATGTTTTTAAAAGTTTATCTAATATTAAAATTCACGCAAACGCAGATGATATTAGAAGTGTAAATGAAGCGAAAGTAATGTCAGCAGATGGAATACAACCACGTTCTGAATATTTAATGTATTCAGAAAAGGGCTTATTGGCTATAAGGAAAATTTTATTTAAAATTAATGATTCTTCTTTTGCAGAAGGTCTGAATGAATTCGAAGAAATTTTCCATGAATCATTACTTGAAATGTTTTCGATCTTTAAAAAGAAGGAAATTATCATTCGTTTATTAGACCCTCCAATGCATGAATTCTTGCCAAAAACAAAGGAGGAGTTAATTTTAATTAAAAGAGAACTTAATCTTAACTCTAAGAAGTTAAATACAATAATGGAAAGGCTTAGTGAAATAAACCCTATGAGTGGTAATCGAGGGGCTCGATTATTAATTGTAATTCCTGAATTATTAGAAGTGCAAATAAGAGCAATTTTACGGGTTAGTCAACATTTGGATAATAATATGTGCCCATTACTAACTATTAATATTCCTATGACAAGTGTTGGTGAAGAAATCAGGTTTATAAAAAATAAGATTGATTTGATATCAAAAAATTATCCTAAAGCAAATTACAAAATTGGTACAATGATTGAGACTCCAGCAGCTGCATTATGTCCAAACGAAATTTTTAAATATGTTGACTATATCTCATTTGGAACTAATGATTTGACAGCGCAGACATTTGCTTTTAGTCGAGGGGATGTTTATGATAAATTTCTTCAAAAGTATATTGAATTGAAAATTTTTGAAAATGATCCATTTTCAATTTTAAATGAGCAAGTAAAAATACTTATTAGAAATTGTACGAAATATTTGAGAGATTATCCAAGGATTCAAGATGTTGCTATTTGTGGGGAACAAAGTATTGAAAAGTCAACAATTGATTTTTGTATACAAGAAGGTATTAATATTATTTCTTGCAGTCCTTCAAAAATTCCATTAACTTTATTACGTTGTTCTATAAGTTCATTAAAGATAAATTAATTATGAAATCATTCGAAGAATTATATCAAATTATGGTTAGTGAATATATTGCTGTGAACGAAGATACTAATCCAGTTTTTGCTAATTCGAATGATTACGAAAATGAAGATCTGATATTTTTGTTTTCCCAATATGGTTGGTTCTCTAAAAAAATTACATCATTTTTTTTAGAAGGTTTACATGTGCTTCAATATAATAGATGGGACAATGTTTCTGCGGAATTGATGCACAATGTTTTAGAGGAACTAGGCGAAGATGGGGTACTATCTAATGATTTTAGAAAAAGAACTCATTTTGTTATTTTTAGAAATGGATTTATTAAATCAATAAAAAGAGACTTTCACCTTTCTCCTCAATCTGAATATACTATCGAATTTATTAATAAAATTTTTAGTTTGATGAATAGTTGGTCACCTGCAGTTGTAGCAGGGACTGCTTACGCATTGGAGACGACTGCGCTCAAGGAATTACAAGCTGTGTATTCTATTCTTAATAAATGGTATGATAGAATTGATGTTGTTGTTCCGAAAGAACTAAAGTATTATTTCGAATCCCATATCGGAGAAATAGAAATAGGTCATGAGGCACGCCTGAGAGAGGCGTGTCTGATTGATATCAATAGTGATTACGATATGCATGAATTTGAAAAAGGGTTTAGATTAGCGCTTAACGCACTGTCTGACTGGTGGATAGGTTTAGATTTTGAGATAAAAATGAGAAAAAAACCTCTTAATTAAAATTACTTTTGTCGATTAATCGCAATTCTATCTTATCATCACCATAGTTTTTTGAGGTAACTAAATCTTTATCAATATGAGATTCCCATATTTCAATGAAAGTTCGTTTTGTTTGATTCCTCTTTGTATCGATAATAGTTTTACATAATCTATCTATAGTTCTAGTTGTAAAATCTTCAACTACATCTTTTTTGTAAATTCCTTCCTTTATATTTGGCACACAACTTTTCCATTCAAAATGGATTAAGGAATGCTTTATTTGACTTGGTATAACATCATAGGAAAAATTGGAAGTGAACAATATTAGCTTAGGAGTCAATTTCAATTTTCTAATAAGTTTTATAATATCATATGTGGCTTGACCGTATAGGACTATAATTAAAACTTCTTTTAAGCTTAGACTAGACTTAATACTACTTAAATAATGTTCAAATAATTGTACGCTGTCAATACTTGGTAAAATGTAACTATCAACTACTCCTAATCCATTATTATTTTTATATCTAGAGGTATTCCATTTTTCAATAAATTTACAGGAAAATTCTCTTCCATAATTTGAGGGAATGCAAATTAGTCCAGCAGAATTATATTTTTTCGTTTCATTAAACAAAATATCTACTTCTTCTTTAAGCCTTACATAAAATCTAACAATATTATTGTTGAATTCAGCATAATTATTTGAACCTGTAACGGTCACAACTAATTTAGGTTGTATCTTATGATTCTTATATGTGTTTTCTATATGTGTTGCAAGTCTTTCCGATACTTTTCCCATTGTAGATACAAAATACTCTGTTCCATTGTTATAATGGTGATCCATTAATTTTATAGCAGTATCATAAACATTTTTGTGATCTTCTATAATAAAATCGATTTCATGACTAATTGCATCTCGACTATAGTAAATCTGCGAAAACCCTTTTAATTGCTGTTTAACATCCTTTTGTATAAAATAATTATTTTCTTTAGATGATAATGGAAGTAGTAAAATCACTTTAGTTCTGTCGCCATTTTTTTTATTTTTATTGATCCAAAAAGAATAACCTATAAATATAACTGTAAGAATTAAACCAATAATCATTATCCAAGCTTTTATTGTATAGTCCTTTATAAATAATGAAGAACTGATAAAATAGCCGAGGTAATAAATAGGAGCTAGATATTTATGGCTGAATTCAAAGATTCTTTCCACCCAGTTTTTCTTTTTCCCGTAGAGTTTGCTTTCCATTAATTAGTTTTTATAGAAATTAAAGAATATTCGAAAATAATGATATGAATTATTTTCGAATATTCTTTAATCTAAATTGAATAAAATTTACTTTAAATTGTTTTGATAGACTGTAAACAGATTCTTATTTTAAAAATCAATATTAACTGTTTTTTATAACCCAAAATTAAAATGTCTTGATGTTGCGCAGAATATTTTAAATTATTTAAAAACAAACTAAAAAGATTCTTTGTCAAATCGTTAGATTTTATTTCAATTCAAGTGACATTCAAAAATCAGTACAATGTTTATAGATGTACTGAAGTATTTGTATAAATAATCAAAAATAAAGATGTGCAATTTTAGTGTATAGCTGTGTTCAGGGGCAATATAGAACCTCTTTTCAACCCGCTCGTCCAGACCGCAACAAGATGTTGTGTTGTCCACCGAAGTTTTAACGTAGGTGGATGTGGTTTAGAAATAGACCGATGAGAAGCTTTTCCAAATGGAGAGGCTTTTTTTGTTTTATTTATATTTGACTTATCCAATTAATCTGATTTAATATGAAAAAGCGCTACATTTTCTTATCTACATTTTTGACCTTCTTCTTTTCACAGGCTCAGATTGTAAATATTCCAGATGCAAATTTTAAAAATACCTTGGTTAATACCAATTGTGTGGATATTGATGGTAATGGAAGTGGAGATGTTGATGTTGACACAAATGACGACGGTGAAATTCAAGTAACGGAGGCATTGGCAGTGCTTAGCTTGAACGTAGAAAGTAGGTCAATCGGGTCACTAGAGGGAATTCAAAGCTTTGCAAATCTTGAGCGTCTTTTTGGGGGTTCCAATTTTATTGGAAATCTAGATATATCGCAGAATTTGAATCTCCAAATGCTATATTTCTACTATAATAATTTAACATCACTTGATGTTTCTCAAAATGTGAGTCTTACGCACTTAGACATCTCCTTTAACCAGATTAACACTATAGATTTAAACAATCTCGAAAATTTAATTCATATAATAATTGTAAACACGCCGCTTGAAACGCTGGATATATCAGAAAATATAAATCTAGAATTAATTTATGCCAGAAATAATTCATTTCCCAATATTGATTTATCGAACAACATAAATCTTGAATATTTAGAATGCACCGATAATCAGTTAACCAATCTTGATGTAACCCACAACACAAATCTTACCCAATTATTTTTTTTCAATAATAATTTGACCGAGTTGGATTTATCCCAAAATCTGGCACTTCAATCTTTACACGTTACGAATAACAATATAACTGACCTGGATTTATCACATAATAATAACCTAACATATTTATATGCCATTGGGAATAACCTAGAAAGTTTGAATATGAAAAACGGCAATAATCTTAATGTTTATCAATGTGTTACTAGCGAAAACCCTAATCTTTTATGTATTCAAGTGGACGATCTTGAAATTCCTAGTCAGCAAAATGGGTGGTATCAGGATCCCTGGACAGGTTATAGCCTCGACTGTAATTTAAGCATCGAAGAAAATAATTTAAACGCTCTGTTCAATCTATATCCAAATCCCGTAAAGGATATTTTGAGAATCGAAAATAGAAATTCCTTAAAAATTAACGCAGTCAATATATATGACTTTTTAGGAAGACATATAATGACTTTAAAAGATAATTTTGACCAAATAGATATTTCATTATTAAAAAGTGGGGTTTTATTCGTCGAGTTTGAAACCGAAGTTGGAGACATAATTAAGAAAATAATTAAAGAATAAAATATAAATTAGGAAATGATTAATGGGATAAAATAGTCCCTTACACACTTTGCGGGATAGAGTCTATTCCATTTCCCTATTCCCCACTCACAAACTCACCAATTCACCCATTCCACAATCTCCCCCTTAAAGCTCTTCTTTTTTCATACTCATCTGCCATAATCCATAAGTGCTCAAATCGCTCAGAAACTTCCTCTTTCGCCTGCCGCACAAAGTCCTCAGCTATACTTATGGCCGCCTCACTGTCTGTCCGGTTCACTTGTGGGGTTTTGTTATTTCGTAGAATATGCCTTGCATTGCAGATAAGGTAATACATACGCTCATTTTCATAGGTAGTTTTATGGAATATCGTTGTGGGGATGTTTGAAAAATGACTACATAAATGTAAAAGGTATGGCAGTGAAAATTCTTTTGGTTTGAATTCCCAAAATACCTGCAGCAGTCCTAAACAAATCTGTTCAAGGGCTAATTTTACGACCATTAGATTTATTCTCGGTTCTTCATATTTAAGTTCTGATATATCCAGAAAATCTATAAAATGGGTAGACTGATCATATTTTCTATTCCATTTTTTTTTCATTTTTTTAACCATAATTGGTGGATAAGATATACCACAGCCGGTATCTAAGTCCTTTTCGTTTTTATAATACACCCATTTCGATTCTGTAATTATATGCTCCAAAAAGTGGCTGCCATAATCCCTCTTTCTCAAAATCTCACCCACCGTAAATAAAATTGAATATACCCTGCAACATTCGGCACTTTCCTTAAAAATAAAATTCATTACTTCTGCAGGGCTCAGTGGCGAAGGTTCCGTGGTTACCAGCATCAGGGTGTAAATGGTAGTATTTTGCAACAAAGGAGTCGCCTGCTCCAAATGGATTTCCAGTATTTGTTGATCCTCGTATTTGCTGATTAGAAAAACGGAATCAAGAGCGAGCTTTGTTTTTATCAATTCAATGACCCTGAGAAGAAGTTCGTCTTCCGTTTCGAAATTGCCACTTTTAATACTATTGGATTGGGGTTCTTCGCTATCCATATGGGGTAGCACTCCTGCAGTCTCCACGGCACTATCATCTGTTGCTACCGCTGCTACCGCAATCTCCTCTCCGGCTTCATCGGACTTATCTTTTTTATAGCTTGCCACAAAGCACCGCTGCCAAGTGAAATAGAATATTGATTTAACCAAAGTGAAAAGTTGCTCTGTTTTGTAGTACAGCATATCCACAGCTTCAAGGCTAGGCTCAAAATCGCTTTGGTAGCGGGCGGCGCAATAGGACTGGTCCAGGAGTTCCATTGTCGCTGCTTCTTCCACATCATTTAAATCAAAAAAGGAAGCCAAGGAAGTTATAAAGCCGTCGCAGTACTCTTGGTGTTCCCGTAGCCGATGGGTAATCTTATTCCTGCCCATCAGGGCACATTCCGCTGCTCGAAATAGGAGTTCCATCGTCTGGTGGTAAGCGAAGGTGCTCTGGGCATAATGACCCTTTTCAAAATGAATACTCGCCCCTTCACTAAAAGCATCAATCTTTTTTAGCTCCTTATCGAAAGCGCGTTTGCTTCTGCCTATCAAATCGTTTAGACATAGAGTAGGATTGATAAAGGGAAATCCCAGTTCCGGCTGTCGAAACACCACCCTACCCAATAAAAGATTCTCAATAAAAAAGAGGTTGCCAGCTTCAATCTGTTCCGTTGCGTAGCTTTGGGCATACATCCGGTGCCGCAACTGTGGGTGACCTTGCAACAATGCATCCGCCTTTTCAAAACTGTTGGGATTGCATGCGTCCTCGCCCACAATAATTGTAAGCATAGTGAAATCGGGATTAACAGAAAACGCTCCCCAAAAGATAAACAACGGGTTCAATGCAGTTATCAGTTCATTTAATAGTGCTTCTGAAAGTAGGTGGGTTGGAGCGGACGATGTGATGGGTTTGTAGCTCATAATTTTGTGAATTTGTGAATCTGTTGTTGGTTGTGTGTTTTCAGTTGTCTTTTCTCGGTTGTCTCCAGCTACACTAAAGCTTTGGTGTACTAAGAGCTTCGTTGGGCGTAGGACGTGAAGCGTGAAACGGTTAATGCTATGCGTACGGCCTACAGCTTACAGCCTTCGAAAGCCAAAGTTGTGAAAGCTTGGCTAGATAAAAAAACTATGCTCCTTGTAAAAAACCAAAAGAAAGGGATATTTTACAGTGGACTATGAGAGTAACTTGCTTTAGGATGTATCGAAGGTTCAACTTCCAATGTCCGGTCGAGCGAGGGCCTGTCTCGAGCTAGCCAGTCCCGAGCTCAGTCGAGGGGTCGAGAGATCGAGACCTTCTTGATAATTCAAAATCCTCTCACTAATCCACTCAAAAAAAGCTCCTTCCCTTCAGAAGAAAAATCAATTAAAATAACCAATACGATTAGAGGGGAAGGTGGCCGCCGGCTAAATACTCCAAATAAATAATTCACACCTCCCGGCGGACGGAAAGGGTGAAAAATGACCCCTTCCACTTCAATGTCGAGCTAAATGCAGATGCCATAACACCAAGAGCCTTCAGCCTAAAGCCTACCCTCCAACAACTTCTCCACATAATCCAACTTTTCCCGCTCTGCCTGTAGCAGCCTTTCGTAAAGCTCAAATATTTTATCGTGAGGGGTGGAGGGTGAATCGTGAAAGGAAGCTTCTTGGTTTGGCTCAACTTCTGTAGTATTCTCTGGAGGATTTGATAAATTTTCACAGTAATCAATAAATGCCTCTTCAGTAAACTGTTGAATAACCATTGGCGATACCTGCAAGACGTTTGCGATTTGAAGAAGAACATCCTCGGCTACATTCTCTTGATGTTCAATATGCGACACCCTTTTTTGGCTAATACCAAGCTCAAACCCTAAAGCATCCTGCTTTAACCCCCGAAGCTCCCGTATGCGTCTGATATTTTGGCCAATATGGATTTTAGTGGTGTTCATTCCTCTCTATAAAAACAACTTTTGACTTTTTAAACTGCTATAAGCTATTGGCCCTAGGCTATAAGCTCAAATCCCTTTTCAAAAAAGCTTACAGCATATTGCCTTTTATAATTTTTAGTTGGGATTTGGTGTATTGTTTGCTCATAGCAGTTATACTTTATATATAAATCTTTAGACTTTCTAAACAAATCTAATGATAATCTATCGAATTTCAAAACGTAAATATAGATATTCTATATTTTTATTTAATAAGTATATATTTATCTTAATAAACTCAAGAATACTATGACGCCTTTAGGATTGTATCTTACTAAGAAATCTGTAAATAGAGCAATGGTTTCTAGACGAACTGGAATCAGTCAAGCTCGTCTCTCTCAGTTGTCATCGAATGAATCGACAAAGCTGCGTGCAGATGAATTGTATTTGATAGCTCTGGCAATTGACATTGCTCCAGGAGAGATGTTTGAAGATATTTTTAAGGGGCTGAAATTGACGAAATAGCTATGAGCAAAAAATTTGTTAAATATAAATTGCCAAAGAATTGGATGTGGACTATGCTTACGCTTGTTACAAATGTAAGGGATGGGGATAGAAAACCAATTAACTCTTCTGAACGTCAAAGCCGAAAAAAAGGAAAAAGACAAGATGAATTGTTCCCATATTATGGAGCTACTGGACAAGTTGATTTAATTGATGACTACCTTATTGATGGTGAATTTATTATAGTTGGTGAAGATGGAGCACCATTCCTAGATCCTTTAAAACCAAAAGCATACAAAATAGAGGGCAAAAGTTGGGTTAACAATCATGCTCATATTTTAGAAGCTAATTTATCAATGCAATCACAATATGTATTACACTATCTAAATCAAGTTGATTATTCTCATTTTGTAAATGGTACAACTCGATTAAAACTCACTAAAGGAAACTTAGACCTAATTCCTTTTCCACTTCCACCTATTAAAGAGCAAAATCGAATTGTGCTAAAGATAGACACTCTTTATAAAACTATCGAATTTGGTGAAGAACACATAAAAAATGCCCAATATCAACTTAAACTTTATCGCCAATCAATACTTCAAAAAGCATTCACTGGTGAACTAACCGAGAAATGGCGATTTAAATATAAACCAAAATCAGCAAAAATTTTACTTAAAAATATAGATAAGGAGAGAAGTAGGGAGTATAAAAAAGCATTAGATGTATGGAAGTTTGAGATAAAAAAATGGGAAGCAAAAAATAAAGAAGGTAGTAAGCCCAAGAAACCTAAAATTCAACTACAGTTGCCAAAACTATCTATAAAGGAGCAAGCGGATTTACCCAACTTACCAAAAGAATGGGAATGGACATGGTCAGGGAATTTATTTAACACCGTAACTAGTGGTTCTAGAGGTTGGGCAGAGTACTACAGTGGATCAGGCGCCATATTTGTTCGAATTACCAATATGAATTTCAATTCACTTGAATTAGATTTAAAGCAAAATAAAATTCAGCACGTAAGCCCTCCAGAAAAAGCAGAAGGTAAAAGAACAAAAATTGAAGTGGGGGATTTTCTTTTTTCTATAACTGGATATCTTGGAATGTTTGCTATAGCTCCATATCTAGAGGAGGCATATATCAATCAACATGTTTGCCTAGCTAGACCATGTGCAGGATATAATAGAAAATACTTCGGATATTATGCAATCAGCAAGACAGGAGGATACTATTTTCTCAATGAAAAGCAAAAGGGAGTGGTTAAAGCTGGATTGAGATTAGATGACATTAGCCGTTTTCCAGTCCCTATATGCTCTTTTGAAGAGCAAAATATTATTCAACAAAAATTGGATATGGCTTTCGATTCCATTAACCAATTGGAAAAATTAATTGAAGATTCATTAAATGATTGTGAAGTTCTTCGCCAATCAATCCTAAAAAAAGCTTTTGAAGGCAAACTTGTGCCTCAAGACCCAAATGACGAACCAGCTAGAGAATTGCTTAAGAAAATTCAGCAGGAAAAGCAGGAATGGCAAGAATCTCAAAAAGCAAAAAAGAAAATATCCAAACCAAATACACGTATGGAAACACTTACTATAGAACAGGTGCTCAAACAAGCTAAAGAGCCTCTTTCCCCCAAGGAACTTTGGGAAACCTCTAAACATAAAAATGATATTGAGGAATTTTACCTAGAGTTAAAAAAACTGGGAGATAAAGTTGTCGAAATAAAAAACGAAACTGAATCCTTATTAAAATTGGAAGATGCGAATTGATTACTTAAAAATAACTAGTCCGTTCAAGAATCTAGAAGGGTTTGAGATTGATATACACGAACAAAGCATGGAAACTGTTCTGTTGGGACTTAACGCCACAGGTAAATCCAATTTTATAGAAGCCCTTGTTATCATTTTTCGAGATTTAGATTTGGAACGTGATCCAATAGTACACGATCAGAAAAAGGAAAAGCTAGGCTATTATATTCGTTATGAACGAAATTCAGAGGACAAGAAAACAAAACACCACATAATAATAGAGTTTGATACTACCCCTCGAAAAGGATATAGCTTTACAGTTGATGGTAAAAATGTATCTAAAAAAGAATTCTGGCAAAAGAAAGAGCATTACTTACCTCGCCACGTTTTTGTCTATTATTCTGGTCTGAACAATAGAATGGAAGAACTTTTTCATCCCCATCGATTGAAATACTTTCATGCTCTTACCAGTAAGGATGCCAAATATGAAGAGTTTGATAGGCTTCCACCTTTGTTTTTGGTTGAGGAGATCCATGCAAGTTTTGCCTTGATTTCATTTTTTATATTTCAAGAATCCGAAAATGAAACGCTGGAATTCTTAAAAGAAGAACTAGGAATAAGTGAATTTGCATCTACTCTGTTTAAACTAAAAAAGCCAAGTTGGGCAGATTCATTGATTAAACGTCATGGCCCTGACCCTTATTGGCATGCTGATGGTTTAGTAAGAAGAGTAATTGCAGACCTCAATAGATTCGCCCTCGCACCTATAAGGGCAAAAGAATCAATTTCTTCTAATTACAGAAAAAAAGAAACTGTTGAACGACTCTATCTCTATATTAAAGACGAGAATACGCTTAAGAATTTTGCGGGCTTAAAACATCAAAATACGATTCAATTATTCAATGCTCTTAATAGTTTGTATGTCTCAGATTTCGTGGAAAAAGAGGACATCATAGTAAATGTTTTTAAGAAAAGAGAAGACGGTGAATTGGTTATGCGTGAACTAAGTGAAGGAGAAAAACAGTTGCTCACGGTTTTAGGTATGCTAAAGTTTACAAAGGATGAAGAAAGCCTTATCCTGCTTGATGAACCCGATACACATCTCAACCCGCTCTGGAAATGGAAGTACCTTGACTATATAGACAAAGTCGTAAAGAGACCAGAGTCAACTCAAATTATTTTCTGTACCCATGATCCTTTGGTAATTGGAAGTATGGAAAAGGAACAGGTAAAAATATTTCGAAAACAAAAGTCAGGTAAAACCATAGCCTCAAGTCCTTCAGTCAGTCCAAGTGAAATGAGCGTTTCCAAAATTCTTACAAGTGAGTTATTCGGAATACCTTCTATTATGGGTAAAAAAGTTGAAGATAGTTTAAACGAAAAAAGGTTTCTTCAAAGTAAAATTCTGAATAATAAAGCAGATGAAAAAGATCTCAACCGATTTGAAAAACTCAAGAAATACTTGGATGAAATCGGCTTTTATGAAACTAGCATAGATAGTAGATACCAAAAGTATCTTGAACTACTGAGTGAAAAAATGCAGTTCAGTAAACGAAATTATACGAAAGAAGAAGAAAAAGAACTAGATAGAATATCTAGAGAGGTGATGAATGAGATTTTAAAGGAGGAAAAAGACATTTAATCTCAACAAACATGAGACATATTAATCAAGAAGATTTACAAAAGACAGTAGAAGAGCTAGATTGGATAAATCGTGAAAAAGTTCATTACGATAAAATGAAAGATTTAACTCCTTCAGAAAGATCACAATATTTCAATACTCAGCGAGATTGGAATGACTTCCAGCAAGCAATGATGAATCTTTACGGGCTGAAATGTTGGTACTCAGAAGCTCCTATCGGAGCAGGAGATTTCCATATTGATCATTACAGGCCAAAGAATAGATCTCGTCAATATGACACCGGTGTCCTAAAAGAAAATGGATATTGGTGGCTGGCTTATAACTGGAAGAACTTTAGGTTATCGGGAGGGCTCTGTAATCTAAGAAGAAAAGATCGACTTAATCCAATTGATGAAGTCAAGGGTAAGGGCGATTATTTTCCCTTGGATCTTGATGAAGGTAAACTGGCTGAAGATTGTAAATCTTATCGATGTGAGCTTCCTGTTTTACTCGACCCTGTTGACGAATATGATGTTGGTTTACTTTCTTTTGATCGAAATGGAGAAATTCTGCCTTTTGGTTCAGATAAAGAACAGGAAAGAGCGAAATGGTCCATTATGCTATATCACCTTGACTTAGAGCAATTAAATAGACAAAGAGCAGAGGTTTGGAATGACTGTAAGTTCTATATAGAGGAAGGAAATGAAGCGTATTACGAAGCGCAAAATGAGTATCAAAGGAGGGATGCCATGAGAGTTTGTTATAGGGAATTACGTAAAAGGACAAATAAGAAAGCTATTTTTTCTTCAGTAGCTGTCACCTGCATACGCACTTATTCATCGATTAAAGAATACAAAAAACTACTTGCTAATTTCACATACAATTAAATGAGTTCTTCAAATATAAGTGCTAAAATATGGTCGTTTTGTGACACCCTAAGAGATGATGGCTTAGGGTATGGTGACTATCTCGAACAGCTGACATACATGCTGTTTCTTAAAATGGCTGATGAAAATAAAAGCCTAAGTGTCATCCCAAAAGGATGTAATTGGGCAACTCTAAAAGCTGCAAAATCTGAATCTATTCGTGCTACCTATGAGCAAGCTCTAAGTAAACTTGGAAATTCAGGAGGTATGCTAGCTAAGATTTTTAGTGATGCCAGAAATAAAATCTATGATTCGGTTAAGTTAAAACGTTTGATAGAGTTAATTGATGAGCAAGATTGGACATCAACAGAAATTGATGTTAAGGGTGAGATTTATGAGTCGCTGTTACAAAGAAATGCTGAAAACAGCGGTGCCGGCCAATATTTCACACCTAGACCTGTAATCCAGGCGATGGTAGAATGTATAGAACCAAAAGTTGGAGAATCAATTTCTGACCCTTCTTGTGGTACTGGGGGCTTTTTTCTTGGAGCTCTTGATTATTTAAACAGGAGCAAATTAACTGAAAATCAAAAGTATAAACTTAAGTTTGAAACATTTAAGGGTTGGGAAATTGAAACTTCCACTGCAAGATTATGCTTAATGAATCTATACCTTCATGGGATTGGGGATTTAAAGCAAACTCCTGAAATAATTGTTAGTGACAGTCTAAAACAAACACCTGAAAAGCAGGTTGACATAATTTTGGCTAATCCTCCTTTTGGAATCAGTAGTAGTGATGTGCCAACACCAGATGATAAATTAGCAAAAAAAGATGGGTACTTTCTAAGATCTGATTTTTGGGTAACAACAAGTAATAAGCAATTAGCTTTCTTGCAGCATATCTATACCATGTTAGACAAAAATGGCCGTGCTGCAGTTGTATTGCCCGACAATGTGCTCTTTGATACGGCAGGAATCGAAATAAGAAAGGAGCTACTTCAAAGAACCAATTTGCACACGATACTAAGGCTACCTTCAGGAATTTTTTATGCACAGGGTGTAAAAGCTAACGTTCTATTTTTTGAGATTAAAGCTAATTCTCAAAAACCTGCTACTGAAGAAATCTGGTACTATGATTACAGGACAAATATTAAACATTCTCCCAAACGTAATCCTCTTAGATTTGAGAACTTACAACCATTCGTAGAACTATATAAATCCAAAAAACGAAAAGAAACCTGGGCTGAAACAACCGAAGAAACTGCTTCTCCTGAGGGTCGTTGGCGTAAATATCAGCATCAGGAAATAATCAGCAATGAAAAAGTCAATTTAGATATTACATGGTTGCGTGATGACAACATGATCAATCTAGAAAATCTTCCGGAACCTGAAGAATTGGCTAATGATATAGTAGAAAACCTTCGGGCTGGTTTAGAAAGTTTTGAATCAGTAATAAAAGAATTGAAAACCAATTAATTATTTTTTTCCTCTGGCGCGCTTTTGCAAAGCGTGCCCATCTATATTAAGCATTTGTTATGCGATGTTACTGGTTGCATCTACCCCCCCTGGCGCGCTTTTGAAAAGCGTGCTCATCTTATAAAGCATTTGTAATGCAATCTTACTCGATACACCTTATCACTTTAAATAGAACTAGTAGAACTTTCTCATTGTTAATTGCCAATTGTTTCCCCCTGGTGCGCTGGCGCCTGTACTGAGCGAAGTCGAAGTGCAAAGCCTACCCATCTATATTAAGCATTTGTAATGCGATGTTACTGGTTGCATCTACTCACCCACCCATAGAGCTAGTGGTAACTTTCTCATTGCTAATTGTTCATTACCAATAAATGGCTAAATTTGGTAAACTCCCAGCTAGCACACCTATAAAAGGCGTTCCCGCAATACAAGTAACACATGATTTACAAAGAAATTGCTAAAAAAATAATAGCACTAAAAAATGCCGACTTGGAATGTCGTGACAAGTTAATAGAAGCCGGACAACTTGGTGAAGGCTATAACGATGAAATGGCCAAAATCCACAACCAGAATGCAAAGGCCCTTGATGAAATAATCCAAACAATCGGGTATCCCACAGTTGCCAAAGTGGGCGAAGAGGCGAGCGAAGCAGCTTGGCTGGTAATACAACACGCTATAGCACAACCTAACTTTATGAAAAAGTGCGTGCTACTGCTGGAAAGTGCTGTTCGTGAAAATAAGGCCAATCCAAAAAATTTGGCCTCCTTGACTGACCGAGTAGCGGTATTGGAAGGAAAACCGCAACTATATGGAACCCAATTTGATTGGGACGAAAACGGGAAATTAAGCCCAAATATTATTGACGATTTGGAAAAGGTAAATCAAAGACGCAAAGCCATTGGGTTAAACTCCCTTGAAGAACAAACTGAAATAATACGAAGACGGGTAAAAGATGAAAACCAATCCCCACCTAAAGATTTTGAAAAAAGAAAACAGGAAATTGAAAACTGGAAAAAAAATGTTGGTTGGATAAAATAAGGCTTGTACGAGGCTGATACGAGCGTCCGGCTCGTGAACGGACTGTATAGCATAAGTAACAACCACCATATCCGGGTCAGGTGGGTTATTCCAAAGCCACACCCAAAAACCCATAAAGTTCCTGCCGCCCTTTTGACGTTACAACCAAGGCTCTTGAAAATTTAACTTTTTTAAACCACTTTCTTTCCAGCATTTTGTTTAATAATTCTGCGCCAAGTTGACCCGCTAAGTGTGGACGACGCTCAGACCAATCAAGACATTGACGCGTTAGCGGGCGACGTTTATTATTAAAATCTTCTTTTGAGATATTAAAAAGCTGGAACCATTCCCATCCTTTTTCAGTCACTTCATAAGCCTTGTTTGATTTTTCTAAATAGCCCTTTGTTTCCATTGCTTCTACAATTTTTACACTAACAAAACCGGCAAGATGATCATAACAGGTTCTGCAATATTTTATATCAGAATGTTTTGTTTGCTTTTCAGTATTTTTAGCAGCGCCATTAGTTGCGAGGTTTGCCAATCCTTCTACAACGTAAGCAACATCAGAATTTGAAAGTGAATAATACCGATGACGCCCTTGGGTTTCAACTTTTACTATTTTTGCATTGAGCAATTTTGATAAATGATTACTTGCAGCGGTAGGGGAAGTGTCTGCAACAATAGCCAGCTCATTGGCGGTATATGCCCTGCCATCAAGTAGGTTCCAGAGCATTCTTGCCCTCGTAGGTTCACATAGTAAAGCAGAAATTGAAACAAAATTATCTTCTACGCCCATAGTTCAATCTTAAATGAAATGTAAAAGTAATAATTGCATTTCCTTTGTAGCGAAAAAAATACATTATGAAAGACATTGAAATTATATTGGACAATAAACCAGGGGCATTGGCTTTGATGGGCGAGACCTTGGGCAACAATAAAATCAGTCTTGAAGGGGGAGGGGTATTTCAAAATGGAAAAACGGCAATTGCCCATTTTCTTGTAGCGGAAGCAGCTAGAGCCAAAGAGGTGTTGGCTGGGGTTGAAATTGAAGTGGTGGCAATTAACGAAGTTATCATTCAACAACTTAGGCAGGACGTCCCGGGTCAATTGGGCATGTTTTGCAGAAAAATTGCCGAAGCAAACGTAAATATATTGGTTCAATATAGCGACCATGCCAATCAATTGATTGTAGTGGTAGATGATTACGAAAAAGGAAAAAAAGTGTCCGATGCATGGATTAAAGAATGGTGGAGCTAACAAAATTAAAATTACCAATTATGAACAAACAACATACATACAATCTTACCGTAAAGTGGACGGGGAATACAGGAACGGGAACTTCACACTATGCGGCATTTGAAAGAAGCCATGCTATTTTTGTTGCAAACAAACCTGAAATCCTGGGTTCTTCTGACCCTGCCTTTCGTGGCGACAAAACAAAACACAACCCAGAAGAACTCTTGTTGGCCTCCATTTCATCCTGCCATATGTTGTGGTATCTGCATTTATGTGCTGTAGCGGGAATTATTGTAACAGACTATAGTGACAATGCAACAGGAATAATGGTTGAAACGGCAAATGGCGGGGGAAAATTTACAGAAGTAACTTTAAACCCGAAGGTTACCATAACTGATATGGCAATGACAGAAAAAGCGAATGCACTTCATAAGAAGGCAAATGAGTTGTGTTTTGTTGCGAATTCATTAAATTTTCCTGTTCACCACAAACCGACCTGCAAAGCAAGCTGATAGCGTAGCAGAACGAATTATAGTACAATTAGTATCAACACCCCTCTAGCGCACTGGCGCCTGTACTGAGCAGTCCCCTCTGGCGCACTGTCGCCTGTACTGAGCGAAGCCGAAGTGCAAAGTGTGCCCATTTATATAAAGCATTTGCAATGCATCTAACACTAAATACGCATATTCACGCATTCACAGATTCACTCACTCACCTGTTCACTTTGACCATCCAGCAAATTGTTTATAGCTAATTGTTATATTTGATTTCTCCCGACTTAATTTGCTTCCTGTTACCGTTTTCCGTCCGGCAGGATTTTTTCTTTTAGCTATATTTAAAATAATTAATCTGATTACTTGTTTTATACAGAAGCAATAGAATTTTCAAAAGATATGTATCTACAAACTTTGGCCCCAATGCTAAAAATGATCCGTCCAATTAAATTTATGAAATACCTTATAATCATCGTTTTAATCCTTTGCAATGGATGTAAAGAACAAAAGGCAGAAAAAATAGAAACCTTAGGTGATACGGCTGGAACTGCTTTAATCAAAACTAAAATCACAGCTACAAAAATTGACAGTTTAGAGACGGAAGCAGACATTCAAACATTCGTTCAAAAATTGAAGTATCCTTTTTTTAGATACAGGGAACACGACGATTCAATAAAAATTTACAAAAGTTTGGAAAAGTTTGAGCTAAAAAAAATTAAGGATTTTGATAGATACCACGATAAAGATTATGATAGCTTAACTAAAGCCATAGCCGATTCTATAGGAATAAATAAAAGTTTTTACAAAGCGGATATTGACAATAATGGATTTACGGATTTATTAATTATTGGAGATGATAAAAGTTGTTCAGGCGGCACACTTGAGCCAAACACTACAAGATCGTGTGATTATAGTGTATATGCCCTAATGAATTTTGGAAATGACTCAATTAACCCTGTCAATTTGATAAATCGCGATTTTCTTCGAGATGCCATTGTCCCTAAAATAACTCAAATAAATGGTAAAACCTCCTTACTAATATTTGAGCGACCAACCTATGGGGGGGCCGATTACAAAAAAATTCCTGATGTTAAAAAAACAGAATTGGCATACAAAGCTGGAACTTTTGTGGAATATAACAATAACCTTAAAGAATATACCATTGAGAAAATTGAATACGAGACCGAACCTTGTTTCGGTAGTTGCCCAATTTTTGAATTAAAAATTAATAAGGATAGGTCAGTTACATTAAACGCCATTGAATTTAATTCTTTAGAACCAAACCTTTGGGAATACGATATCTCAAGAGAATTGAAAGGACAATTTAAAAGCAATATCGACAAAGAACATTACAAAGAAATTATTGATTTATTAAATTATTTAGATTTTCCAACGCTCGAAGAGCATTATTATGTGATGGCCACAGATCTGTCAAGTTGTACCCTGACAATTACATACAACAACGGAAAAACGAAGGTAATATCTGACTATGGTAAAACAGGTACGTTGGGTCTTAAGAAAGTATATGAAATGATTGCAAACCTGAGAACTAATCAAGAATGGTATAGCTACTAATGTCTAACTCAACTGCGTTCAAGGTGATAGTAAGAATGTTATGGTGAGCGCAAATGTCAGGGTGAGCGCAGTCGAACCCGCTTATTAAAACAAACCATGATATTGCATACAAGCCCCTTCCCCTGCACCCCCGGTTGACAGCGGTATCTCAGGGCGCGCCCGTCTCTCCTGTTATGAAGTAGTTGGGCTTTTAAGTATATTTGAACAAACAATCCAACAAATATTTGTCACTTGACCCATACAATAATCCATACCACCAAAAAGCTTGAAAAATTGGTCAAGAAACTCATTGCGACCAAGCAGGATGCAAGTTCGGGAAAACTCGGAAAATGGAATGCAACTGCATTTTACGTGGACAGAAAAAAATGCTGGCTGCTCACCAATAGCCCAACAAAATACAACCTAGTTCTAACCGATATTAAGGCCTCAGACTTAAAGAACATCGAGTCAATCTTTAAAAATGCACTATATGGCCAATGGGTTTACGATGGCATAATTATGGACTTTGAGCACTTAGATGCGACCATCGGCAAATTGGTATTTTTGCATACCGATAATGACCGAATAACAACAGGATTTCAAAATCATAGGTTACAGGATTTGGATGCATGGAAATACCAATTCGGCAGTCTCGAAAATATGCCAATAAAGGAATTGACCCACCGCATGAACACAAGCCCCATCCACATCGGCAAAAGCCATAAGAGGTCAGATTATACGGACGCTGCCGGGGAAATGATGAAGCTATTGGCAAAATAAAGACCAGCACCCCGCTCCTCCCGTCTCACGCACCCGTGTTTTAACTATTTAAAAGGTCAACCGATTTCAGAGACTTACATTTCCCGTTGCTGGCGCGGGCGTCCCGCCCGTGTCCCCCGCACGCTATACATCCCCAACTCTTAGTCTTAATCTAGCGCGCTTTTACCTGTGCTGAGCGAAGTCGAAGTATAAAGCCTCCTCATCTATAGAAAGCGTTTTCATTAATCCCTTCACGTCGCCAGCTATAGCCCGCATCCCAAAATCCAAGCCTCTCAAACCAAAAGTTTAAAACCCCTTTTGGCAGCATAGCTGTGGCAAATCGCAGAAGGGTTGGGCGATGCAAAAAAGAATACATAATAAAAAATCCAACAATCCAACAATCCAACAATCCAAAAATCTAACAGTCCAACAATCCTACCGTCCAACAATCCAAAATTCTATCTTGCTGGCGCGGGCGTCCCGCACGTGTCTCCCACACGCTTTCCCTCCCCAAGTCTTAGTTTCCCTTTGGCTTGCTTTTACCTGTGCTGAGGGAAGCAGAAGTATAAAGCGTACTCATCTATAAGCTTTTTGCATTACTCCCTTCACATCGCCAGCTATCCCACATCCAAAGCAAAGCTTCCCAAACCGAAGGTTTGAAATCCCTTTTGGCAGCATAGCTGCGGTAAAACCGAGAAGGGTTGGACGATGCAAAAAAGAATACATAATAAATCATCCAACCGTCCAATAATCCAACAATCCAACAATCCAACAATCCAAAATTCTCCCCAAAAATTGCTATATTTATGTTATAACAAGCAATAAATCAATACCATGCCCAAAATCAAATCCATTATCAAAATCGTGGGCACTATAAAAGGAATGACCTACTATTTCCTCAAAGGAAAGTATATAGCCCGACGTTCCAACCCACCAACAAAAGACCAAATATATAACGATCCACGCTTTGCTACAGTTAGGGCAAATACCAAGGAATTTGGAGGCGCATCCGTCCTTTCCAAGGCAATCCGCAACGGCCTCGGGGAAAATGAAAAAATATTTAAGGACGCTCGTTTCGCCAGCCGTCTCTCTGGCACCTGCCGGAAAATTATCCAAAAGGGGAGGGGGAAACTGGGGGAACGTGAAGCTAATTTGTCCAACATGCCCGAAGCCCTTAAAGGTTTTCAACTCCACAAAAAACAAATTTTTAATCACATTTTTCCCGCCGCCCCTGTTGTCACAACAGACCAGAACAAACAGTTTATCACCATTTCAATCCCACAGCTCAAAGTAGTTCCACCAAAGGCAAACGATACCCACTTCCGGCTCATTGCGGCAATAAGCACGGTATCTTCCCACAAATGGCACAGGAAAACCCAAAAATACCGACCCACGCACCCAAGATCTAATAGCCTAGTTGCCACAGTTAATACAGACTTCTTGTCCTGTAACACCGAATATCAAAACATCCAATTAGTCCTATCAAATCCCCTACAGTACAGACCATTCCGTTTTCCAAAATTCACACTTTTCAAACGCAACCACACCAATTCCAAAGCAATAACGGTATGGCTCGGAATAACATTTGGAAGAATACAAGACAACAACTATATTCTTAAAAACCCAAAGGCAATGGAATGTATAGCTGTGCTCTAATTAAAAATTATTTTAAATTAACCCGAACCCGACAACTCACAACCCACAACAGACAACCCAAAGCAACCCCTAGGTTCACCCGTATATAAGCCTAGTATAAGGCTAGTATAAGCCTACTTTATCCCATATTAACCCATAACCCTTCATATCGCCAACTTTCAAAAAAAATTAAATATTAACTTACTCACATACTCACATACTCACATACTCACCTCTTTCCTATTCAGTATTTCTAACCCACAACCCACAACTAAATAACCTTTCACCTTCTAATGATTAAAACCCGTAATCTTAGCCTCCTCCAAATCAAGTTGCATTATTAAAACTATTTAAAAAATAATTGTTAATGAAAACTTTATTTTTAAACTTTCTAGTGTTGTAGTTTTAGATTATCCAGCAATCTATATATTATTTGAAGAAGCGGATTTTTATGAGATAAAATATCTTTTCAATTTGCCCATATTCTGTGTTCAATGATTTTTTTTCGTTTTAGCTTTTTACTATCTTCACGACCCAAATAATAAAAATGATATCAGAAACTATAAAGAACCGTAGGTCGGTTTTTCCCGCACAATACAATAACCAACCAATTACGAAAGAAGAAATTTCAAAAATACTAGAAACCGCAAACTGGGCTCCAACTCATAAACGCACAGAACCCTGGCGTTTTAAGGTTTTTCATGGGGCATCGCAAGTGGGACTTGGAAAATTTATTGCTGAAACTTACAAACAAACTACAGAGAATTTTTCAGAATTCACATATAACAAGTTTATGGACAACCCCGTAAAAGCGGGTTGTGTGATAGCAATTTGCATGCAGCGGGATTCAAAGGCGAGTCTTCCTGAATGGGAAGAAATTGCTGCTACAGCAATGGCTGTTCAAAATATGTGGCTTACTGCTCACGAAATGGGTATTGGCGCTTATTGGGCTTCTCCAGGTGTAATAAAATATATGGATAAACTTATTCAGATGGAAGAAGGAGAGCAGTGCATTGGTTTTTTCTATATGGGAAAATATGACGGCGAACTGACCGAAGGAACACGAAACAGTAGTATAGAAGAAAAAACAGTTTGGATTTAAAATTCCATCTGTAATAATAATAAACCTCGTTAGAAAAATACTACGAGGTTTTTTATTGAGATTTATAACTAAAAAATTAGTTTAAACTAATTTTTTAGTTATATTTGAAAAAGAAATTAGAAGGCAGATTATGAAACAACTAACAAAAGCGGAAGAAGATATTATGCAAATCCTTTGGGATTTAGAAGAAGCAAACGTTGCTTCAATTATAGAAAAACTGCCAAAACCCAAACCTGCTTATAATACAGTTTCCACAATCGTTCGCATTTTGGAGAGCAAAAATTTTGTTGATTACAGAAAAGAAGGCCGAGGCCATGTCTATTTTCCGAAAGTCAAGAAAACAGAGTACAGCAACCAATCATTAAATAAATTGATGGATGGTTATTTTCAAGGTTCCTTTAAAAGTATGGTATCGTTTTTTATGAAGAAAAACGACATCAGTATTCAGGAAATGGAAAGTATTATGAAAGAAATCAATTCTGAAAAACCTGAAAAATGATACATATCCTATTTCAAATATTCGTTTTTCAAGCGCTCTTTTTGGCAGTGTATGACCTATTTCTGAAAAAGGAAAAATTTTTCAATTTGAACAGAATTTATCTTTTGTTAACACCAATTTTGGGATGCCTTTTACCATTTGTGAATATAGATTTCCTTCAACAAAATATTCCACAAGAATTTATATTTCAGTTGCCAACTATTTTTATTGATACTAATACTTCTGAAACAGCTTCTAATGAATCTTCGTTTTGGCTTTCTAGTCTATGGAGCTTTTGGCTGATAGGAAGCTTGCTCAGCGCGTTATTTTTCTCTTGGAAATTTAATAAAATAATAAAACTCAAATCTTCCGGAACCACTGAGAATTCCCAAAATCTTAAAGTGGTAACTATGCCTAAAACCGATACTGCGTTTTCTTTTTTCAATACACTATTTTTAGGCGAAACCATTTCCGAAGAAAATAAAGCAAGCATTATTGCCCATGAAAAAATACACATAGAACAGAAACATTCTTTAGATCTCCTTTTCTTTGAAATGTT
Organism: Flavobacteriales bacterium; assembly: GCA_038259585.1. Taxonomy (GTDB): domain Bacteria; phylum Bacteroidota; class Bacteroidia; order Flavobacteriales; family Flavobacteriaceae; genus Aequorivita. Next base: position 164,282 of record JBBSOQ010000001.1, on the reverse strand, counting down.
ACGAATTATCTTTTGGTTCAACCCAATGGTTTATTTATTTCAAAACAGAATTGCCACACTTCACGAATTTATTGCAGACGCAAAAGTTGCCATTGAAAAAGATAAAAAACAATACTATCAAAACTTGCTTTCGGAGGTTTTCCAAACAGAAAAAATATCATTCATCAATACATTTTTCAATCAATCATTAATCAAAAAACGAATCATTATGTTACAAAAACCAAAATCAAGAAAAACCGCTCAATTAAAGTATTTACTACTAGTGCCAGTAATTTGCGGAATGTTATTTTACACCGCCTGTAGCGACAATCCAAAAACAGAAGAACCGCCCGCTGTTCAGCAAAACGACTCTGAGACAGTTACAAAAACCAATGAAATAGAGGTTCCCTTTGCAGCCATTGAAAAAGTGCCTACGTATCCAGGCTGTATCGGTGCTGATAACGAAACTTTAAAAAAGTGTTTTTCTGAAAATATAAGTCGTTTTGTGGGGGTAAACTTTAATACAGAACTTGCAAATGATTTAAACCTTTCGGGCTTACAGCGAATATTTGTTAAGTTTAAAATTGACAAAACGGGAAAAGTTGTAGCTATACAAGCTCGGGCTCCAAAACCAGAACTTGAAGCCGAAGCTATTCGCGTGATTGAAAAGCTTCCGCAAATGGAAGCAGGAGAACAAGAGGGTGAAAAAGTGGCCGTGCTCTATTCGTTGCCCATTGTTTTTGAAGTGAAATAAGTCTTACCAAAAATATTTTTAAAGCCGAAGAATTTCTTCGGCTTTTTTATTTCAATTAACAACGACAGATTGATGGCATTAAGTTTTATCTGACGATAATATTTTTATTAATGGACAGATTGAACTTACGTCATAGATATTCCAATACTGTTTTAAAATTAATCCTGTATGTTTAAGTAAATTTGTACTTTTCAAAGTAGAATTTTTCTGAAATGAAACATCCACTATTTATTTAAAAAATAGAGCAATAGTCTATTTGGATGTTCCATTTGTCCTTTAAAAAACAAAATATAAAGACAAATGAAACACGGTTTTCTTTTTACTCTTCTTTTGTTATTGGCAACTTCTTGTCAGTTTTTTGAGACTGAAAAAGTTTCTTCGGAAGAAATCTATAAAGAGGAAATGCAAACTATCGATTGGAAAGACGTAGATAGGTACCCATCTTTTTCAAACTGCGAAAACAAATTGGAAAAGCCCGAACAGAAAGAATGTTTTATAAACACAATCACTTCAAATTTATACAAATCCATCAGTAGTGAAAAAATGGTTTCCGTGCGCGAAGTTTATGATACTGTAAAAGTGAATTTTGAAGTGAGTAAAACGGGTGAGCTTTCAATTCTTGAAATAAAAATGGACACGGTTTTGCAGAAAGAATTTCCAAATTTGGAAAAGTGGCTTTTACAAAGTATAGATTCATTGCAACCTGTGGCACCAGCTTATAAACGTGGTATTCCGGTAAAAACACAATTCACTTTGCCTGTTATAATTCAAACAAATTAATTAGAGATTGAATTTGTAACCGAGCGTAAAATCTATCGGAAATTCATCATTACTTTCCACATTCAACCCTACAATATCGTTGTAATTAAAGGTTATGTAACCATTGCCAACTTTGTAATCTGCGCCAATTCCGAAGGTAACCGGAGCATTAAAGTCATTTCCAGAACTAGTTGTTGTTATAGTGTTGCCAAAATCAAAAATTTCAGTTTCTTCTCTTTTGAAAAATGTGAGTGCTGCGAATTTACAATTCAAAAAAGCATCGAACTTCGGTGTTTTTACAAATTTAAAACGATAATTTAAAGATAATTGCGAAGCAGAATATTTATAGGAATTACCACTTATAGTTTGCTTAAAGCGCAAAACCATAGCGTGCCTTTTTAATTTAACAGCATCAATAAGTTCTAAATCCACTCCCGCCAAAGGTTGGGACATATTGAAGGTGTTTTCTGTATAAACGCTGTTTGTAATCCCTATAAAAGCACCAAGCCTAAACTCAAGTTGGACGGCTTTTTTATTCTCCACAAAACTTGGGTCTTTCTTTTTGTTGTATTCCACAAAAAAGGCTTGTAAACTGGGCAGTGTAAGTTTCAATTTTTCGGTTGAAACTGCTGCATCACTTGTCTGCTGCTTCAGCGTTTCTTTATATTCCTCTTGATAATCGCCGTTTTGTTTTGTGTTTGTCAATTCTTGAATGTCATCACCTTTTTTTGAAAAATAGCGGTATTCGCCGTTCACAGTGTTCCAAAGTAACGTTAAAGTTCCCTCAACTTCGGTATTCAAATTATAGGTTTGGCCATCAACAGTATATTGTTGCTGAGCCTGAAGCGCAGTTGTGAATAAGAAAAGGCAAAAAACGAAAATTGGAAGGAGCGATTTCATAAGGGCGTGTTTTAAAGTAGGGCTAAGGTAAAAAATTAAATCAAGTTATCATGGATTTTGAAAGATGCGACCTTTCCAAGAATACTTTCCGCGAAAGGTTCCTAAAGAAACAACTAAAATAATTACGGCATAAACAAACGGCTGCCACTGAAATTTCCAAAACGATATTTTTTTTTCAAAAAATAAAGCTGTTTGATGAACAACAACATAGTCTATAATGATTTTAAAACAAGTTAAAAGAATATAAAAACCAAGATTTTCGAGATTAAAAACAATAAAAAAGGGAAATGCTAAAATTGAAATGTTCACCAAAAAAACAAGCATTCCCAAAAGAATGGAAATTGTATTTTTTTGTTTTGAAGTTTTCGAAGCCCAGCGAATTCTTTGATTTATAGCATCTTTCCAATTTTTTTGTGGTTTTGTGGAAACTATTACTTCCTTCGATTTTAAAAACTGAACCTGCTTCGGAAATGATTTTTTCATCTTTTCCAGCAGAAAAATATCATCACCGCTTGCAATGTAGTCGTTTCCTGAAAAGCCGTTCACTTCTGAAAAAGCGTCCTTTCTATATGCCAAATTTGCGCCGTTACACAATAAAGGATTTTGAAAACCAAAACTTCCTATAGTCACCGCCTGCAAACTGAAACCATCCAATTGCTGAAAATTTTGAAGAAAATTTCCGTTGGATTTATAAATAACAGGTCCGCAAACCATAACGGGATTGTTTTTTTGAATAAATGCATCAAGCGTTTTCAGCCAATTTTCCGGAAGTTCACAATCGGCATCAGTAGTTACAATCCATTCAAATTTTGAATTTTTAATTGCTTCGGAAATGGCATCCTTTTTTGGCGAATTTGAAATACGTTTGTTTTGTAAAAGTTTTATTGAATATCTACTATTTTTAATTGCTGCCGAAATGATTTCCTCAGAAGTATCTTCAGAAGCGTCATTTACAAAAATGATTTCGCACATTTCTGGAGAATAATTCAATCCAGCTATTGTTTTCAATAGATTAGGGAGATTTTCAGCCTCGTTTCGGAAAGGAATTACAACACTAAATTGAGATATTGGTTTTCTCTCTTCCGAATAAAAAAGCCGAACTCTTTTAAAGCCAAAAATCAGGAAGATCATACAATAAAAGTATGCTGCAAAAAGAATGAAAAAACCCAAAATCATCGGGTTGTTGGTTGATAGGTTAGTACAAAAAAACTTCCCAATAAAGAAGGCAAAACAAAATTCAAAAGCCACATTGTAAGTACTGTCGATAAAACAATAAGCTCTGGCACCCCTAAAAAGGTGAAAAGCCAAACCGCTACACCACCTCGAATTACAACGTCAAAAATGAAAAATGTAGGAATTACAGATACCAAAAAATACATTGTAAAAATCAAGGAAATAGCATTTAATAATGTGATTTCTGCACCGAAAAAAAGTAGTAACCCGAAAAACATGCCACTGAAAATAATGTAACGAAACGTTGAAAACAGTAAAACATTAAACTTACTTCGAAATGGAATTTGTTTGAAAAATGTAATTGCTTTTGAAATGGTGAAACCTTTCAGAAGCAATTCTCTTTCCTTGAAATAATAACCAATTCCTAAGAGTAGAATAACTCCGATTCCAAAGTAGCAAAGTGTTTCCACAGAGTAGGCTACATTAAAATTTTGCAGAAAAAAAAGCAACCCAATAACACCAAAAAAGGTTGTAACAAACATTTGAGAGCTGCTAGAAAAAAAGTTTAGCAAAAGTATTTTCTTTCTTTTTGAAGGTGTAAAAAATAATGCTTTCGCCCCATACTCCCCGATGCGGTTTGGGGTTGCCAGTGAAACCGTGAGCGAAGCCAGACTTTGTTTCATAGCATCTGAAAAACTTATTTTCTCTATAAAAGAAACGAGGGTTTTCCATTTCAGAATTTCAAAAAACCAGTTTGCCGCTGCTAAAAGCAGAAAGACCAAAAACAGGAATCCCGAAGTGTCCAATTTCGTGAAAATTATCCGCTTAAACTCAGCAAAACTTAAGGTTGGATTATAGCTAATTTTATAAAAAATATATCCAAAAGTTATCGCGATAACCAAAACCTTTACGGTGGCGAGCAGATATTGTTTAGCTTTGTGGGATATGGCAATCACGTTGCTAAAATACAAATTCCCAAGAAAGCAGGAATCCCCAAATTATGCAGGAGAAAACAGAAAAAATCATTTTAGGAATTGACCCAGGAACCACAATCATGGGTTTTGGTCTTATAAAAGTGATAGGCAAGCAGATGGAATTTTTGCAACTGAACGAACTTCAGCTTAAAAAATATGACGACCATTACCTAAAGCTGAAACTTATTTTTGAACGCACCATTGAGTTGATAGACACACACAACCCAGACGAAATTGCAATTGAAGCGCCATTCTTCGGAAAAAATGTGCAGTCGATGCTCAAGCTCGGCAGAGCGCAGGGTGTAGCAATGGCGGCAGGACTTTCGCGAGAAATTCCTATTACTGAATATTCGCCTAAAAAAATTAAAATGGCTATTACTGGCAATGGAAATGCCAGTAAAGAACAGGTTGCAAAAATGCTTCAAAGTTTATTAAGCTTAAAAGAGCTCCCAAAAAACCTCGATAGCACCGATGGTTTGGCGGCCGCGGTTTGTCATTTTTACAATATGGGAAAAGTTGAAGTTGGGAAAAGTTATACAGGTTGGGCGGCGTTTGTAAAACAGAATGAATCAAAAATTATCAAATAATTCCGAATTGAAATGAGCGGAATCTATATTCATATTCCTTTTTGCAAACAGGCGTGCCACTACTGCGACTTTCATTTTTCAACTTCTTTAAAGAAGAAAGGCGAATTGATTAATGCACTTTGTGGCGAATTGATTCTTCGAAAAGATGAATTAATTGGGGAAGTGGAAACTATTTATTTCGGTGGTGGCACGCCAAGTTTGCTTTCTTTGGAAGAATTGCAACAAATTTTTGAAACCATTTATTCAAATTTTACGGTTTCAGAGAATCCCGAAATAACCCTTGAAGCAAATCCTGATGATTTAATGGATGTCAGTCTGAGCGCAGTCGAAGACCTTATGGAAACCAAATTAATGTCGTTTAATAAAATTGGCATTAACAGATTGAGCATTGGAATCCAATCTTTTTACGAAGAAGATTTAAAGCTGATGAACCGCGCCCACAATGCTTCCGAAGCTTTAGAATGTATTAAAGAAGCAAAGAAATATTTTGATAACATCAGCATCGATTTAATTTATGGAATTCCGGGAATGAGTAATGAACGATGGAAAAAAAATATCGAAATCGCTTTAAAATTAGAAGTTCCACATTTATCGTGCTACGCTTTGACGGTAGAGCCTAAAACCGCTTTAAAGAAATTCATCGAAAAAGGAATTGTACCGCCCGTTGATGAAGAAGCGGCAAAACAGCATTATGAAATTTTGCTTTCCGAAACGGAAAGGGCTGGATTGGAAAATTATGAGTTTTCAAATTTTGGAAAACCTAACTTTTATTCTCGCAACAATACTGCTTACTGGGAGGGAAAACCTTATTTAGGAATTGGCCCGTCGGCACATAGTTATAACGAAAAATCACGTAGTTGGAACGTTGCAAATAATACAAAGTATATAAAAAGTATCGAAGCAGGAATACTTCCGTCAGAAATGGAAATTCTTACAAAAACAGACAAGTACAACGAATATATAATGACCGGATTGCGCACTAAAAAAGGTGTTTCTTTGCAAAAAGTGGAAAGTGAATTTGGGAAGGATTATTCGGAGTATCTTTTGGGACAAGCTGTAAATCCTTTAAAAAACGAACTTTTAATCCTCGAAAACCAAACCCTAAAAATCTCCAAAAAAGGAAAGTTTTTAAGCGATGGGATTGCGGCAGATTTATTCTTAGTAAATTTAGATTGATGAAAACTACAGTAGAAATTCATAATAAAACCATTGTTGTTGACCTTTCCAAGCCACTGGATATTTCAATTCTATTGCAGGCTTCGGAAGACAATCCGTTGGCATGGTATCAAAATAAACCTACCATTAAGCCTGTTGAAATGGGCGAGTGGACTGGAAAAGTTTCGGAAGGCGCTTCGGTAAATTTCAATAATGTTTTTTTCAATCCGCATGCGCATGGAACACATACCGAGTGTTTTGGACATATTTCGGAAGAATTTTATTCAGTAAACGACGCATTAAAAACTTTCTTTTTTTTGGCTGAAGTAATAACTATAAAACCTAAAAAAGTTGGCGAAGACGAAATCATTTCCGAAGAAAGCATTTCAAAAGCTTTAAACGGAAAAATGCCTGAAGCCATTATAATTAGAACTCTTGCGAACAGTTCGAAAAAAAAATCAAAGCATTGGTCGGATACGAACTGGCCATTTCTTCACGAAAAAGCAGCTTTATTTTTAAAAGAAATTGGCGTGAAACATTTGTTGATTGATCTTCCATCGGTTGATAAAGAACGTGACGAAGGCAAGCTTTTGGCGCACAAAGCTTTTTGGGATTATCCCGAAAACCCACGTGAAGACTGTACAATTACTGAATTAATTTTCGTCAACAATTCAATTGGAGATGGAAGTTATTTGCTGAATTTACAAATTGCTTCGTTTCATAATGACGCATCACCAAGCAAGCCTGTTCTGTATAAAATCCAAAAACCATGAACATAGAAGAATTCAGGGATTATTGTCTTTTAAAAAAAGGAGTGGAAGAAACTTTTCCTTTTGGTGAAGAAACACTCGTTTTTAAGGTAATGGGTAAAATGTTTGCGCTCACAGGTTTGGAAACGAATCCTGCGGCAGCAAATTTAAAATGTGATCCCGAACGAGCCATAGAACTTCGGGAAGAATATGACGGCTTGATCAGGCCGGGCTACCATATGAGTAAAGTGCATTGGAATACCGTGGAACTGGAAAGAAATATTCCGCAAAAACTTGTTTTGCAATTAATTGATCATTCGTATGATTTGGTTGTAAAAAGCCTCACAAAAAAACTTCAAGCTGAATTATCTTCGCTTTAAAACGCATAAAATTAAATGACACATCCTTCCGAATTTTACAAACTACAGATTGAAATCCATTCTGAAGAATTACAAAAGATAAAACGAAAACTTGCCGTTTCAAGCACTACTAGACTTATTGTTTTTTTGGCGGCTTGTGCTGTAATATATTTTTTCTTCGGAAACACTGAGGTTATTATTGCAACGATTGTTCTCGCAATTATCGTTTTCATTTATCTGGTGTCCAAACATAGCGGACTGCAGTACAATCGTGATTTAAAAAAGGCATTAATTTCGCAAAATGAAACCGAACTTGAAGTTTTAAATCGCGCTTTTCATCATCTGCCTTCTGGCGAAAAATATAAAGATCCACTGCATTTTTACAGTCAGGATATAGATCTTTTTGGACGTGGTTCTTTCTTTCAATATTCAAATAGAACTGCTTTGGAAAGCGGTTCAGATTTTCTTGCGAAACTTTTCACAGAGAATAAAATTGATTCCATCCCCACAAAACAACAAGCGATAGGTGAATTGTCAGCAATGCCCGAGTGGCGCCAGCACTTTTCAGCAATAGCTTCTTTGGTGAAAACCGAAATTTCTGCAAACGAGGTTACTGATTGGTTGAAAGATTACAAAACATTTGTTCCAAAGTGGATAAAGCCAGTTTCTATATTATTTTCAATAATTTCGATTGGGTTGATTGTATTAAATTATTTTGATATGGTTTCGGGCTACGCAATAGGCGGTTGGTTCTTATTGGGGCTTGCAATTTCTGGTGTCTATTTAAAAAAAGTAAATAATCTTTCTTCCCATACTTCAAAAATCCAAAGCACTTTTGAGCAATTTTACAAACTTATTTTAGAAATTGAAAATGAAAACTTTTCTTCTCAAATACTTTCCGAAAAACGAAATTCGGTAATAGAGTCTACAACAAAAGCTTCTACTATTTTAAAAGAATTTGCCAGATATTTGGATGTTTTGGGCCAAGGAGATATTATGATTTTTGGGACGATTATAAATGCATTTACGCTTCGTAATCTGCGCCAATCTTATAATATAGAAAAGTGGATTGAAGCGCATAAAGAAAGTGTTCCTGTTTGGTTTGATGTTATCACTTTTTTTGATGCCTACAACAGTTTAGGCAATTTTACCTTCAACCACCCAAACTATGTTTTTCCGAATATAATTGATGACGTTCCCGTTCTAAAAGTGAAAGGTGCTGGACATCCGTTATTAAAGGAAACAACAATGGTTCGCAATGATTTTCAGATAAATTCGGAAGAATTTTTTATCGTTACAGGAGCAAATATGGCGGGGAAAAGTACTTTTTTAAGAACGGTTTCCCTTCAAATTGTTATGGGGAATATAGGATTGCCAGTTTGTGCCGAAAAATCGGAATACAGTCCCATTAAACTCATCACAAGTATGCGCACTACCGATAGCTTGACGGATGATGAATCTTACTTTTTCAGCGAATTGAAACGTTTAAAATTTATTGTGGACGAAATAAAAACAGACCGTTACTTCATTATTCTCGACGAAATTCTAAAAGGAACAAACAGTACAGACAAAGCCATTGGCTCTAGAAAATTTGTTGAGAAACTTGTAGCTAGCAATTCCACGGGGATCATCGCAACGCACGATTTAAGTCTTTGTGTCGCTGCGGAAGAATTGCCAGAAGTAAAAAACTATTTTTTCGATGCGCGAATTGAAAACGACGAACTCTTTTTCGACTACACCTTCAAACCTGGAATTTGCCAAAATATGAACGCCTCCTTTCTGCTTAAGAAAATGCAAATTGTAGATTGATTTTTATAATTATCACAGAAACAGCTATTTGTAATTAATTTTTTATTACTTTTAGAACAGTTAAACACCTATTAAACTCTTCGTTTTAGTTTTTTCCTCTCCTCGGCTTGCCCCAAAATTTTATTTAGTAATCAATTTTAATAGTTATACTAATTTAATTTTATGGGATTATGAAAACAACCACCAACCTTAAGTTTATTGCAATAGCATCAATAATGTTGCTGTTGAATTTTAGTGTGTTCGCTCAAAACGACGCGAATCGACCTCTATATCTATCAGTTACAACCATGCACTGGAACATGGATAAAGATGATTTCAGCATGGATGCATGGAAAGCTATGGAGAAGGAATATCTGCAAAAAGTAGTAAGCCAGAATCAATATATTACATCGGCCTCTTACTACACACACCTTTTTTCACCAGACAATTCTGAAGTGCTTTACGTACAAACCTATCCGTCTTGGGAAGCAATGGATAAAGCTGTTGATCGTGCTGAAGAGCTTACAAAACAAGCTTGGCCCGATGAAAAAGCCAGAGGGAATTTTTTTAAGAACCGCGACGATTATTTTTCTGTAAGGCATTCCGATGAAATTTATGCTCCCATAAGTGGTGCCAAGGTTATACCTGATGGCAATACTAAAGACCTAGTGCTCTATATCCGCAAAACCTATTTCACCTTTCCAGAGGATGGTACAGAAAAAGAATTCGACGAAATGCGGGCCGAGAATTTTGCTAAAGTCCTTTCAAAAAATGAATTCATAAAGGGTTATTATCCCAATGTACATGCTTGGGGAAGTGACAAGACTGAATTCGTGGAAGCATTCTTTGTTGACTCCATGTGCGACAGGGAAAAAATGTTCGATAAAAATGGCGAACTGATTGACCAAGCTTGGCCTGGAGATTCTGGAAAACAAAGAGGTGAAAAATGGGGCAAATATTTCACGGGAATTCACGGTGATGCTGCATACACTTTAGTGGCCGAACTATCAAAATAGAATTTCAGGAATTATATTTATTCAGAAAAGGATGTTTTAAAAAAGCATCCTTTTTTTTTATTGTAGAAGGGTGTATTTTCGCGACTTGGCTGTCATGAAAATTAGCTTTTAATGGATTCTTTAACACAAATTGTTTTGGGTGCCGCCGTTGGCGAAGCAGTTTTAGGTAAAAAGATAGGCAACAAAGCAATGCTTTTGGGCGCAATTGCGGGCACGATTCCAGATTTGGACGTAATTGCAAATTATTTTACCGATACGGTTTCGGCTTTGGAAATTCATCGTGGGTTTACACATTCAATTGTTTTTGCGGTAGTTTTTGGTTTACTTTTCGGGTGGCTACTCTCGCTTTGGGATAAACGGGCGAGTTTAAAACAATGGTCTTGGTTTTGGTTTCTGTGTTTTGTAACACACCCATTATTGGACGCACATACCACTTGGGGCACACAGCTTTTTTGGCCGTTTGACCTCCGACTGGCGTATAAAAACATCTTCGTCATCGATCCGCTTTATACACTGCCATTTCTAGTGTTTTTAATTTTGGCGATGTTTCAAAAAAGAGAAAGTATTAAAAGACGAAGACTTAATAATCTCGGTTTGATTGTAAGTAGCGCTTATATGTTGCTTACCTTAATTTTAAAGGGAATTAGCTATACAAAATTTGAAGCTGCACTCAAGGATCAAAATATAGCATACGCGTCAATTGAGACCAAACCGAGTCCGTTTAATACTATTATGTGGACCGCAAATGTGGAAACTGAAGATGCATTTTTAATTGGCGATTACTCCTTTTTTGACACACAAACCATTCACTTTTTTCCGCATCCTAAAAACCGCGAAGCACTAGGCGATTTAAAGAAATATGACAAAGTACAAAGGCTTATAAAAATCACTCAAGGTTGGTACACAATTTCTGAAAAGGAAAGTGGAATTTATTTGAACGACCTCCGTTTTGGGCTGATTAGTCTCGATGCTAATGCAGATAAATTTGCCTTCAGTTTTTTAATTGAAAAGGAGGGAAATGATGTAAACATAACCGAAGAGCCAAAAGACACCCGAGATGCCAAAAAATTATTGCCAGCTCTTTGGAAACGAATAAAAGGAAATTAGCAACTCAAATCTGCAATAATTTTCCACTCTCCTTCAATTTTTCTGAAGATAATTAAGAAGACTCCATTTGCATTTCCAGCATCGCGAACCAAATGGAATTGACCCATTATATAATATGAATTTTCTTCAATTTTGGTAATAGCTTCAATTGTGAAACTAAGATTGCCCGTATATTCTTTTGAAGGATAGCCTTTTTTGTAATTGTCCAAGGTTTTTTGCCAGCCGTTTGTAACTCCTTTACTGCCATAGAATTTTAAGGAATCACTTTTCCAATACCCTTGCATAAAACCTTCCAGATCGTCTTGGTTCCAAGCGTTTTCTTGTGTTTTCAAAACGGAAAGAATGGCTTTTTTATCTGCGGCTTCGGTTTGTGAAACAGCGGTTAGCGTTGTAATTAGACAGAAAAGTAATAATAGTTTTTTCATAAGTATAGATTTGTCTCCTCGAGCGCAGTCGAGAGGTTATTAATATCTTAATTGTGAGTTCTCGACTTAAGTTTATCCTGAGCGGAGTCGAAGGACTGAACGGACAAGAAATCCTCCCCAAATACAGTTTTCAATCTAAAGATAAGCTCTTCCGCATTCTCTTTGCTGAAAACCATGGGCGGTTTTATCTTTAAAACGTTGTGATCTGGACCGTCAATGCTCATCAATATTCCCAATTGCTTCATTCTATTTGCCAAATAGGAAGCGTGTTCGGGTAACGGGTTCTTATCAGAATCGTTTAATTCAAATCCCAAGAATAGTCCTTCACCGCGCACATCGCCAATGATTGGAAATTGCTTTTGAAGTACTTTCAATTCAGCAATTAAAAAGCCGCCAACTTCCAAAGCATTCTGTTGCAGATTTTCATCTTCAATAACTTCCAAAACCGTACGGCCAATAGCGCAAGAAACAGGGTTGCCGCCAAAGGTGTTGAAATACTCCATCCCAGTATTGAATTTTTCAGCAACTTCCTTAGTGCAAGCTACCACTGCAAGCGGATGCCCATTGCCAGCGGGTTTGCCCATAGTTACAATATCTGGCTGAACATCGTAAAGTTCAAATGCCCAAAAAGTTTTGCCCATTCTGCCAAAACCTGTTTGCACTTCGTCTGCTATGCAAATGCCGCCAGCTTCGTGAACGTGCTTGTAAATTTCTTTAAAATAATTTTTCGGTGGCACAATCTGTCCGCCGCAACTAATCATTGTTTCGCCAATAAAACCTGCTATTTCCTTGCCTTCGACTTTTAAATTTTGAATGATTTCCTTTGCGTGATTTGCATAATCAATCCCGCAATTTTCTCCCGAATATCTTCCTCGGAAAGAATCCGGAAGCGGAAGAATATGTGTTGTTTGGGGCTTTGGAAATCCGCCTTCCCCTTCAAATTTATAGGAACTTACGTCCATCACCGCATTTGTATTTCCGTGATAACCTACTTCTATGGCTAGAATATCTTTGTTTCCAGTAACGGTTTTTGCCATTCGCAGGGCAAGTTCGTTGGCTTCACTCCCGGAGTTCACAATATGAATTACAGATAAATGTGGTGGTAGTTTTTTCAGTAAAGCTTCAGCGTAGGCAATTATTTCTTCGTGAAGGTAACGAGTGTTTGTATTCAAAACCGCCATTTGTTTTTGCCCTGCCGAAACTACTTTCGGGTGCTGATGGCCTACGTGGTTTACATTGTTTACGGTGTCTAGATATTTCCGTCCTTCAATATCAATCAAATAAACCCCTTCGCCACGAACGATGTGCAACGGTTTATCATAAGAAAGGCTCAAACCTTTTCCAAGATGTTCCTTTCTGAAATTAATTATATTTTCATCTGAAATCTTTTCTTCGGAAGTATTTAATTCCTCTTTAAATATAAAATTTGGGTTGGGGCAGATGCTTTTCCAAACCGCGACTTTTGATGGCAGCGCCACGCCATTGAAGTTTTCATTATTCCCCAACAAATCCAAAATCAATTGAAAATGAAGATGTGGTGCCCAATTGCCATTTTCAGATGCTTTACCCACGTAAGCAATGCGGTCGCCCTGTTTTACCTTCTGGCCAACTTTTAAAATTTCCAAGGACATTAGCGTCAAATGGCCGTAAAGCGAATAGAATTTTCCGTCTTTAAATTTGTGTTCTAAGATGAGCATTGGGCCGTAATCCTTATCGTAATTGTTGTGATGGATTATTTTTACGGTTCCGTCAAAGGGGGCGTGGACGGGTGTTTTTGCAGGTACCCAGAAGTCGGTTCCTAAATGGACCGTTCTGTAATGTGGGCCATTGTTGCCTTCACTTTTAAAAGCTTCGGTAGTGTAAAAAGGGCGTGCTTCCAAATAACCGTTTAGCAATATGGTCTTGGGGTTGTGTTTTCGGAATTGTTTCAATTTAAATTCTGAAATCTCGGAATCGTTGTATTCCGAAAGATTGCCGAGAAGGGTGCTGCCAACGCTCATATCTAGATTCAATACATTTTCTGAGGTAACGGTTGGAAACATTGTTTTTAAAGATATTTGATTGCCTTTTGTCCAAGTTTTGAACTTCTCTTCCAATGGATGTGCGGAATATCCACAGGCATTTCGGAAGGAATAATAGGCGAAGTTTTCATTCACATTAAACCACTTTTCAAGCAATTCCCACGCAGGTTTTTCACTGATTATGTAATAGTTGTCGTTTGGAAACTCCTCTTTCTTTAGTGAAGCGTTCGTTACGGTTGTAACAAGGCGCATCCCCACTAAAATGTACATATACTCCAGTTCCTTTTCAGAAAGTTTGAAGTTTTTGTTGTAGCCATTTATAACTTCCAAAGCTGCGGAAAGTGGATCGGGCAAATCCATAATTGCATATGCCAAAACAATGGCTAGGTCGTTTATAGTTTGTGTGAAAACAGAATCGCCAAAATCTATTAAGCCTGTTACTCTGGGATTGCTTAAATCTTCTGAAACTAAAATGTTATAATCGTTTAAATCATTGTGAACAATACTTTTTGGAAGGGTTTTGTATTCCTCTTGAATTTCTTCAAAACGCTTTTGAAAGTATTGCACCACTTCTTTTTGCTTTCCAGAAAAGCGATTTATATGCGCTGAAGTCCAAGCCGAATTTGCCAAATCCCAATCCAGGTTTCTGTGTGCTGCAGTATGTTCAAAATCTTTTAGGGCCTTTGTTAAACTTCCGGCAGCCTCGCCCAGACTGTTTCGCAGACTTTCAGTTTTTGGGTTTACGGTTGCCCACAAACGGCCAGGAAGCCAACTTAATACTCTGGCAGTTTTATTGTTTGGAAGTATAGAAAGTGGTTTGCCTTCTTTATTTGGAATAACTTCGGAAAGTCCGAGAGTACGTTTTTTTGCAGATACGTGTTTCAGAATCTGAATTTGAAAATCCAATTGTTCGCTATTTTCTTCTGAAGCGATTTTCAGAAGGTATTTTTCACCCGAAGGGGTTTGCAATAAAAAGTTTTCGTCAACGTACCCATCCAGTTTTGAGGCTGCTGCGGAAATACTGTAATGCTCGTGGGTAATTTTTGAAGCTGTTTCGGGAGTGGTTTTTGACATACTTTTGATGAGATAGTTCAATAACAATATTAGTGAAAATTGAACATTTTATACCTTTCCCCCTCCGTCTTTTTGAATTGCTTGGCAATTCAAAAATCCACCTCCCCCTGTCAGGGGAGGAGCTTTTTTTTTAATTTCATCTAAACATCTAAACATCTAAACATCTAAACATCTAAACATCTAAACATCTAAACATCTAAACTCAAAGACTAAAGAACGCTTTTCTGTTTTTTGTAAAAAGCATCCGCCTGCATCTGCATCAGTTCGCGGGCTTTTTTGCGTTTGTAGTCGTACAGTTCCTGTTCTTCGGCTATGTCTGCATAGACTCTGTTGTTTACGTCGCGATCTGTGGTTACAAGTACGTCGCGCTGAGTTTTTTGTTGGGTTACCCAGGATTTTAATGCGCTTTCCTGTTCTTCCAACTTTAAATCGTAAGCGCCTTTTGGTGACAATAATTTTGCAAGAATAGGCGAAGTTTCAATTGCTAAAAATAATAAAAAGATAAAAAGCGACGGCAACCACGGCAGTTTGTCCAAAGCGTTAATGCGCGCCATCAAGCCGTCAAAGCCGTCTATTATAGGCTGGGTGTCGGTTACTTTGGTTTTGTATTCAGTTGCGAGGGTAGCAATTTTTGCTTCCGCTGCGTTTATTTTTTCGGCGTTTGTTTTTTTCAGTTCTGCCAAGGCGATTCGTTCGGCGTCGTGTTTATCTCGCTTTTCTTTATACACTGGGCCTTTGCCTAATTTTTGTGTGCCAGCAGTTCCTTCCGCTTCGGAAATGTAGGTGCTGTAAAGCGCGTTTACTTCAGTTTCCTTATCGGTTACTTCCTTTTTTAAAGCTGCAATTTCAGTATCCAAAGCAGTTACAGAAGGTGTGTATTGTAGCGCCAATTGGTCTTTGTTGGCGAGGGTCATTTCGTTTTTCTCGGTGAGCAACACCTGATTGATTTCCTTTTCGAAAATTTTCATTTCCAAAGGTTTTGAAATTACGATGGCAATGATTATTGCCAAAGCGATTCGCGGCGATGCCTGCAGCAGTTCGTCAAAAAAGCTGTCGCGCTTTTTGATGGTGGAAACGATAAATCTATCGAGATTAAAAATCAACAATCCCCAAATGGTTCCGAAGAAAATGGCAGCGTAATAAGTGTCGAAAACCGTGTAAAGTGCATAGGCGGCGGCGATTGTTGCCATTACGGCGGTAAAGAAAACGGTGGCGCCAATGCCTGCATATTTGGTGCGTTCTCCGGGGGAACATTCGTCAAGGATGGCGGTATCTGCGCCAGAGCAGAAGATGAAAAAACGTTGTAGCATAGTGATTTTAGATTGATGAATCTATATAACGCCGTTTCTGCTAGAATGTTACAGATCAATAAACAATTATCAATTAGCAATGATCAATTTTTAAATCTCAAATCTGTCACACTGAGCAGCCTGTCCTGAGCTTGTCGAAGGGTCGAAGTGCCTTTTTCCTTTTCGCTCTTCGCTTTTCGCTAAAGTATTTCCTGAATATATTTTGGAAAGTCTGCGCCTGATTTTACTTTGCTGTGGACTGCTTTTATTTGGGTGATTGTGAACATTTTATTTGTTAAGAGTTGGAACGAGCGAGACGCTCGCGCTAGCGGGTCAATTATTTATAGCCATTATTAGTAGCCGTTTATTTTAGATTAATTATCATTTGCTCAACATAAGATTTAAATGTTTTGTCATTTTGAATATTTGACTCTTTTAACCATCTATTAAAGTTTGTAAGATCTTTTTTCAAATAAAAACCTTGAAGAATATTATATGCATTTTCTGAACGATACGTTTTATCAGCTATTTTAGAATCAAATAGATTATAAGTGTTTTCTGCGTCTTTTAAATCTTCATTTTTTGCTTGTGAAAAAATTAATTCTTTAATAGTATATGCAGTTACTGGCTCATCCTTAATTGATTCCATTAAATATTCAATTGCTTTATTGTAATTTTTTAGGCAATTATGTGAATAAGCCAATTCAACCTTTAATCCATCATATTTTGGATTGAGATTATATGCTTTATTTAAAAACTCTAATGCTTTCTCACATTCTCCCCAGCCATTATAGATATAGCCCCATTTATATTGACGTTCAACGGTATTTTCATCCTTTTTGTAAAATTTTAGCCAATCAGGAATCTTTTCTATATCCAGTTCAGAAAATTTATCTTCAGGAATAAATGCCACTAATACATTATTCGGTTCTAAACGATATTTAATTGATCCTTCTATTTCCTTCTTTTTAAAATTGAATTTACCATTTTCTCCTATTTTAAAAGAACCTTTATAGTCAAAGGTTAATCCAGCCTGGAAATCTATATAAATAAATCCATAATTGTGAGAACCTGTTGAATCAGCCGGAAATGCTATCCATTTATCTTCACTCTGAACGAATTTTTTGTCAAAAACTATTTTGGTTTGTCCAAAATTGGAAATGGTAATAAGTAAAAAAGTAATTACTAAATATTGTTTCATATGATGTTTAATTCAAATGGCAGCTAACGTTTAGTATAACCGCAGTTATGGGATTAAATTTAATGTTTTTCGGATAAGCACCTACGGTAGCAATTACGCGTGGATTCGGACGCAGTCGAATCCGCCGTAATTGCGGTTATACATTGTTGGCAAACGTATTTTTTTACTTATCAATTTTATACTTTTCGTAAAATTCTTTTTTTAAATACTTTTCTATTGGAGGATACGGCATTTTAAACCATTCATAATTTCTATCTAAGTTCCAACCATTAATATCGGATATTGGAATTTCAAATTTTTCAATGATAAATTCCAAATCTGTATCACAATCAAATAACATTATACTATCCTTTCTTATAATAAAACATTTATTGCTTTTGGGCATTTTTTGAAAAAAATCTTTTCGGTGTATTTGTTCATTAATTTCACAATCACTTCCAATAGAAAATGAAGCGGTATCTTTATTAAAAGAAATATATTTTCTATCCGGATTTTCAAATTTTATAGTAAGCCCACAACCTTTCCAAAGTTCTGTTTTTTCAATAATTCCGACCTTTTGACTTTGAAATTTTTCTAAATAAATTTCTTTCATTGTAGGATTATCCCAAGGTCTGCTTAAAAGGAATAGAAATCCCAAAAATAAAATTGGTAATGCAATTAGAATTTTTATTCCAGGTATTTTGTTCAATCTAGTTTCTGTTTTTATATGTTTGCCAACATGCGGATAAATGCAACAGTTGCATTTATTCCCCATATATGGTTATAGTGTTTAACTCCAAATATAACAATAATCATATTATTTCCCCACCACCCCCTTAAGCGTTTCCACCTTGGCATGCAGCAGTTTATTTTCTTCTTCGAGTGTGGCAATGCGTTCCTGCAAGGGCAGTAATGGGTCTGGGGCGTGAAAATGTTTAAGTGATTTCTACGTAGATTCCTTTATGGTCACTCAGCTCCTCTTTTTCTATAAAGACTTTGCTTTTTCTCAATCTTTCTTGAAGCGATAATGGCAATATGATATGGTCAATATTCTGAATTATGTTTTCGGTGGCATTGAATAAATTCAGGTTTTCAAACAAGGTTTTTAGTGCGTTCGTTATTTTAGGGTTAATTGTGAATTGCTTTTCAGGTTCTTGAAAGGAAGTATTTAAGTCTCCAATTATTATCAAATTTGGGTTTGCCTTGTAGATTTTTTCGCAATCGTTAATACAGTTTTCTAGTTCTTTTTGCGCAAATGGTTGCTTTTTATACAGCGTGCCGATTATGGTTGCATAGATAACTAGGTCGCCCATTTCTGTTTCAAATTCGTGGGCGATGCTGGTTTTTCCGTCTATAACCTGATGCTCTTTTACACTTGGAAATTTGGAATAGATGATGCTTCTAAAAGCTTTTTCTCCTTTTAAATATTCTGTATAATTCACCTTTTCATAAACTATGTTTTCAGGAATTTGTTCTGATAGATATTTGAAAGGGTAATTTGTTAGATTGAGGTTTACTGCTTCGGTAAGGATTAGAAAATCGAATTCTTGCTTGTTTAAGAATTGTTCAACCTTTAAAAAATTATTTTTGGATTTGTATTTCTTCGCCCAATCAATATTTAATGTTGCGATTTTCATATTCGGGTTATGGCGATGGGTTTATTATTGGGATTGGGTAGCCAACTATATTAATTATCTAGCTTAATAAACTCAACGGGCGCATCTACATAAACACCCTTGGCGTGAACTTTCATCCAGTTGCCTTTTGTTTCAAGTATTTCGCAGTATATCTTTTTGCCAATTATGTTGCTCACGTCTTCAGGGTAGTTTACTATTCGCTCGTAAGTTAAAATATATTCGCAGTCTGAAACCCATTCCACAGTTGAGTATATTTCTATTTTATCTATTGAATTTATTTCAACTTGTGTAGAATCGGTGCGGATTATCGTTTCGGGTTGATCCTCGAGCACATATTTGAAATTACCTGTTTTAAATGATGAACAGTCTTTTTCTTGTGCATTTATGCAGCAATAAGACAATAGGACTAGGTATATTATGTTTTTCATGGGGCGGTAAAACTTTAAAAAAATGGTATCAGCATTTTTTATTATTCATTTTCATTTGATAAAGGTCAAAATTTTTAGCCCAGAAATCCTTCTCAACTTTTTCTAATTCAAACCCCATCTTTTCATAAAACTTATAGACAAGTTGAGTTGTGCGAACCATTATTAGTTCCACTTCTTTGTTTTGGTTTAAAAGATTAATTCTATGCTTTGTTAGTTCTTTCCCTATTCCTTTTCCCTGTGCTTGTGGGTTAATCATATCCCACGAAATTCGGGCGAGTTTTTCTTTTGGAAAGTAATTAATTCCGCCTGCGCCAATAATTTTAGAATCTTGCTCGAATACAAAATAATCTTCCACTTCATTATCAAGGTAATATATAAGATCACTTTCCTCTGAAGGGTCAAAATAATCTGGAGTGTTAAGTCTTAACAATTCAATTATTTCTGATTTGTCTTTATTTGAATATTTTCTAATCATAATACCACTTACGTTTAATTCAAAGCTACATTATTTTCTTCTCCCAGTGACAAAAAGGTATCTTGAAGGGTAAGCTAGGGTACTACGGGTTGGTAAAGCTCCACAACTTTTTTCAGATCTATTGTAGTATCTATTTCATAAAAATAATCAAGCTGCCATTGCTGTGTTTTTTCAGCTTGTTTGTTTGTAACAGCATCCCAAACGGGATAAACCCGAAACCCTCTCTTGCCGTCTTTTTTTTCTGTGGAAACAATTCCCTTGGCAATTAAAATGGATTTTGGGAAGACGAATTGGCCCAAGCGGTTTTCATTCTGTACGTTGATAACGTAATAGTGGAAGTTGTCTGTTTCAGAAAATGGCTCTGTGACTCCGTTTAAATTTCGCTTCCAAAAAGTGACGAACTGCCCCACTTTTTTAGGGGTTATTTTGGCAGTTCTACTTATAACAAAACGCCCATCAATTTGAAATTGACAGGCGCTGTATTCTTTGCTTTCAGGTTCGGTTATAATGTCAGAAACCGTTAGGCCGCATTTGCGAAACATTTCTGTATTGATTTCATTCATTAAGCTAATGAATATTATAGATTTCGTTCTTAAATTGGCTTTATAACCTCATACTTCAGCCCACTGTCTTTATCAGTAAAAAATGTTTTGTCGCCGCTTTTAGAAATTGTAAGCGTCATTTTTGTACGAGTAGTGCTGATGGTTTGGTTGCTTTGGTTGTAGCTCCACGTTGCGTTTTTGTTTGTTGTAGTATTGTATGTGTAAGCTGTGCCGTTTTCCTGTTTTTCCTTTACCTCAAAACTATTATCGGCATACAAGTTAATCACAGCATTTTTCATTGTTGTTGCCATTTTTGGGTTGCTATTGCTATTTTCAACATTTACAACAAGCCAAGTGCCGGTAACATCTGCTTGAGTTAGGGATTGGCTTTGTGCAGTTGCAGCAATAAGAACGAAGGCGAAAAGAGCGATTAAATTTTTCATAGGTATATTTTTTAAGTAATTGATTTATTGTTTTTAAACTTTTGTGAAAGATAGGAAATTTTATGCTTTTTTAAATCACGATGAAGTTTAAGAAAAAAATTATTGACGAAAAGTGAAAACCGAAGAAGAAAGAGCAAATAGTTTTTGTACTATAAAAAATGCCCCATATTTCAGGGGCATTCTGGTTGGTGTCCAACCTCACAAGCTATTGAACGATCATTGTTTTATAATCCTTAACGTGTTTGATCCTTCTTTAGCAGTACTAACTTTCACAAAATAGATTCCTGCGGAAGCGTTTATTTCCTGTGCTATTGTTTTCGCTGAAGCGAATTTTTCCGAAGATATTTGCTGTCCTAACATATTATAAACCTGTACGTTTACATCAGTGTATTCCCTGCCCAAATCAATAGTAAATTGACCGTTTGATGGGTTTGGATAGAGAACAAGATTGCTCAATGAATTTTGGTCAGTACCCAGCAGAATATTGTTCACTTTCAGCGTAACGTTATCCGGATTGCAGATTACATCAAAAGTATATCTGGTGCCCTCATTATTCGCTGAAACCGTTGCGGGTAGGTTACAACTGGTTATGCTATTTGCGGTTACAATTACAAATTCATCACCCAAGTTAATCTCGTTATATACGGCTACCACTATATTGCCATCCATAATTGCGTTGCCTTGCACATCAAAAATATCATATTCTGTTCCTGCATTTGGCCCATATATTTCACTCAACATAATTGTATTTGCAGAAGAGGCGTAGTTGCCAACATACGTCAAAGTTCCTGGGAACCCACCTGGAGAAATAGTGCCTTCAAAAATAGGATTGGCTGGCATTTGCAAAGATCCGTTTCCGGTAATTGTCCCATTGCCAACATAGTTGTCAAATGAAGTTAATCCATTCTCACAAATTATAATTCCGGGACTCATATTATTGGTGATCGTCGTAAAATTAAAAGTACCTGTGGATTGCTTTGAAATTAGCCCTTGATTAATAACGGTACCACTACCAGATTGAATTGTGAATGAACTGTCTGAATTAAGGTTTATAATTCCAGATGTGGAATTGGAAAGTGTTGGACTACCAAAACCTAAAATTAGTGCGCCTAAACCATTAAAATTTATAACACCTTCGTTATTTAAATCGGTAGTTCCACCAATAGATTTTGGATTAATACTAACCAGATTAAGTATTCCCATATTTGTTAAAGTGCCGTTTCCGCCAAGCCCGCCACTGGTCCAATTCATTCCTGTGGGATTGCTAAAGTTTAAAATGGCTTCAGTTCCTGTATCAACATTCATATTCCCTGTCCAGTTTATCTGTCCATCCAATTGTCCTGTTAAAGTTCCTAAAGTTGTAAAGCCAAAAGCCCATTCCAATGTGCTTCCACTAGTTACATTATACGTTCCATCGGTAAGTATAGAGTTTCCGTTGTTTAACAGTAATGTGCCAGATTCTACTGAAATGATGCCATTGTTATTCTGAAAATTCGCATCAATATTAAATATTCCTGAGCTTTGTTGACGCCTAATTAATCCAGTGTTTATAAGTGTACCAATGCCTTGTTGACCCGTTATTGAAGTATCTGAATTTAAATTGAGTACTCCCGAAACAGAATTAGTAAATGTGGGAGTACCAAAACCCAAACTTAAACTACCTGTTCCATTAAAATTAATAGTACCCTCATTATTTAAATTAGATTGCCCTGCAACTGCTTTGCCAATATTACCAACTATATTAAGAATTCCCGTATTAGTCAATGTCCCGTTTCCACCAAAATTTCCAGTCATCCAGTTCAATCCTGTGGGATTGCTAAAGTTTAAAATGGCTTCAGTTCCTGTGTCAACATTCATATTCCCTGTCCAGTTTATCTGCCCGTCTACTTGCCCTGTTAATGTTCCTAAGGTTGTAAAGCCAAATGCCCATTCTAAAATGCTTCCAGTAGTTACATTATACGTTCCATCGGTAAGTATAGAGTTTCCATTGTTTAAAAGTAACGTACCAGATTCTACAGAAATGGTTCCGTTGTTATTCTGAAAATTCGCATTAATATTAAATACTCCTGAACTTTGTTGTTTTCTTATTAACCCTGAATTAATGAGCGTACCAACACCTTGCTGAATTGTAATGCTACTGTTTGAATTGAGGTTAATTACTCCCGAAGCTGTATTGTTGAGCGTAGGGCTGCCAAAGCCTAAACTTAAGCTACCCGTATCATCATTATTTATTGTTCCATTATTAATTAATACGTGCGTATTTCCTAAAGATTTACCAATGTTTCCAGTAATATTTAGAGTACCATTATTGGTCAATGTTCCATCCCCAATCATAATTCCTTCAGACCATACAAAGGTTGCATTGGGGCCAATGATTGAAGCTTGTGTAAAAGATATATTATTGGGCAGTGATACCATTGCATTTCCTTGCAATTCAAAAGATTGAATATCTGGTGGAATATTCATAATTAAATTGCTTCCTGTTGGAAAAATTACATCGTTGTTTTGACCAGGCACTCCCACAGGGTTCCAGTTGTTACTATCGCCAAAGGAGCCGCCCGAAGGTCCAATCCATGTTTTGGTCTGTGCAGAAATTGTTAAGCAAAAAATGCTTAAGATTGAAAAAAATAAAAGTCTTTTCATAATATTTGGTCTTTAGGATTATAACCTAACATCGAATCGTTTTCGAAATGTCATCACTTAAACCGAAAAGAATTTTACTTTTGCAATACTATTATTAAGTTATGCCTGAACATCGTTTTATTGTTTGCAACTATTCCCATTATTTGTCTTCAGGAACCGTTTCCTGGCAATCACCTAGCAATATTGCTCTGGTAAAATATTGGGGAAAGTATGGCGAACAGATGCCGATGAATGCTTCCATCAGTTTTACTTTGAATAATTGCAACACCAAAACTTCTTTGTCTTTTGAAAAGAAAAGTTCCGAAGGATTTGATTTTGAAGTTTTTCTTGATGGAAAAAGAGAAGTTTCATTTGAACCAAAAATTCAAAAGTTTTTTGAACGGGTGGAAGTGTACTTATCATTTCTGAAAGATTTCAAATTTAAAATAGAAACTTCAAATAGTTTTCCGCACAGTAGTGGTATTGCTTCTTCAGCAAGTGGAATGAGCGCCTTAGCGTTGTGCTTGATGGATATGGAGCAACAAATGCAACCAAGCATCACAGATGATTATTTTATTGAAAAGGCTTCCTTTTTATCGCGTTTGGGCTCTGGTAGTGCTAGCCGAAGTTTAGAAGGTCCGTTGATTGTTTGGGGCGAGCACCCAGAAATTGAAGGGAGCAATAATTGCTTCGGCACCAAATATCCATTTGAAGTTCACAAAAATTTTGAAAATTACCAAGACACAATTCTGCTAGTTGATAAAGGTGAAAAGCAGGTGAGCAGCACCATTGGCCACGATTTAATGCTAGATCACATATATGCGGAACAACGTTTTCGGCAGGCGAAGGATAATCTTTCAAAACTAATTCCTGTTTTTAAAAATGGAGATATTTCTGAATTCATTAAAATTGTTGAAAGCGAAGCATTATCGCTGCACGCTATGATGATGACTTCCATTCCCTATTTCATATTGATGAAACCAAACACATTAGAAATAATTAATCACATTTGGAAATTTAGAGAAGAAACGGGAAGTAACATTTGTTTCACGCTTGATGCAGGAGCCAATGTTCACGTTCTTTATCCAGAAACTGAAAAGGAAATGGTTTTACAATTCATAAAAAGCAAACTTTCTCAATTTTGTAAAAACGGAGAGTTTATTTTAGATAATGTTGGTTTGGGAGCTGAAAAACTTTAATCAGCTGTTTGCTCTCTATTTCTAAGAATTGCTATTATAAGTAGAATAGCAACAACTCCAGCTAATAAATACCACCACCAAGCCACGCCATTACTCAAATTTATGGGAGCGGTATCGCCAATAAGAACTAGTCCTGCCCAATATTGCGGAGCGGCTGTTCTTCCTTCGGCTGTAGCTATATAATCTAGTTTTGCCTTTCGTAATGCTTCATCTTTAGGCATTCCCTCGGAAAGGTTGTCATAAAAAAGCTGCACAATTTTTGCGCTGGATTCTTCGTCTATTTCCCACAAACTGGTCAAGATGCTTTCACTTCCTGCATAATTAAAAGCGTGTGCCAAAGAAATCATCCCTTCACCTGCTTGGTAAGTAGGTTTGCCAGTTTCGCAAGCGGTGAGAATAGCAAGGTTTGAAGATAGATCTATATTATAAATTTCGTAGGAGTACAATGAATTTTCATCATAATTTTCTTTACCATCTGTCTTTTTTGCAAAAATAAGTCGGCTTAGTTCCGGGCTTATATTATTGCTTTCAGCGTGGGTGCCTATGTGGATTATTTTGTGCTCCTTCGCTTGGCTTATAAACAAATCCTTACTTGCGTTTTCGTTTATAAAATAGCTGCCATCAAAAATTTTGGCATACTTTTTCACCAAATCTTCACTGAACGGTTGTGGAAGCAATGTTAAATAGGTTTTGTCCAACTTTACCGAATCCTTAATTGCCAGTTTGTATTCGTCCTTCATTTTTTTATTGAAACCGGGCGCAAAGGCAATAAATTCTGAAGAATAATCTATTACTTTTCTATTATCTTTATAAAGCAAAAGGCTGAAATTATAGGAAATATCATATTTGGCGAGCAAACTATTTGTTGTCAATTCTTGAAAAGAGCGCATTGGTTTCGGAGTGAGTGTTTCAAAACTAAGATTGAAAAGTTCGCGATCGGGAATAATTACCACTTTTTTGGTGTGCACATAATTTTCCAGCGGAAACCAAAGCGCACGGTAAAGTTCATAAAGTAAAGGACGCATTTTTTCAACGGAAAATTCATCGTTTTTCAGTTTTGGAATATGATTTTTTACTGTGTCATAATTCAGTTTTATCATTTTTTTTAATGATGAGGAAACTACAAAAGCGTGGAGTTCATCTTCAATGAAAATGTAACGTACAACTGTTGTATTTTCGGGAATTTTTTGCTGCAAATCATTTAGTGATTCCTCTAAAGTTGCATAGCGCATTTTATAATATTTCGGAAAATTCTGTTTCAGGGAATCCAGAAAAACATCCCAGTTTTTTGAAGCTTCAAAGAAAGGCGAAATACTGCCGTTCTCTGAGTCGTTTAAAGAAGAAACCATCTTCGCTTTTAAAAGGTTTTCCCTTGAAACAACTTCTTTTGGAATATGCTTAAACGCCACATTATCCCGAAGATTCAGCCGGGAGCGAATGCGGCTATAAATGCTAGATTCATGTAGCGCCACAAGATCGTCTAGATATAGTTCGTCCTTGGTCATTTGATAAAGCTCCAACCTAACTTTCTCTGCAAAATTTAAAAGATCTTCATTTTCGGTTATTAGCAGGGTAACATCTTCGTGATTGGTAACCACTTTTTTTCGTTGGTTCAAAATTGCAATTCCTTGTTCGGCTTGCTGTAAAAGTTCTTTTAGTAGAAATGGATTTTTATTTTCAGTTGAATAATATTTTGATTCAGCATTGATAAGCAAAGCCTGTGGTTTTCTGTATTGGCTCAAAATAGAATCTGTAGCGCTTATTTTTTCCCCTTTTTTTAAAATATTGAATTGAAGTGCCTCATTACTGTACTTTTCAGCTTCTTTGTAATTTTTTAAAAGATAATGCACCTGAGCCAAATTGATGGTGTGGTAAAATTCTTGAAGCGTATTTTTGAAATCGCCCGTGTGTGTAAAATTGTATGTTTCTTTAGCCAGCGAAATGGCTTTTTCCTTGTTTTGATTTTTTGCTGCAAATAGGGAATATTCCAGCATGTTGTCTAGAAAATCTTTGGTGTAATTTTCCCCCATGGATTTGCGATATACGGTTTCAGCCTTTTCGTAATAACTTGCGGCATTTTCAAAATCGTCCATGTATTCATAAATAGTTGCACGGGTTGAAAGTGCAGCAGCTTCCCAATATAAATCTCTTCCAGGACTAGTTTTTAAAAGTTCCAACGCCTGATCTGCATTTTCAGCTGCGCCTTCAAAATCACGACTTGCCGTTTTGGCTTCAGCAAGAATGATGTTTGAAATGATGAGATTGATATCATTCTTTTCAAAAAGCTTTTTTTTCTGCTCAAAGGAATATTCAATCAGTTCTTGCGAACGAGAATACTCTCCCAATGTGTTATAAAAAGTTGCCATATTATCGATGATAACACACTGATGGTTTTTTGCTTTGTTGGTTCGTGCCTCATCGGTAGACCGGTTTATGTATTCTTGAAATCCAGCAATTGCTTCTTCGGAAATAGCAATTGCTTCTTGATTTTTGCCCAATGCATTCCACAAAATAGCAAGGTTCATTTTTACTAATGATGGACGGTAATAACGATTCATTATATCTGTTTCGTCCGTTTTCTCTAACACCTTAACAGCTTCCTGAAAATAGAACTTTGCGCTGTCCAGTTTTGCTTCCTGCCACATCATTCCGCCCAGAGCGTTATAAACTTGGTTGTAAAAAACATAGTCCGATTTTCCGCTTTTTTTCAATAGGCGTAGCGCTTTTTGATAATGTTTGTTTGCCAACGAGAAATCACCCATTTTAGATGCATAATAACCCTTTCTATACTCCACACCTGCAAGATCTGTGTTTTGCGGCTCTTTGTTTTTTATGGCGAAAGGAATTGCGGTTTCAAGAAGGGTATAAGCATTTTGGTGTAGGCTTGCGTCATCGTAAATCCATCCCAGCTCGGTAATGGCTTCAACAACAAAATGAGGGGAGGCATTCTTTATTATTTCTTTGGTAAGTGTTTCGGCTTTTTTGACAGCTAATTTTTTATCGCCATTATTCAATTTAAAACTTCCTTCAAACTGAATGTAATTATAAAGACTGTCGTATATTTTTTCGGTATGATAAAAAGCAAGGTTTTTTGAAACTTCTAAACGAGCCTTGGCGAGAGAATCTTGCTCAATCAAGATCTCGATTTCCTTTATTGTAGAAATTTTTTGTTGCGAAAAAACCGAACTAATACAACACGTGAAAATTAGTAGAACGACAAAAAAGATTCTCCGGTTCTTAAACATCATAATTCAGAAGGCTTCAAAAAAATAAAATGTTTCCGGGGATAATGCTAAGAAAGATACAAATTATTTTTGATTGGCGGTTGGGTTGTGAATATTAGGTTTCGTTAAAGGCCTCAATTCTCTTCTTGATATTCCGTCCAAGTTTGGTTGTTTATATTATCATCTTGATTTGGGTTATAGTTGGAGTTGTCACTTTTAATATATTCGCCTTGATTGTTCATCCAATATTGATTTGCACCTGCATCAACTTTATAAGTTTGTCCTGTGTTGGGATCAACAACATTTGTTCTGTCGTTTACGTAATCCAAAAACTGTTCTTGATTTCTATCTCCGGCAGCTTGATTAGATTTCCAAGTTTCCATATTTTTATCCATTGCAGCCATTCTTTCGTTGTGCCTTGCAGTGTTGTTTACTCCAAATGCTTTAATGTCATTCATTCTGCCCTGATGTGCTGAATTGCTAGCAACAGCGTTTTGTTGGTCTTGTTGGTTCATAGCCTGAACCCATTGCGGATTTGTTTGTTGGTTTAAAAGACCATTTATAAATTGGTTTTTCGTGGATTCAAAGATTTCTCCAGGCGTTTCAAGAACGGAATAAATTATGCCCCAATATCCGCCCGATTGGTCATAGGATACATAATGGTGAAGCACAGTCAAAAACATTTTTCCGTCAGGATCGCGCCATTCCAAACCGTAAACCGTAAAGGTTTTTTGTGACGGCATGCTTTTATAAAGTTGGTCATCAAACTTTTTGTCCCAAACGGCAAACTGTGGCAGCGGATATTTCCGTACCAGTTTTCGATTTATCTTGTTGGCATAATCCATAAACCCTTCGTTTATTACTTGATCGATGGATTTGGGAAATTGGACCTGCATACCATTTTGTTGGTACATCTGGTTGGTTTGTTGATTGTTGGAAAACATAAAACTACCCCCACGCTCGTTGTAAATTTTTATTCCGTTTGGCCCGGTGTAAGCATACTCACCTCCAATTTCTTTTTTCCAATCTGAAGGAAATGGAATGCGGGACATTACCATTCCGTTTCGGGAATCTATGGTGTTGAAATATTTAATAGAAGTGTTTTGTGCGGTTTGGTTATTTTGGGTTTGATAATTTGAATCAGCGCTTTCTTCATCATAAGAATTATCCGCTTCATTAAAATTTGGTTTTTCACTATTACCGTTAATGCAGGAAATGAATAGATTAGAAATAAAAAAGAGGATTAAAAATTGTTTCGCGAATTTCATGGCAGCTTATTTTTTTAAGATTACATCTTAACATCGAAACATATTAAAAATGTCATCAAAAAAAACATATTTCCCTTGTATCCAATAGATTATTTTGAATGGAAACAAAATCGTTTAGGAGAAATTTCTGAACTAATAATTCTTAAAACTGTATCTTTGCGGCAAATTCAAGTTTTAAAGTTAAAAATCTGTATTTTTATACTTACAATTATATAGCATATGCGCGGCCCCCTCTTTTACTCAAAAATTTTACTTTTCGGTGAATATGGAATTATTAAAGATTCCAAAGGACTTTCCATTCCCTATAATTTTTATAATGGTGCTTTAAAAATAGATGAGCATCACACTATTTCTACCCACAATTCAAACGCTAGCCTCAAAAGATTTACAGCGTATTTGGAAAATATTCAAGCTGAAAGCCCGAATTTGGTTTCCTTTGATTTGAAAGCCTTAAAAGCAGATGTGGAAAACGGACTTTATTTTGATAGCAGTATTCCGCAGGGATACGGTGTTGGTAGTAGTGGCGCTTTGGTAGCAGCTATTTATGATAAGTATGCAAAAGACAAAATAACGATTCTCGAAAATCTTACTCGGGAAAAATTATTAACTCTAAAAGCTATTTTTGCTGAAATGGAATCCTTTTTTCACGGCAAATCTTCAGGTCTTGATCCGTTGAATAGTTATTTGAGTCTTCCTATTTTAATCAATTCCAAAGACAATATTGAACCTGCCGGAATTCCTTCCCAAACTGAAAATGGAAAAGGTGCCGTATTTTTATTGGATAGTGGTAGCACAGGCGAAACAGCGCCAATGGTTCAGATTTTCATGGAAAACATGAAACAGGAAGGTTTCCGGAATATGTTAAAGGACCAATTCACAAAACATACCGAGGCCTGCGTAGAAGATTTTCTGCAAGGCGACGTGAAATCACTTTTTGGAAATATAAAGCAACTTTCTAAAGTAGTTCTCGATAATTTTAAACCAATGATTCCCACTCAATTCCACAAACTTTGGAAAAAGGGAATTGACAGCAATGCGTATTATCTAAAACTTTGTGGCTCCGGCGGCGGCGGCTATATGCTTGGCTTTACCGAAGATATTGATGAAGCACGCAAAGCCTTAAAAGATTATAAACTTGAAGTGGTTTATAGTTTTTAAGGATTTCTCAAAAACATTATTTTATATTAATTATCTCCAAATAAAATAGTTTTTATTTGGAGATAATTAATTTTCTATTGATAAATATTTATTTGGTATTTTGCCCCATTAATTATTTATATATTTTAATATAAATGAAAATAAAATTATTTACAATATTATTCTTAATATTTTTTATAAGCAGTTATTCTCAAATTGGGTTTGAAGAAAAAATTGTAATTGACAATAGAAATGCAACAAACAACCCTACTTCCGTATTTGCCGCAGATATAGATGGAGATGGTAACATCGATATGCTTTCCGCTTCAGCATTTGATAATAAAATTGCATGGTATAGAAATTTGGATGGGCAAGGAAATTTTGGGAGTCAACAAGTAATTTCAATACAAGCACTTTCACCCAGTGCTGTTTTTGCTGTGGATATTGATGGTGATGGTGATGTTGATGTCCTTTCTGCGTCTTATGAGGATAATAAAATTGCGTGGTACGAAAATTTAGATGGTCAGGGTGGTTTTGGAAACCAAATAATAATATCCACCGAAGCAATTGCAGCTCAATCTGTTTTTGCCGCGGATATTGATGGAGACGGAGATATAGATGTTGTTTCCGGATCAGGAAATCCAAATGAAGGAAAAGTAGTATGGTATAAAAATACAGACGGTTTGGGAAGTTTTGGCTCAGAAAACATAATAAGTAACAATGTTACTTCCATACGAGCAGTTTTTGCTGCAGATATGGATGGAGACGGAGATATGGATGTATTGTCTGGTGCGAGTTACAGTAGTCCTATAGGTTGGTATGAAAATTTAGATTCTCAAGGACAATTTGGATCCATTCGAAGCATTGCAAATAATGGTTTCGACAGTGCTATTTATGCAGTGGATATTGATGGTGATGGTGATATGGATGTTCTTTCAACAGGAGGCGATAAAGTATCTTGGTATAAAAATATTGATGGAGGAGGAAACTTCGGTCCCAGACAAATTATTAATGATTATGTTGCTAGTCTTTATACAATCTTCCCAGCAGATATTGATGGTGATGGAGACAATGATGTAGTGTCGGGATTTAGTTCCAATTCGAACCCAGCCATTATTTGGAATGAAAATTTGGATGGAATGGGCAATTTTGGACCTCCTCACGTAGTGAATACCGATTCATTAGTCATAGTTTCACTATTTTGTGGAGATGTTGAAAATGACGGAGATTTCGATATATTATTTGCGTCAGAAGACAGAATTGGGTATCATGAAAATTTGAATGGAGCGGGAAATTTTGGGCCACAAGAATTTTTTACTTATAACGTAGATAGCCCGAGATACGTAGATCTAGTCGATATAGATAATGATGGTTTTTTAGACGTGCTTTCTGCTTCTTATAATGATGGAGAGATTGCTTGGTATAAAAAGGGCAATGGTAATGGTAATTATGGAATTCAAAGAACAATATCAAAGAAAAACTATGGGGCATTTTGTGTTCAGGGAGTTGATATGGATGGTGATGGAGATAAGGATGTTTTGTACTCAACTAGCAATATAGTTGCTTGGCATGAAAATTTAGATGGAAGTGGAAATTTTGGACCAAAAAATATAATCTATGAAGATTTCACAGGGCCATTAATAAGGGAAATAAATGCAGCGGATATTGATGATGATGGGGATTTAGATATTGTTTATTTATCTTTTATTGCTGGGGAATTAGTTTGGCAGGAAAATCTAGATGGCCAAGGGACTTTCGGACAACAAAAAATTATATATAATACTTTTGGCTTTGCCCCAATTTCAATTGATATAGTTGATATAAATAATGATGGCGCAATTGATATTCTTTGTTCTTCTTTGGGTGTTTTTGGAGAGGATGGCGCAACTTGGTTCAAAAATTTGGGGACGGGAATTTTTGAATCACCTGAATTAATTTCTTTAGATACATATTATATTGAAGGAGCTGATATTGATGGTGATGGTGATATAGACGTTATGACGACAAATAGAGTAGATAATAAAATTGTCTGGTTTGAAAATTTGGATGGGCAAGGGAGTTTTGGTCCAGAAAAAAATATAACATCAAACCTCAATAGGCCATTAACAGCCTATTTAACTGATTTGGACAATGATGGTGATCTTGATGTGATATCAGCCTCATATTACGATCAAAAAATTGTTTGGTATGAAAATACTGATGGAGCTGGGAGCTTTGGTCCTCAAAATATAATAAAAAATAATGCAGATAAAGTTAATTTCGTTTATGCAGATGATGTGGATGCTGATGGTGATACAGATATTTTTGCAACTGTAGAAGGAACAAATGAAATAATTTGGTTTAGAAACTCATTAATAATGGGAATAGGAGAAAATGCTACACTAAACTTTTCAATTTATCCAAACCCCTCATCAGATTTGATAAATATAGTTTTTGAGAAACAACTGAATAGTATTGAAGTCTATAATAATTTAGGGCAATTGGTTATAGAAAACTCAGATCAATCAGCAAATAAATCAAGATTGGAAATCGCAACATTAACCCCGGGTGTATATTTTATTAAAATAAAGACAAAGAATGATGAAATTGGTGTAAGAAGATTTTTGAAAAAGTAATCTTCTATTATTTTATCAATAGATAATATTATTCATATATAAAATGTTCAACAGAAAACAAAAATTCTTCCTTTTAAAGTTTTTCAGCTTGTTTTCTTTGATTCGCGGCTACAATATTCTCATCATTGTAATTGCACAATATTTAACCAGTATATACATATTGGCTCCAGCTCTGCGCGTTCGCGATGTTTTGTTTGATGTGAATTTGCTCATGTTGGTTTTGGCTTCATCTTCAGCAATTGCGAGTGGTTACATAATAAACAGTTTTTATGATAGCGAAAAGGATTTAATAAACAGACCGCGCAAAACAATGTTGGACAAGCTCGTAAGTCAACGCACAAAGCTTTCCGCCTATTTTGTGCTCAACTTTTTGTCAGTCATTTTTGCAAGTTATGTTTCGTTTAGAGCCGTACTATTTTTCTCTATTTATATTTTTTTCCTTTGGTTCTATTCCCATAAACTTAAGAAATTTCCTTTCATCGGAAACATTACAGCAGCGATCCTGGCGGTTGTGCCTTTCTTTGCAATTTTTGTGCATTACGGCAATTTTGATGTTGTGATTTTGGTGCACGCCACTTTTCTGTTTCTACTTATTTCAATGCGCGAATTGGTGAAAGATCTTGAAAATATTAAAGGCGATTTAACCCACGGCTACAATACAATTCCTGTTGTTTATGGCGAAAAAACTTCCAAGAGAATGCTTACTGTTTTAAGCGTTTTGACTTTGGCGCCAATCATTTTACTTATCACAAAATTTAAGGAAGATATAGGCTATATGGATTACTATTTTTACGTGAGTATTTTAGGATTGGCCGTGTTTCTTGCTGTTCTTTGGTATTCAAAAAACAAAATCCATTATATGGTTTTGCACAATATCTTGAAGTTTGCTATTGTAATTGGTGTTTTCAGTATTGTATTAATTCATGTGAACCTATTACTCCACCGGTTTTTTTGAAAATGAAGACGGAAAAATTTACATTTAACTTCTCACTTCTCACTTCTCACTTCTCACTTCTCACTTCTCACTTCTCACTTCTCACTTCTCAACTTCACAAACAAATCCCAAACCACAACCCCCACGCTTACTGAAATATTCAAGGAATGTTTGGTTCCAAACTGCGGAATTTCAATCACAGCATCGCTCTCTGTAACTACTTTTTGCTGAACGCCTTTTACTTCGTTCCCGAAAATAACTGCATAGGTCAATTCTTTTTGAACCGAAAAATCGTTGAGGTTAACAGCGAGTTCAGCTTGCTCAATGGAAGCCACAAAAACACCCTCGTTTTGCAGTTTCGAAACAACGTCCATAACATTTTCAGCATATTCCCAATCTACGCTGTCTGTCGCTCCCAAAGCGGTTTTCTGAATATCTTTGTGCGGCGGTTTTGCGGTAATTCCGCAGAGATAAATTTTCTTTACCAGAAAAGCATCCGCGGTGCGGAAAACAGAACCAATATTATTCAGACTTCTAATGTTGTCAAGAATAATTATCAACGGCGTTTTTTCCGAAGCTTTGTATTCTTCAGCATTTATGCGGTCTAATTCGCTATTTTTCAGCTTGCGATTTTTCATAGGTGGCAAAGTTAATCGTTAGCGGGCTAAAATTGAAGCCAATTGTTGATAAAACAGCATAATTCATAACCACTTCATTTTAAAGAAAACAGCATTTTGGTTACATTTATCGATTAAAGATTTTTTGAACTATGGCGACGAAGGAAACCCCATTAATGAAGCAGTACAATACCATAAAAGCTAAGTATCCCGATGCTTTGCTGCTTTTTCGTGTGGGCGATTTTTACGAAACTTTTGGGGAAGATGCCGTGCGAGCCGCAGGAATTCTAAATATCACACTCACTGCAAGAAATAATGGCGGAGATAATGTGGAACTTGCTGGTTTTCCGCATCATTCAATAAATACGTATTTACCAAAATTGGTTATGGCGGGTTGTCGGGTTGCTATTTGCGATCAGCTGGAAGATCCAAAAATGACCAAAACTATAGTAAAACGTGGCGTTACAGAATTGATTACACCTGGAGTTGCTTTTAACGACGATATTCTTAAATCAAAATCGAATAACTTCTTGGCAGCTGTTCATTTTGGCATTAAAAATCTTGGTGTTTCTTTTTTAGATGTTTCCACAGGGGAGTTTTTGGTTTCCGAAGGTTCTGCGGAATACATTGATAAACTGCTTCAAAATTTCAATCCTTCAGAAGTGCTTTTTTCAAAACAGAAAAGAAAGCTTTTTTCAGAGACCTTTGGGAATAATTATCACGTTTTTCATCTCGAGGATTGGATTTTTCAAACCGATTATTCGTTTGAAACGCTTACGAAACATTTCGACACAAAAAATCTGAAAGGTTTCGGAGTAGATCATTTGGAAGAAGGCATTATTGCAGCTGGTGCCGCACTTCATTATTTAAGTGAAACCAGACACACAAAATTGCAGCATATTTCGCGTTTGTCCCGAATTGCAGAAGACGAGTACGTTTGGATGGACCGTTTTACCATTCGCAATTTGGAATTGTATCATTCCAATCAGCAAAATGCGGTTACGCTTTTGGATGTTATAGACAAAACCATTTCGCCCATGGGCGGAAGGCTTCTGAAACGCTGGATGGCGCTTCCACTTAAAAATGCTGAAAACATAAATCGGCGTCACGAAGTTGTAAGTTTTCTACTCGATAACCCAGTTACTTTAGAAAAAACCCAACAATACACCAAACGTATTGGCGATTTGGAGCGGTTAATTTCAAAAGTAGCAACTGGAAAAGTTAATCCACGCGAGGTTATTCAGCTTAAAAATTCTTTGGAAGCAATTGTTCCTATAAAAGCATTGGCTTTAAATTCCAAAAACGAATCGCTCAAAATTATTGGCGAACAATTGCACGATTGCGAATTGCTTCGGAATAAGATAAAAGAAACGCTTTTTGAAGAAGCTCCGGTAAATATTCTGAAAGGAAACTCTGTTGCGGAAGGCTTTTCAGAAACCCTGGATGAGCTTCGGAATATTTCATCAAATGGGAAGGGATATTTGGAGGATATGCAGGAGCGAGAAACCAAACGCACTGGAATTTCTTCGCTTAAAATAGCATCAAATAATGTTTTTGGATATTACATAGAAGTCCGCAATACACATAAAGATAAAGTTCCGCAGGAATGGATCAGGAAACAAACCCTTGTAAGCGCTGAAAGATATATTACAGAAGAACTGAAGGAATACGAGGCAAAAATATTAGGTGCTGAAGAAAAAATACTGGTTTTGGAACAGGAAATTTTCGCAAAACTTGTTGATTGGATGCTTCAATTTATTGGTTCTGTACAACAAAATGCGGCTTTAATTGCACAATTAGATTGTTTGTGTTCTTTCGCAACCCAAGCCAGGGAAGGGAATTATACACGTCCATTGCTTGATGAAACTTTTGATTTGGATATAAAGGAAGGTCGCCATCCGGTGATTGAAAAACAACTTCCGCCAGATGCACCCTATATTGCCAATGATGTTTTCCTAGATCGTGAAAATCAGCAAATAATTATGATTACTGGGCCAAACATGAGTGGTAAATCGGCTATTCTTCGGCAAACGGCTTTAATTGTTTTGTTGGCGCAGATGGGTAGTTTTGTTCCGGCTTCGGCAGTGCGGATGGGTTGTGTGGATAAAATTTTCACACGCGTTGGGGCTAGCGATAATATTTCAATGGGTGAATCTACTTTTATGGTAGAGATGAATGAAACGGCAAGTATTCTGAATAACCTTTCGGAACGGAGTTTGATTCTTTTGGATGAAATTGGCCGCGGAACGAGCACTTATGACGGAATTTCAATAGCGTGGGCAATTAGCGAATATTTGCACGAACATACTTCCAGAGGGAAAACTCTTTTTGCCACCCATTATCACGAGCTGAATGAAATGACGGAAACATTTCCACGTATCAAGAATTACAACGTTTCCGTAAAAGAGTTAAAAGATAATGTTCTTTTCCTTCGAAAACTTGTTCCGGGCGGAAGCCATCATAGTTTTGGTATTCACGTTGCAAAAATGGCTGGAATGCCGCAAACTGTCCTTCAGCGAGCAAATAAAATTCTGAAAAGGTTGGAAAAAAGCCATGCTTCTGAAGAATTGACCGAAGAAATGAAGGCGGTTTCAAAAGAAGAACTGCAATTGAGCTTTTTTAAATTGGATGATCCTTTATTAGAAGAGCTTCGCGAAGAGATATTGGATATTGATATTGATACACTTACGCCTGTTGAAGCATTGATGAAACTGAATGAGATTCGGCGCATGTTACAGCGAAACACAACTGTGAAATTTAAAAAGTAAAATTCATCAATAATTTATTGAAAAAGACTTTGGTTTTGAAGTAAAATTTTTAAATTTGCTCCCGCTTTCAATGGGAAGCTTCGTTCATATAATATTCTGCGAAAATAGCTCAGTTGGTAGAGCGCCACCTTGCCAAGGTGGAGGTCGCGGGTTCGAATCCCGTTTTTCGCTCAACCTTAAATGCCGATGCAATTCGGCATTTTTTGTTAAGTCCAGATTGTAAAAGACAATCTAAGCAAGGTTTTTTTTGGAACCGAAGTACTGCCTGCATTGAGCGCAGTCGAAATGCTCGAGTGGTGGAATTGGTAGACACGCCGGACTTAAAATCCTGTGACCATCTGGTCGTGCGGGTTCAAGTCCCGCCTCGAGTACAAAAGCCTCTTCTTTATTGAAGAGGCTTTTTTTTATATAAAAATTGAATTTAATCCATAAAAAAAGCCCTTTCAAATGAAAGGGCTTTCAATTTTTTTAGCAAAAAAATTGCTTATTGACCGTCAGTAGCGTCTTTTACAGCATCTTTAGTGTCATCGGCAGCTTTTTCAACAGCATCGCCAGCATCTTCCATAGCATCTTCAGTTGCATCAGCAGCATTGTCAACAGCTTCTTCAGCGTTGTCCATTGCGTTTTCAGCATCAGTTTGCATTGATTCAGCAGTTTCGTCAGCGTTTTCAGTCGTAGTCTCTCTGCAAGAGTATACAGAAGCAACTAATGCAAGAGCAGCAAGAGATAAAAATAATTTTTTCATTGTAGAATAGATTAGTGATTAATAGTTTGCAAAAGTAATTAAAATTTTGATTTATCAATTTTTTTCCGACAAATATTTCCAGTACCTTTTTGGAATGTGTTTTATGTGTAATTGCATATTCTTGCGAGAGGCTATATTACTGCTATTAAAGTAATTGCCCCAAAGTTCCTGAAACTGCATTTCTTCAATTGTGAAGTATTGTAACGCCTGTGATTTTTGATTGATAATTGAAGTAATTTCCAATGTAATTACTTCCACATTTTCGAGGTTATAGAAGAGACCGTATTTCCGCTTTAAATCGTAGATAATCCATTTTTGATCGGCGTATCTTTTTTTGAAATGATCTTCATTTAGTGGCAAAACATTAAAATCTGGTTCAATGGTAGCAAAATAAATTCCATCCTGAGTAAGCCGAAACCGAACGAACGCATCCATTCTATGCTTTTCACGGCTCACTTTTTTAGCAATCTTATCTATTGTAAGTATATTGGCATCGGTATAATCAGTCTCAATATTTTTTTCAGAAGAGATGGCGTGCTTTATGTAAGCAAGCATTGTGTTTTCAATCTGTGGTATTTCACTTAAAAAAGCTTTGTAAAGTTTTCCTTTTCCCGCATTTGATATTTTTTTTGTGATGCCGTTCCAAACTCTTTTTGCTTTTGTTTGATCTGTAATAATTTCTTCTTCGGAATCAAAAAGTGTGGATGATGCGCTTTCCGCTTTTTCTATTGATGCATTGTCTATTTTATATTCATAAATATGAAAGACTGCTGAGAGAAAGCCTTCAAAAGTACCGTCATATTTTAATATAGTCATTATGCAGACTTTGAATTGTATGGGTCAAAAAGATTTAGTTGAGCACTTATAGTTGAAGAGAATTTACTGTTTGAATTGTTTAAGATAAGTCCTTTTAATTGTGCCGCGGTTCTATCTTTTCCTTCAAAAATTCTTGAATCGCACGTAATAAAATATTTTGCTCTGTTAAGTGAAGCACCAATAGCTTTTAGATTTTCCCAATTCAAATTTCTGTAACGTCTTGCTTGGATTATTTTGTGAACCGACTTAACGCCCAGCCCTGGAACACGCAACAACATTCGCATATCTGCTGTATTTACATTAATTGGAAACTGATCTAAATTTCGTAGCGCCCAACTAAGTTTTGGGTCAATATCGGATTCCAAATTGGGGAAATCCCTATTCAGCAATTCGCGAACATCAAAACCGTAAAAGCGAAGAAGCCAATCTGTTTGGTACAATCTATTTTCACGCAATAGAGGAACAGCTGTCCCGATAGAAGGCAAACGCTGGTCATAGCTAATTGGAATATAGCCTGAATAATAAACCCTTTTAAGATTGTATGATTTGTAAAAGTGTTGAGAAGTGTACATAATTTCAGCATCCGTTTCGCCGCTGGCACCTACAATCATTTGTGTGCTTTGTCCTGCTGGAGCATAAATAGGAACTTTCTTTAAAAGTTTCCGTTCATTTTTATTTTGAATTATTTCATTCTTTACCTTCTCCATTGGTTTTATGAAATCTTTTCTGTCTTTATCTGGAGCTAAAAGTTTAAGACCTTTTTCTGTGGGAATTTCTATGTTTACTGAAAGTCTATCCGCATAAAGTCCAGCTTCTCGCATCAATTCATCGCTTGCTCCTGGAATTGATTTCAAATGAATGTAACCATTAAAATTTTCCTCTTCCCGCAATTTTTTAGCAACAGCGATTAAACGTTCCATTGTATAATCTGCATTCTTGAAAATTCCGCTGCTCAAAAAAAGTCCTTCAATATAATTTCTTCTGTAAAAATTAATGGTTAAATCAACTACTTCCTGTACTTGAAAGGCGGCGCGTTTAATGTCGTTACTTTTTCGGGTAACGCAATACGCGCAGTCAAAAATACAGTGATTGGTCAATAGAATTTTTAATAAGGAAACGCATCGTCCATCTTCAGTATAACTGTGACAAATGCCCATGCCGCTGCTGTTTCCCAATCCTTTATTTGTATTTTTTCTATTACTTCCGCTGGAAGAACAGGAAACATCATATTTTGCGGCGTCAGCAAGAATGCTGAGTTTTTCTTTTATTCGTTCAAAATTCATAGCAGAGATTTGGAGTATGGCCAAAATTAAGGAAATATTCCAAATTATTGGATATACTCCAGTTTTTATTTGGATATTTTCCAAAATATTTTATATTTGTGGTATGGGAACAAAATTATCCATTGAAGCGCAACGCTTTAAGCAACTTCGTGAGGAGCTTCGCCATACGCAACAATCCTTTGCTGAATTACTAGATATTGGCGCAACAACTGCTGATATTGAAAGAGGGAAAACCAAAATTACAGGAAAAATTGTAATGGAGCTGATGGCTCAATTCAATATAAATCCTTTATGGCTTTATGGAAAAAGTTTTGAAAAAAACATTGACACTTCGCGCGGTGATGTTAGTCCGAAGGTTATAACGATAAATTCTACGGGCGAGGATAGCATTCTATTAGTAAATCAAAAAGCTGCAGCCGGTTACCCAAACAACATTCACGATATGGGCTGGTATCAAACGCTACCAGCTTTCAATATTCCATTGCCAGAATACAGAAATGCTTCCTACCGAGGTTTTCAGGTAGAAGGCGATAGTATGTTGCCAAACATAAAACCGAATGAGTGGGTTTTGGGTCGTGCAGTACCAAGTATCATTGAGGCTACAGATAGCAAGATTTATATAGTGGTTTTAAGAGATTCAGTTTTAGTGAAAAAACTTCAAAAACTTCCTAACAATCTGCAAAGGATCAGACTTATTTCTCTCAATGATGAATATTTACCCATAGATGTGAAAGTGAAGGATATTCAAGAACTTTGGCTTGTAAACAGTAAACTAAGCTTTGGAGTGGATGAACCTTCTGAAAGTAATTTGTTACGCCAATTACAGCAATCTATGGATGATTTGAAGGGACAAATAAATAGTTTAAAATAAAAGGGACATTCTAAAAGAACATCCCTTTTTGGTTTTGAAAGATAAAACTACTCTTTATCTTTTTGTTTTATTTTTACATTTCCGTCATCATCAGTCTTTATTTTTACCTTTTCGTCTTCGGTTTCCATTTTAATTTTGTCACCGTCTTGACTCACTTCAACATCAGCACCTTTATCTTGCATTTCCTGAACAGTTTCTTCTACTTCAGTCATTTCTTTTTTATCTCTACAAGAGGTTAGAGAAATGGTTAAAAATCCTGCAAATAGGGCAATCATTGTTAGCTTTTTCATGTTTTTAAGTTTTGAGTTAGTGTTTATAAATTATTTATCATTTCCGATTTCGTTAATTTTTTTGTCTATTTCTTGGTTTACTTCTTTGTCCACTTCTTTAGCGGTGCGTTCAAGAATTCCTTCTTTATCCTCTTGGGGAGTTTCTTTTTCAACTTGAACTTCTCTTATTATTTCTTTAGTTTCGGTTTTATTTTCGCGACACGACCCAAGAGCTAATGAAGCAATTGAAATTAATAAAAACACTTTTTTCATATTAGATTGTTTATTGGTTCAAGCAAAGCTAACTTTTTATAATTGTCAAATTTATAATTATATACTAAATAATGTGAAAATAGTATTAAATGGATTAAATAGTCAAGTTTTACCTTAAGATTTTAACATCTTCTTGTTCAATGTTATTAGATATGTAGTTCATTATTTTATGTGTCGCCCCCGTATTTTTATTAATAAAATGGCCTGAAATCATCCCAGTCTTATTTCTGAAATCTTCATTGGTAACTAACTTCTCTAAAATTTCATTGCACTCAACATCATTTTTTATTGAAAATAATCCTGCTAAATTGCTTAGGCGAATGGC
Organism: Flavobacteriales bacterium; assembly: GCA_038259585.1. GTDB lineage: Bacteria > Bacteroidota > Bacteroidia > Flavobacteriales > Flavobacteriaceae > Aequorivita. Next base: position 122,502 of record JBBSOQ010000001.1, on the reverse strand, counting down.
TTCTGGAAAGTGCTCATAATTTTTCCCAATAATGATAGGCACTCCAAAAGTAGCTGGTTCTAATACATTGTGTAACCCAGTTTTTCCCATCGCGCCGCCCACATAAGCAATATCTGCATAACTGTAAAGTTTGCTCAATAAGCCGATGCAGTCAATTATCAAAACGGAATATTCAGAAATATTTACTTCATCAATATTTGAGTGTAAAACAGTTTTTTTAACAATTTTTCCTGTAAAATCTTCAATTTTATCTACTTCAATTTTATGAGGAGCAATAATAAACTTTACATTTTCTGATGCCGAATTTATATAATCCAAAAGCACAGCTTCATCTTCAGGCCAAGTGCTTCCGCAGACAATACACAGTGAATTTCCTTTAAATTCCTCGGCAAATTTTAAAGTATTGTCCATTTCAATTTGGTGTGAAACCCTGTCAAAACGGGTGTCTCCACTAACAGTTATATTTTTAAAACCAATGCTTTGTAAAAGTGCATCGGAATTTTCATCCTGGACAAAAAAGTGATCAAAAGTAGCCAGAGCCTTTCGCATAAAACCACCGTAAGGTTTAAAGAATATTTGTTTTTCCCTAAAAACCCCAGATACCAAAAGGATGGGAATATTTCTTTTCTTTAATTCAAAAAGATAATTGGGCCAAAATTCATATTTCACAAAAAATGCGATCGATGGATGAATTCCAGCAATGAACTTTCTAGCATTGCTTTGGGTGTCCATCGGCAAATAAACCACCACATCGGCTAGCGGAGAGTTTTTCTTAATTTCAAAACCTGAAGGCGAAAAAAAGCTGACTATTATTTTATGATCTGGTTTTAGCTTTTTCATTGCTTCCATTATTGGAACGCCCTGTTCAAACTCGCCCAGAGAAGCACAGTGAAACCAAATGGTTTTATCTTCCGCAGAAATTTTTTTCTGAAGAATTTCAAAAACGTCTTTCCTGCCGTTTACGAAAAGTTTCATTTTTTTGTTGAAAAGCGCAACTATCCTTAAATGAAAGGAAGCCAGATGAATCAACAAATTGTAGATTGTATGCATAGGAAGCAAAAATACCAAATTTCACGCACCAAATTCCAAATGTGCGCTTCGATAACTTAATAACTTCAATTCAAACAAATATCATTTTTGTAATTTTACCGAATTCAATATTATTTCTGAAGAATGAAGAAAATACAAATGGTTGACCTTAAAGGTCAGTATGAAAATATAAAGGAGCGCGTGGACAGTTCCATAATGAATGTAATTGAAACCACAGCTTTTATAAACGGTCCCGAGGTTCACGAATTTCAAAAAGAACTAGAGCAATATTTAGATGTAAAACACGTGATTCCTTGTGCAAACGGAACCGATGCACTTCAAATAGCGATGATGGGATTGGGGTTAAAACCAGGTGATGAAGTAATAACCGCCGATTTCACTTTTGCTGCAACCGTTGAAGTAATTGCGCTTTTACAACTCACTCCTGTTTTGGTAGATGTGGATCCAATCAATTTCAATATAGATATTGAAGCAATAAAAAAGGCAATTACCCCAAAAACAAAAGCGATAGTTCCCGTTCATCTTTTCGGCCTTGTGGCGAATATGGACGAAATTATGGATATTGCCAATGAACACAATCTGTATGTAATTGAAGACAACGCTCAAGCAATTGGAGCGGATTATACTTCAAAAAATGGTTCGAAGAAAAAAGCAGGAACTATTGGCCACGTTGCTTCCACTTCGTTTTTTCCTTCAAAAAATTTAGGTTGTTACGGGGACGGCGGAGCTATTTTCACGAATGATGATGATCTGGCCCACATTATTCGCGGCATTGTAAACCACGGAATGTACGAACGTTACCATCATGATGTCGTGGGCGTTAATAGTAGGTTAGACTCTATTCAAGCTGCGGTGCTTCGTGCAAAACTTCCGTATTTGGACAATTACAATAAAGCCAGAATTGAGGCAGCAAGTAAATACACAGCTGTGTTTAAAGGAATCGAAAATATTGTAACTCCCGGTGGATTTGACACTGAAAAAAACATTTCAGAAAGAAGCCACGTTTTTCATCAATATACTTTGAAAATCCTGAATGGCAAGCGCGATGCGTTGGTAAACCATTTAAGTGAAAAAGGAATTCCGTGTGGAGTTTACTATCCAATTCCGCTACATCTTCAAAAAGCTTATAAAGATGAACGCTATAAAGAAGAGGATTTTACTGTTACAAATCAATTGATAAAAGAAGTGATTTCACTGCCAATGCATACAGAATTAGATGATGAGCAAATAAAATATATCACTGAAACTATTATAAATTTCGTTGCCAAATAATGAAAAAAATACTTGTTACAGGCGGATTGGGCTATATAGGTTCCCACACCGTTGTTGAACTTCAAAAATCAGGTTATCATGTTATTATTATTGACAACCTTTCAAATTCATCTTTAGATGTTTTGGAAGGGATAACCAATATATCCAAAACCCCTCCAGCTTTTGAAAGGCTGGATTTGCGCTATAAAGCAGATGTTTCAGATTTTTTTAAAAGAAATCAAGATATTGAAGGAATAATTCATTTTGCGGCGAGTAAAGCAGTTGGAGAAAGTGTTGAAAATCCGTTACTTTATTATGAAAATAATCTGAGCACACTTATTTATTTGCTTCAGGAATGTAATGCTTACGGAATTAAGAATTTCATTTTCAGTTCATCATGTACAGTGTATGGTGAACCCGATTCGCTACCAATTACTGAGGATGCGCCAATAAAAGAAGCCACTTCGCCATACGGAAATACAAAACAAATTAGTGAAGAAATCTTAAAAGATACCTGTGCTATTTCTACTTTAAAGGCAATTGCGCTACGTTATTTTAATCCAATTGGCGCGCACGAAACAGCAGAAATCGGGGAGCTTCCTGCAGGCGTTCCGCAGAATCTTGTTCCATTTATAACTCAAACCGCGGCTGGATTAAGAAAAGAATTATCTGTTTTTGGCGATGATTATCCCACGGAAGATGGTAGTTGCGTTCGCGATTATATTCACGTTGTAGATTTGGCGAAAGCACATGTTATTGGGTTGCAACGTTTACTTTCAGAAAAAAATAAAACTCAATTTGAGGTTTTCAACTTGGGAACGGGTAGAGGTAGTTCTGTAATGGAAGTTGTGAATTCATTCGAAAAAACAACTAGTGAAAAAGTGAATTATAAAATTGTAGCACGTCGTCCCGGCGATGTGATTTCGGTTTATGCAGATACCAAAAAAGCGAATGAAATTTTAGGCTGGAAAGCTGAAAAAACTATGGAAGATGCTTTAAAATCTGCTTGGAAGTGGGAGAAAAAAATCAGAAATATCTCATAAACAGTATTTTAATGAAGGTTTAACGCTAATAGTTTGGAATTGGCGATTGAGACCTGTTTCTTTGCCACAAACAGATAAACAAAAGTTATGAAGTTAGTTTCAGTGAAACGACAAACAAAAATAGAAAAACGATTTACGGAAAAGATGGGAATGTTCACCACAAGTGTGATCTACATTAAAAAAACTTTTTTGAAAGTCCCTTTTAAAACTGTGCACAAATACCGAGAAACCTACTATGGAGAAGTTAAAGACTGCGCTGATTGTAGGATAAGTGCCTAACAATTCAAAGTTCAAAATTTAAGATTGAATTTTATAAAACAAAAACACCGAATGATGAAATTTCATTCGGTGTTTTTTGTTTTATATATTTAAAATTAATTAGACCAAAACCTATCAATCCATTCTACATCGGAAAAAACTAATTGAGAATGGTTTTTTTCTATTTCATCTAATTTCTTCGGACTGGCTATTTTTTGAATTAACGAATTCACATTTCCGCCTTTTCAGTTTCTGCAGAGCTATCGATTTTCTTCACCAATCCTTGCAAAACATTTCCTGGGCCAACTTCTATAAATTTAGTTGCGCCATCCTTAATCATATTTTGAATACTCTGTGTCCATTTAACTGGAGCGGTAAGTTGGAAAATTAAATTTTCCTTTATTTCCGAAGAATTTGTAACCGCAAAAGTTGAAACGTTTTGATAGATTGGACAAGCAGGATTCTTGAATTGGGTTGCTTCAATTGCAGCAGCTAATTCTTCACGAGCGGGTTCCATTAAAGGACTGTGAAATGCTCCGCCAACAGGTAAAATTAATGCACGTCGAGCGCCAGCTTCTTTTAAACTTTCACAAGCTTTTCCCACAGCATCAATATCGCCAGAAATTACTAGCTGGCCGGGACAGTTGTAGTTTGCTGCAACAACAATCCCCGGAGTATCTGCACAAATAATCTCTACTAAATTATCTTCCAAACCTAAAACTGCCGCCATTGTTGACGGTGTTAATTCGCAGGCGTGTTGCATTGCCAAAGCGCGTTTGTAAACCAGTTTCAGTCCGTCACTAAAGTCTAGTGTTTTATTTGCAACCAATGCCGAAATTTCCCCCAAAGAATGTCCCGCAACCATATCTGGCTGAAACTTGTTTCCCATTACTTCCGCCAAAATGGTGGAGTGCAAAAAAATTGCTGGTTGTGTAACTTTGGTTTCCTTTAGTTCATCCGCAGTGCCTTCAAACATTATTTTTGTAATATCAAAACCCAAAATTTCATTGGCTTGCTGAAAAAGTTCTCTTCCCTTTGAGGAATTATCGTAAAGATCTTTGCCCATTCCAGTGAATTGGGTGCCTTGCCCTGGGAATATATATGCTTTCATAAATAGTTTTTAAAGTAGAATTAAATATAAATTTTTATTTGCGAACCCAAGTTTGATAGTTGAAGGAATAGTTGTGTTTTTCATCTTTTCCGTGTTTTGTTTCTGAAAGAAGTTCCCATTCTTCCTCTGAAAAATTTGGAAAAAAAGTATCAGCATCTTCAAAAGTTCCTTGAACGCGGGTCAGTTCAATTTTATCTGTAACTGGAAGCCCCATTTTATAAATTTCACCTCCGCCAATTATAAAAGGCTGTTCGTCTTTTTCGGCAAGTTTTAAAGCTTCTTTCATATCGTGAACCACAACCGCGCCTTCTTTTTTATAGCTTTTGTTTCGTGTAATAACTATATGGATTCTATTGGGCAAAGGCTTCGGAAACGTTTCAAAAGTCTTGCGTCCCATAATAATATGATGGCCCGTAGTGAGTTGCTTAAAACGTTTAAAATCGTCCGGTAAATGCCAAAGCAGATCGTTGTCCTTTCCCAATTCGTTATTTTCGCCAGCGGCGGCAATCATTGTAATCATTCTACGTCTGGTGGTAAGGGATTGTTCAGTTCGTTTTTTTTTAGATCTTCGGAAGGTATTGTGGGCAGTTGTAATTCTGTATCCACTTTTTTCTGAATTTCAGCCATTTTTTCCGCTTGACGGACTTTCAGTTTTTCCATTTGGCGATCTTCCCACTCTTTTCCCATAAATTTATTCATCACAAAAACGTTGAAAAGATGAATCAAAAAGATGAATGTCCAAATTAAAATTGCCCAAATAAACCAATCTTTTATAAAGAAATTTTCACCATAACCCAAGATAGGATTTATAAGAATTAACAAAACGGAACCCACCAAAAAAACAATGAAATGGCGCATTAAAGTTTTTTTTGCTTTTATGCGACGTCGAGCATATTCGTATTGTTCGCGCTGTTCGGGATCAATTCTTTCGTTTTTTTTAGCTTTTGAGAACATAGTTGGGTATTTTCGTTGAATAGAAACGGAGGGTTTCAGTAATGTAAAAATACCCTTTTTTCGCCTTTTAGACTATTCATTTATGGAAGAAATACGCAAACATTTTCCCGCATTAGCATCTTGTACTTATTTAAATACCGCGTCAAATGGAGTGATACCAAAGCCCGTCGTGGAGTGGCGCAGGCAGCACGATATGGATTTGATGAATCACGCAAGTGTGTTTCGCGATCATCATAAAAAGCACATTGAACAAATCCGGAAAACGGTGGCGAACTTTTTTAATGCTTCGGAAGAAGAAACAGCTTTGGTTCCTAATTTCTCTTTTGGGATGAATACAGTTCTGGAAGGACTTCCGAAGGGACAGAAAATTCTTCTTTTAAAAAATGATTATCCATCAATACTTTGGCCAGTGGAAACACGAGATTTCGATGTTTGTTTTGCTGAAATAGATGAAAATCTAGAACAGAATATTGAAGCAGCGGTCGCGAAACACAAGCCAGATATTTTTATTTTCAGCGTTGTGCAGTGGCTGAACGGGATAAAAATAGATTTTAAATTTTTGAAAGAATTAAAAAGCAAATATCCAAATTTATTGTTAATCGCTGATGGAACACAATATTTAGGTACTGAAAATTTCAATTTTGCAGAAAACGCGATTGATGTTCTTGGCGCAAGTGCCTATAAATGGTTAACTGCAGGTTATGGCAATGGATTTATAATGGTGAAAGAAGCTGCTCGTGAGCGCATTTTTCCGAAGACAATTGGATTTAATTCTGCGGAACGTTTTGAAAGTCTGGCTTCGGAAACCGCTTTTATGAAATATTTTGAACCCGGGCATCAAGATACGCTGAATTACGGAAGTTTGGAGCAGGCAATCTTGTTTCAAGAAAAGCTTGGGAAGAAAGATTTGTTTCAAAAAATTGCTTCTCTGTCAGCCAAGGCAAAAGAAAGTTTTGCTGAAATGGATTTATTGAAAAAGGATACACTACTTCGTGAAAAGCATAGTTCAATTTTTAATTTAAAGGGAGATTCTGCACTGTTTGAAAAATTAAAACAAAATAATATTATTTGTTCTCCACGAGGTGGTGGGATTCGGGTGAGTTTTCATTATTACAATGCCGAAGAAGAGCTTGAAACTTTAATGCAATTTTTAAAATAATTACTCTATTATTTCCACACCTTTCCAAAAAGCGACGTGATTTTTGATGGCATCAGCCGCAGGTTTTGGACTTGGATAATACCAAGCCGCATCTTTATTCTGCTTTCCATCAACTTCAATTGTAAAATAGGATGCCTCACCTTTCCACGGACAGTGGGAGTGCGTGTTACTTGATTTAAAAAATTCTTTTTTTATTGCTGCTGAAGGAAAATAATGATTGTTTTCAATTACTACCGTTTCCTTTGTTTCTGCGATTGTTTTATTGTTCCAAATGGCTTTCATAAGTGGGTTGAAGTGTTTAATTGTGAAGTTGTGTAAATGTTTAGTTGTTTAAAAATTTTTGGCAACCATCATTATTCTTGAAATTTCAAGCTTTTCTAAAAACGTAATTTTTATAATAATCTTTATCGTCAGCGAAGGAGGTTTCAATTTTTAGTCCCGCTTCTTTGGCAAGCCAACTAACAGTTCTGTCATCGTATTTCTGTGAAATTTCGGTGTGGATTGTTTCCCATTCATCAAAATTTATGGTAAGCCGAAGTTCTTCAATTGTTATTTTCATTGCTTTGGTGGCTACTAAAAAACTTTTTGCAGTACCAGTTTCCGGATCGTAAACTTCCCAATGTTTAAAATTGTTTACTTCGAAATTTCCGCCAAGTTCACGGTTAATTCTAGTTAAAATATTTTTATTGAAAGCTTCAGTAATTCCAGTTTCGTCGTTATAAGCATCAAGAATGGTCTGCGGATTTTTCTTTTGATCAAAACCCATAAAAAGCAAATCTTCGGGAAGCATAGCATCTTTCAGTTTTGTGAGAAATTCAATGGCTTTGGGATGTGGAAGATTGCCGATGTTACTTCCCAAAACCATAATCACTTTTTTTCGTTTGTTGAAGCCTTTCAGTCTTTCTAAAACTTCGAAGTATTCGCCAACTTCAGCATCCACAGTAAGTGTAGGCATTTCGTGTGCCAAATTATTGGAAAGCAATTCCACAGCATTTTCACTTATGTCAATAGGCTTATAAATAAAGTTGAAATTATTTTCAGCCATATATTTTAAAAGCACTTTCGTTTTCTTGCCATCGCCTGCGCCTAGTTCAATAAGGTCTAAGCCTTTTGTTCTGTCACGGAACAATGCTGCAATAGTGAAAGTGTTTTTTGAAATTATTTCAAATTCACAATCTGTCAAGTAATAGCTGGGCATCGCCATAATATCCTGAAAAAGCTTGTCGCCTTTTTTGTCATAAAAATATTTCGAGGAAAGGCGTTTGGGAAAACTGCTGAGGCCTTCTGATACTTCCTTTTTGAAAATAGTGTTTTGTTGGGGTTTTATTTTTGTAGTCATGAGATTATAGTCGTATTTATTTTGCTAACCTTAAACCTGTAAATTGCCACCGCAAGTTGGTTTGAAAAAAATTGCGATAAGTAGGTCGTGTATGTTTGCTTGGAGTTGCTACAGAACCGCCGCGAAGCACTTTTTGATTCACCATAAATTTACCATTGTATTCTCCGAGTGCGCCAGGCGCCTTAGTATAATAAGGGTAGGGCAGGTAAGCGCTTTCGGTCCATTCCCAACGACTACCCCATTTGAAATTTTGTTGTGCAACTTCCCATTCAAATTCGGTGGGTATACGGCAATCTTTCCACTGTGCAAAAGCAAATGCTTCAAAATAGGAAATGTGTGAAATGGGCGCTTCCAAGTCTATTTTTTGAAGTCCTTTCATTGTGTATTGGTGCCAATCACCATCAATATTGTGCCAATACATAGGTGCAGTAACGTTGTTCTGTTTTACCCAATCCCAACCTTCTGCATGCCATAGATTAAAATTTTTATATCCCGCTGCAGTTATAAATTCAAGGTATTCAGAATTTGTTATAAGTTTATTCGAAATTTTATATTCGTGAAGATATATTTTGTGTCGGCCTAATTCATTGTCATAACAAAACTCTTCATTGTTTTTATGACCTATTTCATAAATACCTTCTTCCATTTCAATCCATTCCTGCTGAAAATTTTGAATCGGGTTTTCTGAAAAAGAATCGCTGTATTTAGGGAGTAACGGGTTATTACCTAGAATGTATTTTATGTCTGTAGTCAGAAGTTCTTGATGTTGTTTTTCGTGATGAATTCCTATCAAAAAAATTTCTTCAATTTCCTTTGAAATTTCTTCCGAAAGGAAATCCTTCATTTCATTGGTAACATAATGGCGGTAGTCATAAACTTTTGCAACGCCCGGCCGGGATAGGTTGCCGCGATCATTTCGAATTATACGTTTGCCCACATTTTCATAATAACTGTTGAAAACGAATGCAAAGTCTTCGTGATACAGTTGGTAATTGGGTTTGTGTGGCTTCAGTATAAATTCCTCAAAAAACCATGTGGTGTGACCAAGGTGCCATTTTGGTGGGGAAACATCTACGATTGGCTGAACTACATAATCTTCAATTTCCAGCGGTTTGCAAATATTTTCGGTATGTTGGCGGGTTTCGAGAAAGAACGAAACCAAAGTATTGGTTGCAATCATAAAAAAAGTGTCGCATTTTTTTGACGACACTTTAAATATAAATATTAAAATTGTTCAACACTATTTAGCAGACGTTAAACAGTTGTTAAACTATCTTTTCTCAGTTTTTTGTTTTCCGTTTATTTTTTTTAGCGTTTACTGTTTTTGGAGCTTCAATTTTAAAAACAATAGGAAGTGAATATAGCACTCCAACGGCTTCACCTCGTTGTTTTCCAGGTTCCATTTGAGGAAGTTTACTAACCACCCGAACGGCCTCTTTTTCAATTTCGTTATGAGCTGCACGGGCTCTTACATCTACAACTTTACCTTGTTTGTCAATTTTAAATTGAACAGCCACCCTGTATAATTTTGGATCTAAGTTTAATGATGCAATTTTTTTCATGCTAAAATTACTGCTGACAAATTGAGAAATTTTAGCAGACATACAGTCTTTTAGTTCTTGATTCCCGTTTCCGTCACAACCAGGATATACAGGAACATTTTCAATAACTGCATAAGGAACATCGCCTTTTGTAATTTCAGTTTCCGTAACTTCTGTTATGGTTCCTTCTTGCGCAAAAGATGCGAAAGAAATAATGAATGCGGTAAATATTAATAGCTTTTGCAACATTTATTTCCCAGTTTTAAAAGTAAAAGGAACCGCCATTTTAATAGCGCGTGGTTTACCTCCCATCATTCCAGGTTTAGCCATTTTCGGAATAGCTAAAATGTTTCGTTTAGCTTCGTCTTGAAGCGCTTTTGTGCCTCCAGAAACACTCGTTACTTCCACCACGCCTTTTTCATTTATGATGAATTCAACAATCACTTTTCCCTGATCGTTATTTTTATAGGCCTCGGCAGGATATTTAAAGTTTTTTGAAATATGAGCTGATAGTTTTTGGTTGAAACAAGCGTCTCTTTTTGCAGCATCACCAGCTTCGCAACCGGGCCAGATTGGGGCAATTTCTTTTAAAGTTACAGTGTTTTTATTGACATTGCCCCATTCTTCTTGAGCAAAAATTGTAGTTGAAAAAAGAATGCAGACTGCAATAAGTAGGTTTTTCATTGAGAAGTTGAGGTTTTAATTAAATAGCAACAGCGCCTTTAATGTGTGGATGTGGATTATAATCCACAAGTGTAAAGTCATCAAAAGTGAAGCCAAATATATCTTTTACATCTGGATTGAGCAACATTTTTGGCAAAGGACGCACATCGCGAGAAAGTTGAAGTTCAACTTGTTCAAAGTGATTACTGTAAATATGGGCATCACCGAAGGTGTGGATAAAATCGCCTGGTTGGTATCCGCAAACTTGTGCGACCATCATTGTTAGTAATGCATAAGAAGCAATATTGAAAGGAACTCCTAAAAAAATATCGGCACTTCTTTGATAGAGTTGACAGGATAATTTTCCATTTGCAACATAAAATTGAAAAAAAGCATGGCAAGGTGGAAGGGCAGCTTTTCCATTGGCCACATTTTCTGAAAAAGGTTTTGAAGTATTGGGCATCACGCTTGGGTTCCAAGCGCTAACAAGCATTCTTCTGCTGTCTGGATTTGTTTTGAGTGTTTGGATTATTTCTGTAATCTGATCAATTTCTTCGTTATTCCAGTTGCGCCACTGATGACCGTAAACTGGTCCAAGTTCACCATTTTCATCTGCCCATTCGTTCCAAATACGAACCCCGTTTTCCTGAAGATATTTAATGTTTGTGTCCCCATTCAAAAACCACAATAGTTCATAAATAATCGATTTTAAATGAAGTTTTTTGGTAGTAATCATCGGGAAACCTTCGCTGAGATCAAAACGCATTTGATAGCCAAAAACGCTCTTCGTTCCTGTGCCTGTTCGGTCTTGCTTTTCAGCACCATTTTCTATAACGTGTTTCAGAAGGTCGTGATATTGTTTCATTAATTTGAATCTAAATTGTAGGCTTAAAAATACTAATAGCGAAGTTGATGCTCAAATTATTTAAGAATTGCTTTTAAATAAGTTATTAACGATTTAACATTTATTTAAGAATGATGTTTATATTTGTATAACATTTGTTAAACAATGAAAAAATTATACGATACTCCACATGGACTTATGGAATGTTATGAAAACTATTTAGTTTTTCATTTGGCTTCTGATGGCATAACAGGAGAAGCGGCAAAAGAGATTCTTTCATTTGCAGGGAATCATTATTTAAATAAAAAATATGTATTTATTGCTAGTAGAAAATTTGCGTCGCCCATTTCTCCATCGGCTTATAAAGCTATTAACCCAAAATATATGGTTGGTTTAGCAATTGTTTCAGAAAGTGATGCTGTTAAAGAAGAAGCATACAATGAACAGGGATTTTTTAAAGGAGCGTTTAGTTATTTTAAAACAATAGCTGAAGCTGAAGATTGGGCAAATACGGTAGTTCGTAATCCTAGCCAATAATCATTCCCGCAATAGTTGCAGAAATTAGTGATGCAATAGTTCCTCCAATCAAAGCCTTCATTCCAAATTTTGAAAGGGTTTTTCGTTGTCCAGGCGCTAAAGAACCAATCCCTCCAATTTGGATTCCAATAGATGCGAAATTTGCAAAACCACATAACATATAGGTTGCCATAATAATACTCTTTTCGTAATTGAGGTGGAGTTCGTTCGTTACATTTTTAAGTTCCGCTAACTGTATGTAGCCCACAAATTCACTTGCGGCAAGTTTTATTCCCAGTAATTGGCCCATCATCGTCATATCTTCTTTTGCAACACCAATAAGCCACATTAGTGGGGCGAAAATAGTTCCTAATATAAATTCAAGTGAAAGACTATCATAAGCTGTGTTTTCAGCAATAACTGCATTTAATGACGTAAAATGCCAATTGATATTCAAAGATTGAATGGCAAAACCATCAAATCCTGCCAGCGCGCCCAATATACCGTTGAACATTGCTATAAATGCAACAAAAACCAAAAGCATGGCGCCAACATTTACGGCAAGCCTTAAACCTTCTGTTGTACCGTTTGCAATAGCATCCAAAAAGTTGGAACCAATTTTTTCTGAAGATACTTTTACATCTGTATTAATGGGCTCGGTCTGTGGATATAATATTTTTGATATAACAATCGCGCCTGGAGCCGCCATAACGGAAGCGGCGAGAAGGTGTTTTGCAAAAGTCAGTCTCAATGCAGGATCATCGCCACCCAAAAATCCAATATAAGCCGCAAGTACAGCTCCCGCAACAGTTGCCATTCCACCAATCATTACCAAAAGCATTTCAGACTTATTCATTTTTTCCAAATATGCTTTTATAAGGAGTGGGGCTTCGGTTTGACCCAAAAAGATGTTTCCGGCAACGCTTAAACTTTCAGCACCTGAAATATTCAAAATCTTCGTCAATAGCCAGCCCATTCCTTTTACAATTACTTGAATTATACCGAAGTAAAACAGAACAGAAGTTAGGGCGGAGAAGAATATAATGGTTGGTAATACCTGAAATGCAAAAATAAAACCGAAGGAATTTATATTCAACATTCCTCCAAAAAGGAATTCGCTTCCAGCTCTTGTATATTCTAAAACATTGATGAAAAGCTGACCAACGGCCTCAAAAGCGTTTTTTATAAAATTCACTTTTAATACTCCAATGGCAATAAAAAGTTGAAAAGCCAGACCAATACCTACAGTTTTCCAATTGATGGCTTTTTTGTTTGAACTGAAAAGAAAAGCTAGTAATATTAACGAAACCATTCCTAAAATACCGCGCCAAAGACTCTGCATTGAAAATCCTGCGCTTGGAATTATTTCCAATGATTTGGCAACAGAAGCCAAAGCTGAAGCTGCGGCCGTATCTTTAATTTTTAGATTGTAGTTATAATTTTTTTCTGAAAGTGAAAGTGTGCTGTCGGTTATTTCCGTAACCCGAAATCTTCTAATGCTATCACTTGGCTGGTTGAAGAAAAGCACCAAAAGATTATTCTGAATTATATAATCCCCGCTTGACTTTAGGCTATCGATGCCAGCCATTTTATATTCAAAAGAGCCGTTTTCAAGTTTTAGATAATCTGTTTCGGGATTAATTTTAAGGATTGAAAGTCCGCTGTTGTCCTTAACTTCTGAAAATTGCCAAGTTCTTTCAATGCTTTGTCCGAAAACAGTTCCGAAGAATAAAAGAGCGAGCGTTATAACTAAAAATTTCTGCATAAATTTTTTATAAGTTCCAGTTATTGCCTTTTTGAAATTTCATCCCGAACGCTGGCCGCCTTTTCGTAGTTTTCATTGTTTACAGCATCATCTAACAATTTGTTGAGTTCGGTAAGACTTAGTTTGCTGTAATCTTCTCCAGTAGGTTTTACAGATTCTTTGTCTTCCCCTAAAAACAGGTTTTCAATGACAGTATCTTCTTGTTTAGAGATAGTTTTTTTACTGGTAGAGGTTTTAAGAAATATTCCGGCTTTGTCCAAAATATTTTTATATGTGAAAATTGGCGCTTTAAAACGAAGTGCCAAAGCAATAGCGTCACTAGTTCTGGCGTCTATTATTTCTTCAATTTTGTCGCGTTCGCAAATAATGCTGGAGTAGAAAACGCCATCAACCAATTTGTGAATAATAACTTGCTTAACTACAATATCAAAACGGTCCGCAAAATTTTTAAAAAGGTCGTGGGTGAGTGGTCGGGGCGGAGTGATGTCTTTTTCCAAAGCAATAGCTATGGATTGAGCTTCAAAAGCACCTATAACAATTGGCAATTTTCGTTCTCCATCCACCTCGTTTAAGATAAGGGCGTAGGCGCCATTTTGGGTTTGGCTGTAGGATATTCCTTTTATGGTAAGTTTTACTAAACTCATTTTTCAGTGTTCAGGGATCAGTACGCAGTGTTCAGTTAAACAATGGATTATAAAAATAGCGAATAAAAAACAATAAAAAAAGGCTGTTTAAATTTGGATGCTTCCTTATCTAAACAGCCTTTATCGAGGCACAAATTAATAAAAAATTATGCGTTCTGCGCTTTAAATTCTTTTAATTTTTCAGTGAGTTGTGGTACAATTTCAAAAGCATCACCAACAATACCGTAGTCGGCAGCCTTAAAGAAAGGGGCTTCTGGATCGTTATTTATTACTACTTTTACTTTTGAAGAATTGATACCCGCCAAATGCTGGATTGCTCCTGAAATACCAATGGCAATGTAAAGATTTGATGCAACAGGTTTCCCAGTTTGCCCTACGTGTTCGCTATGAGGTCTCCAACCCATATCACTAACGGGTTTAGAGCAGGCTGTTGCTGCGCCCAAAGTCTTTGCAAGATCTTCTATCATTCCCCAGTTTTCTGGACCTTTCAGTCCGCGGCCGCCAGAAACAACTATTTCCGCATCAGCGATGGTTACTTTATCGGTAGCCTTATCTACGGAAACAATTTCCATAGCAAAATCGTGAGCGTCAAGATTTGGAGTAAAAGATTCATTTGTTGCAGAAGTTTCATTCTCCTTCAAGCCATAAGAATTTTTACCCAAGCCAATAATTTTTCTATCGGTTTTGATTTCAGTTGAAGCGAACGCTTTGTTAGTGAAAACATTCGATTTTACTTTGAAAGGCGAAGTGCTTTCAGGAAGTGCTGTTACATTTGGAACATAACCTGCCTCCAAATTTACTGCAAGTGCAGGTGCTAAAAATTTACTGTTTGCGCTTGAAGTAACAACAATAACTTTGGCCTCTTCATTTTTTGCGGCTTGCGCAATTACATCTGCATAAGCTTCAGCGTTGAATTTACCCAATTTATCATTAGAGACCTGCAAAACTTTTGAAGCACCATATTTTCCTAATTCTGAAGTGTCATTAGCGTTTATGCTAATTGCTGTAACCGAAGTCCCCATTTGCTCTGCAATTCCTTTTGCGTAAGCAACTGCTTCCAAAGCGATTTTTTTTATTTTTCCTTCTTCTGATTCTGTATATACTAAAACTGACATGTTTTTCTTTTTTTGATTCTTAAATTACTTTCGCTTCGTTGTGCAAAAGATTGATCAACTCTTCTACGCTGTCAACCAATTTCACAGCTCCTTTTGGGGCTGGCTTTTCAAATGAAACTGTATTTGTTTCTGCATTTGAAGCTATTGGTTCTTTCACGTTTAGTGGTTTTGTGCGGGCTTGCATGATGCCACGCATGTTTGGAATACGAAGATCACTTTCTTCAACTAAACCTTTTTGTCCACCAATTACCAATGGAAGTGAGGTTTTAAGAGTTTCCTTACCACCATCAATTTCACGAATTGCAGTCGCATTATCGCCTTCTACTTCAAGACCAATACATGTATTCACAAAATTTGCTCCAGTTAATTTTGCAACCATTCCAGGAACCATTCCACCGTTATAATCGATAGATTCTCTTCCGCCAATTACTAAATCGTAACCTCCTTCTTTTACAACATTTGCAAGTTGTTTTGCAACCGAAAATCCATCTGTTGCAGCTGTGTTTATTCTTATTGCTTCATCAGCGCCAATCGCCAATGCTTTCCGAAGTGTTGGCTCGGTTTCGGCGCCGCCAACGTTAATTACGTGAACCGTTGCACCTTGTTTTTCCTTAAACCACATAGCGCGGGTAAGGCCAAATTCGTCATTTGGATTTATTACAAACTGAACACCATTAGTGTCAAATTTTGTGTCGCCGTCGGTGAAATTAATTTTTGAGGTTGTGTCCGGTACGTGACTTATACAGACTAATATTTTCATTTTTGAAGTGTTTTTTGAATTGAAAATTTTGTTTGGCAATCCTGCGCACAAAGCTTTGGATTGTCCAAATAATCCTTCGCTCTTTGAGCGTTGAACTACGTAGGTGCGAAGTTAAGAATATATTTCTTTTTTTTGTTATGCACGCATAATAAACTTTGGTTAAAGTGTATTAGAAAAACAAAACCACACCGCTGAACAAATCCCCAGTTTGCTCGTGGTGTGGTTTTGGTGAATGGAACTTAAAAATTATTCTTTTATGAATTTTTTGGTTATTGTTCCCATATCGGTTTTTATTTGAAGAAAATAAAGGCCGGGGCTAAGGGCATAAACGTCAATGTTAGTTTTTGATTTAACAGTATTTATTAACTGTCCCGAAATATTTGTTATCGTTATTTGGTTTATGGAAACTCCAGAATTAGATTGGATATTCAAAAATTTGGAAGTTGGGTTTGGGTATATAGAAAAGAAGGTCTCGTTAAATTCCGAAATATTTAATGCATCACATTCCGCTTGAGTTTGTACATAGGTTGCCGTTGGGTCTTTTTGCCAGTTGGTGGGAATATTGTTTTTGTCGTCCACAAAAATGCACGTCAAACCTGAATTATCCGCAGCCATAAAAGTGGTCATATTCACATTGTTCCCATTGCGAACGTCTATAGTATTTATTCCCGTATTGAACCCCCAATACCCTCGGAAAATAGTGCAATTTCTTAAATCAAGATTACCAGTTACTAAAGGAAGGTTATAAAGACCTAAAAAATTAAGATTCGTGAATGAGGAAAAAATAGTGGTCACATCTCCTGATAGATTATTATCATTCAGCCAAAAATGTTCCAATTGATTCCAATTGGCTAATTCCAAAGGGATGCCACCAGAAAGGTTGTTATCTTCTAATGATATAACTTTCATTTTTAAACAATTGCCAAGAGCTGGTGGTATGATGCCTGTTAATTCATTAGACCAAAAAATTAATCTGTTTATTTCTGAAAGGTTTCCAATCTCTGGCGGGATAGTTCCGACCAAATTGTTGAATTCCATATTAAGTTCCGTTACATGGTCTGTCCCGGCAATGTCTTCGACCACGATACCAAACCAAGTAGAGACAGGATTGCCGCTGCCCCAATTGGTATTGTCAATCCAGTTCGCACCATCGGTGCTGTTGAAGAGCGCCATGAGTGCATCGCGTTCTATTTGGGGTACCTGTGCGGTTGTTATTGTGCCACATATAATTGCAAAAGTGATAAGTATTAGTTTTTTCATACTTATGGTTTTTAAAGGTTATTCAATTATTAATTTCTTCACGGAAGTGCCCGTTTCGCTTTTAATGTTTATTAGGTACATACCTTTTGTTATTCCTGAAACGTCATATTCGTTTTGCATTGGGTAGGTTTTTACGATTTTCCCGAAGATGTCGTAAATGGAAACTGTTTCAATTACTGTTTCGCTATTGATAATAAACAAATCTTTCGTCGGGTTGGGGTACACTTTAAAAGTTGTTGCATGAAATTCTTCGATGCCAAGGGCATCACATTCAACCTGGGTTTCAACGTAGGTGGCATTGGAATCTATATCCCAACCCGAAGGGATATTGTTTTTATCGTCAACAAAAACACAAGTAAGATTCGGGTTATTTAATGCCTGTATTGCTCCAATTCCTATATTATTACCATTTCTGACATCTATTGTTGATAGATTGTTATCTGAAAGGATTGCATATTCTAAATTTTCATTCATTGTTAAATCGATAACGCCACTTAAATTATTGCTATGTAAAAAAAGTCCTCCGAGATTTGGCATTGAAGCATAAATATTGGTAATATCACCATCGAGGTTGTTCGCACTTAGCCAGAGTCCAGTTAATAGGGTCAAATTGCTATATTCCTGTGGAATGCTTCCTTCAAAATTGTTGTAATCCAGACCTAAGGAAACCAGTTTCGTACAGGTTGAAATGGCTATAGGTAAATTTCCAGTTAGTTGATTTTCAAATAACATCAAAGTTTTAGCTCCGAAAGGTTACTCCAGTCTGATGTTGGTAAACCACCCAGATTGTTGTTGTATAAAATTATGGCGGTTATATGGTCATTTCCACCAATATTTTCTACCGTAATTCCGTACCACGTAGAAACAGGATTTCCGCTTCCCCAATTTGTATTGTCCGTCCAGTTCGCACCATCGGTGCTGTTGTAGAGCGCCATTATTGCATCGCGTTCTATTTGCGGAACTTGGGCGGTTAATATTGTGCTGCATAAAACGGCAAAACAGATGAGTATATATTTTTTCATAATTATGGTTTTTAAAGATTATTCAATTATTAATTTTTCAAAGGAACTGCCCTTCGTGCTTTTAATGTTTATTAGGTACAGCCCTTTTGAAAGCTCTGAAACATCATACTGGTTTTGTGCGCGAAAGGTTTTTATCAATTTTCCAAAAATATCGTAAACTCTAACATTTTTAATATCATATTTGCTCCTAATAATAAATTGGTTATTTGTAGGGTTCGGATAAAGAATAAAGTTTTTTGCATTAGTGTTTAAATCTTCAATTCCTAATCCGTCGTCTGTTAACTTTACAATCCAAACATCGCTTTCCCCTTGGTTTTGTGTTACATCTCCGTCATTAGAATTTGACCAACCTGCAGTTATAAATCCACCATCTGTAGTTTGACAAATTGTCCAAGCTCCATCTGTATCAGTTCCGCCCATTGATTTTTGCCATTGAATATTTCCACTATTATCTAACCTCACTACCCAAGCATCCGTATATCCATGATTTCCAGAAACATCACCATCATTAGAATACGAATAAGATGTGACTATATAGCCTCCCTCAAATGTTTGGTGAATAGAACCATTGTATTCGTTACTTGAACCTCCAAGTGAATTTTGCCATTCTATACTTCCTGTTGAATTTAGTTTTACAACCCAATAGTCGCTTGCTCCTTGATTTCCATTAATATCACCATCGCTAGAAAAAGAATATCCGGAAACTATATATCCTCCATCACTTGTTTGTTCAATTTTATCGGCATAATCTATATCACTGCCTCCAAGAGTTTTTTGCCAAACCAATTCTCCGTTAGAATTTAACTTGATAATCCAATAATCAGATTCACCATGAAATCCACTAATATTTCCGTCACTAGAAAATGTTTCTCCTCCAACTATAAATCCTCCATCGGTAGTTTGTTGAATTGAATTGGGAATGTCAACATCTGTTCCTCCATATGATTTCTGCCATTGGATATTTCCATTAGTATCTAACTTAAGTATCCAATAATCACAATTCCCTAGATTTTGAATTACATCCCCATCAATAGAATAAGAATATGCCGAAACTATATAGCCACCGTCAGCAGTTTGTTGCATTGCGGTGGCACCGTCAAAATTTGACCCCCCATAGGAATGTTGCCATTGAATATTTTCGTTAGAGTCCAATTTAAAAATCCATACATCCATATCTCCATGATTTCCAGAAACATCACCATTGTTGGAGTAAGAATGAGATGAAACTACATAACCTCCATCAATTGTTTGCTCTACAGAAGATGGAAATTCGGTCTCTGAACCCCCATAAGAATGTTGCCATTGTATTTCTCCGATTTCATTTAATTTCACCAGCCATACATCCCCATTTCCATGGTTATTTGTTACATCACCATCACTAGATTTCGTTGAACCTCCTACAATGTACCCACCATCATTAGTTTGCTGGATTGAATAGGCAAGATCCCTATCCGAACCTCCGATTGAGGTTTGCCATTGAATTTCTGATTGGGCATAGGTATATCCCATTATAGATATACTTAATAAAGTGAAAATTTTCTTCATAATTATTTTTTAAAGATTGTGCAATTATCAATTTTTCCACGGATGTGCCAGTTTCAATTTAATGGGTTGCAATTGATAAAAAACTACTCATCAACCCCAAAACAATAAATCTTGACCGAAGCGCCGGGATTGTATTCTATGTCATCCTGAGGAATAAGTGCATATTCACCTTTAGTCAATTCATCCAATACTATTTCATATATGTTATCCTTTATTTTTTTCATTTCAAATGAAACTTCATTTTCATCAGTCTTTCTAGCACCGCCGCTCATAGATCTACTAGACAATAAAAATTTACGAACATCCGTATATTTCATTGCTTTTATTATAACAAAATAATCTTCGGGATCTTCCTTACCATCAAATTTCACAATAATTTTGGGAATTTCGTTTTTCTCAAACCGCACATCGCCTTTTCCGGTTAGAACAGTTAAAAACGTTTTAGTGCCGCCAAGACCAAAACCTTCCACTTTAGAGACTATTTCTGCTTTTGCTTTTTCAAAGTCGTTCAGCGCTCCGTTGTTGATGTAGTAAGGTTTTTCGGAATATTCAAGATTTAGGTCTTCCGCATTTTGGGATTTTTCCAAATAAGACCAGGTTCCATCGGTTTTCAATATTACCTTTTCCCCATCGGAAGTAGTTGCTTTTTTTGTTTGTGCGGCAGCGAGCGTGACAACAAATAATAATGAAAGAATTGCAAAGTGTTGTTTCATTTGTATGTTTTGTAAAGGATTAAATATTTTATGATACTAAAATCATAAAAACAATAATCTTAAAAAACTAAAAATGAAAACTCGCCCTAAACAAGTGAAAATCTGACTCTATTTAAATTTTTGATAAAGAAGTTGGAAACGTTTTTCAACCTCGGGTTTATAGGTTTTGGAAATATGGCAAATGTGTTCGCCGATTTTAAGACGGCTTCCATTTATCCTGCCGTCCAATATATTGTGGCTCAGATTTACAATCTCACTTTCGTTGATTCGAATAAAGGAAGCCGGTAACTTAACAGCTATTTCAATTAGCGATGCGGGGAGATAATATGAATATCCGTCCACTGACTCAAGACGAGAGTAATTGGTGCGCAATTTTACGTAGCAATTACGTCCTTTTAATTTGGTTTTCGATTCATTTAGCTTGATGGAGTTTGTTGTAATGATGACAATTTTTTCGTAAGCTAGGGGCACCTGTGATACTTGTTGTCTATCATGCTCCTTAGTGTTTTCTAAATAGTCTGTAAAGCATAGCAAGGCACCTTTTAAAATAGGAATTATCTCCTTCTTTGTTCTATTAAGCGCGGTTTGTATTGCCCGAATAACTTGTTGTGTATCTAGATGTGGTTTGGTCTTGACCAAAAAGTTATCATGCTTCGTTTTTAGACTTTCAAAAAAGGTTTCGTTGTCATCATAATCCGTAACGTAAATGAATGGAATTTTATAGGTTGAAGAGAGTATTTCCCCCAAATCTATACCCGTTCTTTCGCCTTCCAAATCTATATCTAAAAGAATGATGTCTGGCATTTTGTTTTGGAGCCGTTCTAAGGCTATTTCCACGCTTGGTGTAAAGCCATCCACAGTATAATTCTCATTCGTTAAAGCCATGGAAAGGCGTTTGTATAATATTGCTTTGTCTTCTACTATAAGAATATGGGCTTTCGGTTTCATAGCTTTTGTATTTTTATGCGGCCGTTTTTGGAAAGGTTATATTCATTTTCACTCCAGCACTACCATCCAGTTTAAAAGTGCCTTTGTATTCTTGAGTAAGTAATTTTATAGTTTCCATTCCAAAGGAATTCAAAGCATCAATTTCAAAATCATTTGGTAAGCCTTTTCCGTTATCAACCAAACTTAAATGGTAGTTTTCCTTGTCTTCCTGAAATCCAATTGAAATTATTCCTATTGTATTGTTGGGAAAAGCGTATTTATAACTATTGGTAATAAATTCATTTACTATCAATCCAATTGGAAAGGAAATGTCTGATCTAAGGTTGGTGTCCTTTACATTTTCTACTAAGGTTACATTCGGGGCAGTATAGGCTTTTTTTACATTTTCAACCAATGCTGAAATATATGTTTGTGCATTTACACTTGTAACATCTTGCTTTTTGAAAAGTTGTTTGTGAATTTCAAACATGCTATTAATACGGTTTTGCAGTTCGTCCAGCTTTTCTCGATATGCAGGATCGGGAAATTTGCCTTTAGCCAATGTTATAAAAAAGTCGATAAAGGAAAGGTTATTCTTTAGGCGATGGTGTAGTTCTCGTTGTAATTCTTCAACAAGGTTTTTTTGTTTCTCTATTTCCTTTTTTTGTTTTTTGTTTTTGCGGTAAGCGATAAAGAATATTCCCAAACCAGCAAGAGAAACTCCGAGACCACTACCAATGGCCCATTTTTGATTTTTTTCTTTTTCTGTCAATAGAGCTTGCTCTGCATTTTGTTGTTTTAGACTTAAGTTCTCTTTTTCTTTTAAAGCTTCGTTAAAATCTCTTTTTAATGAAAGATTTATAATTTTGGTCTCAGTAAAGCTTAGAGAATCTTGAAGTATCTCTGTTTTGTTCAAATAATTATAAGCCTCTTTATAGTTATTTTTCTTTATATAATAAAAGGCAAGATATTTATTAGAAAGAAACTCATTTTGAAGATCATTCAATTTTATTGAATTCGCTAGAGCGTTATTTAATTGATTTAAAGTTTGATCATTCATACGATTACTTATAATTTCAAAGTTCGATAATGCTAACAATTTCACAAGTTGAATTTTTTCTCTTGTGTCTATTTCAGATTTTTTAAGCCTTAAGTAAGCTTGATAAGCTTTATCCAATTCATGTAAATTACTATAAGAGATAAGTAAATCTATATCAACTTCTAACCAAAAATTTTGATCGGGCAGTTTTTCTTGATAATCTTTTTTAAGTTTACTTAACTCAATAGTCACTTCTTTATATTTATTTTCTCTAAGTTTCGTTTTCGTAATTTCATATCTCAAACCTCGCAACATTATAATGTTTTGGGGTTCCTTAAGTTTATAATAATTCAGGGCTTTTTCAAAATATTTTATTGCGTCTTTAAAGTCGTACTCTTTTCTACTAATGGAAGCCAATAAAATATTTGTACGTGCCAAAGCAAGTGAATCATTAGTGTTTAATGCTAATGCTTGTAGCTTTTCGAGATATTTGATCGAATTGTCGTAATCCTCTATGGAAAAATAGAAGTCTGATATTGAAAAATAATTCGCTATTAGGCCTAAATTATTTTTTAATTTTTCATTTAATTTTATAGATTTCAAAAAATATATAATTACCGAGTCATTCTCCTTCAAACTTTTATAGCCCACAGCTATATTATTAAAATAATTGCCTTTTTGTATAGGATATTTGTCTATGTCTTTATCCAATAAAGCATTTTTCCACGTATTAATTGCTTCCTGAACGTTACCTTGTCTGAAACTCAATATGCCTTTTTGGGAATTTCCCGTCAGCTCATGTTTTTTTAATTTTTTTTGAATTGAAAGCGCCATCATAGTATCCAAATATTTTTGTGCTAACTCAATATCTTGTCCACCATATATTGATGTCAAAGAGAAGTAGGAGTTTAATCTTATAGTGTCGACTATTGAGGTTTTCAAAATGTTTTTTAAACTATCAATCTTCTCTTCTTGCGAAAACAAAAAGGTTGTAATAAATAAGCAAATAAAGAGAGTTAATTGTTTTTTCATATATGATAATTTTAATCATTTAAAATTAAATGTTAAAAATCTGTTAATCAAGTAAAATCATGAAAATTTTGATAAGTAAAGTTTTCACTTGAAATGTGTAGATTTTCAATTCTTATAATCATATTACCATTAAAAAGATGGGTTTTCTGTTAGACTCTTATTTTAATGATACAAAAAATTTTATTTTTCCACATAAAAACCACCATTTAAACAAATCATTATTGCAAACCAATAATTAGTTTTATTTTTGCTATCCCTTAAATTGAGAAGAGAGAAAAGAAAATTTAGGATTAATGGTTTGGGCAAAATCAATTCAATTGATTAGGAATAAAAAATAAAAATAATTAATAAGAAATATTTTGAAAACATTACAATTCAGAGAAGCAGTTTGTGAAGCGATGAGTGAAGAAATGCGTCGCGACGATACTATATATTTAATGGGCGAGGAAGTGGCCGAATATAACGGGGCTTACAAAGCGAGTAAAGGAATGCTTGACGAGTTTGGCGCAAAGCGCATTATTGATACCCCAATTTCCGAAATGGGTTTTTCAGGTATTGGCGTGGGTTCAGCAATGAACGGTAACAGACCGATTATTGAGTTTATGACTTTTAACTTCTCGTTGGTAGCAATTGACCAAATTATAAACAACGCTGCCAAAATGCGCCAAATGAGCGGTGGCCAATTTAATATTCCGATTGTTTTTCGTGGGCCAACAGCTTCTGCGGGCCAACTTGCCGCAACGCATAGCCAAGCCTTTGAAAGCTGGTTCGCCAATTGTCCAGGTTTAAAAGTTGTAGTTCCGAGTAATCCTGCTGATGCAAAAGGTTTGCTGAAAAGTGCCATTCGCGATAATGATCCAGTGATTTTTATGGAAAGCGAGCAGATGTATGGCGATAAAGGCGAAGTGCCAGAAGGGGAATATTTAATTCCGCTTGGGGTTGCCGATATTAAAAGAAAAGGGAAAGATGTAACGATTGTTTCCTTCGGTAAAATAATAAAAGAAGCCTATAAAGCTGCTGACATACTTGCCGAGGAAGGTATTGAATGTGAAATTATCGATTTGCGCACAGTGCGTCCGATGGATAAAGAAGCCATTTTGGAGTCTGTGAAAAAGACAAATCGTTTGGTAATTCTTGAGGAAGCGTGGCCTTTTGGAAATGTTGCCACTGAAATAACTTATATGGTACAGAACGAAGCTTTTGATTATTTGGATGCCCCGATTGTAAAAATAAATACTGCTGATACACCTGCGCCCTATTCACCGGCATTGTTGGAAGAGTGGTTGCCAAATAGTGAAGATGTTGTTAAGGCTGTAAAGAAAGTTCTTTATAGAGACTAAATTCATAACAATAATAAACATCAGTCCCCCAAAATTTATGAAGTACCTTCTTTTGTCTTTTTTTATTCTTATTGGTGCTTCGGTATTTTCCCAAACCAAAGTCAGTGGCGTTATTAAAGATGCCACGGGTTATCCAGTTGCCTTTGCCAATGTAATTTTTAAGGATTCGCAAGAAGGAACCATTTCTGATGAAAACGGACGGTTTTACCTAGAGAGCGATAAAACCTATAAAACGGTTATTTTTTCGTTTATAGGGTTTACAACAAAAGAAGTGGAACTCACTTCTAGAACTACCTATAATATGGAAGTAGAAATGGAAGAGAGCGCTTCAGCCTTGGACGAAGTGGTTGTTTATTCTGGAAAGACTTCAAAAAAGAACAATCCCGCCATTGATATTCTCAGAAAAATTTGGGAAAACCGAAGGGAAAACGGCGTAAAAAAATTCAAACAATACCAATACGACAAATACGAAAAACTTGAATTTGATTTAAACACTATTGATAGTGCGCTTATTACAAGCAAAGTTTTTAAAGGGATGGAGTTTATTTTTGACCAGACCGATACTTCAAACATCACGGGAAATACCTATCTACCCATTTTCATCAATGAGGCTTCTTCCAAAGTTTATGGAGACAATACTATAAATTCTGAAAAAGAGGTTTTACAGGGAAACAAAAATTCTGGTTTCGACAATAATCAAACACTCATCGCTTTTGTAAAGGATCTTTACAGCGAATATGATGTGTATGACAATTACCTAAAATTTTTCGATAAAGCTTTTACCAGCCCACTTTCCCGCACTGGAATAGATGTTTACAATTATGTACTTCAAGACAGTGCTTATCGCGACAACAAATGGTGTTATAACATTGTGTATTATCCACGTCGAAAAAACGAACTGACCTTTAAAGGAGATTTTTGGGTAAACGACACTACGTGGGCCATAAAGGAGATTAATTTGCAAGCTTCTAAAAGCGCCAACCTTAACTGGGTGCGCGATGTGTATATTGAACAGGAATTTGATGTGCTGAACGATTCTACCTTCCTTATAACTCGCGATTATTTTATGAGTGATTTCAGTTTTAGGAAAAAGGAAGAGGCGAAGGGCGTTTATGGCAAGCGAAGCACGCTATATGACAACTATGTTTTTGATATTCCGAAGGATAAAAAGTTTTATACACAACAGGTAGATCCTTACAATTATGAGGTTTATAACCGACCGGATGAATTTTGGGAAAAGAACCGGATGGAAAAGTTGAGCAAAGATGAAACGGGAGTTTATAAAATGCTGGATACGCTCAAAACCGTCCCGAGATTTAAGGCTTTATATAATGTTGGCGCTACATTGGCCAGTGGTTATTACGAAGTTAAAAACTTTGATATTGGTCCAGTTTTTTCGATTTTCGGATTCAATGAAGCCGAAGGAATGCGAATACGTTTGGGCGGGCGCACTTATTTTAGTCAGAACGATCCGTGGCGTTTGGAAGGTTTTGGGGCGTATGGTTTTAAGGATGATAGATTTAAATATGGCATTTCAGCCAAATGGCTTTTGGACCGTAAATCGCGGTTAACAGTTTTTGGTGGCAATCGCCGTGATGTAGAACAAACTGGAGCCAGTCTTACCAATAGCAATGATGTTTTAGGTCGTAGTCTTGCGTCATCCTCATTGTTATCTGTTGGCGCTAATGATAGGCTTTCGCGAATAAACCTTACTACTATTGGATTTGATATTGAACCCTTAAAGAATTTTATTTTACGAATCACTGGTTCTTATAGAACCTTAGAATCTGCAACCGAAACATTTAGTATTGATTATAATGTTATGGAGGATGGAGTTTTTACAGGCGAAGTGAAAAGCGAATTGAAACAAGCAGAAATACAAGTTGGCTTTTTGTATACTCCCGGTAAAAAAACTTCTGGTTATGGAGTTGAACGCACGGTGATAAACGGTGGAGACTTTCCTTCTTTTTATGCTGGTTATAGCTATGGTTTAAAAGGTGTATTGCAAGGTGATTTTGAATACAAGAAAATACAAGCATTATATACACAACCATGGAACATAGGAGGAATTGGTCGTTTGCTTTCAACTGTTGAGGTGGGCACTACCATTGGCGCTGTTCCGCTTAGTTTGCTGAACCCGATACCAGGAAACCAAACTTACTTTAGTCTGTACAATACTTTTACCCAATTAGATTATTATGAATTTGTGAGCGATACATATTCATCACTTCATCTTGAACATAATTTTGGAGGTAGAATTTTCTCCAGAATACCTTTACTTCGAAAACTAGATCTTCGGGAAGTGGTTGGTTTTAGAGCCATTTATGGTTCCATATCACAAGAGAATAAAGACATAAATGCATCCAATATTGTGTACCAAGCTCCAGAAGATATCTATTGGGAATGGAGTGTTGGTGTGGGCAATATCTTCCGTGTGTTTAGGCTCGATTTAAACTTTAGAGGGAATTATTTAGACAATCCCGATGCCCGAAAGTTTGGGGTTACTGGAGTTTTTGGTTTTACTTTTTAATTACATTTCCTAAAATAAACTCACTTAATTCTTTTTCAGGAAATACTTTATTGGTTTTGGTTATCAATATTTTTTCGTCACCAATCTCTATAATCTGATAATTGGTGTTACAGTTCTGTATTCTGAAAAGTAGTGCTCGCAATCCTTCTTGCGTTCCTTTTTCCTTGATTTGTTGATATACATAATGAGAACAGGAAGTTTTGAAGAGACATTTTCTGCGCCTGCTTTCTGGAACCAAAAACCAGTAAATTTTTATGCTAAACAGGAGAATATTTTTTATCATTTTTTGAATACTAACATATTACTGACCAAGGAAAATCCAGGTTTTGCTCCAAAGCCAAAACAGCCTGCGTTGCCCATTACATGGTTGGTTACGGTTTCCATCTGTAGATACATCCAGCCTTGTTCGGAATATTTGTTTATAATTTGCTCAAGCTGTATTGAAACGTGGTTTGAGGAACCTGTTTTATGGTCTATGTGAGCGGTGAAAGGAATTACTTTGTATTCCATAATTTATATTTTCAAGTATTATTTAGTTTAAGAAAAGTCCCTTACGGAATCCCGTAAGGGACCGATTTTGGCCACTGTGTTCTCCCCAGAATCATGATGTGGCTAAATCAGTACTAAATTACTAAGGACTAAAATCATTAACTTACGGTTTTCCGTAATGGAAACACTATTTTTCAGAAATTAGCTACAAAAACAAAAAAAAATAAAACTATTTGTATGATAAAATATAGATTTATAGAGGTTTACAGCTAAAAATGAATTAAATAAGCCCTAAATCTTTTGCAATGGATATAAGTTGTGTAGCGTTTTTTGCGCTAAAATTTGTGCGAAGTTTTATTATACGTTTTT
Source organism: Flavobacteriales bacterium (assembly GCA_038259585.1). Taxonomy (GTDB): domain Bacteria; phylum Bacteroidota; class Bacteroidia; order Flavobacteriales; family Flavobacteriaceae; genus Aequorivita. The sequence goes on along the minus strand of JBBSOQ010000001.1, from coordinate 94,223 downwards.
CAATGGCGCTCAAGCTATTGGGGTTGATATTTCTGTCTTTGAAGTGTTGGCTAATTTCATCTTGGGAAAAGCCATTCGCTAAAAGTTTCATCATTTCGATATCAAAATCATCAATTTCCGGTGTTGCGGTTTTCCGTAATACATTACCAATTTGGGGTGAAAGATAAGGTTGGCCTTTGTAAACGGCAGATATAGCTTCTTCCAGTTGTTTTAAGCCGTTCCTACCTTTGCAAACATAAGCATTAGCTTTACTTTCTAGCATTATGTTTCGAACCTTTTGTGGACGATCTTCCACAGAATAAGCTATTATTTTTAAAGTGGGATATTCTTGTTTTAAAGCCTTTATAAGAATTTCTCCAGAAGTATATTTCTGTTGGCGATGGTCTGCTACGAAGGAAAGATCTGTAATCAATAAATCGAATGGTTGTTCACTTTGAAATGCCTTTTTGATTTTCAGATAAGCGTCATCACAATACTGTACTTTTTGAAAATTGTCTATATGGAGCATTTCCAATGTGGAAATAATACCATTGCTGATGCTGCCTAAATCTTCCGAGACTAAAACTTTCTTGAACATAACTTAAAAAGTAATTTTTGCCTTAAACCCTTCATTGGGCTTTGATTCAAAAATAATAGATCCTTTTAAGGTTTGAATACGGTTTTCCGCATTTTGAAGACCATTTTTGTTTTTTATATGGCAGCCAATACCATTGTCCGAATACGCAATGTTTATTTTATTTTTCTCTTGACTGAAAGATACTACTACCAAAGGAGCTTGGCTGTGTTTTGACATATTGGTCATCAGCTCTTTTAAAACTCTGTAAATTGTAATTTTTTTTATATCGGAAATTACTTTCCAATTCATTTTAGAAATATTTTGGGTGATTACGGCAGTTTGCTCATTTTTATAACTCAACAAAAGATCTGAAAGTTGCTCAGTAAAATTTTCACTGACTTCCACGGCACTGTTTTCTTTTGAAATGTCTCGAGTTTTGTTGTAAATATTTTCTATGTCGTCCAAAACTTCATCCTTTGATGGGGTATTGCTTTGTATTTTTACCATTATATGATAAAGATCGTTTGCTACCTCGTCGTGTACTTTTTTTGAAATACGCGCTTCGGTATTATAAACTTGTCTAATTTTTTCTTTTTTGTGGCGAAATTTTAAGAGTATAATAATAAAGGCGGCAAGTAAAGTGGTAAATATTCCAAGCGACATGTATAAAAGTTTTTGTCGTCTTTCCTTTTCCTGCTGTAATTGAGCCGTTGCAGTATTTTTTTGTTCCTTTTCAACATTATATCTTAGAAGAGCATTTTTATTTTGAGCCAACTGTTTTTGTGTGGAAACACTATCCGAAATGGTTTTGAATTGGACAATATTTGGGTTATCGTCCATAATTGCGAAGAGGGAGAGGGCATCTTTTAAATACGTGAGACTATTTAGGCTACTTGCAGCATTGTATGCTTTGTTTGCAAACGAATGCGCCATCTGTTTTTCATTTCTTTCCCAATAATAAATAGCTAAACTCTTATTACTGGAATAAATCCCCAATAAATCATTTATGCTGTCTCTAATATGTAGTGCTCGATTTAAATTAGGAAGCGCATTTGGATTGTTCAATTTGGATTGGACATATCCTAAATTATCTAATACCATAGCTAACTGTTGAGGATGTAGGTTGCTATTTTTTTTCTGAAATGCCAGTTCCAATTGCTCCAAGGCTTTTTGATATTTTTTGGAGTCTTTATAAATAGTGGCCTTATTATTTATTAGGGTCATACTATCTATTGTTGTCCTTGAAAATTGTAATGCTAAATTATATGCCTCAATCGCTTTTTCAGACTGATCTGAAGCACGGTAGATCTTTCCCAATTGGTTGTACAGTCCTACTCGCGATTCAATAAGTGTATCTGTATGGGAGGAATTCTCTATTAGAGCTATGGCTTGTACGGCGGCACTTTCACTATCATAGATATTGCCAATTTCAAATTGGCCAATAGAAATTAATCTTAGGCCTTTTATTGCCTCATAATAATTATGTTCGGATTGATTTTTTTCAGATTGTGCCGTATAATATTGGATAGCAATAGGAATATCGGAACTTTGGGTAGGATGCACCATTTTGTTGTAATAATAGCGCGTACTATCCTTTTGTTGCGAATATCCCTTTAAGCTCAAAAAGACAGAGGCTGCTAAAAAAAAGAGGAATGAAAAGCGGTGTGCATTCATTCCTCTAAAGTACTAACAAATTGGTAAATATTTATCCACCTCCATTACCTCCAATAGGTGGTGGTGGTGGGGAGGGGGTATATTTCCATCGTCTCCATAACAGGTTGGGTGCTCTTTGATTCCTCTGAAATTGCTTGTGGGTACAGGAAAACAGACCCATATTGAGGAAAACCGTAAACAATAATAAAATTATTTTCTTCATTTTATAAGATTTAAAAGTTGATACTAGTGTTGCCTACTGGGTTTTTTCCCAGTAAATATTTTTATGGAAACACGTTAAAGTGAAACGGATAGAAAGCTTTGAACAATTAGCCCCTAGCTGTAAAACACAGTTTTTTAATGAAGATGGTAGTGCGAGGATTTGGTATGTAAAAAATAAAGATGGCAAGCTCGAATATTTTACAAGTTACGGTCTTCATCCAAAGAATGGGAAGCCGCTGAAGCCTATTACGCAGTATATGATTGGGAAATATATATGCAAGTAATATGTTTTTCGAGTTTAAAATTCATGAATTTGATTAAATTAAAAAAAGACCGCCAATTTGCGGTCTTTTTTAGGTTAAGTGGATAATGGATTGTGGGGATTTATTGTTTGATTATTTGTTTTGTAATTGAGCCCATATCAGTGCTTATTTTCACAAAATAGATAGCGGTTTGAAGGTGAGTCATATCAACTTCATAATGAGTTGATGTTGAAAGATCAAGATTTTGTAGTCTTCTTCCGCTAACATCATATATTTCCAAAGTAGTAACCTTTGCTTCTGGTGAAACTATATTAAGGATGCTACTAGTTGGGTTTGGATAAACAGTTATTTTTTCAAGAGCTGTAGTGGTATCACCCAAAATATCATTGCTTCTAAATTGTAAGGTAAAACGACTATTGTAGGTTCCTTTTTCTGCTTTGAAAGTATATTTTTCTTGAGACAGATCTGTAGTTATATTTAACTCATTGTCTGTAAGAAAAACTGTGGCATTGTCAAAACCTGGTCCATTAATATCTTTAATAGAAATTGTGTATTCAAGATTGTCGTCTAATAAACTAGAGAATCCCATAAGTACTTTTGCGCCATCTTCAAAAACTTCACGGCTTTGGATACCAAATTCCTTATCTCCATTTTCCAAGTGGGTATATAGCGAAACTACGTTTGCCAATCTGCGGCTGTCATAACCTTCATCTAAACCTGCAGTGGTTAATGGTGAAAAACCAATTAAAGTTGTGTTCTGCATTTGGTACTGCTCGTTTTTAACACTAACCCAAATACGGTCATTCCCATCGGCTGCTGGACGAGGAGCAACGTTATTATTTCCTGTTACTCTCATATCATTTGTGAAAGTTGCAATACCTGATGTTGTAGCTTTAATACCAAACCCTTGTCCAGTAGAAATGTATCCACTTGGAGGGGTTTCGCTGATATCTGATGGGGCGGGGGTGCCTCCCATTAGATTATACATAGAAATGTCTTCCATGCTGAAATTCATTGATCCCGCTCCTGGCAAAGAACCATTAGGAGGAGTATTTGGATTCCAGAAATACACTTCGTTCACCATGCTATTGGCATTTATAAAATCTACCGCACTAATGGCTGAAGCATATGGGTTTGAGAGCACATTCGGACTGTTGTTTTTAGTAGTGTTGTATTTTACTGTGAAGTCTACGTCACCACTGTTAAGGGTTCCTTGTTCGTAGGTCATGTCATAAGTTGTATTCCCTTCAATAAGATTTGGTTGTGGACGAACAATATAACCTTCGGCTGTATTTATAGCGCCAGTATAAGTAAGCCAGTTGTCATAGTTGTCATCAGCAAAATTTTCTGCTCCAGGAAATTGTGCAGCAACATCAGGATTAGGCACAAAATTTTCTGTAAGATGGTTTAATACTTTATGTGCGTTTGTGAAAACACCATCCCGCGTTTCTGTTGTCATTGGGCTACCCATAACCAAGAAAGTTCTTGGAAGCATAAATGGGGTTGTGTATTCTACATTAATAACGCCATTGTTGGCAACAAGGGCAGTCTCATCAAATTGAACCACACTACCTTGGTGTTGTACAACAAGATTTCCGTTCACGGTAATGTTTTTTGTTACGTTAAGATAATCTTCGGCTGCAACTGTAAGGGTTCTAGCGGCATCTATCTCACAACTACAAGCATCAATACTCCCTTTTGCTGCAGTGTCATAGTTACTGCTGATTTTCGCATTAGAGCCAGGACCTGGAGCGCCATTGTTCCAGGTAGTGCCGGAATAAGTTGTTGTAGATGCAGCAACAGTAACTGTAGCGGTACAGGAAGCTTTGTTCGCATAGTCATCTTCTACAGTAAGAGTTACATTGAAGGTTTGTCCAACATCTTTACAAGTAAATGTTGTTTGACCAGTAAGTGTTCTTTTGGTAATTCCGAAATTATCTGTTGAGCCATTGTCTATATTAGCTGTTGTTATTGTTACACTGCCTGTGGTTTTGTCTATAGTTGCTGTGTAGTTTTGACAATTGGCAACGGGATCCACATTGTCAAAAAATGGATCTTTAACAATAATAAGCCCTTCATCTAAATCACTTACAATAATATTTCCACTTTTAAAGAATGGATAAACATTCCAAGCACCATAGAATGAAGCTATATCTGTACTCGGGTGTGTATCGAAATAGTTAATTTCTGTCATTGAAGGTGTAGAGTTATAAAGATCATCCACTTTTAAAACTCTTATTCCCGCATTGTAGTTTGATAAATAAAAACGATTGCCAACAACATAACCGTTATGATCAATAGCCGCTGTAGGCCCTGAGTATTCATAATGTAGTGAAGGGTTATCAAGATCATTCATGTCAAAAACTAGGGTGCGTGTGTTAATACCTATGGTTTCTTCATCTACTTCATCGCCTGCAATAAAAAAGCGTTTGTCTTTTGTGAACCAACCTTGATGTGTATAGTATTTATTAGCATAAGTTACTGAAGAAATGAATGTAGGATTACTTTTATTGGTAACATCTATAATATTGATTTTTTTATTTCCACTAAAAGCTCCAACAAATATTTCACGTCCTTGATAATCTGGGTCTGGACCGTCATATACTACAACTTGTGCATCATGGCAATAGCCCCATGTTGCCATATTTCCTACCACCGGTGGGTTTGTCGGGTTGCTGTTAAGGTTGAGAATCCTTGGGCCTCCGCTATTAACGTTGGAGCCTAAAAGATATAGATAGCCAGTATCTTCATTAATGATTATGTTATGAGTTTTGCTAACGCCATTATATAATCCATCTCTTGTAAAAATCCTCATTTGGTTTTGCCCACTAGTATTAGTAGTACTTGTAGAAAGGCCTCTAAGTCTTGTAAGATCAAAAATCTGCATTCCAAAGTTTGTGGCTTCACTTACTATATAGGCATAATTATTATAAACCTTTACGTCATGCCACCAGCTCGTCGCTGAAGAATTTGGAGAAGTATAAGTAGAATTTAATTTTCCCAAAAAACGTGGACTTGTTGGAATTGAAATATCCACAAAAGCAAGACCATCATTTAGAGTTACTAATGCATATTCTTTATTGTCCAGCGGATCAGTCCAGCCCCAAGAATCCTGTGCTTCCATTGGGTTGGTTCCAGCATAAGCTTTACCTCCTAGATTGGCAATACTTATATGTCCTTGAAGTGTAAGGCCATCACAAGGAAAACCGCCCGCCATTCCACCAACACAGGGTGTTTGTGAAAAAAGAAATGGGGCACTAAGTATTAAAAAGAATTGTAATAATCGTTTCATAAATCTAGGTTTTTTAATTTGCTATTTGAAATAAAGATGTGCTATTTGAAATAAATATGATAAGAGTTGGGAATGTTAAGTTGGAATAATAAATGCTGCAAAAAAATTTGCCAGCGCATAGGTAGTTTTATTTTCATAATTTGGGGTTAGGTTGAAAATATGACACAATATTAAATTAAAAATCCGATAAAAAGCAAATTTTATAGACAAAAAGTTAAATTTTTTTCCCCATAATCAATTAATTATGAGTTATTTCCTACAAATTTTAATATTTTTTTAAGATAATTCCTGCTAGCTTCCTTTTTTTGAATTTTTCAAAAGAGTCTAAAACACTGTTCGATTTTAAATAAGATGTTTTTTTTAATTATTATGACAACCCTTTATCTTTGTTCATATGCCAATCCATTTAAATTATAGTGATTCCTTTATACAAACAATAGATGTGTTGGAATGTGGTCTGCCCAATTTTTCCTTATCAATTAAACGTGAAGATCTAATACACCCTTTCGTCTCTGGCAACAAATTCAGAAAACTCAAATACAATATTTTAGAGGCACAGGAAAAAAACTACAAAACCTTACTCACTTTCGGCGGAGCATTCTCTAATCATATTGCAGCAGTTGCAGCTGTGGGAAAGGAATTAGGATTAAATACTGTAGGTATTATTCGCGGCGAAGAACTTGAAAATAAAATTCAAGAAAATCCCACACTTTGTTTTGCGCAGAATTGTGGCATGCAACTGCAATTCATTTCACGTGAGGCTTATAAAAATAAAGAGAAAATTGAATTTATCAATAATCTAAAAAAGCAATTTGGTGAATTCTATCTCTTACCCGAAGGTGGTACCAATGAGCTTGCAGTAAAAGGATGTAAAGAAATTTTAACTGAAGTAAAAGATGATTTCGATTACATCTGTGTTCCAGTTGGTACTGGCGGTACTATGGCTGGATTGGTTAAAGCATCTAAAAAAAATCAACAAATCTTGGGTTTTTCTGCCTTAAAAGGGACCTTCCAATCCTCAGAAATAGCAAAATATACTTATAAAACCAATTTTGAAATCACAGATGCCTATTGTTTTGGCGGCTATGGTAAAATAGATGTTGATTTAATTCGTTTTATGAACAAGTTTAAAGAAAAAACGAATATTCCATTAGACCCGGTCTATACAGGAAAAATGATGTATGGCATTTTCGACCTTTTAAAAAATGGGCATTTCAAAGAAAATAGCCGTATTTTTGCAATCCATACTGGAGGCTTACAGGGCATTGCCGGAATGAACCAGAAATTGAAAAAGAAAAACCTTCCTATAATTGAATAAAATGATTGGCAGATTAACTACTCTTCTTCTTATATGTATTATTTGCTTTGGCAGTTGCAAATCAAAAAAAACAGCTACTACCTACAAAAAAAAGCATAAAACCGAACGCGTTGTTAGAGTCAAACAGCCAATAAAAGAAAAGGATACAAAAGCGGAAGAGCCAGATGTTATTGTAGTTCCCGTTAACGTACCTTACAGTCAGCGTGTAGCCAATTATATAAACGAATTTAGCGGAATTGCTAAAGAAGAAATGCTACAGTATGGAATTCCCGCTAGTATTACCCTTGCGCAAGGAATTCTTGAAAGCGGAGCTGGGGCGGGTGAACTTACGATGAAAGCTAATAATCATTTCGGAATAAAATGCCACACAGGTTGGGAAGGTGATAGCGTATATCACGATGACGATGAGCGTGGGGAATGCTTCCGAAAATATAGCGATCCAAAATATTCTTACAGAGACCATTCTTTGTTTTTGACCCAACGAAGTCGTTACCAAGATTTATTCAAACTCCGAAAAGATGATTACAAAGGTTGGGCAAAAGGCTTGCGAAAAGCAGGTTATGCAACAGATCCTAAATACCCAGACAAACTTATTGGGATTATAGAAAGATATAATCTTGAAGCTTATGACGAAGAAGTTTTGGGCAAAAAAGTGAGCCGTGTGGATCCCGATGATTCTAAAATTGGCACCTATTCCGTGCAGGCTGGCGATACGCTTTACAATATTTCAAAACGTTTTAATGTTACTGTTGAAACTTTAAAAGAATACAACGGACTTCGAAATAACGATATATCCATTGGTCAGGTTTTATATCTCCATCCTGTAAAAAATCAATAATTTATATGAATTATCAAAGAAGTAGCGCGCTCTTCATCGAGGCGCAAAAAGTTATTCCCGGAGGTGTAAATTCTCCAGTTCGAGCTTTTAAAGCAGTTGGAGGTACACCCATTTTCGTTGAAAAAGCCGAAGGCGCTTATATATATGACGTTGATGGTAACAAATTGATTGACTACATAAATTCATGGGGGCCAATGATTTTGGGTCATGCTTATGAGCCAGTGGTAAATGCAGTAATAGAAAAAGCGAAAAAAGGAACTTCATTCGGTATGCCCACAGAAATTGAAACCGAAATTGCTGCCCTTGCAGTTTCAATGGTTCCGAATATTGATAAAATCCGTTTTGTGAATAGTGGTACTGAAGCTTGTATGAGCGCAGTTCGATTGGCGAGAGGATATACAGGAAAAGATAAAATCATAAAATTCGCAGGCTGTTATCACGGTCATAGTGATTCCTTTCTTATTCAAGCTGGAAGTGGTGCGGTCACGTTCGGAACACCAAACAGTCCCGGTGTTACCGAAGGAACTGCAAGAGATACTTTGCTTGCAAACTACAATGATTTAAAAAATGTAGAAGAAGTAATTAATGCAAATAAAAATGAAATTGCCTGTATTATTCTAGAACCCGTGGCAGGAAATATGGGTTGTATTCCCCCAGTAAAAGGATTTTTGGAAGGGTTGCGAACCCTTTGTGACCGAAACGATATACTTCTAATTTTTGACGAAGTTATGACAGGCTTTAGGCTTGCAGCTGGAGGGGTACAGGAATTATTCGGCGTGAAGGCGGATATTGTTACTTTCGGAAAAGTGATAGGTGGTGGTTTGCCCGTGGGAGCATTTGCAGCGAGAGAAGAAATAATGAATTATTTGGCGCCAATAGGCTCAGTTTATCAAGCGGGGACTTTAAGCGGAAATCCGCTAGCAATGGCTGCTGGCTTAGCAATGTTGAAAGAATTAAATGAAAACCGAAATATTTTCAATTCAATAAATGAAAAGACCGCTTATTTACACGAAGGAATTGACGAAGCACTAAAATCTGAAGGTGTGAAATTTACCATCAATCGTCTGGGTTCCATGATTTCCGTACATTTTTCAGAAAAGGCCGTAACAGATTTTGCCTCCGCAGCAGAGGCGAATACAGAAAATTTCAAAAAGTTTTTCCACGGAATGCTTAATGAAGGAATCTACATTGCACCAAGTGCTTTCGAAACTTGGTTCATCTGTGATGCATTGAGTTATGCAGATTTAGATATAACTATAGCGGCTTGTAAAAAAGTAGCTAAACAATTGAAATAAAAAGACCCTTTCTAAATTTAGAAAGGGTCTTGATTTTAAATATAATTAATCACTAATTATTCGTTTTCAGCCATTTGGCGTATTGGTCATCGTTTAAGGTTTTCTTCATTGCTTCTTTTAACTGATCGTCCAATTTTTTCTTTTCAGAAGAAACAGAAGCATTTTTTAAATCTTTACCGTCCACATTTTTTTGGTAACCCACTTCTTTGGCAACAAGCGCTCTAAAAACAGTTCGCCCTTGGTCTCCGTTAAGGTTTAATGCTTCGGTAAGCTTTGCAGTTTCAGCTTTGGCGATTACCTCTGGTCTTCCTTTATCTTGAGATAAAGATTGGGCTGAGATTGTTTGAACTCCAAAAAGCATTGTCGCTACAAAAGCAACTACTGTAAGTATGTTTTTCATTGTTTTAAATTTTAAAGTTACTAAAGTAACTATTTTGTAAACAACTAAAACAATAACTGCGCCAAATAAATTATTTTAAGATTATTTTATTACTTGCGTGACTTGTGAGAACCTCTTTTACCACTCATATTATTACGCTTGTGCTGATGGCTTTTTTCCCATTTTGTCAATTGTTCTTCTGTAAGAATTTCTTTCATCTTTTTCTTCATTACAATTTGCTTATCCAGCTTTGCGCTTTTTGCTTCAAATTTTTGAGCATCGGTCATTTCGCTTCTCTTTACTGAACGTGCAGGTTTGTTTTTCTCCATTTCTAGAAACAATTGTTTCACTTTGTTTTGTTGGGAATCATTCAAATCTAAATTGAGTGTCATCTTCTTTGCGCGTAATTCCGCTTTTTGTTCAGGAGTTAAATTTTCTTTCATCTCCTTGCGATTTTCTCTTTTTTCAGAATTTTTGTTTTGTGCATTTATAGCGAACGTGGTGAACGCTATTAAAATTATCATTGCTTTTTTCATCTTGTAAATTTTTATTGTTTAACATAACTATGACGCTCAAATTTTAAATAGGTTTAATCGCATCTATTTTTTAAAATAGAAAAGAGCCACAATAAGCGGCTCTAACTATCAATTTTTTAAAATTATAATCTACAGAGAATCTATATATTCATTTAGCATTTGCAGAGCTTCACCGTGAATAATGGTTCTTCCCAATTGCGGCATTCTATAGGTTGGGAGTGTACTTTGAAAACGGGCAATTATTTCTCCTCTATTCGCATAAATGCCTGTATTGTTGAAATCTGTTTCAAATCTGAAATCTAAGACGAATCCTGGTGGAACACTACCGCCGGGCTGGTGGCAGTGAGCGCAGTTTACATCCATATATGCGCGGGCACGATCATCAATCAATAAATTTTCATCTTCCCAATTTGGTAAAACAGTTGTGCTACCAGAATTTACACCTTGCAAAAGTCCAAGGCCAGCAAGAAAATCCAATTGGTTTTGATTGGTATAAGAAGGAATGAAATTCAAATTGCGCAATTTTGGGCCAATAGGAAAAGTAGTTGCATTATTATTGTGACAGGTAAAACAATCCTGTTTTGAAGGAATTTGATAATCCACGTTTTGGGCATTTCCATCTCCATCAATATAGCTAATTGCTTCTGTACTTCCTGTTTCTCGGTAAGTAGCTTCGGTTTGGTCGGCGTTCCAAATATAATCACCAACTAACCAAGTGTCATTCACCTTCAAAAGTATTCGGGTTTCAATAATTTTTTTACCCAAAGAAGGATCGCGTTCATCAAGATTGTAATAAAATGTTTTTGAAATTAATGTATTGTCTGGGAAAATAGGCAGCAAATCTGTATTGTTATAGCGCATACTTTTTTCAGCTGGAAGGCGGATGAGTCTTTGTTTGTGAGCATAATCTGTAAATAGGGTACTATTAATTTCATAAAGTTGAACCCCATCAGCAGGATTTAGGCCCGAAAGACTTCCTTCGAAAACCCCCATTTGTGAAAGTAAAGGCAAAAACGATAAGGGTTGCTCAATTGTAAAAGCTTCAATTGTGTTGCTTGCTGTGGATTCGTTTTCTTCCGCATCCAATGCAGTAACATAAAAACTATAAACCGAACCAGCAACAAGACCTTGAATTGAAGCCGATGTTTCAGTTATTATACCCGCTAGCGCCACTCCGTCTTGATAAATTTGGTAACCTGTAACGCCAACATTATCAGTTGAAGCATCCCAGTTTAGTTTTAGGGAAGTTTCGGTTTGCTCTGAGGCTACTAAGTTTAATGGTTTTGAAGGAGCTTGAGTGTCAACTTCCACAGGATCATAACCATCATCTTTTCCACAAGCATTAATCAGTAAGCCGATAAGAGCTAAAAAAAGTAATTTCTTCATTTTACTAAAAATTGAGTAGCTAAAAATATAAAAATTGGATGAATGCTTTGGGTTTTGGCTGTTAAAATAAAAATCAATCAAAAGTTACGATCCCTCAACGAAAAGTTGTGTTCCCTAAATGTGTGTTTTCTTTAATCTATGTTATGAATAGTTTCGATAGAAATTTAAAATAGATTAAATATGAAAACGAAACTTTTATTGTTGTTCCCAATTGCTTTAGGGCTATGTTTTTTAGGATTTATATCCTCAAAAAATAAGTATCCGGAAACCAAAAGGGTCTTGGCCCATGAGGATGGATGTGTGTTTATGACGGTTATAGGCGAGCAATCGTCTGAAGATTACAGTGTTTTTAAAAATAATGAAAACTTAAATCTTTCAGTAAATGATGGACTTTCTTGGTTAACTGATGCACAACTAGCCAACGGAGGTTATGGCGCCGGAAGCCATGCACATCAAGAAATTATAGATCCGCACGCCGTGCCGGCAGATCCAGCAACTACGGCCATGGTTGGAATGGCTTTTTTAAGAAGTGGAAACACTTTAGAAAAAGGAAAGTATTCTGAAAACCTTCAAAAGGCGTTACATTATATATTGGAAACTGTTGAAAGAACTTCCAAAGACAATCCTTATATCACAGAGGTTCGCGGCACGCAGATACAAACAAAACTTGGGCAGAATATAGATGCGGTGCTTACGGCGCAATTTCTTTCAAATATGCTTCACCAAAATTTAAAATCTTCTGAAAAGAAAAGAATTGAACACGCTTTAGATATCTGTGTTTCAAAAATTGAAGCTGCAACCGATTCCGAAGGAAAACAACAGGGCGCAGGTTGGGCGGGAGTTTTACAGAGCGGGTTGGCAAGTACTGCTTTGGAATCTGCTTCGGCGATGGGAATTAATGTTGATAAAGAAGTTTTAAACAAAACTCGCGATTATCAAAAAGGAAATTATGACGAAAATACGAACGAAGTTAAAACCGATGATGGAGCGGGAGTGATGCTTTACGCCGTGAGCGGCAGTGTTCGTGCAACAGCAAAAGATGCTAGAAGAGCGGAAGAGCGCGTTAATAAAGCCAAGAAGGAAGGCAAGCTTGCTGAGAATGCGCCAGTAACTGCTGAAAATCTTAGGAAGGCTGGATATTCAGAAGCGGAAGCTGCGGAATATTCAACAAGTTATAATGTATATCAATCTGCAAAAAATACTGCGCAACAAGAAGATGTGCTAAATGGTTTTGGAAATAATGGTGGAGAGGAATTTTTAAGTTTTCTGCAAACTGGGGAATCATTAGTGGTGAATAAAGACAAAGATTGGAAAAAATGGTATGACGATATGAGCGGACGTATTTTAAAAATTCAAAATGTGGATGGTAGCTGGAACGGCCACCACTGTATTACCAGCCCTGTGTTTTGTACAGCAACAAGCATTTTGTTGTTGACCGTTGAGAATGATATTGAATATTTACGAAAAGTCGGAGAATAAGGAGTGAAATACCATTGCTCGCGTTTCTGGTAGGGATACCAGACCCCTTATGCCAAAAAGGAGGAAAAAACGTGGGCGGTGGTTTTTTTTAAAAAAAAAGGAGTCGCATTATTGCGACTCCTTTCAAAAATTAAAAAGCTTACTGATTATTTTACTACAAAGCGCAATACTTTATTGTAGTCTTCAAACTTTAAGATATAAACACCCAAAGAAAGATTAGAAATATTAATGCTACTGTTACTTGCATTAACATGCTGTTCTTTTACTTTTTGACCAAGCATATTGTAGATGGCCACGTTGTATTCTTCTTTTAGATTTGATAAAGCAATAGTATCATCTGCTGGGTTTGGATAGATGGAAACGCCAAGCAATGCCTCATTGTCATTAACTCCTGCAGTAACACAAGGTTCTGGTGCAGTTCCTGCATTTGGAGTATTTAGGTTACAAGCTCCATCTGCTGAAAAAGCAGCCGTAACATTAATTGTTCCGCCATCTGATGGCATCTGTACTCCTACAAAGGTATATGGTGAAACCAAACCAGAAACGGAAATGGAAGCTGTTCCATCGCCAGATAAATCTAATGTTCCAGTGGCTGGAGCGTTTATAAATGTAACTGTAACATCTGCAGTAAAGAAATCGTCACTACCATCGCCTGGAGTTCCGTTGTCGTTACAAGGAGACATATTTGAAGTTTGAATTTCAGAAATATCACATGCATTTGGATCGCAAATATAAACGGGCAGCACATACCCTCTGGCTTCAAATCTGTCAGTGAAAGCTTCTATTTCTGCACAAGTATATCCCATATCTATAGCTGCTTGTCTTACTGCGATAGCTGCGTTTTGTTGATTGGTATTGCTATTGCTATTGGTCATGCCAAGTCCTTCCAAAACAGCGGCATCCATTTTTTCCCTACCAATTATTTCCCAAATTTCAAGTAGTACAGTGGCCCATATTTGTCCATCGGTATGGATTTGACCTGTTAGTCCACCTGGGTACATAGCCCCATAATTGGTAACTCTTCCTGGCCAAAATGGGTTGTGTCCGTCCCATCCAAAAACCCAGAAATACTGATTGTCTGAAGTATCCCAAAAACCTGTGCTTCTTTTATAAGAATTTGCCCAATAATCACCTGTTCCTTCACTTAATCCATTTACTTGGCTAAGGCTTCCGTTGGTAACAAAATCATGAAGCCCATGACCCAATTCGTGAAGCACAACGTCCATATCTTCTGCATCATCTACCCCGCCTTCTCCAAATTGAAGAGTTCCCGCGGTATAAAAAGAGTTGTCGGCACCATTTGCACCGTGTGGATCATAGCGAACTACACCACCGTTATAAATTGAAACTAATGGAATTCCCAAATCATCGTTGATGTATCGGAACGCTTTGTCAATGTGGTGATAACAGTTTGCTGCTTCAAAACCTTGTTGGTCACGTGTAAAGCTGAAATCTGGAGATGGCTGAAGAAATAGGCCAGTAGAAGGAGATCCTAGTTCTGCTATTTCTGTGTAGGGACCTTTCAATCTATAGTTGGTGCCATCAAATTGAATATCCAATAAAGAAACAGCGGTTCTTGCAGCGTCAAGATCGGCGTTAGTTTGGTCATTGTTATCTGAATAATTTCCGCCATAAGTACTTCCTGTTTTTGTAAGTGGGTCTGGATCAAAAACCATTGCTGTACCTGTAGCCATAGTTGTTGGGGCAACTGGATTTTTTATGTCTTTTGGATTTTTTTCATAGATAGCAATATCTTCCGTGCTCAAAACAGTTCCGGTTTTAGCATCAACAATGGTTTCCCAGTTTCCCATTCTGAATTCAGACATAATGGTTACTCTGTAAACCAATTGGCTGCTTCCCAATTTACTGTAAACATAAAGTTTCACTTCTTTTTGAGAAATATAACCTTCAATATTTAAGGCTGCTTTTGCTACATTTAAAGCATCATCTGGAGAAATTGAAGGATTGGTGTCAATTGTTTCAACCGCACTGTCAAAAGTACTGGCGTGATAGGTTACTTGATTTTTATTAGAAACATGAACTGCTACGGAAGAATCAAAAACTTCCACACCATTTACAGTATGGTGATAGCGAAATGTTTCGCCAGAAGGACCTGCGTGGCTACTTTTCATGGCAAAATTTTGGTTTGTCTTGTTAATCGGCATATTGTTGTCCATCCAATTTTGGGCAACACTTTCTTTGCTCTGCGCAAAGAAAACCTGTGTAAAAAATAATAATAGCGAGGTGAATAATAGTCTTTTCATAAAAAAATTAGGTTTATAAATTGTGAATAGATTTCCAAATATAATGTTAATGGATTATAATTCAAAGGATTCTGAATAAAGTAATTTGGTTTATTTATTGAAATGTCAAATCAAAATTCAATAAAAAAAGGGAAACTACATGGCTGTAATTTCCCTTTTAATTTAATTATAATTCTTTAGTTTATAAAACCGAAACCATTAACTCTTCATTTATTTTTTCAACTTTCGCAACCTTTGAAGCCGTTAATCCTTTTATGCCCTTATCCCACTTTTTATTACTCAAACCGCTTTGATTTTTTAGTTCTTCTAAAGAAATGGGCGAACTGGCTTTTAATAGTATATAAATCCCTTTTTCGTCCTCGGTCATTTCCACCTTTTTCTTTTCTGGACGCATTTGCGGGAAAAAAAGTACTTCCTGTATGGATGGATTATTGGTTAAAAACATAATCAATCGGTCCATCCCAATACCCATACCGCTGGTAGGAGGCATTCCGTATTCTAGCGCACGAAGAAAGTCATAATCTATAAATGCGGTTGCTTCGTCATCGCCTCTGTCTGCAAGTTTCAGCTGAGCTTCAAACCGCTCTCTTTGGTCTATAGGATCGTTCAATTCGCTGTATGCATTTGCTACTTCTTTACCACAAACCATTAATTCAAAACGTTCTGTTAGTTCTGGATTTTCGCGATGTTCTTTACAAAGCGGGCTCATTTCCTTAGGATAATCAGTGATGAAGGTTGGTTGAATGTAATTGCCTTCACACTTTTCTCCGAAAATTTCATCGATCAATTTTCCTTTGCCCATGGTATCATCTACAGGAATTTTCATGTCTAAGGCAGCTTTACGAATTTCATCCTCAGTTTTTCCAGTAATGTCAAATCCTGTAAAATTCTTAATTGCTTCAGCCATTGTCACTCTTGGGTAAGGCGCTTTAAAATCTATCTGGTGTTCTCCGAAAGTAGCTCTTGATGTTCCATTTACTTCAACTGCACAGAATTCCAGCAATTTCTCACAGAAATCCATCATCCAGTTGTAATCTTTATAGGAAACGTAAATTTCCATTGCGGTAAATTCTGGATTGTGGGTGCGGTCCATCCCTTCGTTTCTGAAGTTTTTGGAGAATTCATACACACCGTCAAAACCGCCGACTATTAATCTTTTTAAATATAATTCATTCGCAATTCTCATATACAATGGAATGTCTAATGAATTGTGGTGTGTAATAAAAGGTCGCGCCGCCGCGCCGCCTGGAATCGGTTGCAAAACTGGGGTTTCCACTTCAAAATAGCCGCGCTCGTTGAAGAAGTTACGCATAGCGTTAAAAAGCTTGGTGCGTTTTACAAAAATTTCCTTTACGTGCGGGTTCACTACCAAATCTGCATAACGTTGGCGGTAGCGTTGTTCGGGATCAGTAAAAGCATCGTGTATTTTTCCATCGGCATCAACACGTGGTTGCGGTAGAGGTTTTAAAGCTTTGCTCAACAGGGTGAAATTTTTCACCATTATAGTTTTTTCGCCAACTTGAGTTTTGAAAAGTTCGCCTTCAATGCCTATGAAATCGCCAATATCGAGTAGTTTTTTATAGACGTCGTTGTAATGGCTTTTGTCTTCACCAGCGCATATTTCATCTCGATTAAAGTAAACTTGAATACGGCCGTCTGCATCCTGAAGTTCTGCGAAAGATGCTGAGCCTTGGATTCTGCGTGACATCAACCTTCCAGCAACCACTACTTTTTGTCCTTCCTCAAAATTGTCCTTTATCTTTTTTGAAGTGTTGTTTACAGGATATAAATCTGCGGGATAAGGGTTTATTCCACGATCGCGCAGTTGTTGTAGTTTTTCTCTTCGGATGATTTCCAGTTCAGATAGTTGCATAAAATTATTTCTAAAATAAGTTTGCAAAGGTAGGGAAATGAAGTGCGAAATGCGAAATAGGATATGTGAAATTATACATTTTTCAATTTGTTGCTTGCTGTTTTATTTCTGCAATCGTTATTTTTATCCTTTCGTTGTTGGGGTTTATTGCGAGTGACTTTTCATAATTTACTAAAGCTTTTTCTGCTTGTTTTGTAGCATATAATTTGTTCGCCAAGTTTTCATAGGAATAGGCTTCGTTAGGAAACAAAAGTATATTCAATTCTGCAATAAAGAGTGCCTCCTCTTTCTTTCCAGAATAAAAAAGTACACTGGAATAGGTGCTTAATTCGCCTAGATGTTTCGCTTCTTTTTTTAGCCTCGGAAGCAATTTTTTTGACTTTCTTTTAAACTTTTCAAACCCCATTTCATTCAAGGCATTATTTACAATTGTTACCGCATTATAATTTGGGACGTAGCCTTTATGCTGCAAGATTTGTAAGATATCATCTTCAAGTGTATTTATGGGATGTTCTACAATTCGGTTTATTTCTTTCCCATCTTTGTAAAATATAAATGTGGGAACGCGGTGAATATTCAAGCCTTCTTCCTCTCCGCCGGGGCTCCGTTTGTAATTTTCGCTGTCGTTTGAAACGGCTATTACAGTAAGACGATCTAAAGGAAATTCGGCTTCATCCATAATTTTATATAATACAGGTAGTTCTTTTTTACTGTCGCCGCACCAAGTGCCTAGAAATGCGGTAACAGTATATTGTGGAAGTAGTTTTTTAATTTCACCTATCTTTTCAATATTGGGCTGGTAGGCTTCATAATTTTTCAAGAACCATTCAGAATATGTGTTTTCAGAAAGAGCTTCTTTATTGATTTTACCAAGTAGCATAGGAATTTCACCATTTTGCATAATTTCCTTATTAAAAGGTTGGGCGTAGTTGGTGATAATAGCAAATGTAAAAGCTAAAGAGAAAAGAATTAAATTTTTCATAAGTGTTGGTTTTAAAATTAACACCACGAAGATTTAAAAAATCAAGGAACAAGCTAGAAATAGAGGGTTTGAAAAAGGAACTAGTCCCCGTTTGAATTTAACTAGAATAGAGGTTTTTAACGTCTTCCCGACAATTCACGTTCAGCTTTTTATAGAGATTGTTTATATGTGTTTTTACCGTACTTAGGCTTACGAACATATCTGAAGCTATTTCTTTATTGCTTTTGTTTTCAAGAATGAGTTCTAACACTTTCTTTTCCTGTTTTGAAAGCGATTCTTCTTTAGAAGGAATTAGGCGAGCCATTTTTTTTAGTTTTCCATAAAAAAAGAAATTGCCCAAAATTGATAAAACTGCAATTGAGCCCAGCATATAAGACCACCAAGGCAAACCATCAGGTTTAATTATTGCTATTAAATATTTATCTGAAGCAAGTTCTTCTCTATATTGCTCTGTATAATTGCTGTTCGGATATTTTTCAGTGAGTCTTTTCAGCAAATCGTCGTAATATGGATTCGTTTTTAAATCTTCCAAATAGTAGGCGTGTAGCGGTTGTGCTCTGTCAGAAAAGAAGGAATAGCTATAAAGTTCTGCCAAGGGCTCTTGCATCTGCTCTCCATATTGTTGCAAAATGCTGAACCATTTTTTTGAATTGATTTTTCTATTTGCTTCACTTCGATAGGTGCCGAATGCAAAAATCATATCGTGCTTTAAGGAATCTATTTTTAAAAAAGCATTGGCTTTCTCGTTTATAGAAATCACTCGACAGAACATTTCATCATCAAATGAAAAAGGAAGCGTTAGGGTATCGTTATTATTTGCAATGAAATTAATCTCTTTGCTATTTGGGCATTGACCCGTGAAATGCGTAGTATTTTGATCATCTTCACTGCAGGTATCTACATGGATTCTATAAATTTTATTTTCTAAAGGTAAATTATCGCCTGAAAATGAAAAGTAACCCGTGGAGTCAGGATACATTTTATTGAGAATTTGCTCTGGAAATACACCAGATATTTTTCGGTAATCATCTACAGCGGAAAGATATACGGCGCCTTTGGTGGATTCAGCATCTACGTAACCCGAAAATTTATATTGTGCTTTGCTGGCAGTTACAGCAAAAAAGAATACAACAAACGGAATAAATTTTTTGAAATTCATTTTTAAAAATAATTTACTAAGGTACTAAACTCTATTAAATCAAAATCTTGTAACAAAAGGAAAAATGGCTTGACACATAGCTTAAATATAAATCGTAAATTTGTTTTCTATGAGTATATGGAGAGTCTTATTAGCAATTCTTTTTCCACCGCTTGCTGTTATTGGCAAAGGTTGTGGTTCCTTAGTGATCGTTTTTATACTTACCGTTTGCGGTTGGGTTCCGGGTGTAATTGCTGCATTAATTATTTTAAACAATCCTAAAAAATAACCAAATGATACAAAAATTACTATTTCTTTTCGCCTTGATTTTTACTTTAATAAGTTGCCAATTTACTGAAACTATGGTTATGAATGAAGATGGAAGTGGCACTATGAGTGTGGAAGTTAATTTAAACGAAATGATGGCTTTTGGCGGTGCCGCAGTTACGGATTCTATGAAAGTGAAAATGGATACCATTGTGTCTATGAAGCAATTTTTAGAAGAAAAGAATGATAGCATTTCCAAACTTTCTACCAACGAACAACAGAAACTGAAAAAGCTTGAAAACTTTAATATACATATGAAAATGGATTCTGAAACTTCTGAAATGGTTTATGATATTTCAACAAATTTCAAGAATATTGGTGAGGCAAATGATATTTTGAATGGACTAGAACAGGCAAGTAATTTGATGCCAAATATTGATTCGAATTCCCAAGAAACGAAGAAGGAAGAAGATTCTCCTCAGGTTGTTGGTGTGAATTATTCCTATGAAAAAGGTATTTTTAAACGCGATGCATATATAAAAGATATAATAATGCATCAACAACAAGTTGATAGCATGAAGCAGGCCGAAGCTTTCATGGGTGGTTCCAATTATAAATTAAATTATACTTTTCCGAGGAAAATAATAAAAGCATCAAATCCTGAAGCTACTTTTTCCGAAGACAAAAAAACGGTAAGTTTACAAGCACCTTTTATAGACTATTTTAAAAATCCGGATTTGCTGGATTTGGAAGTAGAGTTAGAGAACAATTAGCAATTAACAATTAATAATAAATATTATGAAAGCATTACTTTTTTTAATTCCGCTTTTTGTTGTCAATGCGTGCAAAACGCAGACGGGAACGGTAATTTCATCAGAAAATACGAGTATGGAACAAGTAGAAAATAGAATTACGGGCTGCCCTGAAGAAGGAACTTGCAATGTTGTAATACACAAAAACAAGCATCTTGTAATAAAGGAAGACGGCACTGGTGCCGTATATCCTGAAATGGTAGCTGGAGAAAATATGGTTGTAGTATACACCTATTCTAAAGAAGGACCTGAAGGTACTGTGGATGGAAATTATTCTGAAACAATTCACTTTGAAATACCGGCAGGTATGGAAAATATGAGTAAAGAGGATGCAGCGCTTGCTGAAGTAAATTTACTTTATGGAAAACAATGTTTTTGCAGAGGCGAAGCAGGTTTCTATCCTATTAGGAATGGAAAAATTTTGATTGAAAAAACAAATCAAGCTCTAGTTTTTGATCTTAAATTTAATGTTGAGAAAACCTCACAAGTTGTTTCTCATATAACGGAAACAGTAAAGCTTTAATAGGAATTAAATATATTAAATGAAAAGAGGCGTTCAAATTTTGAACGCCTCTTTTTTTATAATCAATAATAAACTTAGTTTTTAATAAGCTTCTTAGTAGTTACTTTGTCGCCATTTTTAACAACAAGGAAATACACGCCGCTTTCAATATAACCGTAGTCTAGTTGTTTGCTAAATGTACTTGAAGCAGAAACGTCATCATAGGTATAAGTATTGATAGCTCTTCCTCTTAAATCATAAAGTGCAACTTCAATATTATCATTTGAAGCTGGTTTAAATGTAAGATTGAAAGTTCCATTTGATGGGTTTGGATAAACTGCGAAATCATCAAACGTAAAGTCTCCAGTTCCGGCTACGCCATCAATAGTGATAACAGCATTATTCAGGTCATAGAAGATATTGTTTGACGAAATAATCATTAATCTACCAGTAGTAGTGTTGATGTTTGGTACATTGACAGAAGCACTGCCTGTATTTGGCACATTTAAAGCTACACTAATAGGGTATGTTTGTCCACCATCTGTTGAAAACCATATATCTACATTTGGGCTATTTACAGGAGCAACGTCTGTTCCAGCAACATCCCAAGTAATAGTTTCAGTATCACCAATACTCCAAGTAGTAGCTGTAGCTTGTGAAGTTACCAAAAATGGCCCTGAAGCTCCATCAGTTGTTACAACCGTGTTGTCGCTTGCAGAAGAACCACCACCGGCAACATTATCTCTAACCGTATAACGGAAACTCATATTTCTTCCTACTGAGGGAACAACTTCCCAAGTGCTTTGAGTCTGGTTGGTCAAAACGGTTGCTAAAGCAGGCATATATCTATCTGAAGAAGCAATCGGATCACTAGTTCTAAAAAGTGGCCCAAACACTGAAGTATTTGCCGGTGGCATAGTACCTATTTGTGGATTCATTTGTTCCCAGCAATGAGATAAAGCATCACCATCAGGATCAGTAGCAATACCTTTTAAAATAAAAGGAGTGGATTTTGGAATGGTATAATCTGGTCCTGCATCAGCTGTTGGAGGTAAATTGTTGGTTGCAGTTTCTGCACCACATTGACTATTTCCGGCTGTAATGTTTAGCCACATTTCCTGGATGCTTATTGCGGTAAAATAATCATCACTATGTGCCTGAACGTTTGGAGGGCAAATACCTGCATATGCCATAATGGAAGATCCACTTCCAGGCTCAACTGCTGTACCATTGTTTCTGTTGTTACCACAAGAGTTGTTGAAAGTGTGGTTTGCACCAAATTGGTGACCCATTTCGTGAGCTACATAGTCAATATCATAATTGTCTCCAAGAGGGAAGCTTGTACCTGTAACACCACGAGCTTTGGATGAAGTACAAGGAACTCTCAATTGTGCCAAACCACCTGCGCCAGTGCTAAAAGTATGCCCAATGTCATAATTTGCAGAACCTATTTGTGCATCAATAACTTGTTGGCTTTCATTGATAAGTGTTCCTGCGTTATTATTTGTAAATGGATCTGTTCCAGCAACTAGATAAATAATATCTATGTTGTTTGCTACCAAAACCATAGTTACAGCAAGATCTTTTTCATATACACCATTTACACGTGTCATAGTTGCATTCATTGCCATTAAAACAGCTGCTTTCTTAACTGCATCAGGCTCACCAGCACCAACTCCTTGTTGGTTAAGTTGAAACTGTGAATATTCACCAGTACAAGCAACTGCCGCGCGGAAAGTTCTAAGTGTACCATCATCTGCATTTCTATTTCCAACTTCGGGAGCTGGGCCATCTGCATCTTCTACCATACATTCAAACCCGTTAGGATCTGCAGGTAGTTTGTTGATGTTGTAAGAGATGTAATAATTTTTGTCTTTTGTGTAAGGATCAATATATATAGTTGAATAGTTTGCAGAACTAATCATCACATTTACACCAATAGTTGAAACACTAAAACGTGCAATTGCAGTAGGATCTTCAATACCTTGAGCAGCATAAGATCTAGTATTTTGGTGTTGTGCCTGTAAAGCTGGTTCCATTACAGAAGCTTCATAAACACGGAAATGTTGAATTTCACCATTGTTGGTTGGTAAATCTATTATTACGTTTGAGCGTCCACTGTTTCTTACAGGTGCTTGTGCCAAAAGATTTTTTAACGCTGAAGTATTTAGCGTAAACAGATTGTAATCCTGCGGCATAGTATTCCTGAAGGCTTTTTGTCGATTTTGGGTCTCATTGGCCGAAGTTTTCGTCCAAAACGCAGTGTTCTGTGCATTTAAACCAAAGCAAAATAATGCAAAGGATAAAGCCAGCATGGTTTTAAAAGTACTTTTTTTCATTTTAGATATTATTATATGAATGTTTAGAACTGTAAATATAGCATCCTTTGCGGAATTTAATAAATTTTTAAGAACTTAACTTTTGGTTTTAAGTCAAAAATCTCAAAAATATCATAATAAGAATGTGACAAGTCTAATTAATCAATAGTTTTGCTCAAAGATTTATAAAAAATAGTTAGGAAGTGAGCAAGCAGTTGCAAATAGAAGATTTAGGTTTAAAAGACTATAAAGAAACTTGGGAATACCAAGAATTTCTTTTTCAGGAAATCCTGAAGATAAAAAGTGCCAATAAAAAAGAAGAGCATAGAAAAAATACCCCTAACTTTTTGCTTTTCGTAGAGCATCCGCATGTTTATACGCTAGGGAAAAGTGGCCATATTGAAAACTTGCTTATTTCCGAAGAAAAATTAAAATCCATTGACGCTAAATTTTATAAAATTAATCGCGGCGGAGATATTACATATCATGGTCCTGGACAAATAGTGGGCTACCCTATTTTGGACTTGGAGAATTTCTTTACAGACATTCATAAATACATGCGATTTCTGGAAGAAATGATAATATTAACCTTAGCTGAATACAACATAAAAGCAGAGCGAAGCAAAGGAGAAACTGGCGTTTGGTTAGATGTGGAAACTCCTTTTGCTAGAAAAATTTGCGCTATGGGCGTTCGCGCTAGTAGATGGGTAACTATGCATGGTTTTGCATTGAACGTCAACACAAATTTGGGCTATTTTGACAATATGATTCCTTGCGGAATAAAGGGTAAAGCCGTAACCTCTTTAAATGTGGAATTGGGAAAGCCCGAAATTTCTATGGAGGAAGTGAAAGAAAAACTTCTAAAACATTTTCTAGAACTGTTTGAAGCAGAAATTAATGAAAAAGCCGAAGCTTTAAGCTTCGGCTCTTAAAATTTAATTTGTTTGTAGGTTATTTTGAAAAAGCTGTAAGCAAACTACTGGAAGATACTTTTCCTTTTTGATAATCTTCCTGTTTCACCATTCCAACTCCTTCCGCTATCCATTGTTTGGAATTGTTGGTTTGTGAAACACCCATTTTTGTGATCATATCTGAAGTAATTACGAAACAGTCAAAAGTTCCTGCTGGTGTAGTTACATTTTCTTTTCCTATTACTTTTCTGTTGGTTATATTAATTTCCATATTCATTTTTATACCGCTCATGCTGATGTTCATAATCATCTGCGCATCTGGTAATTCTTGACCCACAGAAAGATTATTGGGTATTTCCAAATCTGTACCGGTTACGTCATATTCCATATCTTTAAATTGGTCCATCATCATTGGACTAACCATGGATTTATAGTCTATGGAAATTTTATTACCATCACAAGTAGCGTTATATTCGGTTTCCGCTATAAGCTTTCCGTTTTCATCTTTAACGGAAGATTTCATAGTTGCGACCTCTCCTTCAGAAGTTTTTGCTGTTTTTAAAATGGTATAATTAATAATTGCAGCTTTTTTTCCTTTTTTGTCAAAAGCAGTTATTTCTGCTTTAGTTCCTTCTTTAAAAGGATAGTATTTACTACAGCCAGTTTGGGCTATTGCAGCGTTGAAAAATGTTGCTATAATAAATAGCGAAAAAATGAATGTCTTTATCATAATAAATTCTGATTAAATTGAAACTATCTTGGGCCGATACGAGTAGGGCCAGCGCCTATTATTACACGTAAGGTTTTCATTAATGTATTTCCGCGAAAATCTATCACTGTAAATTTAAAGTCTCTGTTTTCTGTTCCACCATTATCTAGAGTATGTCCAATAATTTTTGTGCCCAACAGTATTGAAGATCTCGGATCTGAAGGATTTCCATTTGCCTCAAGAATTCGAGTATCAATACTTCCAGAGCGATCGATCCATGAACTAGGAATGGGATCTGGGAACTGTATTATATTTGAATTAGGCAATTCCCAAGTTACTTTTGAAACTCCACCCGAATCTGTACCAGAGAAAAGTATGTTGTATGTTAAATCACGTTTTAAATAAAGGGCTTGGTTGTCAAAATCAAAAGTCGCTGTTATTTGTATATCTCCTGTGGAAATGCCATTTCCATATAGGTTGAATGCTACTCCCGGAATTACAGTATCTCTGTCTGGAATTGTGGTTTTACAACTTGTTAAGCTGATGCTTACGATCAATAGGCCTAAAATGATTGAGTTTTTCATGTTTTCTAAGATTTAAATTAATAATTTTTTAATATTTTTCATTTTCAGTAAAAAAGTGAGCTTAAAGTTTAATGAATTCTACACGTCTATTTTGCTCTTTTCCAGAAGAAGAAGTATTGTCTGCCACTGGATTGTATTCACCTTTACCATCTGTTGTTAAGCGGCTTCCATCAATTCCATGGTTTTGAACAAGATAGTTGCGAACACTATTTGCGCGTTCTTTTAAAAGTTTAAGATTGGCGTCTTCACTCCCGTCTGCATCTGTGTGGCCCACTACATTTATTTTTAAATCAGGGGTGCTTTTCAAAGCTTCGGCTATATCTGCCAAAATTATATTAGAACCACTTTTTATTGTTGCGGAGCCTGAATTGAAAAGAATAGCATTTGTTGAAAAACTTCCGTTTTCCATCAAATCTTTCAATACTTTACTACGTTCATCACCAGCGGTTTCTGCAATTACCAAATTTGAAATGTAGAAATAAGCTTCCGCAGTTTCTGTCCAGCCGCTGGTTATTGAAGTGAAGTATAAAGATTTTCTATATTCTGGTTTGAATTGAGTTGGCAAATCGACCATTTTTTTGCCATCAACAAACAAACGGATGCGTTTTCCGTTTACTTCAAAAGCCATTTTTATTGGCGTGTTCAATGGAGCTTGGTAGGCTACTTTTTGCTTGTCATAACCCAATTCCTTCGCAGCATAACTTAGCTCATAATAACCGTTGCCCATTTCAGCGGACATAATATCAAAAGTCATGGAATTCGGGCTTGAAAGCAGATTGTCCATATGTTCGGGTTTCGGTCCAAAACCTATTCCCGGTCTGCGGTAGGGATGTTCGGCAGGTAAGATAAGATCAAACTCAACCGTGAAATTTTCAGGTAAAGGTTTTATAAGCTCAACATTAGTAACACTTCCAGCGGATATTTTTAAAAATTTATTATCGAAACCTTTAAGTTTTTTCACCTCACCACCTTTTGTAGTGTTCCACTTTGCGGGAAAATCGCCAACTGCGTCCTTTTCAAAATTATCGTTGAAAATTATTCGGTTCCCTCTTTTAAAACCCACTTGATTTTCGCCTTCTTCCTCGAGGCTTCCTGTGGTTTTTTTCGTGGCTGAGGTTTGATTATTATTCTCAACGGGGTCGCCTCCAATTACATTTCCGCTTTTGGTTTTGCTATTATTTTTCTTTTTTTCTTTTTTCTTTTTTTCCTTCGGAGCTCCTACTATGGTGTCTAACACCCTATCTGTACTTTTTTCACTTTCGCGTTCCACTCTGCGTTCTACCGTTCGTTCTACCGCATCAGCCGCCTTGTCGCCAAGTTTGTCTAGAAATTGTGCACTCACTTGCAATGGAGCGAACGAAGCTAAAATGATTAATAAAATTACTAAAGTTCTCATTGTGTTTGTTTTGTTGATTTAATAAATGTTACTTCTTTTATGATTCTATTGTTATTTACTATTTTTAAGACATAGTGTCCATCTTCTAAATTGTTAACATTCAGAAAAATCTTTTTTGAAACCAATTCATTGAACTTGCCAACATATATGGTTCTTTTTCTGCTCATTTTGTTTGGGGAATTTCACATTTTATTGTAAATAATAAATTGTTCGAATCAAATTTACTCACCAATTATTTTTTAGGATTGTAGATATGTAACGAATGCTATAACAAATGTAACAGCACTGTTATAAAGAGGGTTATAGGTGAAGAGGAGAATTTATTTCGAAATATATTCTGAAGGTGTGCTACCAAATTTCTGCTTCATACATTTGATGAAATAGGAAGGGCCGTAAAGCCAATGGTGTATACAATTTCTGAAAAGGAAATGATTTTCTCCCGCAAATAATTTCTAGCTTTTATTTATCAATGGGAAAAAAAGTATAAGAAATAAAAAAACCGCTCAATAAATGGAATCATCTATAAGCGGTTTTACATTTATATAAACTTATTCTTTTATAAACTGCAAGGTTTGTGAACCTTCGCCAGATATTACTTTGGCAAGATAGGCTCCTGTAGCCAGAGCAGAAATATCCACATTTGCATTATTCATATTATTATCAATGTTCATTATCTTTTGCCCTAAAATATTGTAAATAGTTATATTTTCAATAATTTCTGAAGACGAGAAATTTACATTTCCTTTAGCTGGATTTGGATACATGGAGATGTTTGTGGTATTAA
Source organism: Flavobacteriales bacterium (assembly GCA_038259585.1). GTDB lineage: Bacteria > Bacteroidota > Bacteroidia > Flavobacteriales > Flavobacteriaceae > Aequorivita. Next base: position 66,466 of record JBBSOQ010000001.1, on the reverse strand, counting down.
TTTGATTGTCCTCTACGCCTAAAATTTCTTGAGGAGCAACTATAATATCGAAAGTTGTATTCTCAAGTATCGGTGTAGATTGGTCTTCACAATAAATCCTCCAAAAACCACTAGAATAATAGACAGATGTTACAGCATCCAAATCAACTTGTGAAGTCGCGCCATTTACTCCCCAATAATGATTGAATACAAAGGTGGCATTGGGGTTACCATTAAGCGCGGCATTGTCTATAGTGGTAGTATGACCACTAATATTGCCTGCTGTAGCTATGTGAGTAAATCTGGTTGAACCTTGACCGTTTATTAGAATTTTAAAGGCCGCGCCGTCTGGGATTGATGGTGTTGCGTTTTCATCATAAATCCCTCTTTTGTCCAAATCTGTATCATAGTAAAACCCAAAATTTTGAGGATTGTACACACCATTTGGATTAAAATAATGACTCATCACGGCATAAGGGCCAGGATTTAAGCCATTCATTAAAGGATTGTCAATAACTGTTGTGAAAGCTCCAAAACTACCTTGATTTCCCGCATTTGAAACATGGGTTATAACGGAGTTAGGATCATCGGCAACATAGACCATATAATGGGAACCCTCAGTCATAGCACTTGAGTCTTCATTATATATAGTCCAGTGTGCTCCGTCATACCAAAGCCCTGTAACATTATTATTATAAACGGATGGAAGGCCGTTGGGGTTCCAAGTATGTACATATACAACTCCCGCATTTGGGTTGCCATTTATGGCTGGAATGTCTATGACAGTCCAATTTGATGTAATATTAGCTGCCGTAGCAGTGTGTACATAAATTTTGTCTTGAGCTACGCTAGTCATAAAGAATAGCAATAACGTTAAAGTAGCAATTGTTTTCATAATATTTAAGATTTTAAATGTTAGACATTATTGTCTATTCAAAACTATCTTAAACATTGGGGGCACACTTGGACGTATGTATCTAATTATGTGAAATATGTAACAACTTAATGTTCTGGAATTAAATGAAAATTTATTTCGAAATATATTCTGAAGGAGAGCTGCCAAATTCTTGTTTGAAGCATTTTGTGAAATAGGAAGGATCATTAAAGCCTACTGTATAACCAATTTCTGAAATAGAAATCTTTTTCTCCCGCAATATTTTTACGGCTAACCTAAGTCGTTGTGTCCGCAAAAATTCTGAGGCAGATTGCCCAGTTAACGCTTTCAGCTTTCTGTGAAGTTGCATCCTGCTCACGCCCATTTCACTACCAAATTCTTCAATAGTAAAATCTGAATCCGTAATTTTTTTATCCAATACTTTTTGAAGTCGCTCCAAAAATTGTTCATCAGTAGAAGAAACAGAAATGTTTTTTGGCATCAAAACTACTTCCTGTGCAAAACGTTGTTGGAGTTTTCTTCGGTTTTCAATAAGGTTTTCAGCGGTAGCTTTCAGTAGTTGGCTGTTAAACGGTTTAGTTACATAAGCATCCGCGCCGATACCCATTCCTTCCAGTTTAGAGGTGATTTGAGATTTTGCGGTTAATAGAATTACTGGAATATGTGAGGTTAATTGATGTTCTTTTATTTTTTTTGTAAACGTAAATCCATCCTCTTCGGGCATCATTACATCACTTATAACAATGTCTGGAATATGTTCTACAGCCATCGCAAAACCCTCTTTTCCGTTGTTTGCAGTATGAACAATATAGGTGTTTTCAAAAATGGAACTTACGTAATCTCGAATATCTTTATTGTCATCTATTACTAAAATTACGGGAGCATCCTCGGGCAAAACAATTTCTTTTTCAATTACTTTTTCAAAAGAGGGAATTACTTCAAGGGTTTCTTCTTGAATGTCTTCCTGAAAAATTTGATTTTCTTCAAAGGCATTTTTGTTTAAGGGCAATATTATTTTAAATTCCGTAGTTCCATTTTGTTCACTTTTTACAGAAATTGACCCATTGTGGATTTTGGTTAAATCTTTTGTAAGCGCAAGTCCAATTCCCGTTCCAGAATTTTTGGTGTCGGTTTGATAGAAACGTTTAAAGATTTTTTGTTGCTGATCTAAAGGAATATAATTCCCAGAATTAATTACTAAGATTTCAAATTTTTCACCCTTTCTTTGGCCTACTAATTTTATAAACCCATTTTCAGGGGTGTATTTTATAGCATTGCCCATCAAATTGTAAAGTATTTTTTCCATAACATCTTGATCAAACCAATCTTCCCTTTCATCTTTTTTTACATCAACTATAAAATTTATATTTTTTTCATCACAACTGAACGAAAATGCTTCTGCTTGAGCAATAATGAATTTTGGCATATTTGCTTTTTGGATGTTTAGCTTCAAATTTCCACTTTCAAGCTTAGCCAAAGCTAAGAGTTGATCCACCAAATCTTTTAATCGTTGTGTATTCCTCAATGCAGATTTAAGGTTTTTGCGTTCACTTGGCAAAAGTTTTTCGGAAGTGAGATGATCTTCAATTGGACCGTTTATTAAAGTAAGCGGAGTTCGGAATTCGTGTGAAATATTCGCAAAGAATGTAGATTTTGCAGTATCTAGTTCTCGCAATTTTTTTGTTATTTTTTGACGGTTTCTAAACTGAAAAAACAAGAAAACACCAACAATTAGTATTATCGCCAAAATACCCCATATCATGTTGCGCTGGTTTTTCTTTTGTTGTTCAGACAGCTCGTTCTTTGTGGTTAAAAGCGCTATTTCTTTATCTCGGCTTTCGGTTTGATAGATGCCTTCTATCTCCTTAATTTTTTCAGCGCTTTGTGCAAATTGGATAGAATCGTTTATTTTTTTAGCGATTTGTGAATTGGAAAATGCAGCCTTATAATTTCCCTGCATAGCGAAGGCTTCTGAAAGTAGTGAATGCGCATTTTGATTTAACGCCCCATTTCTTATTTCGCTATTAAAATTTAAGGCACTTTGAAGGAATGTAATAGCTTCAGCTGGTTTTCCTTTTTTTAGGTTCAACTTTCCAAGTTGGAGTGCCGATTGTGCAGCTTCTAAATTGTATGCATTTTTCTTTTGAAAATTCAATGCATTTTGAAAATAAGTTTCCGCCTTTTCAAGATCTCCCTTTTCAAGATTTATTAAGCCTAAGTAATTATCTATTTCTGCAATAGTTCTTTCATCTTTTATTTCTTCATAAAAAAGAAGCGTTTTTGTAAGTAGTTTGTCTGCTTTTTCAAGCTGTCCTTTAGAATAATAAACCTGTCCTAGAAAAACATTTGTGGTATTGAAATAAAAAGTTCCTGCTCCCGGAATTTTTTCAAATTCTTTATTAGCCATTAAATAATATTCCTCTGCAGAATCGTAATCCTTGAGTTCCAGATATACATTGCCCAAACTTTGGTACGCTGCTGCAATAATATCTTCGCGGACTGGCTCTTTTTTATGGATGGAATCTACAATAAGCAAATGCGCAATGGCATCTTTCATTTTGTTTTGACGGGAATAGGCAATTGCTATGGCATTTTGCGAATCTGCTAAAATGATGTTGCCATTGTCGTCGAATTTTTTGGTGTATTTAATTGCTTCATTCCCAGCTTCAATTGAATTTTCAATTTCACCAATTAAATAATAGGTTCTGCAAAGTCCGTTGTATCCTTGTGCAATGCCGCGGAAATACTTAATTTTTTTTGAAGCGGCTATTTGCTTTTTAAAATAAAATACGGCGGAATCTGGTTTCTGTATTCTTCGAAAATATTGAGCGTATAGATAATCAGCATCGGTTAGGCTACTTAAATAGTTTTTTGCTGCACTGAATTTTCTAAGTTGTTTTATATAAATTAAAGCACTGTCTGGATTTGCGTTTATGGTTTGTGAAACTTTTGCCCTGTAGTTGAAAAGCGCAACGGAATCAATAGGCGTAGGTTTTTTGTCCAGCGATGATGTTTGGCAAAAAGCAGTTTCTACTATTAACAATAGAAGTATAGAGAGGAGGGGCCTCATAAAAATTAAAAAGTTGGTTTGCGTTTTAAAATTAATTAAAATAACCAAGCCCCCGACGTTTTTTTAATGTTAAGTCTGTAAAGATTAATTGCTAAAATAAAGAATTATACTGTCTGCATCTCCTTTTACTACAAGACTTTTGGCGTTTTTCCCGTTGCCTTCACCAAACGAAGCACCGGAAGTTCCATAGATAGGAAAACCCTTTAAAAGGTTCCCGTTTTTGTCAAAAACATATACCTTTTTTTCTTGTGTTTCAGTAATTGTTACGTAGCTATTTAGACTAACAATGAAAATATTTGGCCTACTGTAAAGCCCTAGTGGCAATTCCGCCAGTTTTCCATTAATTCGCAACTTGTTGTCATCCATGGTTACTTTGGTGCTACCATTTATAGTAAACCAATAATTACTGCCCACATCCAATTTCTGTGAAGTAATTTTCCCGTTTTCAGAAATACGCTCTTTGGTATTCTCTTTTGTAATTACAACAAAAGTATTGTCTTCCGCGACAATGGGAATTTCAGAAAAATTGAAAGTTTTTGAAATTGAAATTCGCGATTTCCCAACACGACTTAAAATATTAAGTTTTCCGTTTTCTTCAGCGATTGCTATATAGTCTTTATTGCCCATGCGAATATGCACAGGAGGTTGCACAATGTTGCTTTTCGCTTTACTAAAACCGAAACCTTTTACCGTCTTCCCCTGTTTGTCATACATCAATATATCTTTGCCTTGCACAATTATAAATCGATAATTGTGGTTATTGTCGTAATCAAAAACCGAAACGGGTTGGGTTATATTATCCTTCAATTTTATGGGAAAGGAATTCACATCTTTTCCATTTCTGTCCAGAACATAAAAGGCTTCCTTCGTTGTAAAAGCCATTTGTTTATTGCCGTTTCCAAAAATGTCAATTTCTTCAATTTTACCCAAAATTGCCGAGCCGAGTTTTTTGGTCCAAAGAATTTTCCCGCCTTCAGAGATAAAATAAAGTTTATTTCCAATATCCTGAACCACTACATTACTTCCGCCACCAGTGTGATTGCTGAAGAATTGAGGAGTGCCTAAAACGGTGTTGTCAAGCTTTAAATTGAATTTTTCTGAAACGTCTCCAATAGTAGTTCCCGAAACAGTTTGCCCACCATTTGAATTTTCTTTACAACTGAGCGTCACGTGTGCAAAATTCCGATCAAAACTGAATTGCAGCGCAGCTAAAGGAAAGGATTTAAATGAAATATTTTCAATGTCTTTTTTGCTTTTTGTATTAAAAAATCCTGAGATTGCTTCGAAAAATTCACCTTTCATTTTGAAGATTAAAAGTGAAGAAGCCGAGCTCAAATCTTTAGCAGTGTTTTGAAAATAGGAAGTATTTTTCAACGTATTGTTATTTTGAAAATCGCTAATAATCTGCTGGGCGGTTATTTCACTTTCCGTAAAAACGAAGAAGTTTTCAACTTGAAAAGCATAGTTTGCTTTTGTTGAATTTATAAAAGGTGAAAATATTTTTTTGAATAATTCTGGCTCACTGAAACTGCTTATTTGAATCTCACGAAATTCACTTTTCGCAGAAACGTAACGCGCCAGAGCATCGTTAGTTAAAGCAGCATCAATGCTTTTTATGAAAATTGCGCTTTCATTTTTAAACTGAATGGAGCCCACTTCACTAACGGATCCAAAAATTCCAGTAGTTTGTACATTTTCTTTTTCACCACGAAAATCGCGTAAATTTTTCTGAAATTTTTCGGCGTCGTTAAAAGTAAAACTCACAGCGCCCAAAGCATCGGTGGGCACTAAAGCAGAAACTTCATTTTGCTGTGGCACTTGCCCGTCAAAAACTTTCAAAAGTTGGGGAATAGTATCTGTGGCCAACGTAATTCCTGTTGCAGTAAAAGATTCGGGAGCTATTTCCACATCCAAAGCACTCCATGAGGTAAAAGCTATTTTTGTGGAATCGTTCAGTGAAATGTTATTTCCGCGTAGCAGTGCAGTAAATTCATTGGAAGAAGGTAGGTTGAAAACTTTTTTAAACGTGTGGTCCCGTTCTGTTTTTCCTTTTAAAATATCGAGCAAAATTTGTTGGGAAGACGAAACCACAAACACACTATCAATAATTGCGGAATAAGCAATTTCATTCTCAATGGTAATTCTTTGAAAGGATTGTTCGTCTAATTTCAAAGTTTCAATTGTTTTGTTTTTTATTGAATCGGTTTGAAAAAGATTTTTTGTTTGTTTTGAAATAAAAGTATAGGCCGAAACGGAGTCGTTAATTTTATTAATGCACAAAAGACTTTGCGAAGAAGGATGTAAATTTTTCAGCAGCACAGCTTTTTCAGAAAAGAAAGAATACGGAACTGTTTTTTGAAATTTTGAAAGCAGCGAACTATTATCAATATCGGCTAGCAGTGTTTCTAAATTAGAAATTTTAAAAACCACTGAAGCATTTTCGGGAACATAATCCATTAAAGTTCCTGTTTTTGGTGGTGTTTTGTCACAACTTCCAAAAACTCCCATAAGTAAAGGGACGAAAAGTAAAAACGCGATTAGTTTGCCCAAATATTTTCCCATAACACAAAAATAACAAGGATTAGTGATGGTTTAGTGTATAATTGAAAGAGTTTATCGACGGGTTTTCAACAGTGGTATTTTGGATTGTTAGATTTTTAGATAATTGGAAAGATTCTTATAGGTATAACAAATTAATAGTTATTGTTCTTAACAATCCAACAATCTATTAATCAGGCAAAAGCTTAAAACTTTTCCTGTGAAAAATATTGCTACCGTAGTTTCTAATGGCTTCACGATGTTCTTTAGTAGGGTAGCCTTTGTTTTGCTTCCAATTAAATTCTGGAAAATCCTTATCTAGTGCAGTCATATATTCATCGCGATAGGTTTTTGCCAAAATAGAAGCCGCGGCAATATGCAAGTATTTTCCATCGCCTTTAACCACACATTCAAAAGGCGTTTTCCCAAAAGGTTTAAAACGATTTCCATCAATAGCGATAAACTCGGGAGCGCACGAGAGCCCTTTAATAGCGCGATGCATTCCTAAAATAGACGCGTTCAAAATATTTATTGCATCAATTTCATCCATCATCACGTGAACCACTTTATAGCAAATAGCTTCTCGTTCAATAATATCTTTCAGTTCCAATCGTTTTTTCTCTGAAAGCTGCTTGCTGTCGTTCAAAAAAGGATGCTGAAAATTATTGGGAAGAATAACAGCCGCGGCGGTAACAGGTCCGGCCAAGCAGCCTCTGCCTGCTTCGTCTGTGCCGCATTCTAATAAATGGTGATTGATTTTAAGTTTCAACATAGAAAATTAAAAATAAGTATTTCCGTTTAAAAATTTACCTTTGCGCTGAAAGTTTATAACTAATGGAATGCCATTAAAAATCACAGATTAATAAATATAACTGGTCTGGGCATTCCATCTTCCTACTTTTCAAATATTTTATACAGATGAAAAAAACACTTTTGCTACTTTTTATCTTGTTCGCCTCGGCAACTGTGTTTTCGCAAACCCCTTCAACACAAAAAGAAAAGCCACCGATTGATTATTACAAAATCATTTCAGCAGATCGCGATACTACGTTTGTTGATACTACGCTTTCCATTCAGAAAAAATACAAGTTCAATTATTTAAGAAAAGATGATTTTGAACTACTTCAGTTTTCAAACGTGGGGCAGACCTATAATTCATTGGCGTATTCATTTGACAGATTGAATTTGAAACCGCTTTTTGTGGCACAATCACATCATTTCAATTATAAAGAAATTGAAGACATAAATTATTTCAATGTTCCAACGCCGCTTACCGAGCTTTATTTTAAAACGGCTTATGCGCAAGGACAGCAGCTTGATGCTTTTTTTACTATCAATACTTCGCCCCAGTTCAATTTTTCAATTGGTTATAAAGGAGTCCGTTCCTTGGGAAAATATCAACATATTTTAACGAGTACGGGGAATTTTATTTTCACAGCCAATTATAACACCAAAAGCAAGCGCTATTTTGCCCGAATTCATGTGGCAGAGCAGGATGTTTTTAATCAAGAAAATGGTGGATTGACAGATAATTCCTTGCAACTTTTTATAAACGACGATCCAGAATTTAGCGACCGTGGCAGATTGGATGTGAAATTTGAGGATGCGGAAAACAAGTTGGAAGGACTTCGGTTTTACGGCGACCATTATTATGAATTGCTCAGTCAGCGTGATAGCACGGGATATTCTGTTTTGACTATTGGGAACGTTGTGAGCTATGAGGATAAGTTTTTTAGGTATAATCAAACAGCTCCATTTTCAGAATTTGGGTCTTCCTATGAAACGGCCAATTTGTATACAAAAACAAAACTGGAAGATTTCAACGTAAAAGCGTATGCAGATTTTAACAATTCACTGATCGGAAAAATAACGGCTTGGGCTGGATATACTGATTTTAATTATGGGTACGACTCAGTTTTGATTCTTGACGAAGAACGGATTCCAAATAGAATAAAAGGAAATATAATTGAAGCGGGTGGCGCATATGAAAAGGAATATCGCGGATTCAAACTTTCGGGAAAAGGCGCCATAAACGTTGCTGGCGATTTTGATGGGAATTATCTCCAAGGTACAGCTTCCTATGATTTGAATGAAGAATACAATGCGAAGGCATCCTTAACAATTCATTCCGTTGCGCCAAATTTCAACTTTTTACTTTATCAAAGTGATTACCAAAATTACAATTGGATAACGGATTTGAATAACGTAAAAACGCAAGAACTGAAATTTGAAATTAACACCAAAAAATTTGGAAACGCCTCAATAAGCTATACAGGAATTGACGATTATGCCTACTTCGGAATAAAAGCCAATGACAGCACGCCTTCACCATTACAAGCTTCAGAACGGGTAGATTATCTAAAAATAAAAGCTGAAAAAGAATTTAAGTACGGGAAATTTGGGCTTGATAATACGGTAATGTATCAACAGGTTTTGAGTGGCGAAACGGTTTTTAATGTACCGCAATTTATTACAAGAAACTCCCTTTATTTTGAAGATCACTGGTTTAAACGGGCACTTTTTATGCAAACTGGGGTTACTTTTAAATATTTCACTACATATAATATGAACGCCTACGACCCTGTGCTTGCTGAGTTTTATGTGCAAAACGATCAGGAATTAGGTGGCTTTCCATTGGTTGATATTTTCTTTAATGCGAAAATACGGCAGACGCGTATTTTCTTTGTGTATGAAAATTTCACTTCAATCTTTAGTGGAAAGAACGAACATTTTTCGGCGCCGGGCCAACCGTATCGTGATAATGTGTTGCGGTTTGGATTGGTTTGGAATTTCTTATTATAAAAAAAACTATCAAAAGACGGGTTTTTAGTCTGGTCGAATTCAGTAGAAACCTAAATTTTATTAATCCCTCAAAAGACCTCTAGAAATTACAATCTTCTGAATCTCTGAAGTTCCTTCGTAAATCTGGGTGATTTTTGCGTCGCGCATAAAACGTTCCACATGATATTCTTTTACGTAACCATTTCCGCCGTGAACTTGAACTGCTTCTACTGAAACGTCCATTGCTACTTGACTAGCGAAAAGTTTTGCCATTGCACCGCTCATATCATAATTGTTGCCTTGGTCTTTGTCCCAAGCGGCTTTCATCACCAAGTGACGAGCAGCAGTGATTGATGTGTGCATATCTGCTAATTTGAAAGCTATTGCTTGATGATTACAAATTTCAGTGCCAAAAGCTTTGCGCACTTTTGAATACTCACGAGCCAAATCATAGGCTCCAGAAGCAATTCCTAAAGCTTGTGCAGCAATACCAATGCGTCCTCCGGCCAAAGTTTTCATTGCGAATTGGAATCCAAATCCATCTTCTCCAATTCTATTTTCCTTCGGAACCCTTACATCATTGAAAATTAAGGAATGGGTGTCGCTTCCGCGGATTCCAAGTTTATCTTCTTTTGGGCCGATTTCAAAACCTTCCCAAGTTTTTTCAACTATAAAAGCGTTGATGCCTTTGTGTTTTTTCTCTTTATGTGTTTGTGCAATCACCAAATAATAATCAGCAGAACCTCCATTGGTAATCCAGTTTTTGGTGCCGTTCAAAATGTAATGATCACCATCTTCAATTGCTGTAGTTCTTTGAGAAGTAGCATCGCTACCCGCTTCTGGCTCGCTCAAACAAAACGCACCAAGCTTTTCGCCTGTTGCCAGTTTGGTAAGATATTTTTGCTTTTGATCTTCGTTACCGTATTTTTCAAGTCCGTAACACACCAACGAATTGTTCACTGAAACAATCACAGAGCATGAAGCATCAATCTTGCTCAATTCTTCCATAACCAAGACATAGCTCATTGTGTCCATTCCGCCACCGCCGTATTTCGGGTCTACCATCATTCCCAAAAAGCCGAGCTCACCCATCTTTTTAACCTGCTCGGTCGGAAATTTTTGTAGATTATCACGTTCAATTACGCCTGGCAAAAGTTCGGTACGTGCAAAATCGCGCGCGGCGTCTCGAATCATTAACTGTTCTTCGGATAGACTGAAATCCATAGGTTTTTTATATGTAAAAGTTGTGTTTTAAAAAGAAAGAGCAAAGGTACTTATAAAAAGCAAATTCCAAAAATGTGTAAATCCCAAATTACAAAAATAATGTAACCCCCAGCGCATTCGAGGGGTTTTGTAATTTATTTGAAATTTGGAGCTTGTGATTTGAAATTTTTCAAATCTTCATTACTATCTTTAAAGTTCAAACATTTTTGAAAATTTGAAAAAAAACAAATACCATATTATAGGTGTAATGAGTGGCACTTCGCTAGATGGGATTGATTTGGCGGAAATTGCTTTCAGTTTTTCTGAAGAAAAATGGAATTTTGAAATTCTCGTCGCTGAAACTGTTCCATATTCATCGTTTTGGAAAGAGGAGCTTCGCGAAGCCATCAATTATTCCCGCGAAAAGTTGGAAAGACTGGATTTTAAATACACCGAAAAGCTTTCCGAAGAAATTTCAAAATTTATAAAAAAGTATAACATTCTAGAAATTGACGCAATTTGTAGCCACGGCCATACTATTATGCATCGTCCCGAAAAGGGATTGACGTATCAAATTGGAAATTTACCACGTATTTCAAAAATGCTAGGGCAAACTGTGGTTTGTGATTTTAGAGTTCAGGATGTTGAAATGGGTGGGCAAGGCGCGCCATTGGTTCCAATTGGAGATAAACTGCTTTTTTCAGAATATGATTATTGCCTAAATTTAGGAGGTTTTGCGAATTGTTCTTTTGAAAAAAATGACAAACGGATTGCGTATGATATTTGTCCTGTAAACATTGTTTTGAACAACTATGCTGAAAAACTTGGAAAGGATTTTGATGAAGGTGGAAAATTGGCTGCTTCGGGAAAAGTGGATGAAATGTTACTAAACAAGCTGAATTCACTTACGTTTTATGTTGAAAAGCCACCAAAATCTTTGGGTTTGGAATGGGTAAAAGAAAAAATATTTCCACTTTTGGATATTTCGGAAATTACTTCCGAAGATATTCTGAGAACTTTTACAGAGCATATTGCAGTTCAAATTGCGAAACAATTTTCTAATAAGTCTTCGGTATTAATAACAGGCGGCGGTGCATACAATTCTTTTTTAATTGAAAGGTTGAAAAATCTTTCTTCAGTTGAAGTTTTTATTCCTTCCTCAAAAATTGTAGAATACAAAGAAGCTTTGATTTTTGGGCTTTTAGGCGTTTTGAAATTGCGGGATGAGGTGAATTGTTTAGCAAGTGTAACTGGGGCTTCAAAGGATCATTCTTCAGGAAAAATATTCTTCCCATAAATTTTACCTAAAATAAATATAAACCCCTAACAAGTTTTTTATATTTGTCATCAATATCCGAAGCTTTAGCGAAAGATAGCATCACACTCCGAAGCTTTAGCGAAGGAGGAATTTAACTCTCCGCATTAAATGAAGGAATTACTTAAAAAGTACGAAGAAAAAGAACCCGAAATCGTTTTTCACTGGAATGACCCCGAAACTGATGCTGAAGGCTGGACAGTAATAAATTCATTGCGTGGCGGTGCCGCGGGCGGTGGAACGCGAATGCGAAAAGGATTGGATATGAATGAAGTTCTTTCACTTGCCAAAACAATGGAAGTGAAATTCACAGTATCTGGACCCGCTATTGGTGGTGCAAAATCGGGAATTAACTTTGATCCTTCAGACCCACGAAAAAAAGGAGTTTTGGAGCGCTGGTACAAAGCTGTGTCTCCATTATTGAAAGCTTATTATGGTACAGGTGGCGATTTAAATGTGGATGAAATTCACGAAGTAATACCAATGACTGAACAAAGTGGAGTTTGGCATCCGCAAGAAGGTGTTTTTAATGGACACTTTTCACCTACCGAGGCAGATAAAATTAATAGAATTGGCCAATTGCGTCAAGGTGTTATAAAAGTTTTGGAGAATTTAAATTTTTCTCCAGATGTTTCCCGAAAATATACTGTTGCAGATATGATAACCGGTTATGGCGTGGCTGAGGCTGTTCGTCATTATTATGATATTTATGGTGGAAGTGTGAAAGGAAAGCGAGCTGTTGTTCAAGGTTTTGGCAACGTTGGTGCAGCCGCAGCTTATTATCTGTCGCAAATGGGCGCAAAAATTGTTGGAATTATTGACCGTGACGGTGGAATAATCAACAAAGACGGATTTTCTTTTGAAGAAATAAGAAAACTTTTCCTTAGAAAGGAAGGCAATACACTTGTTTCGGATAATATGATTCCGTTTAAAGAAATTAATGAAAAAATATGGAAGCTGGAGACGGAAATTTTTGCGCCTTGTGCAGCTTCAAGATTAGTTACTCAAGAACAAATTTCAGAAATGATTGAAACTGGATTGGAAGTAATTAGTTGTGGTGCAAATGTGCCCTTTGCTGACAAAGAAATTTTCTTTGGATCCATTATGGAATTTACGGACGAACGCGTAAGTTTAATACCTGATTTTATTAGTAATTGTGGAATGGCAAGAGTTTTTGCTTATTTTATGGAGCGCAAAGTACAGATGACGGATGAAGCGATTTTTAACGATACTTCTATCACCATCAAAAACGCTATTCAAAATACATTTGATAATAATAGTACAAAAACAAACATTAGTAAAACTGCTTTTGAAATTGCGTTAAAACAATTGTTATAATTCACAATAACCAACAATAGTATGGCTTCAATAATTATTTTAATTTTCGTTATAGGATATTTGTCCATCACTCTGGAACACCCTTTAAAACTTGATAAAACAGTTCCGGCTCTTATTATGGCTTCGCTTATTTGGGCTGTATTGGCTATTGGTTTCGTGAATGGTTGGTTTGATGTAATTAACAGTGAAGAGCAAGCTTTCAATTTTCTTTCCGGCGGTGAATCTGCCATGGAAGGTTTTGAAGGAACATTACTTCACCATTTGGGGAAAACCGCCGAGATACTTATTTTCCTTATTGGGGCGATGACGATTGTTGAAATAATTGATTTGCACCGTGGTTTTGAAGTGCTGAAAAGTGCTGTTAAAACTAAAAGCAAACGAAAATTGTTGTGGATTATCGGGATAATTGCTTTTTTCCTTTCAGCAATTATAGATAACCTTACCGCCACTATCGTTTTGATTACGCTATTAAGAAAACTTATTCATAGAAGAGAAGATAGAATTTGGTATGCAGCGTTAGTTGTAATTGCTGCAAATGCCGGTGGTGCTTGGTCGCCAATAGGTGATGTTACTACTACAATGCTTTGGATTGCGAAGAAAATTTCAGCAGCAGGACTAATTGAATTTGTTGTATTACCTTCCATAGTTTGTTTTATAATTCCATTCTTAATTGCTAGCTATATGCCTGCTTTCAGAGGTACTATTGAAGTTGATGCGCGTGAAGACAAAGCAGAAGAAGCTCTTTTAAGCAGTAAAACCATGTTGTTGTTGGGATTGGGAATGATAGTTTCTGTGCCAATATTTAAAACTTTGACGCATTTACCTCCCTATATGGGGATGATGCTGGCTCTGGGAGTTGTATGGTTGGTTTCAGAATACATTCATCCAGAAGAAGATTTCAGTAAGGAAAGAAAACATTTGTATTCAGCACATAAAGCACTTTCGCGTATTGAAATTTCCAGTATTCTTTTCTTCCTTGGAATATTAATGGCAGTGGCGGGTCTTGAAAGCCTTGTTTATGGTGTTGTTAATGGAGAGGAAGTGGGAACACTTCGTTATGTGGCTGAAGTTTTACAAGAAGCAATTCCGAATCAAGATATTGTTATTTTATTATTGGGTGTACTCTCAGCAATAATCGATAATGTCCCACTTGTAGCGGCTTCAATGGGAATGTATGATATGCCAATGGATTCGGTTCTATGGCACTTTATAGCGTATTCTGCTGGAACGGGTGGAAGTATGCTTATCATTGGCTCTGCCGCTGGCGTAGCTGCTATGGGTATGGAGCGCATCGATTTCATTTGGTATCTTAAGAAAATCACTTGGCTGGCCTTTTTGGGCTTTATTGCAGGGGCCGGAGTATTCCTTTTGTTCGAAAGAGTGTTATTTCATCACACCTAACAATTTCTGAAACCTAATTTCGTTATTCACTAAAACAAAACCTTTTTTATGTTAAACTTCTTTATTCAAGAGGGCGCTGAAGTTGCGCAAGATCTTGAACCCGTTGCTCAAGAGAAAACCCTGTCCATAATGGACCTTTTATTAACAGGCGGTCCTGCTGGGCAAATAATTATTGCAGTACTTTTTGTGCTTCTTTTTGTGGCAGTCTATATTTATTTTGAAAGGATTTTCGCGATAAAAGCGGCCTCAAAAATGGACGGTAACTTTATGAACCAAATTCGCGACCACGTGGCAAAGGGCAATATTCAAGCGGCCAAAGTGCTTTGTGCACAAAACAATACTCCCGTTTCACATTTAACCGAAAAGGGAATTTCCCGAATAGGAAGTCCGTTGCAAGATATTAATACCGCAATCGAAAACGCTGGTCGTTTGGAAGTCTATAAGCTCGAAAAAAATGTTAGTGTACTTGCAACTATAGCTGGTGCTGCGCCAATGATTGGTTTCTTAGGAACTGTTATCGGGATGGTTTTGGCATTCCACGAACTTGCTACCAGCAGTGGTCAAGCCGAAATGGGAAGTCTTGCGGAAGGTATTTACACAGCAATGACAACAACGGTTGCCGGATTAATAGTTGGTATTATTGCTTATATGGGTTACAACCATTTGGTGGTGCGTACCGATAAAGTGGTACACCAAATGGAAGCCACAGCGGTTGATTTCCTTGACATGTTAAACGAGCCTGCTTAATGAAACATCTTAGCTTAACTTTTAAATTGATAGGGAAATGTTCTATAAAGATGTTCCATTTGTCCATTAAAAAACAAATATTCTAGACAGATGAATTTACGAGGAAGAAATAAAGTAAGTGCCGAATTCAGCATGAGTTCCATGACAGATATTGTTTTCCTGTTGTTGGTATTTTTCCTGCTCACTTCGCCTGCGATAACACCAGATGCTTTGGATTTAATACTTCCGAAGGCAAAAGGCAAAACTTCAAACGTGCAGAAAGCATCTGTAAGCATCACAAAAGATGGCGCTTATTATGTAGACAAAGAACGTGTAAGTGAATACAACATTGAAACCGAACTGAAAAAAGCACTCGCCGGTCAAGATGAGCCTACTGTAATTCTACGTGCGGAAGAAGGTGTTCCTATTGAAGATGCGGTTTTTGTAATGGATATTGCAAACAGAAACAATTTCAAAGTCGTTCTCGCCGTTAGACCTAACTAAAGTAGACGGTATCAGTTACAGGAAGTGATGCTTTTGGTCACCTTGGCATTTAAATTGTAAAAATCTTTAATCACAACACATCATAGCCCTTGAATTTATTAGATACAGAACATAAACGAAAAAGTATGGGCATCACGGTGGTGGTGCATGTAATTATTCTTATTCTTTTGTTTTATGTGGGAATGAAATATATGGATCCTCCTTTGGAGGAAGGTATCGCAATTAATTTTGGGACAACCGAAACAGGTAGTGGAAAGATTCAGCCAACAGAAAAAATACAATCCGCGCCGCAAAAAACCACTCCAGAACCTGTTTCACAACCTAAAGCTGAAATAAAGGAAGAAGTGGTTACTCAAGACAAGGAAGAGGCTCCCATAATCAAAAAAGAAAAACCTAAAAAGCAACAAACGGAAACTCCTGTTAAAGAGCAACCCAAAAAAGAGGTTAAAAAGCCAGATCCCAAACCCGATAAATCTACTACAGATGCACTGTCAAGTATTTTGAACGGTCCAAAAAGTGATGGCACGGCAAAAGGAGGGGAAGGAAACGATAACAAACCTGGCGATAAAGGAAGCCCAGACGGTGATCCCAACGCAAGCAGTTATTACGGCACAGGAAAGGGATTGGATGGCGATGGCAATTATTTGCTGGGCGGTAGAAAAGCGCTGAACAAAGAAAAATTTGTACAGGAGTGCAACGAAGCTGGAACTGTGGTTGTAAGTATTGAAGTAGATAGAAATGGAAGGGTTATAAGTGCAACACCAGGTGTCCGTGGAACCACAAACAATTCCAGATGTCTTACTGAACCTGCAAGACGTGCAGCTCTGGCCACAAAGTTTAATGCAGACGACAAAGCACCTGCCAAACAGATTGGAAAGATTATCTACAAATTCAGTCTTTCGGAATAGGAATTACACTTAAGCAATCAGAATTTTTTTTCAGTATCTTTAAACATCTAAAAAAAAGATACTATGCTTCGTATTCCTACTATTCTATTTATTATAATTTGTTTCGTTGGTTGTAAAGATTCTTCTGAAAAGAATAAAGACGCTTCCAACGAAAATCACATTTCAAACATTTCCGAAGAAAAAGAAAAAGACGGAAAGTATCCGTTTGATTTAATGTTTATGCAACGCGCATATCCCAGCGGCGAAATAAATTCTTCTGCATATTCCGAAGCTATCCAATGGAAAAGGCAAGCAGCAAATAAAAATACAGCCAATGAAGTATGGCAATTCAGTGGGCCGTTGAATATTGGCGGACGTATTACCGATATAGAAATTCCTTCTACCCAACCCAATGTTTATTATGTTGGAGCAGCTTCAGGTGGAATTTTTAAAACAATTAATGGTGGAACTGATTGGACGCCAATTTTTGACGAACAGCAAATGCTTTCCATAGGCGATATTGAAATTTCAAAAAACAACAACAATTTAATTTATGTTGGAACGGGTGAAGTGAATGCTGGCGGCGGTTCGTTAGTTTACGATGGCGATGGAATCTATAAAAGCACAGACGGTGGAACTACGTGGCAATCTAAAGGTTTACCAGATATTGGTAGCGTTGGAAAAATTGTTTTGGACCCGAATAATGATAATATAGCTTTTGTGGGAGCAATGGGCCCTTTATTTAAAAATAGTAGTAATCGTGGCGTATATAAAACTACAAACGGAGGCGATACTTGGCAGCAGGTTTTAGCTGTCAGCGATTCCACTGGAGTTGTAGATATGGCGATTCATCCAACAAACGGAAATATTGTTTATGCGGCTAATTGGGAACGAGTTCGAAGACCAAACCGAAGACAATATGGCGGTATTACTTCTGGAATATACAGAACCACCGATGGTGGAAGCAATTGGACAGAATTAACAAATGGCTTACCAAGCATCGCTTCACAAAAAGGAAGGATTGGTTTTGACATTTCACAATCAAATCCCAATGTGCTTTATGCACGTTACGCAAATGCTAATGGGGATATTCAAGGAGTTTATAAAACTGTGAACGGTGGAGATTCTTGGACGGCGGTTAATTCTAATCAGTTGACCGATGTAGGTTTTCATTGGTGGTTTGGAGGCATTTTTGTTGATCCCACTGATGAAAATGTGCTTTACAATGTAGATTTTGAAGTTCAAAAATCTACCAATGGCGGCACTAGTTGGAGTAATGTTTTTACTAATGCACATGTAGATCAACACGCTATGGCTTTTAATGCTTCCGTAGCTAACGAAGTGTTGCTAGGAAATGACGGTGGACTTTATTACAGTAGCAATGGAGGCTCTTCGGCTGTAAAGGATTTGAAATTACCAATTACGCAATTTAACAGAATGTATGTTGATGCACAAAACGCAAATAAAATTTATGGAGGTGCTCAAGACAATAGCACCAGTAGAACTCAGACTGGAGGGCTTAGTGATTGGAATATAATATATGGTGGTGATGGTTTTCAGCCATTAGTTGACCCAACAAATACTAGCGTTATTTATGCGCTTTACCAGTACGGTTCTTTAGGTAAGTCAACTAACAATGGCGGCTCCTTCTCTAATGCTACAAATGGAATATCTGGCGGTGATAGAAAAAATTGGGATACTCCTATAACCTTCGACCCCAATAATTCACAAACTCTATATTTCGGTACAAACCGACTTTATAAAACAACGAATGCAGCGGGTAATTGGAGTGCTATAAGCCCCGATTTAACCGATGGACCACATACAGGAAATCTCACTTTTGGAACTATCACCACTATTAGTGTGTCACAATTTAATAGTGATATTATCTACGCGGGAACTGATGATGGAAAAGCTTGGGTAACCCAAGATGGTGGTACAAATTGGACAGATATTTCTGCGGGAGTTCCTAACCGCTGGGTTACTAAAATTCTGGCTTCAAAGGAAAATGGAAATACTGTTTATTTAACGCTTTCTGGATATCGCTTTGGAGAAGATATTGGGCACGTTTATAAAAGCATCGATTTCGGAAACAGTTGGTCTGATATTTCAGCCAGTTTGCCAGATATTCCCGTGAACGATATTGAGCAGGACAGCTACGGAAATCTATTTATAGGTACCGATGTTGGCGTTTTGGCCTCTAACGATGAAGGTCTTAATTGGAATGTTTTGGGTGAAAATATGCCTTCTGCGGTAGTTTCAGATTTATTCCTTCATGAAGATTCACAATTTCTTTTTGCGGCCACTTTTGGTCGTTCCACATACAAAATTGATATTTCAGGGAATATTTTAAATTCTGGCGAAAATTTGTTTGCTTCAGAATTAAAAGTATTTCCAAATCCCGCTTCCGAAATGGTGACCATTTCTCTTAAAAATACTTCAGATAAGGCGTCACTTGTTATGTTTGATGTTATGGGAAGAATGGTAAAAGAATTCAATTTTCAAAATAAAAAGGAAATCCAATTTTCAGTTGAAAATTTACAGCCGGGAGTTTATTACTTAAAAATTTCCGAAGGAAAAATGCAGACAACCAAAAAACTGATTGTAAAATAAAGTTGTTCAGCTATATAAAGGCAGTATCAAAAATGGACTGTAATTTTATCAAATTCAGTCTTTTGGAATAGTAATTACACTTAAGCGATCAAATTTTTTCAGTATCTTTAAGTTGCCAAAAAAAGATATTATGCTTCGTATTTCTACCATTCTGTTCGTAATAATTTGTTTTGGAGGATGTAAAAATTCTTCGGAAAAACAGGAAATTTCAACTTCCGATAATTCAATTTCACAAAATTCGGAAGAAAAGGAAAAGGTTGGAAAATACCCGAACGATTTAATGTTTATGCAACGCGCCTACCCAAGTGGCGAAATAAATTCTTCTGCTTATTCTGAAGCAATCCAATGGAAAAAGCAATCGGCAAATAAAAACAAAGCCAATGAGGTTTGGCAATTCAGCGGGCCTTTAAATGTTGGTGGGCGTATTAGCGATATTGAAATCCCTTCCAACCAACCCAATGTTTATTATGTTGGGGCAGCCTCTGGTGGAATTTTTAAATCCATAAACAGCGGGGAAGACTGGATGCCCATTTTTGACGAACAGGATAGGCTTTCCATCGGAGATATTGAAATTTCAAAAAATAACAATGATTTAATTTGGGCGGGAACAGGAGAAGTACTTGGAGACGATGGCAATGGAATTTACAAAAGCACCGACGGCGGTTCTACATGGGAATCAAAAGGCCTGCCGGATATTGGAGGCGTGGGAAAAATTGTTTTGGATCCCAATAATGATAATACTGCTTTTGTCGGGGCAATGGGGCCAATCTATAAAAACAGTCCAAACCGAGGGGTTTATAAAACCACAAATGGAGGGGATGATTGGCAACAAGTATTGTTCGTAAGCGATTCCACTGGAGTTGTGGACATGGCTATCCATCCAAGCAATGGGAACATAGTTTACGCTGCAAGTTGGGAATTTGTATTAAGGCCAAACAGAATACAAAAAGGAGGAATAACCTCAAGAATATACAGAACTATGGACGGTGGTGCCAATTGGGTAGAACTTACCAACGGCTTGCCGAGTATTCCTTCTCAAAAAGGAAGAATAAGTATAGATATTTCACAATCCAATCCAAATGTATTGTACGCGCGTTATTCCGATGCCACTGGGAATATAGAAGGGGTTTATAAAACCACAAATGGGGGGGATGCTTGGACTGAAATAAATTCCAGTCAATTGATGAACGTTGGTTATCATTATCAAATGAAAGGTATTTTCATTGACCCAACAGATGAAAACGTGCTGTATAATGCAGATTTTATAGTGCAAAAATCAACTGATGGCGGAACAAGTTGGAGTAATGTTTTTACATACACACACGTAGATCACCATGCAATGGCCTTTAAACCTTCAGCACCCAACGAAATTTTATTGGGTACTGATGGAGGTCTTTATCATAGCAACGACGGCGGCTCGACGGCGGTACAAAATTTAAAATTGCCAATAACCCAATACTACAGAATGCATGTTGACGCGCAGAATGAAAATAAAATATATGGGGGCTCGCAGGACAATGGCACAAGCCGAACCCAAACAGGCGGACTGAGCAATTGGACTATTATTTATTTTGGCGACGGTTTTCAGACCTTGGTAGATCCTACAGATACAAGGGTTATTTATGCTCTTGCCCAACGTGGAGCTTTAGGAAAATCTACTACAAATGGCGGTGTTTTCTATAATGCTACCACTGGAATATCTGGTAGTGATAGGAAAGGTTGGGATACCCCAATTGCATTCGATCCCGCAAATTCGCAGATATTATTTTATGGAACAAACAGGCTTTATAAAAGCACAGATGCAGCAGAAATTTGGAGCGCCATTAGCCCAGATTTAACAGATGGTCCACACTCGGGAAATCGTACTTTTGGAACCTTAACAACCATTAGTGTTTCACAATTTGATAGTCAAATTATTTTCGTGGGCACGGACGACGGAAAAGCTTGGGTAACCCAAAATGGCGGAACCAATTGGACCGATATTTCGGTGGGAGTTCCAAACCGTTGGGTCACCAAAATTCTGGCATCAAGGGAAAATTCAAATACGGTTTATTTAACGCTTTCGGGTTATAAGTTTGGCGAAAATATTGGACATGTTTATAAAAGTATTGATTTCGGGAATACTTGGATTGACATTTCAACCAGTTTGCCGGATATTCCTGTGAACGATATTGAGCAGGATAAATTTGGGAACCTATTTTTAGGGACAGACATTGGCGTTTTGGCTTCAAGTGACGAAGGCTTAAATTGGAATGTTTTAGGTGAAAATTTGCCTTCGGTAGTAGTTACAGATTTGTTTATCCACGAGGGTTCTGAGTTTTTATTTGCTGCCACTTACGGGCGTTCCATATATAAAATTGATATTTCGGAAAATATTTTGAATACTAATGAAAGTTCTTTTGCTGCCGAAGTGAAAGTATTCCCAAATCCCGCTTCTGAAATGGTAACTGTGTCGCTTAAAAATACTTTCGGAAAAACTTTTTTAGAGGTTTATGATACAATGGGAAGATCAATAAAGCAGGTGGCTTTTGAGAATAAAAAAGAAGTTCGTTTTTCTGTTGAAAACTTACAGCCCGGAATTTATTACTTAAAAATTTCCGAAGGAAAAATGCAGACAACCAAAAAACTGATTGTAAATTAAAATAGTTAAGCCATCAATTATTTCGAAACCATAGCGTGGCTTTTCGCCCAACTGCCAATGTATCAAAGGGTGGGTCAGTCTGCCTATAAAGCAGATTTGACGGCTACCATCAATCTCGCAAACTATTTAAAAAACCCCGAGAAAAATTTTAAAAGTGTTCACGTGGCTGGCACTAACGGAAAAGGCAGTACTAGCCATATGCTGGCTTCGGTTTTCCAGGAAGCTGGCTATAAAACAGGTCTTTACACTTCACCACATTTAAAGGATTTTCGTGAGCGTATAAAAATTAATGGCGAAATGATTCCGAAACAATACGTTTCAGAATTTGTTGAAAAACACAAACTGTATTTCGAAAAGAATCAACTTTCTTTTTTTGAAATGACCGTGGGTTTGGCGTTTGATTATTATAGAAAAGAAAAAGTAGATGTCGCAATTGTTGAGGTGGGAATGGGCGGTAGGCTTGATAGTACAAATATAATAACTCCAGAAGTTTCCGTGATTACAAACATTGGTTTGGATCATACTCAATTTTTGGGCGACACTTTAGAAAAAGTTGCAGCTGAAAAAGGGGGAATTATTAAAGAAGGAATTCCAGTTGTAATAGGTGAAACACTTCCAGAAACAAAACAGGTTTTTGAAAGAATAGCTATCGAGAGAAACACAGCAATCATTTTTGCGGAAAATATTCCTAGCTTAGGATATACTTCAGATTTAAAAGGGATTTATCAGCAAAAAAATATCAAAACCGTTTTGGCAAGTTTGCGAATTTTGCAAAAAAATGGTTGGAATATTTCAGAAGAAAATATTGCTAAAGGTTTATTGAATACAGTTAAAAATACTGGCTTGATGGGACGTTGGCAAATTTTGAACGAAACACCAAAGGTGATTTGCGACACGGGTCATAACAAAGAAGGCTTAAGGTTGGTAATGGAGCAGCTTGCAAAGGAAAATTATAAAAATCTACATGTCGTTGTAGGTGTGGTTAGTGATAAGGATTTGGCTTCGGTGTTACCACTATTTCCCAAGAAAGCAATTTATTATTTTTGCAAACCCAATATTCCACGTGGTTTAGATGCTTCGTTGTTGTTAACTCGAGCAAGAGTTTTTGGGTTAATAGGAGAGGAATATATTTCTGTAAAAAAGGCTTATTCAGCGGCTTTAAATGCGGCTTCTAGTGATGATTTGATATTTATTGGCGGAAGTACTTTTGTAGTGGCAGAAGTTTTGTGATATTTTTCAAATAATTGTTTGTGGGAAATAAAAACTAACTTATATTTGCAACCTCAAAACAATGAGGGCGATTAGCTCAGCTGGTTCAGAGCACCTCGTTTACACCGAGGGGGTCGGGGGTTCGAACCCCTCATCGCCCACCAGATTTTAAAAAACCGAAGTGAAAGCTTCGGTTTTTTTATTGCATTTTTTTACATTCAATATTTCAATGAATAGGTTTAACTTTGACTTCATCTTAATCTAAAAACCAAATTATACTTGAATCCACTGTTTAAAAATATTATAGTAAATGTTGTAAAGAAACGTCAAAAGCAACGGAAAAAATCACAGCTTTCTGAACCTTTTGAGAAAGTGGTAAGTAACCTTGAGGTTGAAATTGCGCACGAAATCTCAGATTTTTTCTATCTGCTTTTGGGAGTTTGCTCAGCTTCTTTTGGTTTAAGGGGTTTTTTAATGCCCAACAAATTTATTGACGGGGGCGTGACTGGAATTTCATTAATGACTAATGAACTAGCGGGGGTGTCATTTTCACTTCTACTCGTATGTTTTAACCTACCGTTTTTAGCTTTGGCCTATTTTTCAATAGGAAAAAGATTCGCGGTAAAAAGTGTTTTGGGCATAGTGCTCTTGGCCATTGCGGTGGCTTTTATACCCTATCCCGTAATAACCGATGATAAAATTTTGGTTGCTGCCTTTGGGGGGTTGTTCTTGGGGTTGGGAATAGGTTTGGCAATTCGGGGTGGTGCCATAATTGACGGAACCGAAGTTTTGGCTATTTTTATAAGTCGAAAAACGAGCCTCACCGTGGGGAATGTAATTATGATTTTTAATGTAATTATATTTATTAGCGCAGCTTATTTTCTTTCTACAGAAACTGCTTTGTATGCGATACTAACCTATTTCGGCGCATCAAAAACTGTTGATTTTGTGATTGACGGGATTGAGGAATTTATGGGTATAACCATCATCTCTGAATATAGCGAAGAAATACGTCTTGCAATCGTGGAGAAGATGGGGAGGGGTTGTACTATATTTAAAGCTGAAAACGGTTTTTCGAAAAGCGGAGAAATCCGCAGACCCGTTGATGTAGTCTATACCGTGATAACACGTTTGGAAATGAGCAAGCTCAAAACCGAAATCGATAAAATTGACAAGCAGGCTTTTATAATTATGACTTCAGTGAAAGATGCAAAAGGCGGGATGATTAAAAAGAAACCTATTAAAAAGTTTGATAAATAACTTTTAAATTTGGTGTTTGTAGCTTTAATTGATTTGGGCCATTAACTCAGTTGGTTTAGAGTGTCACGTCGACAACGTGGAAGTCGTTGGTTCGAATCCAACATGGCCCACATTTTTTTACAATAATTCCAATATACGCTCCAAAGCCATTCCGCGTGATCCTTTTATCAAGATGGTTGCATTTTTTGGCGAAGTATTTTCGATTTCTTTTTTTAAATCCTCAAAAGTTTCAAATTTATTAATGTGAGCGGAATTATTTGTTGTCTTAAAGAAGTTGCTTCCCACCAAAAAGGCTTTTCCAAATGGATTTTCGGTTAAAAAATCAACGATGTTTTGATGCTCGGTTTCGGCTTCTTTGCCCAATTCAAACATATCTCCTAAGAACATGATTTTAGTATTGCCCTTTGCCTGTTTAAAGTTTTCCAAGGCTGCAAGCATACTTGTTGGGTTGGCATTGTATGCATCCATTAAAATATTGTTTGCGCCTTTTGTAATCAATTGCGATCGATTATTTGAGGGAATATAGCCTTCAATACCAGCTTTTATTTTTTCTAAAGAAACTTTAAAATAAGCTCCAATCGCAATAGCTGCGGAAAGATTTGCGAAATTATAAGTTCCCACTAAATTGCTCTGTATTTGGGTTCCGTCAAATTCAATTAAAAGATGATGTGAGCTGTCAATTAATTTAATGTCGAAATCACTTTGCGGTGTTCCGAAAGTAATTTTTTCAATTCCCTCTGAATTCTCCAATTGTTTTGGGTCGCTTACATTTACAAATATTTTTCTGCTGTGTTTTTTCAGAAATCGATAAAGCTCTGTTTTTCCTTGAACCACTCCCTCAAGACTTCCAAAACCTTCTAGATGTGCTTTGCCAAAATTGGTGATATAGCCATAATCTGGCTCGGCAATTTCGCTCAACATTTTAATTTCGCCCAAATGGTTGGCGCCCATTTCCACAATTCCTACTTGTGTTTCCTTATTCATAGCAAGTAATGTTAAAGGAACACCAATGTGATTATTTAAATTTCCTTGGGTGGCAATGGTTTTAAATTTTTTTGAAAGCACCGCATTTATAAGTTCTTTGGAGGTGGTTTTACCGTTACTTCCAGTTAGCGAAATTATGGGAAGGCCAAGAAATTCTCTGTGAAACCGAGCCAATTGTTGAAGAGCAACCAAAACATTTTCTACGAGAAGAGTTTCGCCAGTATTTTTATGAAATGTTTCTTCATCCACAATAACTTTGAAAGCACCCATGTCCAAAGCTTGTTGTGCAAATAAATTTCCATTGAAATTTTCGCCTTTCAAAGCAAAGAAAATGCAGTTTTTAAAGATTTTACGAGTGTCGGTACTAACGCCGCTACTCTTCAAAAAAAGCTGGTGGATAGATTGTGTATTCATAAAATAAATATACTAAAAAACCCTCCGAAGCGCAGTGCAAGGGAGGGCAGTTTTTATAGTTTTTTTATTTTAGTTGCGTGGTCGCTTTCCTTTTTTGGTTTTTGAACCTACACGACTCATTGCACATCTAAAGCCAATATAGTCACTAGCCATATCCTGTGGGAAATAACGTCTTTGTGCTGGATCTAGCCAATAATCACGGTCTCTCCATGAACCTCCTTTGTAAACTCGAACCTCGTTATTAATCAAAGTAGTTCTGCTTGAAGACTTATCATATTGTCTATCCAAATCTCCTAAGCTATCTGCATATACTTTTTGAACAGGTGAATTGTACATACGGTGTGAGTCATCGCCACCTTCACTTTCATCTTCGGCGAAAGATTGATAATAACGAGAGGAACTTTTATTACCATCTCTGTAGTCACGGTTATCGCTTTCGGAGAAGTTAGTACGTAAATAAGTTTCGTTTTCATCTACTGGCACTTGTAATATTTCACCTGGAAGATTACGCGCAACAATTTTCCCATTACTCAAAGTGTCATAGATTATGGAATCCATAGTAACTATTTTCACTTTTCCGTCTTCACCAATAGCGTTTTTAGTGTAAACATTTCCTCGATAATAGTTGAAATCATTAAAATCATCATCAACAATTGGGCGATAAATATCTGCTACCCATTCTGCAACGTTTCCGGCCATATCATACAATCCGAAATCGTTTGGTTCGTATGATTTTACTTGGGCGGTAATATCTGCACCATCATCACTCCATCCAGCTATTCCACCGTAATCACCATCGCCTTGTTTGAAGTTGGCCAATTGATCACCACGAGATTTTCTTTTATCGGAGCGGGTATATTGCCCTTCCCAAGGATATTTTTTCTTTCCTCTGTACACATTGTAATTACGAAGACCAACCAAACCAAGTGCTGCATATTCCCATTCTGCTTCGGTAGGAAGTCTATAGGCTGGCTGTAGCAATCCATCTTTACGCTGAATGTATAAATTTGTGCTGTCTTTACTTCTTTTAGCAATAGCTTCTGATTTTTTTCCGCCACGGGTTATGGAATCGTTACCTCCATAAGTCATTGTTGGGGCGTTTAAATAAGTTTCAGTATTGAAAGTTTCGCCTGGTTTAAGATCGTAGCGAGCATTACGGGATGTAATTCCAGCAGTTTCCAAAGCCATTTCGTTAACACGGTCTGTTCTCCAATTGCTGAATTCAACTGCTTGCACCCAACTTACTCCAACCACAGGGTATTCTGCGTAAGCAGGATGGCGAAGGTAATTGTTCGTCATTACTTCATTAAAGCCTAAACGATTTCTCCAAACAAGTGTGTCTGGCACGGCACCTTCATAAATTCTTCTGTAATTTTCATCAGATGGAGGAAAAACTTTCTTTAACCAGTCTAAGTATTCAAGATACATTAGGTTGGTTACTTCTGTTTCATCCATATAAAAGGACTGAACGTGTTGCTGGTTTGGAGAATTGTTCCAATCGTGCATAGGATCATCTTGAACCCTTCCCATTGTGAAAGTTCCACCTTCAACAAAAACAAGACCTGGTCCTGTTTCCTGTTCTTTGGTTTTTGGATCATACTGAAAACCACCTTCTTTGGCGTTCATCTTCCAGCCTGTGGCACGAGAACTGTTTTTATAGTCCCTTGTTTTGTTGCAGCCTACCAGAAGTGAGGCCGTTATTAAAGTAACAAATAGCTTTAATGCTAGGTTTTTTCTTAACATCATAGATTCAAATATGATAAAATTGGGTTCGCAATATAGTAATTAACGACAAAAACACAATAATATTTTGTTATTATTGCGCTGTGGGGTTTTGAAAGGTTTTACGACCAATCCCGAATGCAAACGTATTAGTTTTAAAATTATTATCCTAATACTGCGCCAGAGAAAAAGTTTAAAAATAATAAGCTATACTAAGTGTATATTTGAAGCGTTAATGGTACTAATGAGAAAAGCAATACTTCTTTTTATTTTATTTGTGATGCCTTTTATAGGAAAGGCACAGTCAAAAAGTATAACTATATATTGGGGAGACAACACTGAATCCGCTAATAATTTTGGAGGAAATAAAAAAGCGGTCACTACAAAGCAAAATGCAATTGAGTCGCTGAAACTCCAGTTAAATACAGAGTTTGTTAGTTATACATCACAATGGGAAGACAGTGGTTATTCCGATAAAAACTCTGTAGTTGTTTCAAATATTAAATATGGAGCAGTCTCTTCTGCGGAATTAAAAAAAATCAATACGGATATACTTCCAAATAAGCTCAAATATACTATTGCGAGTACTAAATCTAGAGATATACTATATACAATTTTTTCTATTACGCCTATAATCAAAGCAAATGGAACATATCAAAAAGTGCTTTCCTTTGATGTTAATTATCAATATGGGCCACAAAGTCGGAATCCGCCTCCTGCAATTACCAACTCTGTACTGGCAAGTGGACAATGGTTTAAATTTAAAGTAGACAAAACGGGTGTATATAAAGTAGATAAATCTTTTTTGAATAGTTTGGGGATGAATACAGATGGTATTAACCCTAGAAATCTAAAAATTTATGGCAATGGCGGAAAATCTTTGCCATTGTTGAATTCCCAAAACAAATTTTTTGACCTTCCAGAAAACGCGATTCAGGTTATTGGCGAAGAGGACGGAAATTTTGATAGTGGAGATTTCATTTTATTTTACGGTACAAACACTGAGGGTTACGTTGATGAAAATGATTCAAACTTAAATCCATATAGTGATGAATCTTATTATTACGTTACTGCTGATGGAGGCGCCGGAAAACGGGTTAGACCTATGGTAGAGCCTACCGGAGCAGTTGAATTTCCAATTAATCAATTTGACGATTATAAATTCCACGAACTTGATGAGGAAAGCCCCACCAAGTTGGGCAGATCGTGGTATGGTAACCGTTTTGATATTGAAAGCGAACAGAGTTATACATTTGAATTTCCGAAAATTGTTTCTGGAAAGCCAATGAAGCTAGTTATTAAAGCTGGTGCGGCTTCAGATAGCAATACCTCCATGGCGGTTTCTGTTAACAGTACAAGCCTAAATCCACTTATGTTTATAAGATTGGGTGACCAAGGACTTTTGAGCTTAGCCAATTCGAATACCGAAATTGCTGCGAGCACTGAAACAGTTACTGTAGATCTTGCCTACAATAATGCGGGAAATCCATCAAGTATTGCCTATTTAGATTATATAGGTATCTGGGCTGTGCGTCAATTAAGTGGTGTAGATGGACAGTTGGCCTTTCGTTATAATGCTGCTGCTGGGCTAGCTGGCGTGGGAGAATATCAAATTAGTAATGCTTCCCAATTTTCACAGGTTTGGGATGTAACCGATTTTCAATTTATTTCTTCAAAACAAAATGAAGGAAATGCTTCTACATTCAGCTTTAAGCAAACCTTTGGTGAAGTACGCGAATATGTTGCGATAAATCCCAACAATTATTTCACTCCTATAAAAATTGCAAAACCTGTTGTTCAAAATCAAAATTTAAAAGGAACCATTTTCAATGATGAATCTGGAAATTTTAAAGATGTAGATTATATAATTATTACCGCGCCATTTCTTATTCAGCCCGCATTGCGTTTGGCAACCTACCATAAAAATCTTCAAGGGTTGAATGTGAAAGTGGTAACTACAGATAAAATTTATGAAGAATTTAGTTCTGGGAAGCAGGATATTGGCGCCATTCGTAATTTTATGCGATATGTATATTTCAATGCTTCTACAGAATCTAAAAGGATTAAATACATTGGCATTATGGGAGATGCTTCCATAGATTACAAAAACAGAATTCCGAACAACAATAATATTGTTCCAACTTTTCAAACTGTTTCAGGAAACAGTATTAGCAGTTCTTTTATGTCTGATGATTATTTTGGCGGTATGGATGACAATGAAGGAACCATAGGAAGGGGAACGGGAACGAATGGAGATATAGATAAACTGGATATCGCTATGGGAAGAATGATTGTTGACAATGTTTCGTTGGCAAATGCAATGGTAGATAAAGTTATAAGGTACACTTCAGAAACTTCCTACGGCAATTGGAGAACTAATTTCGTTTTAGTTTCTGATGATATTGATAAAAGTGGTGAAGATATTTTGGAGACAAAATTGGATGCATTGGGGGATCGAATATCACAGGAAAAACCTTTTATAAACGTAAAAAAAATTCACTCAGATGCTTATCAACAGGAAGCGTCTGCGGGTGGAAACCGATATCCTGCGGTTAACGAGGCTATAAAACAAGCAGTAGAGGTTGGCGCAATAATTTTAGATTATTTTGGTCACGGTGGGGAAGACGGCCTAGCCGCGGAATATATTTATACAAAGGAAACTGGCCAGGAATTCAAAAACAAGAACAATCTTCCTTGTATAATAACGGTAACATGTGAGTTTACAAAATTTGACAACCCCTTGCGCATCACTGCGGGTGAGTTAACATATCAGAATAGAGATGGAGGTGCAATTTCATTGGTTACTACTACTCGCGCAATTTTTATTAGTACAGGTGTTGATTTTAATGAAGCTTTGGCAGATGAACTTTTTGGTTTTAATACAGATAGGCCAGAAACTCCTGCAGAAGGATTGAGGCGCTCAAAAGAAGGTCCTGAGTTGGGCAATGATCCTTTAAGGCGTGTTGTATTTTATATTGGTGACCCAGCAATGCATTTAGCATTTCCAAAAAAGAGTATCCGTCTCACCAAACTGAACGGCGTTCCAATTGCGCAGGCTACCGATACACTTAAAGCGTTAAGCAAAATAAAACTGGAAGGTGAAGTTATAAACGAATCAGGCACGTTGATGACAGATTATAACGGAGTGCTTGAAGCAAAAGTGTTTGATAAAAACGTAATGCGTCAAACGTTGGATAATGATAATCACAATTTTATAATGGATTTTATCACTTTGGGCGAAGGTCTTTTTAATGGTCAAGCAACAGTTTCAAACGGACTTTTTGAATTTGAATTTGTTGTGCCACGAGATATTCAAATACCCGTGGGCAAAGGAAGAGTTAGTCTTTATGCAAAAAGGGATAATGTGCTCGAAGATCAAGCAGGTGTAAATTTGGATTTGGATGTGGGTGGTCTTAATGAAAATGCACCTGAAGACAATGAAGGCCCATTGATTCGACTTTATATGAATGATGAAAGTTTTGTTTCAGGAGGAATAACAGACGATTCGCCAATATTGCTTGCAAAATTGGAAGATCCAAATGGTATCAACACGGCAAGTGGAATTGGGCATGATATAGTTGCTATTTTAGACGGAGATGAATCCAACCCTTTTCTATTAAATGAATTTTACCAAGCAGAAGTGGATGATTTTACAAAAGGCGCCACAAACTATAAGTTCCGAGATCTTGAAGATGGTTTACATACACTTACTTTAAAAGCTTGGGACGTTTACAACAATTCTTCCACGGCTGAAATACAATTTATTGTTGCGGGTAGTGATAAACTTGAAATTACGCGTGTGCTGAATTACCCAAACCCATTTGTGAATTACACTGAATTTTGGTTCAACCATAATAGGCCAGACGAAACACTGGAAGTGCAAGTTCAAGTGTTTACAGTTACTGGAAAAGTTGTGTGGACACAAAATGCCACTTTGCCTCCATCTGGCAGCTTTTTATGCAGAGAAATTTCTTGGGACGGCCGCGATGATTTTGGTGACCGCATCGGAAAAGGAGTATACATTTATAAGATTACAGTTAAATCTACGTTAACCAATCAGCGGGTTGAAAAATTCGAGAAACTCGTTATCCTTTAAAAATTAAAATTATATTTGTCCAAAATTAACTTATATGAAGAAATTAATTATTCCAATTTTACTAATTTTAGTTGCCTTTGAGGGTATGGCGCAAGACCCAGGTGATGATAATAACACGGGAATTGAAAATCGCGTAATCACAACAGGTGTTCCATTTATACTGATAGCTGCAGATCCACGTTCAGGTGGTATGGGTGATATAGGTGTTGTAACTTCCTCTGATGCTTTTTCGCAACAATGGAATCCTGCTAAATACGCATTTTCACTTTCAAAACAAGGAGTTGGTGTTACTTATACTCCATACTTAAACAAGTTAGTTAACGATATCTTTTTGGGTAACGTTACGTACTATAACCGTTTGACCGAACAAAGTGCAGTTGCTGCAAGTTTTCGTTATTTCAGCCAAGGCGAGATTGAACTTCGCCAAACGCCTGACGAAACGCCATTAATTGTAAAACCAAACGAACTTCTTTTTGATATTTCCTATTCACTTCGACTTAGTGAACGTTTTTCTATGGCTGTTGCTGGTAGATACATTCGTTCAGATTTGAAATTGCAAACTTCAATTGCAGATGCTTCTGCAGCAAGTTCAGTAGCTGTAGATGTTGCAGGTTATTATCAAAGTGAGGAAATTCCTTACAATGATTTTGATGGCCGCTGGAGATTGGGTTTCAATATCTCTAACATTGGCCCAAAACTTAAATATGACGAAGTTGGTTCAGAAAGTAACCTTCCAACAAACCTAGCTTTAGGTGGTGGTTTTGATTTTATTCTTGATGAATACAATAAAGTGGGTGTTTCTGCACAAGTTAACAAACTTTTGGTGCCAACGCCAAGCGATTCAAATGATGACGGTCTTATAAACAGTGAAGATGATTATTATAACGAAAGCTTTGTAAGCGGTATGTTCTCTTCTTTCGGTGATGCCCCTGATGGTTTCAGCGAAGAGTTGAAAGAATTTACTTGGGCTTTGGGAGCTGAATATTGGTATCAAGATGTTTTTGCTTTCCGTACAGGTTATTTCAATGAAAGTGACGTAAAAGGAAGTAGAAAATTTCTTTCTTTTGGAGCGGGTTTCCGTTATACAGCTATCAATATTGACGTATCCTATTTGTTTTCAACATCTAAATTGGCAAATAGTCCACTTGATGGAACCCTTCGTTTTGGTCTGACCTTCAATTTTGGAGATACCTACGACGAATATTAGTAGTTTGAAAAAACAAATAATTGAAATTCAACTGGAAGTATTTGAAACCATTTCAGAACTTCCAAAAAATATTCAAGAATTGATGAATAAGGCGCAGCAAGCACGTGAAAATGCTTATGCGCCTTATTCACTTTTTAGGGTTGGCGCTGCAATTTTAATGGCTTCTGGAGAAATAACCGTTGGCAATAATCAAGAAAATGCTGCTTATCCATCTGGTCTATGTGCAGAGCGTGTTGCCATTTTTCATACAGGGGCTTTGTTTCCAAATGAAAAAATTAATGCAATGGCAATTACTGCCCGATCACTGAACCAATCACTTTCTGAGCCTATCGGTCCTTGTGGTGCTTGCCGCCAATCAATTGCAGAGTATGAGCAAAAACAAAAGTCACCTATTGCAATCTATTTTATGGGTGAAACAGGAAAAATTGTTAAAGTTGCTTCTGTAATGGATTTACTTCCTTTGGGTTTTGATGCGAAATATCTATAAGGAAAGCACAAAAATCTCAAATTCCAAATCGCAAAAAAATCTTAATAACCAAAATTCAAAATTCACTTCATTAGCTATTGAGGTTTGACTTTAAGAATTTGGTGCTAGTAATTTGTAATTTAATTGGGATTTGGGATTTGTAATTTGTGATTTAACGGTATAAAGTGCTATTTTTGTTATCCGTTTAATAAATTTTCCCTAAAGGAAAAACTTATCGCAGATAGATGAAGAAAATAACCAAGAAAACGTACCTAGATTGGTATGAAAACATGCTCTTTTGGCGCAAGTTTGAAGATAAACTGGCGCAAGTATATATCAATCAAAAAGTAAGGGGATTTCTACACCTTTACAATGGTCAAGAAGCTGTATTAGCAGGCGCATTGCACGCAATGGATCTTAGAAAAGACCGAATGATCACCGCTTACCGAAACCATGTGCAGCCTATTGGAATGGGCGTGGACCCGAAAAGAGTAATGGCAGAGCTTTATGGAAAAGGCACTGGAACTTCTCAAGGTTTGGGAGGATCGATGCATATTTTTTCTAAAGAACACCGTTTTTATGGTGGCCACGGTATTGTTGGTGGACAAATTCCACTTGGTGCTGGTTTAGCTTTTGCCGATAAATATTTTGATAGGGATGCTGTAACATTGACCTATATGGGCGATGGCGCAACGCGTCAAGGCTCACTTCACGAAACTTTTAACCTAGCCATGCTTTGGAAACTTCCCGTAGTTTTTTGTGTGGAAAATAATGGTTACGCAATGGGAACTTCTGTAGCGCGAACTGCAAATCATACCGATATTTGGAAACTGGGTTTGGGGTATGAAATGCCGTGCAAACCCGTAGACGCAATGAAACCGGAAGTAGTTGCAAAAGAAATGGATGAAGCAATCCAACGTGCCCGTCGCGGTGATGGCCCAACGTTTTTGGAGTTGAGAACTTATCGTTATCGCGGTCATTCCATGAGTGATGCTCAGCATTACCGAACAAAAGAAGAAGTTGCAAAAAAACAGGAAGAAGACCCAATTACTTACGTTCTTCATCAGATTTATGAGAATAAATGGGCAACAGAAGCCGAGATAAAAAAGATTGACCAAAGAGTAAAAGATTTGGTAGAAGAATGTGAAAAGTTCGCGGAAGACTCACCATATCCAGAGAAAAATGTAATGTTCGATGTTGTTTACGAACAAGAAGATTATCCATTTTTATCAGATAAATTATAGAAGATGGCAGAAGTAATAAACATGCCGCGCTTAAGCGACACGATGGAAGAAGGAACGGTGGCTACTTGGCTTAAAAAAGTGGGCGATACCGTAAAGGAAGGCGATATTCTTGCCGAAATTGAAACGGATAAAGCCACGATGGAGTTTGAATCGTTTCACGAAGGAACGCTTTTATACATTGGTATTGAAGAAGGTGAAACTGCCAAGGTTGATAAGTTATTGGCGATAATTGGAAAAAAAGACGAAGATATTTCAAAGTTAATTGCAGGAAAATCTTCACATGAAGGAAACTCTAAAGAAGATAATTCGAAGGATGATAAAAAAACTTCAGAAAAAAACGATGAACCGTCTGCCGCTGAAGCTTCTGAGGACGAAGGAAAATCTGAAAGTTCTTCTGATTCGCCTAAATTACCTGAAGGCGTTGAAATTATCACAATGCCCCGACTAAGTGATACTATGACCGAAGGAACTGTTGCAACTTGGTTGAAAAAAGAAGGTGATAAAGTTGAAGAAGGCGATATTCTTGCCGAAATTGAAACTGATAAAGCCACAATGGAGTTTGAATCATTCTATTCTGGAACGCTTTTGAAAATTGGGATTGGCGAAGGTGAAACTGCTACAGTGGATGCGTTGCTTGCAATCATTGGCCCAAAAGGAACTGATGTCTCTGGGATTGGAAAAAACTTTAAAAAGGAGGGGAAGTCTTCAGATAAAAAAGAAAATACTGCGGAGGAAAGATCTTCCGAAGGTAAAAAAGAGGAAAAAGAAACTTCTCAAAAAGAAGAAATGAAGAAAGAAATTTCTTCAGAAAAAAAATCAGAAATCTCCAAATCTACAGGTGATCCTAGAATATTTGTTTCTCCTTTAGCCAAAAAATTGGCTGAGGAAAAAGGAATCAACTTGCGTCAGGTGCAAGGAAGTGGAGAAAATGGTCGTATTGTAAAAAGCGATATTGAAAATTATCAGCCAGCTGCGGGCGGCGAACACGCATACGTTCCCGTTGGAACCGAAAGTTTCGAGGAAGTGAAAAACTCCCAAATGCGCAAAACCATTGCAAAACGTTTGGGTGAATCAAAATTCTCTGCGCCGGAATATTATTTGACCATCGAGCTGGATATGGATCATTCAATCGCTTCTCGTGAAGCAATTAATGCAGATCCGGATGTGAAAATTTCATTTAACGATATGGTAATAAAAGCCTGTGCGATGGCTTTGAGAAAGCATCCGCAAGTAAATAGCCAATGGACACCCGAAGCTACGAGAATAGCGAAACATATTCACATAGGCGTTGCAGTTGCCGTTGAGGAAGGTTTATTAGTTCCTGTTTTGAAATTTGCGGACCAAATGACCTTTTCACAAATAGGCGGACAGGTAAAGGAACTTGCTGGGAAAGCAAGAAACAAAAAAATTACTCCACAGGAAATGGAGGGTAGTACATTTACCGTTTCAAACTTAGGAATGTTTGGAATTAAGGAATTTACGTCTATCATAAACCAACCAAATTCCGCGATTTTATCTGTTGGTGCAATTGTTCAAAAACCAGTTGTGAAAAATGGGCAGATTGCTGTTGGTAACACAATGACAGTTACTTTAGCTTGTGACCACAGAACTGTGGATGGTGCAACGGGTGCAAAATTCCTTCAAACATTGAGACAGTATATTGAAAATCCTGTGACGATGTTTGTATAATAAATTTCATAATTAAATAATAACCCGATAGCTTCACTTTTATAGAAACTATCGGGTTTTGTGTATCTTTAAAAGATGAAAAATATAATTATTACGGGCACGAGTAGAGGCATCGGTTTCGAAATGGTAAAACTTTTTTCAGAAGCAGGTCACACTATTTTGGCTCTTTCGCGAAATTCAAAGCCTATTTCAGATTTAAATCTAAAAAATGTTACTGCTTTGGAATTTGATATTGCTGACGAGTCTGAAATATTAAAACTCTCTGCATATCTCCAAACTGCAATAAAGACCGTGGATATTGTAATTAATAACGCTGGATTCTTAGTGAATAAACCATTTGCAGAAATCACTCCTGAAGAATTTAAAAGAAGTTATGATGTAAATGTATTTGGTGTTGCTTCATTAATTAGAACGGTACTTCCATTTATGAAAAAAGAGGGGCACGTTTTAAACATAAGTAGTATGGGTGGAATACAGGGTAGCGTTAAATTTCCTGGACTGAGTGCATATAGCAGTAGCAAGGGTGCAATAATAACGTTAACCGAATTGCTTGCTGAGGAATATAAAGAAACTGGGCCATCTTTCAACGTTTTAGCTTTAGGCTCTGTGCAAACCGAAATGCTGGAAGAAGCGTTCCCGGGTTTTAAAGCGCCACTTTCGGCAACCGAAATGGCGCAGTATATAATGGATTTTTCCCTTAAGGGAAATAAATTTTATAACGGAAAAATATTACAGGTTTCAAGTACAACGCCGTAATTTATGACGGAAATTTTAGAAAAATACATTCCTCAAGCTTCCGTGGTTTCCGCTTTTGAGTTGATCAAAACCCATAACGTGCATCTTAAAATTGTTAAAGAACGAGTTACAAGGCATGGTGATTATCAAAAAATGCCCAATGGCCAGCATAAAATAACCGTAAACGCTTCATTAAATAAGTATCGATTTTTAATAACACTCGTCCACGAGATTGCCCATTTGGAAGCTTTCACAAAATATGGAAGACTCATAAAACCGCACGGATTAGAGTGGAAACGCACCTTTCAACTTTTGATGCTACCTTTTTTGAGACCTGAGGTTTTTCCAAACCAAATATTGCCTCTATTGGCACGCCATTTCAAAAATCCCACAGCTTCAAGTGATACAGACGCAAGACTTGCTTTGGCTTTGAAGCAATTTGATCCAGAGAATGATAAAAACTATATCTTTGAAATACCTTTTGGAGGGCATTTCAGATTGTATAATGGAAAAATTTTTAAACGTGGAAAACAACGGGTAAAACGTTTTGAATGTTTGGAAGTTGCCACGGGAAGAACATATCTTTTCAATCCAAATGCTGAAGTCGAGCTTTTAAACTAATTTAAATGAATAAAAATTATTATGCTGTAATAATGGCCGGTGGCGTCGGTTCGCGATTTTGGCCTGTAAGTACTCAAGCATTTCCCAAGCAGTTTCACGATATGCTTGGAACTGGGCAAACACTGTTACAAAAAACATTTTCGCGGCTCAACAAAATTATCCCTTCAGAAAATATTTATATCCTTACCAATGAAATGTATCTGGAAATTACCTTAAAACAGTTGCCAGAAATTTCAGAGAAACAAGTGGTTTTAGAGCCAGCAATGCGTAATACCGCGCCTTGTATTTTACTTTCGGCATTAAAAATAAAAAAAGAAAACCCCAATGCATTGATGCTTGTGGCGCCAAGCGACCATTGGATTGAAGATGAAAATGCTTTTGCAAAAGATATACAAACTTGTTTTAAGGCTGCAGCGCAAGAAGATATTTTGTTAACCTTGGGCATTGAGCCAACTTTTCCAAATACTGGTTTTGGGTATATTGAAAGCGATAAAAGCGATACTTCTGAAATTAAAAAAGTAAAGCAATTTCGTGAAAAACCTGATTATGAAACGGCAAAGCAATTTCTTGCCGAAGGAAATTTTCTGTGGAATGCTGGTATTTTTATTTGGAGCGCGAAAAGTATCGTCACTTCTTTTGAAAAATATTTGTCAGATATGAATTCTTTGTTTTCAAAAGGGACTGATATTTTGAATACTTCCGAAGAGAAACTTTTTATTGAAAGCAATTATGCACTGGCGGAAAATATTTCAATTGACTACGGCATTCTTGAAAAAGCTGATAATGTTTTTATAAAAAAGGCAACTTTTGATTGGAACGATCTGGGAACCTGGGGGGCGCTTCACGATAAATTGAAGAAAGATGAAAATAATAATTCAATTGTAAATGCTGAAACATTTCTGAAGGATGCCAACAATAATATGATTTTTACCGAATCAAAAAAACTAGTGATTTTGGACGGAATTGAAGATTATATTGTTGTTGAAAAGGAAGATGTGCTACTTTTATTTCCAAAGAAAAAGGAACAGGAAATAAAGGAACTTCTTAAGGATGTTTCAGATAAATTTGGTAAAAAATATTTGTAGATGGAGAATACAGAAAATAATAAGGATATTAAGATTACGCCAAACGATGAGGAATTTGAAAACGTAAAACTCACTGCGTGGGAAAATATCAAAAAATTCTTTGTAGAACTTTTTGATATCCAAACAGATTCAGATCGCGATGCAACAATTGAAGCTGTAAAAAAGGATATTCCATTTAAGGGTCACACTGCTTGGATTCTTATTTTCTCCATATTTGTTGCGTCTATTGGACTAAACGTTAGTAGCACGGCTGTAGTTATTGGTGCAATGCTTATTTCACCATTAATGGGCCCAATTGTGGGTATCGGTCTTTCCGTAGCCATTAACGATGTTGAAACCCTGCGACGCTCTCTCATAAACTTAGGTGTGATGGTTTTTTTAAGTGTACTAACGGCGTTTCTTTATTTTAAACTTTCACCATTAACAGAGGAGACTCCGGAGTTAATAGCAAGAACCTATCCTACAATTTTGGACGTTTTAATAGCAATTTTTGGTGGATTAGGATTGATTGTTGCAAAAACCAAAAGTGGAACCATTGCCAGCGTTATTTTTGGAGTTGCAATTGCAACTGCTTTGATGCCGCCTTTGTGTACAGTGGGTTATGGTTTGGCAATTGGAAATGCTTCTTATGCTGGTGGCGCTCTCTATTTGTTTTCTATAAATGCTGTTTTTATAGCGCTTTCTACATTTATTGTTTCAAAAATTTTGCGCTTTCCATTGGTGCGCTATGCAAATAGCCAAAGACGGCGAAGAACAGCCCAAATTGCTTCATTGATTGCACTTGCAGTTATGATACCAAGTGTGTGGCTTTTTATTAAATTATTAGATCAGCAAGTTTTTGAAAATAAAACGAAGGAATTTGTAAATACCATTATTAAATATGAAGGTGCCGAAGTTGTGAAATTTACACAGGATTATAAATCGAGAGATATTGATGTGTATTTAATTGGTCGTCCAGTTCCTCAAAACAAGATAAACGAATGGTTGTCAAAACTGGAGAAGACGGAGAAATTGGAAGAAACACATCTGCGTATATATCAAGGTGCGGACCAAAGCGGTGAAATTTCGGCAAAGCTTTCCGGTGAGATTAAAGCTGGAATTCTAGAAGATTTATACGTAAAAAATGAGCAATTAATACAAGGGAAGGATGAGCAGATTCGGTTTTTGGAAAACCAGATTGCACTCATAAAAGTTCAGAATGTTCCTTTTAAAGAATTGAGTGAAGAACTGAAAATAAACTATGAGGGTGTTGAGACTTTCAGCTATTCAAACAAAATCACGACAAACTTTAAAAAAACTGATACCCTGCCGGTTATTAACATTCGCTGGAAGAAAAATGTATCCTCAAGCGAACGAAGAAACGATTTGAAAAAAATTGAAACATGGCTTAAGTTTAAACTGAAGCTAGACACACTCCAAGTTTCAGAATATCCATAAAAGAAAAAACCCAGCTTGATCGCTGGGTTTTATGGTCTTATATGATTTTTTATAGAGAATTAATTCTTTATAAATTTATAGCTTGAAGTTTTCTTTTCAACCTGTAGCATTGCAAAATAGGTGCCTGTTTTCAAAGAAGAAACATTTATTGATCCTTCGTTTGAAACTTTGCTATTCATCACTATTTTTCCGTTTATATCTATAATTTGAACTGGTACATTTTCTAAACCTTTCATTGAAAAATTAAGAAAATCTGAGGTAGGGTTTGGGTAAAGACTTATGTCATTTTTACCAAAATTTTCTACGTTTAGTATGGTACTTCCTTCAACAATTATATGAGTTTCGTTTATGTTTGGGTTTTCAATTATATCTACAGTTCCCGAAGGCCATTCAATAATTAATGTTTCAATACCTGTGCTTGTGCCAATTCCAAAATGTGCCAATAAGGAATTCATATGGCTAAAACCTTGTCCGGAACGAACCTCCCGCATTTGCGTGCCCCAATCACCAACAATTTTTACTCTGGCTCCAATTCCATTTTTGTTACTATCAACACCTTCCAAGCCTATTTTCACCCAGTTATTGTTATTTCCATCATTTATGTAAAGGTTTCCATCATTAACAACATCTAAAAAACCATCGTTGTTGAAGTCTCCAATTCCTCCTTCGTCAAAATTTAGGTCTTGTCCAGTGAATGTCATATCGCCATTGTTAAGATATAGCTCTTTGGACATTTCTGAAAAAATATCTACAAAACCGTCATTGTTGAAATCGCCAGATTGGTTTTCCCAAGCGCCAAGATCTGTTGGATTGATTCCGGAGCCGTCAATAACATCTGTAAACATTCCGGTGCCATCATTTTGCATCAAACGGTTTTGAAAATCGTGGTTTACAATAAAAGCATCAAAATCGCCATCATTATCAAAATCCTCAAAAACGGTTGCCCAAGATTGTGCGTTGTCGCGCATTCCAATTTCGAGACCATTTTCAGTAAAAGTACCGTCGCCATTGTTAGTGTACATTGCATTGTCACGATTTTCATCACCTGGCAAAGCACCGCCACGACATTTTGTTAAATACATATCACTATCGCCGTCGTTATCATAATCTACCCAAATGGCAGCGTAATTTCCAGGACGGTCTAGGGTTACAATTAAGCTTTGATCCAAAATCATATTTTGGCCACCACCATTTCGGTAGGGATGGCTTAAGTCCACATCATGACATACAAATGCGTCCAACAAACCATCATTATTTATATCGGCGAGTGTTGATCTTTGTGAGAAAATATAATCTGGTTTTGGAACTTCAGTATATGCAGTTCCATCGTCATTTGCGAATAGAAAAGAAACACGCGAATTGTTTCCAAGCACCAGATCGTTAAATCCATTGCCATCAATATCACCAGCAGCAACGCTCCAGTCTGGAACATTTTGAATTGGGGTTGTGATGAATACGGAATTAAAAGTATGATCGGCTAGTTGGTAATCTATCCCAATACCATTTTGCGATACTCGAACGTAATCGTCTAAATAATCACCGTTCATATCAACGGCTACCTCTGAATTGTCAGGATAATTGCCAATTAGCCCATTTTGAGAGGTAAAAGTTACTTGAGCTATTAAAGAAGCGCTAAATAAAAGGGTGAAAAGTGAAAGTAGTTTATTTGTCATAATATCAATTATTTGGACTTTAAAAATAAATTAAAATAATTGATTAATAGCGTAATAGAAAGAAAAAAAATTAACCTTCCTTTAATTGAACTTCCCGAATTTTTTTGAAAAGGTCTGACGAATACACAAAACTTGTTACGTCTTCGTTGTCGGTTTTAAAGATTTCAGAATTGTTGCCTTGCCAAACTAACTTACCGTTTTTAAGCAAAACAACCTTTTCGCCAATTTCCATAACCGAGTTCATATCGTGGGTTACCACAATGGTTGTAATATCATTTTCGTGGGTAATTTCTTGAATTAATGTGTCTATCAAAGTAGCGGTTTTCGGATCCAAACCAGAGTTGGGTTCATCACAGAAAAGATATTTTGGTTTATTTACGATTGCACGAGCAATAGAAACTCTTTTTTGCATACCGCCAGAGATTTCTGCAGGAAATTTTTTATTGACGTTTTCAAGATTTACCCGCTTCAAAACTTCGTTTACGCGTGCCACCATATCAGATT
This sequence comes from Flavobacteriales bacterium, assembly GCA_038259585.1. Classification (GTDB taxonomy): domain Bacteria; phylum Bacteroidota; class Bacteroidia; order Flavobacteriales; family Flavobacteriaceae; genus Aequorivita. The sequence goes on along the minus strand of JBBSOQ010000001.1, from coordinate 24,229 downwards.
TTTTCTGTTTAGTAAACATGCGTAATGGGAACATAACGTTTTCTTCAATATTCATGGAATCGAACAGGGCACCGCCTTGAAAAAGCATCCCTATTTCTTCGCGAAGCTCTCTTTGTTGCTCATCATTCATATCTTGAATGGCTTTGTCTTCGTAATAAATGCGTCCTTGCTCGGGTTGGAAAAGGCCAATTAAGCATTTCAACAAAACGGTTTTTCCACTACCGCTTTGCCCAATAATAAGATTTGTTTTTCCTTTTTCAAAATCCGTAGTTATTCCTTTCAGAATTTCTTCGTCCCCAAAATTTTTATGTACATTTTCTACTTTTATCATTAGCTTAATAGAAGTTGGGTTATTATGTAATTCGCTGCAATTATTAGAACACTCGTCCAAACGAAAGAGTTAGTGCTCGCCCTACCCACTTCCAAGGCGCCACCTTTCATATAATAACCCTGCCAAGAAGGTACAGTAGCCAATATGAATGAAAACACGAGGGTTTTGAAAAAAGCATAAAAAAGGTGATATGGAATAAAATCATCCTGCAATCCAGCAACAAAATCACTCGAGCTGGAAAAGCCTCCATAAACGCCAGCTACCCATCCGCCAAAAATCCCAAGAAACATTGCAATTACAATTACAAAAGGATAGAACATAAGGGCCACAATTTTCGGGAACACCAAATAGTTTAAAGAATTGATACCCATTACCTCTAAAGCATCAATCTGCTCAGTCACGCGCATAGATCCAATACTTGAAGTTATAAAAGAACCTACTTTTCCAGCCATAATAATTGAAATGAAAGTAGGGGCAAATTCCAGAATTACAGATTGGCGAGTAGCGAAACCTATAAGGGTTTTCGGAATTAACGGATTGGTCATGTTCAGGGCTGTCTGTATTGCCACAACTCCTCCTACAAAAAAGGAAATGAAAGCAACAATGCCCATAGAACTAACAATAAGGTCGTTAATTTCCTTAAAGATAAGATGTTTTAAAACCGATGTTTTGGTAAAACTGCCAAACACCTTTTTAATCATCAAAAAATAAGAACCAATATCTTGTAAATACTTCATAGAAACTATAGCTATGGCTAAAATACTAAAATTAGCTCACTGTTTTTTGAAAAAGCTTTTTTTAGCTTTTATTTACCAAATAACGCCATCATTTTATGGTAAATCTGGATGCTTTCATAAATTCCGTTGAAATAAGAAGCGCCAGGTCCTTCCGCAAAAACGGGAACCATTGTTCCGGAATGTCCGCTAGTAGAAAAGCTTGGTTTAATTTTATTGTAATCTGTACCATTGGAAGCGAGCGTGTATCCGCCAGTTTCGTGATCTGCGGTAACAATCACAAGCGTTTCACCATTTTGTTTTGCGAAATCTAAAGCCACGCCTAAAGTTTTATCAAAATCCAAAAGTTCCTGAATTAGATAATCGGCATCGTTATCGTGGCCACCCCAGTCTATCTGACTTCCTTCAACCATTAAGAAAAATCCTTTTTCGTTTTTGGAAAGTTTATCCAAAGCAAGTTTGGTTGCATTTGGCAGAAAATCACCACGCCCTTCGCTCATTTTTGGCATCCCGTCTTCGGCAAGTAATATCAATTCATTGTTTTCACTGGGTATTTTGGGAAGTTGGTCTGTTATTACATCATAGCCTTTGGCTTTCATCTCTTTTAATAAATCTTTCCCGTCATTTCTTTTATTAAAAAATTTTAGGCCACCGCCCGCAAAAAAGTTCACACCGCTATTTGGTGCAAAAGTGGTGATTTCCTCATATAATCTGCGCGATTTTACGTGTGCATAAAAACTTGCCGGTGTTGCGTGTTGAATGGATGAGGTAGCAATAATACCCGTTGCTAAGCCTCTTTTTGATAATTGTTCAACAATGGTAGGCACTGCAAGGGTATCTTTATCAACACCTATAGCGCCATTATAGGTTTTAACACCAGTAGAAAAAACGGTTGCGCCAGCGGCGGAATCGGTAATTAAATCGCTTGCAGAAGAAGTTTTGCTGAGTCCAATTGTGTGGAAACGTTCAAAATTAGGTTTCCCATCCTTGGAATAAATGGCGGTTGAAACTTGACTCAAGCCCATGCCGTCGCCGATTAAAAGAATAATATTCTTTGGTTTTTTTATTTCTGAAGGAATTGTTGGTGAAACTGTATTGTCTTTAACTTGAACTGAAACACAGGAATTTGAAATTAATGCGAGTGAAAAAAGTAATGTGAGGAGGGAAAGCTTGATTTTCATTGAAAATTTTTATTTGCAAAAATAAAGAATATATCTTCTTTTGTGTGTTAAGAAGACGTTGTGATTTAAAGTTGAAAGTTGAATTTCAAATTAACCACTGCCAATTTTCTTTCGAATATTTTTCCAGCGCAGGTTGCGAATAAACTTCCCTTCTTTTTCGGAAACAATAAATTCAAGTTGTGAATTTTTCGCTTTTTGATAACCTTGCATTGAATCCAAAAAAAACTGAAAGCTATTTTTTTTGGAAGCGAGTTTTGCGGAAGCAATCATAGTAAGCCAAAAACCGTAACGCATTTTGTAAAAAGCCTCACCCTGTTTGTATTTTGCAGCTTTTGAGTAAAGCTTGCCGGTAGGTTTTAAGTGTTTTACATGTAGTGAAGTGTCCGTTTTTATTTTCCAACCGTAGTATTGGGCTAGAAGTTCATCTACCGTGTCCCAACCAATTGATTTTTTAAGACCTCCAATAGCTTCAAAACACTCTTTTCGGTACAATTTTATTGGCCCACGAACTTTTGTTTTTTCTGAAATTGCTTCAAATTCCCAACCGTTTCTTTTCTCAATATAAAGGTTACCACCACCGATGCCTATCTTTTTATCAGAAGTGAATAAAGCGATAATTTTTTCGAAATAATCTGAAGGTAGAATAAGATCAGCATCAAATTTACCAATGAGATCAAAATTGGTGTCGAGCGTTTCAAAACCTTTATAAAAAGCATTTATAACTTTGCTTCCCGGTTCGTGGAGTTCATCGGAATAGTGTAAAACACCTTCAATAAAACTATATTTCTCTGAAAATTGCTGGATTATTTTCGCTGTGTCGTCCGTAGAGGCATCATCTACAATTATTATTTTCTTTGGCAAACAAGTCTGATCTACCAGCGATTGAAGCGTTTTCTGAAGGTATGCTTTTTCGTTGTGGGCAGGTATGACGATGTAAAAATTCATTAATCGCGAACTGCATAAACCAAATAATAGCGCGGTGTAATCCAGCGAAGAAGGGGCCGTATTCCTATTTTTTTTACCGGATTGGTAAACTTTTCACTTTTCACAATTCGCCAACCTGCTTTTTCCAGCAGCCAATCGAATTGCCAATCCTCAAATTCATGATAATGACGGTCCCATTTGTCAGTTTTACTTCTGTAAGCTGAAGCAAACCAAAGTTTTAGAGGAATGGAAGCGACGAGTTTTTTGGCTTTAATGTCATTCAAAACATTAAAAGGTGAAACCAAATGTTCAAAAATTTCAAAAGCTGTAACAACATCAAATTCTTCCGTTTTTACAACCTTGGTTTCAATATCGAGATCTTCACCGCCTGTATTTGTTACTTTAAAACCTTCTTTGGTGAGAATTTCGGAAAATGGATTGGAAACACCTAAGTCAAGGATTTTTTCTTCTTTGGAAATAACATCGTTCAGAAAACGTAGGGTATGATTATATCTTTTCTTCGGAAATTTGCCTTCGTACATTTTTTTAATTCAGAATTCAGAATCCTTAATTCTGAATTAATTTAAACTCTATAAACTATTGCATTAATATTCATCCCAGCACCAACACTAGCAAAAATTACAACATCTCCTTTTTGGATGGAATGACCTTTTAACTCGCCGTTCAATACTAAATCATAAAGAGTTGGGACTGTAGCCACACTGCTGTTTCCAAGTTTGTCAATACTCATTGGCATTATTTTTTCAGGAGGAGTCTTGTCATAAAGTCTATAAAAACGGGTGACGATAGCCTCGTCCATTTTTTCATTGGCTTGGTGAATAAATATTTTCTTTACTTCATCTATACCAATTCCGGTTTTGTCCAAACAGGTTTTCATTGCATCAGGAACATTATTTAAAGCGAATTCATAAATCTTCCGGCCGTACATTTTTATATAACGGCGATTGTCTTTTATCTCTAGATTATTGCTTTCGCCAAAAAAGATGAAATGTGCTTCTTCAAAAGCATAAGTAGCACTGAAGTGACTAAGGATTCCACCATCTTCTTCGCTAAGTTCAACAATTGCCGCACCAGCACCATCGCTGTAAATCATAGAGTCACGATCATGTGGATCAACCACACGTGAAAGGGCTTCTGCGCCAACAACCAAACATTTTTTAGCTATTCCAGCTTTTATAAATGCATAGGCTTGTATCATTCCTTCAATCCAGCCTGGGCAACCAAAAAGAACATCATAGCCCACGCAAGTTGGATTTTGAATTTTTAGGTTGTGCTTTACGCGGGTTGCAATACTTGGTACTGTATCACTTTGCACAGAACCATCTCTTACATCGCCATAATTATGGGCTACAATAATATAATCAAGTGTTTCTTTATCTACTCCCGAATGTTTAATAGCATTTTCAGCTGCAAACGAAGCAATGTCTGAAGTGGAAAGTGTTTTCGGGATATAGCGTCTTTCGTGAATCCCGGTAATAGCCTTGAACTTTTCAATTATTACTTCGTTTTCATTACCAAAACGGGTACCATCCTCATTGTAAAAATGATGATCCCCAAAATGTTCGTTCTTAGCAATTTCACTGGGAATGTAACTACCTATGCCTGTTATTTTGACATTCATAAATTGAAATGTTTTGTTAAAAGTACGAAAAAAAGTTTTCAGTGTTCAGCGGCAATGTTCAGTAAAATTTTTTCCTTTAAAATGGATTACTGAAAACTGCTACTTCAACTTTTTTAAGCTTCCATATAAGCTTCAATAGGGTTGCAAGTACAAATCAAGTTTCTATCTCCGTATGCATCGTCCACTCTTCTAATTGAAGGCCAGAACTTATTATCTGAAATATACTCCAATGGAAATGCTGCCTCTTGTCTGGTATATGGGAAATCCCAATCTTCAACTGTCAACATTTGCAAAGTATGGGGCGAATTTTTCAATACGTTGTTTGGATTGTCCTTATCTGCAGCTTCAATTTCTTTTCTAATAGAAATCATTGCATCACAAAATTGATCCAATGCCATCTTACTTTCACTTTCCGTAGGCTCAATCATTAACGTCCCCGCAATTGGGAAGGAAACTGTTGGTGCGTGGAAACCGTAATCCATCAATCGTTTTGCAATATCAGTAACTTCAATTCCTTTTTCTTTGAAAGGGCGACAATCCACAATCATTTCGTGGGCTGCACGGCCGCGTTCGCCAGCATAAAGAACTTCGTAGTGACCGTTCAATCTTTCTTTTATGTAGTTTGCGTTTAAAATAGCGTTTTGAGTAGCTTTTTTCAAACCATTCACTCCAAGCATACAAATATAGGCGTAGCTAATTAGGCAAACCAATGAGCTACCATAAGGTGCTGCGGAAATTGCGGTAATAGCTTTTTCGCCACCAGTATGAATTACTGGGTTTGAAGGTAAAAATGGCACTAATTGTTTTGCTACGCAAATTGGCCCAACCCCCGGTCCGCCGCCTCCGTGAGGGATAGCGAACGTTTTGTGAAGGTTTAAGTGGCAAACATCAGCGCCAATAGCGCCCGGATTTGTTAAACCAACTTGTGCATTCATGTTTGCACCGTCCATATAAACCTGTCCGCCGTTTTCGTGGATAAGACTTGTAATTTCTCTAATTGCAGATTCGTAAACACCGTGAGTTGATGGATAGGTAACCATCAAACAAGAAAGATTGTCTTTGTGTTTTATGGCTTGAGCACGAAGATCCTCAACATCAATATTTCCTTCATCAGTAGATTTGGTAACAACCACCTGCATTCCCGCCATAACGGCACTTGCGGGGTTAGTTCCGTGTGCTGAAGAAGGAATTAAGCATATATTTCTATGGCTTTCACCACGAGATTCGTGATAAGCGCGAATAACCATCAAGCCTGCGTATTCTCCCTGCGCACCACTATTTGGTTGCAAAGAGGTTCCTGCGAATCCTGTAATTTCAGTAAGCTGTTTTTCCAGTTTTTTCAAAATGGTTTGGTAACCCTCTGCTTGTTCTACGGGAACAAAGGGGTGCATATTGCCCCACATCGGGTCACTTAACGGAAGCATTTCTGCGGCTGCGTTCAACTTCATCGTGCAAGAACCTAAAGAAATCATTGAATGGTTCAACGAAAGATCTTTACGCTCCAGTTTTTTGATGTAACGCATCAAATCTGTTTCACTGTGGTATTTATTGAAAACTTCCTGTTGAAGAAATTCTGTTTTACGTGAAACTTCTTTTGGAATTTTATTCCCAGTTTCCAGTTCAGTGATCTTTTGAAAATCTTTTTTAATCGCTTCGGAAAAGATTGCAAGTATTTTGTTTAAATCCTTTACAGTCGTAGTTTCGTTGATTGAAATAGAAACTGTTTCGTCGTTCGGATAGTAAAAATTCACTTCTTTCGCTTCGGCCAAAAACTTGATTTTTGAAGCATCAGCCTTGATGGCGATGGTGTCAAAATAGGTTTCATTCATCTGCTCGAAGCCCAATTTTTCTAAAGCGTTTGCAAGTGTTACCGCTCCGTTGTGAACTTTTTTCGCGATATATTTTAAACCTTCTGGTCCGTGATAAACAGCATACATTCCAGCCATTACCGCCAATAAAACCTGTGCAGTACAAATGTTTGAAGTTGCTTTATCGCGCTTAATGTGCTGTTCTCTTGTTTGAAGCGCCATTCTTAAGGCACGGTTACCATCGGTGTCTTTTGTAACGCCAATAATACGGCCTGGAATACTTCTTTTGTATTCATCTTTTGTGGCGAAGAAAGCAGCATGCGGCCCCCCGTAACCCAACGGAATTCCGAAACGCTGTGTTGTTCCCACAACTACATCAACCCCAAAATGTCCTGGAGATTCCAACATTACAAGACTCAAAATGTCTGCAGCAACTCCAACTTTTATTTGGGCGCTATTCGCTTTTTCAATAAAGTTTTTATAATTATAAACCTTTCCAGTTCTACTTGGATATTGAAGAAGTGCACCAAAGAATCCTTCAGAAAAATCAAAATTTTCGTGATTGCCAACAACCAATTCAATTCCTAATGGAATAGAACGTGTTTCCAGTACAGAAAGCGTTTGCGGCAGCACTTCTTCCGAAACGAAAAATTTGGAAGCATCGCTCTGTTTTTTTCCTTTCTCGCGAACGTTATAGAGAAGTGCCATGGCTTCAGCCGCAGCTGTAGATTCATCCAAAAGAGAGGCGTTTGCAAGTTCCATTCCAGTTAGATCGCTAACTACGGTTTGGAAATTCAGCAAAGCTTCTAGTCTTCCCTGGGCTATTTCAGCTTGGTATGGCGTGTAGGCTGTGTACCATCCTGGGTTTTCTAAAATATTCCGCTGAATTACGGGAGGCGTGATGGACTGATTGTAGCCCAAACCAATATATGTTTTAAAAAGTTTGTTTTTTGTTGAAAGTTCGGTAATGTGCTCAAGGTATTCCTGCTCGCTCATGGCCGTATCCAAATCCAGTGCTTTTTTCAGCAAAATATCGTCTGGAACGGTTTCATAAATAAGTTGGTCAATAGAGCTTACACCAATAGTTTTTAGCATTTCAGGAAGGTCGTTTTCCCGAGGGCCAATATGCCTTAAAGCAAAAGAATCTGTATTCATTAATTTGCGATTGAAATTTAGGTGGCAAAATTACAATATTTAACGTGAAATAACCTCTTTTTAAATACTCGAAAAGTATAATTTTTCAACTAAATGTTAAGGTTATAAACACTTTGGTTATTTTTGATATTATGAATCTTTTAAAGAGTGTTTTCGCTTTCTATATTAACAGCAGTATCCACGTTGCCTTGGCTGTTTTGTCATTATTAGCTATTTCAGTTTTTGAATATGATTTACAAGTTTCCTATGAACTTTGGGCTTTCGTTTTTCTTGGCACTTTAACTGGCTATAATTTTGTGAAATACGCTAAAGTTGCAGGACTGCACCATAGAAGGTTGACGCAATCTTTAAAATCTATTCAGGTATTTTCAGGAATATGTTTTGTTATACTTGCTTTTATAGCTTTTAAACTTTCTATAAAGACGCTTATTGTTACCGTGGCCTTTGGGCTGGCGACATTTTTTTATGCCGTGCCATTTATAAGGCATAAAAACCTGCGAAATTTTTCAGGTATAAAGATATTTGTAGTTGCTTTTGTTTGGGCGGGAGTTACGGTTATTGTTCCAGTAGTTGCTTCAGAGGCATCAATTTCTGGAGATGTGCTGCTTACATTTTTTCAACGAATTTTGATAGTTGTAGCGCTTATTCTTCCTTTCGAAATTCGTGATGTGCCCTATGATTCGCTTAATCTTAAAACTTTGCCACAACAAATTGGCGTTCGGAACACAAAATTATTGGGGGAAGTTGTATTGCTGCTCTGTTTGGTTTTCGAATTTTTTAAGCAAGACTATGAGGTTGCCTACATTCTAAGCTTACTAGTTTTTTGTGTGATATTGGGATGGCTTATACTTATTTCAAAAACCGAGCAAACGCGTTATTTTTCATCTTTCCTGGTGGAAGGACTTCCAATTGTTTGGTTTTTAGTTTTTGTACTTTTTGAACAACTTTAAGATGGTTGTTCGTTGTTTATTTCTTGCTGAATGCGTGTTTTTAAAACCTGCTTTTCTTCTGGTTGAAGTGTTTTGAGTTTTGCAGATTTTATAGTTTCGGTAAGTTTGTTGTTTTGTTTTACATGACCCTTGCACAATGCACACATAAATATGTGCATCCGCAATTTTAATTTTTCGAAGAAGCTCGCCTCATTGTATTGGCTTTTGTCACATACGTGAACTGCTTCATCACACTTTAAAAAAAACTTCATATTTTCTAATTAAACCAATTTTTCTCCAAACAATCAACCATTGATTTGCGCGCTCGGTGAATTATTACCCACAAGTTAGACGGCGTAATATTGTATTCTTTACAAATGGCTTCGGTATCAAAATTTTCAATGGTTTTCTTTTTGAAAATGACGGCTTGTTTTTCGGGGAGTTTGTCTAAACATTCCAAAATTGCAAGCCCTAATTCTTCATTCTCCATGTTGTCCTCAGCGGTTTTGTCAAATGGGTCGGCAGCATTTTCTTCAAGCCAATCACCTTCAGAATCATCGTCTCGATATGTAATATGAACCTCAGCTTTTCCTTTTTTGGAATTGATTTTACGGTAGTAATCGATTATTTTTCGCTTTAAAATTGAAATAAGCCAAGTGCGTTCGGTAGCTTCGCCTTTAAAGTTTTTTTTCGACTTCAACCCCGCCAAAAAGGTTTCCGAAATTAAATCTTGCGCCACAATATGGTCGTTCACCCTTACAATAGTGTAGTTGTAAAGGTAATCTGCATATTTTTCAACCCATTGTTCGGGATTTAATAGTTCCAAAAGAATAGTTTTTTAGCCTATTTCAAAAATAGGGAAGTTTATATAACATATACGCAGATGGCAAACAATTAGTTTGAAATATTTTATAGACTAAACAGTTAAACTTTTAGAAAGAGGCTATAAATTTGGTATAAGTCTTACTTTTACATGATTAACTATATATATTTTCCGATGAAAAAAATTACTACAGGAATTTTGATGTTCCTACTTTTCACAATAACTGCAAACGCCCAAGACGGCAATAGCGTTCCAAAATTTATTTATGCTACTATGGACGCTGCAGATGCGACTTCATTTATGGCATTGTATCCAAACAATATAGAGATTTTGGAAAGTAAAAATAATCAGTCAGCCGTTTGGCTTTCTGAGGAAGCAACACACAAAATCCATGATAATGTAAAAACCCATGGTCCAGGTTATATTTTTAGAGCTTCCAAAGAAAAAGCATTACAGGCATTAGAGCCCGTAGCACGCAGAAACCCATTAATAGATTATACCATAACCGAAGATGTTTTTGTAAATGAATGTTTAGACTTAGTGAATGGAACAAATATTGAAAACGATATTTTAAATCTTCAAGATTATGGTACCCGTTACCACAATAAATCTGAAGCGGTACAAGCCGTTCTTGGCCAACAGGCAAAGTGGGACGCAATGATTTCGGCGGCGGGGAGAACAGATGTTCATACGCGCATTTTTAACCACGTAAATACCCCAATGCCTTCAGTTATATTAACCATTGATGGCGCCAACACACCAGACGAGTTTGTGATTATTGGCGGGCATATAGACTCTACGGCTAATCCAAACAACAACAATGCACCTGGAGCAGACGATAACGCTTCGGGTATTGCTTCCTTAAATGAAATGGTACGCATATTATTAGAAAAAAACTTTGTGCCAAACAGAACCATTGAAGTAATGGCTTTTGCCGCTGAGGAAATAGGCCTTGTGGGTTCTGCTGAAATAGCAGAGGAATATGCAGATAATGGTGTAAATGTTGCTGCCTTCGTTCAGTTTGATATGACGGGCTACAATGGTTCAGATAGCGATGTTTATATCACCACAGATTCATATAATAGCGCTTCTTTAAACAATTATTTAACTGATTTGATGGATCATTACAACGCTTCTGGGGCACACAGTTTTACCTATGCTTTTACCGAGTGTGGTTATGGTTGTTCAGACCACGCTAGTTGGGCAAATAATGGATATGATGCTGCTTTCCCTTTTGAAGCAGAATTTGGCGAAGATAACCCCAACATCCACACTGCAGGCGATCTATATTCTTTTTTCAACACTCCACAACATTCTATGAAATTTGCAAAACTTGGTCTTGAATTTTTGATTGAAGCTGCAAAACCTCAAACGCTTTCAGTTGATGATTTTTCTGAAAACGCTATCCGTGTTTTTGTAAAAGACAAAACCCTAAATTATCGTATGAACAATACAGTTTCCAACGTGAAAGAAGTTTCTGTTTACAATGTTGCTGGGCAAAAAATACTTTCTGAAAATGCAAACAATGAAGCTGGCAGCGTTCAACTTCAGCAGTTTGCCCAAGGTTTTTACATTGTGCAATTCACTTTGGAAAATGGGCATGCATTTACTAAGAAATTTATATTGAATTAATGTCCGGTCGAGTCTTTCGTCTTCGCTCAAGATAAACTAAAGTCGAGACCTGCTTCTTTAGTTTAGTTACTCATAAAAACCTCTCGACTGCGCTCGAGGAGACATTTGAAAACGCCTGACAGGTTTCAAGAACCTTTCAGGCGTTTTTTATTTCTGTAATCCAGCTCTTTTCAACAGAGCTTCCGGATCTGGTTTTTGTCCGCGGAATTTTATGTAAAGTTCCATTGGGTCCATTGTTCCACCTTGTGAAAGCACAAAATCTTTAAACTTGTCAGCTACTTCTTTATTAAAAATACCCTCCTTTTTAAACAAAGCAAAAGCGTCAGCATCCAACACCTCAGCCCATTTGTAGCTGTAATAACCAGCGGAATATCCACCTTGAAAAATATGCGAAAAGGAAGTGCTCATACAGTTTTCTTTTACATCTGGATAAAGCTGAGTGTCTTCAAAAGAAGCTACTTCAAAAGCTTTAACATCTTTTATTCCGGAAGGATCGCCTCCGTGCCATGCCATATCTAGCATCCCAAAGCTCAATTGCCTAAGCGTCTGTATTCCTTCGTGGAAAGTAGCAGAATCCTTTATTTTTTCTATGTATTCCATCGGGATTACTTCGCCTGTTTTGTAATGTTTTGCGAAGAGCTCCAAAGTTTCTTTTTCGTAGCACCAATTCTCTAAAATCTGACTTGGCAATTCCACAAAATCCCAATACACACTAGTTCCTGAAAGACTAGGGTAGTAGGTATTTGCAAGCATTCCGTGGAGTGCGTGACCAAACTCGTGGAAGAGTGTTGTAACCTCATTAAATGTTAGCAGTGAAGGTTTGCTAGCAGTAGGCTTTGTAAAGTTACAAACGATTGAGATATGCGGACGGTCATTCTTTCCGTCCTTCATTTGCTGTGGTTTATAGGAAGTCATCCAAGCACCATTTCGCTTTCCAGCACGCGGGTGGAAGTCTGCGTAAAAGATTGCAACCATTTCGCCTTCGTCATCCTTAACCTCGTAGGTTTTTACGTCTGCGTGGTATTTGTCAATGTTTTGTACTTCTTCAAAATGAAGTCCGTATAGTTTTTCAGCAACGGTGAAAACACCGTTGATTACGTTTTTTAATTCGAAGTATGGCTTTAACTTTTCATCATCTAGATTGAAAAGCTTCTGTTTTAGTTTTTCGGAATAGTAAGCGCCATCCCATTTCTCCAAATGGTCTATGCCATCTAGTTCTTTTGCGAAAGTAGTCAATTCATTAAATTCATTTTGCGCGGCCGGTTTTGCTTTTTCGAGCAACTCATTTAAAAATGATTTTACTTTTTCAGGTGTTTCTGCCATACGCTCTTCCAAAACAAAATGCGCATGGCTTTGATAACCCAACAAATTTGCCCTTTTATGACGAAGCGTTGCAATCTGCAATACATTCTGCTGATTGTCCAATTCGTCATTATTGAAACCTTTTGCGCCAAAAGCAATTGCCATTTTTTTACGAAGCTCGCGATTGTCTGCATACGTTAAGAAAGGCACGTAGCTTGGGTAATCTAATGTGAAAACCCAGCCATCTTTGTTTTTTTCTTCAGCAGTTTGGGCGGCGGCTTCAATAACTCCTTCTGGTAAACCGGAAAGATCCATTTCTTCAGTTATATGAAGTTCAAACTTATTGGTTTCTGCTAAAATATTTTCACCAAAAGTGAGGCTCAGTTTTGAAAGTTCGGTATCAATCTTGCGAAGTTCCGTTTTCTTTTCTTCGGAAAGGTTGGCTCCATTTCTTGAAAAAGCTTTGTATTTTTTATCGAGCAGCATTTGCTGTTCTTCGGAAAGATTTAAAGAATCCTTCTGATTATAAACAGTTTTTAGTCTTTCAAACAACGCTTCATTCAACAACATATCATTACTGAATTCAGTAAGCATTGGCGAAACTTCCTGAGCTATCTTTTGTATTTCATCATTAGTCTCAGCGCTGTTGAGGTTAAAGAAGATACTGGTTGCTCTATCTAACTTTTCACCTGTATTTTCAATAGCTTCTACAGTGTTTTTGAAAGTAGGTTCCTCAGTATTTGAGGTTATTGCATCCACTTCAGCCTTTGTTTCTTCAATCAGTTTGCTGATTGCTGAGAGGAAATGTTTGTTTTCTATTTTGCTGAATGGAGCTGTATTGTAAGGTTGTAATAGGGGATTGTTGTTCATAGTGTTAATAGTTCTATGTCTGGTCGAGCGCAGTCGAGACCTATTCTTCAGAATGATTTTGCTTAATAAGAACCTCTCGACTGCGCTCGAGGGGACATTTTAGATGCTTTTTACTACTGATTACTGCCCACTGCGTACTTTTTTCGCTCCTTCTTCAACCTTTGTTTTAAGGCTTTCTTTGTAGGCAATGATTTTATCTAAAACAGCTTTATCAGAAGAGCCAATAATTTGTGCAGCAAGAATACCAGCGTTTTTTGCGCCATTTAGTGCAACAGTTGCAACTGGTACGCCACCTGGCATTTGAAGAATAGAAAGGATGCTATCCCAACCATCAATAGAGTTGCTGGATTTTACGGGAACACCAATTACAGGTAATGGTGAAAGTGAAGCAATCATCCCCGGGAGGTGTGCCGCGCCGCCTGCTCCAGCAATTATTACCGAAATGCCGCGGGTGTGTGCATTTTTACCGTAATCAAAAAGTTTGTCGGGGGTTCTGTGGGCGGAGACTATGTCTACTTCCACTTCAATGTTGAATTCCTTTAGAATATCTACTGCGTCCTGCATTACTGGCAGGTCGCTGGTGCTTCCCATTATTATTGCTACTTTACTCATTGGTTTCTTAGTTGTCGTTTGTCTGGTCGAGCGCAGTCGAGACCTATTCTTTAGGATAATTCTGCTTAATAATGACCTCTCGACTGCGCTCGAGGGGACATTTTAGTTCTTTGTCTGGTCGAGCGCTGTCGAGACCTACTTATTTACAATAATTCTGTTTAATGATAACCTCTCGACTGCGCTCGAGGGGACATTTTAGTTCTTTGTCTGGTCGAGCCCTTCGGCTTCGCTCAGGACAAGCTTCGTCGAGACCTCCTCGGCAGTTGGCTTATATTTTGAATGTGTCATATTTCTACATTCAGCTAATATTTGAAGCATATTATAATCTTCATTTGCCAAGGCTCGTTTTTTCTGTGCACTCCAGTTTTTTATTTTCTTCTCAAAATATATTGCTTGTTCCACATCATTAAACTCTTGATGAAATATTAATTCTAAGGGTCTGCGTTTGAATGTGAAACAACTTTTATTTAACCCATTTTGGTGTTCATCGAACCGCCTTGAAATATTATTTGTGAAACCTGTATATAGTAAACCATCGGAACATTCTAATATGTAAATGTAATATGATTTCATTTCAGAATATTACTTAGGTTTCAAAAAAGAGGTCTCGACTGCGCTCGACCGGACAACTTTATTGTCAAAGTTAATTAATTATCCTTTATAGTTATCCTGCTAATAAGAACCTCTCGACTGCGCTCGAGGGGACATTGTACTTTCAATGGTTGTTTTACATTTTTTGTCTGGTCGAGCGCAGTCGAGACCTCCTTCTTTATTGTAATCCTGCTTAATAAGGACCCCTCGACTGCGCTCGGGGGGACATTTTAGTTACTAATAACTTCAATCGTCTTCTTAACCTCTTCAGCAATTTTACGTGCTACGTTGAGGTCTTTGTTTACTATGGTTACGTGGCCCATCTTTCTAAAAGGGCGGGTTTCTTTTTTGCCGTAAATGTGTGGCGTTACGCCTTCCATCGCCAGTATTTTTTCTATGTTTTTATAAACTACGGGGCCTGTATGACCTTCGGCGCCTACTAAGTTAACCATTATACCGCCCACTTTACTGTCTGTGTTGCCCAAAGGTAAATCTAGTATAGCTCTTATTTGTTGCTCAAATTGGTTGGTGTAGCTAGCTTCAATGCTGTAGTGACCGCTATTATGGGGTCTTGGAGCTACTTCGTTTACTAGTATTTCATCGTCTTCGGTTTGGAACATTTCCACTGCTAAAAGTCCAACGTGTTTAAATGCTTCAGAAACTTTAGTGGCTATAGCTCTTGCTTTGTTAGCAACGGCTTCATCTATTCTTGCGGGGCAGATTACGTATTCCACTTGATTGGCTTCTGGGTGGAATTCCATTTCTACTACTGGGTAGGTTTTTACTTCTCCCGAAGGATTGCGTGCTACAATTACCGCCAATTCATTTTTAAAGGGAATTAATTTCTCTGCGATGCAAGCGCCTTCAGCTAATGGAATTACATCCTCAGCTTCGCGGATAATGCTTACACCTTTACCATCATAACCGCCGGTGCAACTTTTCCATACAAAAGGAAAGTGCAATTCTTTGCGAACAATAGCTTCGTTTAAATCGTTTTTATCTTTAAAAACTTTAAAAGGCGAAGTAGGTATTTGGTGTTCTTTGTAAAACTGTTTTTGAATGCCTTTGTCCTGAATATTTCTTAGTGTTGCAGAACTGGGATATACTTTTATTCCCTCGCTTTCCAACTTTTCTAGTGCTTCTATGTTTACACCTTCAATTTCAAAAGTGAGTACGTCTACCTTTTTTCCGAAGTTATAGACGGTTTCATAATCCATCAAATCGCCTTGTTCAAAAGTATCTGCTGCTATACGGCAAGGGGCTTCTGCGCTTGGATCCAGAACGTTGGTGCGGATGTCCCATTTGCGGGTTTCGTAGAGCATCATTTTGCCCAACTGTCCGCCGCCTAGAATGCCGAGGGTGAAGTTGGTGGAGAAGTAGTTCATATTGGTTGATAGTTGTTGGTTGTTGGTTGATGGTTGATGGTTGTTGGTTGATGGTTGTTGGTTGATGGTTGATGGTTGTTGGTTGATGGTTGTTGATTGTCGGTTTTGCTTTTCGCTTAGTGTGAATGCAAAGATAGTAAAATGAGAAGTAGTGAATCGTGAAAAGTGAATCGTGAGACGGGAGCGATTTTTGTGAAATGTATCGCTGT
This sequence comes from Flavobacteriales bacterium, assembly GCA_038259585.1. GTDB lineage: Bacteria > Bacteroidota > Bacteroidia > Flavobacteriales > Flavobacteriaceae > Aequorivita. The sequence goes on along the minus strand of JBBSOQ010000001.1, from coordinate 8,101 downwards.
TTTGTATTTGTGAATGTGCCGAGATTAACCGGTATTAATACAATTAAAGCGAATTGAAGAGTTAGGGTTATTTTTTGGTGGTTTTGTTCGGGTGTTGGTTTGGTCTTGTTCAGTTGCAATCTCCGAAAAAGAGGGTTTTTGGGAAGGTGGGTGAAAGGACTCTTAAAAGAGACTGGAGAAAACCGTTACAACTGAATTTATGCAATGTGTGTTTAGTAGGAAACTTCTTGTTAAAAATCAATATGATACGGGACATGTACGGGGGAAGTACGGGAAATGTACCGAGGAGGTATGGGGGGAGATATTGAGGAAATGGGGTGAATATTCGTTCTGGAATAGGTATAAATTTAGAGTGGTATATAAACTGGGAATGGTACCCCTTCCGTCCCCGACGAAAAAGTCGGGGCCACCTTCCCCTAAATTATATTTTTGCTTTTTGATTGTAGTTTTGGAGTAGGGGAAGGAGCTTTTTGATTAGAGAAAAGAAACATCTTTGAACTCTAGAACATTACTTTCTCAAGGAAGCACATAACTATAGTTTTGGATTAGGAGTATTGTTGCCGCAATCTAAACACATTTTCCAAGTATCGTCATCTTTCTTTTTCCAAATGTTACATAATTGCCATAGTTAAGTGGTGTCTTGAGTTTTGAATTGCCAATTGCCCCAAGTATATCCTAACTCGCCAGACTTTGCCACCGCTCCGTTTACTGGTTACCAAGTGATGGTTTGGATGTCGTTATTTTTTATCATAAGAATTGGCAACCCTGTTTTTCCTACTATTGGTAGCTGCCCATTGCCAAAGTTTTACAAAACTGCTGTTGGGAAGGGATAAGAGCGCATAATTATTTCACACAATCCGGTTGTTTATTTTAAAATTAAAAACTAAATTTGATATTCTACCTGATTAAGAAGCTCATTAGTACATATTTACGTTACTGTGAAATCTATTTTTTACATTCAAAATTAAGAGCTAATCATTTAATCTGAATGAATATTGTCCAAGTATTTATTCATTCTTTGAAATATATTGAAAAAAGTATCAATTTTGAAAGCTATAAAACTATGTATGACTGATTGTACAATGAAACTAAAAAACGCCCTCATTTTAGCTGTTATATCGTTATTGATGGCTTGTGGATCTGCTAAAATTGAACCTACTATGGAGCAAGATTTTGCTGTTAGTGAAAATCCTAAGATTGCTTTTGTAACTTATAAATTCAATAAAGATGAAAAAGGTAATGCTACTATAAGCCTCATTAATGTGTTAATGGCGGAGGGAAAATTGAAACATCAAGCAGATGAAAAGGTATACGTTTCAGGAGACTATGAGTTAATTCAATTAGACAGCCAAGAAAAGCAGCTGGCTTTTAAAAAAATAGGAAATCCATTAAATGAAACCATCGAGTATGTGAATGAAGATGGAGAATTTGGAAAAAAGGAAGTAGAATTCCTTTCCAAAGAAGTGTCGATACGTCTTCAATTACATCCTCAAACCAAATACATTTTAGTGCAAGAAATTGGAAATGAATCAACTAATTATATTAAAACTAAATTATGATGTCATGGAAAAAATTACCATTTTACTCGCTCTCATTCTAACGAATGTTTTGGCTTCACAGACATTTGATGTGGAAACCATTTATAATTCTGGAGATGATGAAAAACGAATAAATCTAGTCATTTTGAGTGATGGCTATCAAGAAAGCGAATTAGCACAGTTTATTGTAGATGCTACTAGTTTTTCAGATGAATTATTTTCTCAAAGACCTTTTTTAGAGTATAAAAATTATTTTAATGTATACGCTATAAAAGTACCTTCAAATGAAAGTGGGGCAGACCACCCTGGTACTGCTACAGATGTAAATGAACCCGTGCACCCAGTGATTGACGTTGATAATTATTTTGGATCAACCTTTGATTATGCAAATATCCATAGACTTTTAGTGCCCGTGAAAACTGGAGTTCTCAATGCGGTTCTGGCTAACAATTTTCCTCTTTATGATCAGGTTATTATTTTGGTAAATACCCCGTATTATGGAGGGAGTGGCGGGCAATATGCAACTGCAAGTTTAGAGTCTTCAGCTAATGAAATAGCCATACACGAACTGGGGCATTCTTTTTCTAATTTAAGAGATGAGTATTGGGCAGGTAATCAATATGCAGCGGAGGCTATTAATATGACCCAAGAAACCGATCCTTCATTAGTAAGATGGATCAATTGGATGGGGGATGGAGGTATAGGTATTTTTCAACATTGCTGTGGAGGTAATTCAGCGCTTTGGTATAGACCCCATCAAAATTGTAAGATGCGTGTTTTAGGACCCCCACTTTGTTCTGTATGTGTTGAAGGAACCATAGAGAAAATCCATTCCTTAATTACGCCAATAGATGCTTTTACGCCAATAACTACTTCAATTATTGTGGGGCCGGGAACAGATATAGATTTTACATTGGATCTAAACGAGCCTGTTCCAGTTAATACCTTATCCACTAATTGGCTGCTCAATGGTGCTTTAATAGATAGCGACGTTTCTTCAATTACATTAACTGAGTCGGATTTAGAAGTAGGTAATAATGATTTGGTTGTATTTGTGGAAGATGTAACCGATTTATTAAGAGTGGACAATCACTCATCTGTTCATATATATACTGTAACATGGAATATTGAATTTGATCCGCTATTGGGTATAGTGCAAGCTGAAGGAACTAGAGCAGATATTACAATAACTGCATATCCAAATCCAGTTAGCAATATGTTGAATGTTTCATTCGATAATCCTATGGGAGGAGCATTTAGTGTGTCTATATATAGTATTGATGGAAAGTTGATTAGAAATGCAACTACTGAAAGTCAAGATATGTTACAAGTTGATATGGCTGAATTAGAAGCTGGTGTTTATATAGTAAAATACTATTTAGGCAATGCGTATGTAAGCTCTCAGAAAATCATTAAAAATTGATGAAATTGCTTTAAAATAGTATAAAATCCCCCACTTTGCCTATCGTCTGCGTACCGCTGAAGTGAGGCAGAAGCTTTACACAACGGGAGACATAACCCTATTCGGTTTTCAATAATTGGTGCGGCAGGTTTTTGTTACATTTGATAATCTCATAAAAAAAGTATCAAACAAACCGAAATCCATATAGTTCCCAACTTAGAAACCCCTATTCGACTTCAAGAATATGGGGTAGGCATTTTTCAGGGCGCTTTAACAAAATCAGCCTTAAAGAAAGTATTAAAGAAACAGTATGTTACTGTTGATGGGGTTATTGCGACTTCGGCTACTTTTATAAATGGGGGAGAATGTATTTGTTTTTCCATTTTAGAAGAAATGCCTCCGAAGAAAAAACTAATCTTTCCACTTAAAGTTTTGTTTGAAGACGATTACCTAGCTGTAATTCATAAACCTGCGGGTATTTTGGTAAGTGGCAATAGTTTTAAAACTGTTGCTAATGCGTTAGCGCAAAATTTAAAAAGAAGTAAACTCCCCGATGCAACAACACCAAAACCTGTTCATAGATTAGACTTTGCTACCACAGGTATTTTATTGGTTGGGAAAACCAGCAGTAGCATTCATGCGTTAAATAAGTTATTCGAGGATAGAGCCGTCAAGAAAACCTATTACGCTGTTACTATTGGGGAAATGGAGACTCAAGGCAAAATCACTTCAGAAGTTGATGGTAAGGAATCACAATCTAATTATACGCTTTGCCAATCCGTCCATTCAGAAAGATTCGGGAAACTCAACTTGGTAAAATTAGAACCCCAAACAGGAAGAAGACATCAATTGCGTAAACATCTTTCTAGTATTGGAAACCCAATATTGGGAGATAAAGAATACGGAATTGAAAATTTAATACTAAACGGGAAAGGGCTTTATTTGCATGCTTATTCTTTAGAGTTTATGCATCCTTTTACACAAGAAGAAATGCATTTAAAGGATGAGCTTCCTGAGAGGTTTCAAAAGATATTTAAAGGTTAATAAGGTTATATTGTGTCCGTTCGAGCCCTTCGACAGGCTCAGGATAAACTAAAGTCGAGACCTTATTGATAGTCAGTCGCTTGTAGTTCTCGACTGCGCTCGAACGGACAATGAAATATAATTTTTAGACAGCATCTTTTGTTTGGAGCCTTTTTCTTTATTAAAACAATCGCAAAAGCGTAGTAACAATAACCCCTTTCCCATTATTCAAAACAACAGCTGATAATTGCTTTTCTTCTTCCACCTTAAAATTAAAGGGTGATGCTAATACGTTTACGCCACTTTGTTTTTTCAATCTATTTCCCTGTCCAGAAATAATGTCTTTGTTGGGAACAAAATCTCTTTCGGGTAGATGTTCTGTTAGAATAACATATTTATAAACAGCCAACTTTTTTAGGATACTTTGTATTTCGGTATTTGATAGATGTTGAAGCACTTGCCGTACTAAAGCGCAATCTCCAGAAGGCAAAGGATCTACTGCAATGTCTAAACAATGGAATTCTAAATTGGGTGCTTTAAAGGTTTCTTTATTGCGGGTTATCAGGGCTGCTACTATATCTACCGCGACATATTTCTTAGTATGTTTTACCAGTTCTTTGCCCACATTAAAATCGCCACAACCTAAATCGCATACCGTTAATGGGCTTTCAAAGGAATTTAAAAATGAGGTTACAGCTTCTAAATATGGGTTTACTATTTCGGGCTGGTGCGATCCGGCTCCTGAATAGAAATCAGTTTGGTTGCCGCCCCAAAGGTTCTTTTTATACACCTGCTCCATGGCGAGTTTTGTGGGCCAGGGTTTCTTTTCTTTTTTATTCACGATAATTTATTGGTGTTCAAATTGTACTATTAAAAACCTCTAAGCTTACTTAAAGCTACAGCCTAGCCTACAGCTTATTGCCTACTACTGACAGTACATTTGCCGATATTGTGAAGGAGACATACCCGTCTTATTTTTAAAAATTCGGTTAAAACTGGCTTTGGATTGAAATCCTGAATCTTGTGCTAAGCCTAACAGCGTGTATTTTTTACTCTCCTCCTCTTTTAATTTTTCCTGTACTTCGGCCACTCTGTAATCATTGATTAAAGTGTAAAAATTAATTTGGATGTTTTTATTTAAAAACTCTGAGAGCTTTCTGCTGCTTATGTCCATTTCTTCAGCCAAATCGGTAAGACTTAGACTATCATTTAAATAAAGCTTTTTTACGTCTAACAATTCATACAAACGAATCTTTAATTCACTTGCTTCTTCGTCGGTAATTCCTGTAGTACTTGGGGAGATGATTATACTTTTTTCGTTTCTCGTTTCTTGCAGGGAGTCATTCACAACAAAATTTGGGAGTAGAATATTGGATTGAAAAATTCCCTTATATCCCAAATAGCTATAAAGAACAATAAATAAAAAGGCGATAACGGTGCCTATATTCCAAGGAATCATTGCGTAGTTTAGTTCATAAACAGAAAAAACACTGTCTAATATTACAATCATAAACAATCCCACTAGCAAATTTTGAAACCAAGATAGATCGGTGCGGTTTAGAGAGGAATAGTTTTCTAAGGAAGCGATGCGAATTCGTTTTGTAAGCCTGTAAGTAATTATAATATAAACAAGAAAATAAACATTTTCTGCCAAGTTAAGATAGTCAGCTATAGTTGCGTAATTTTTACCGTAAGCAGTGAGATATGGAGTAGCCATGCTTATAGAAACCGATAAGGAAACTAAAAGCCAATTACAAAAAAAAGGAAGTAAGTGAAGCCATAAAGCGGGGACAATTTTTTTATTTGGAAGTATCAGCGCCTTTAGATAAAAATAAGTGACCGGGCCTAAAAGGTAGCCAGTTCCATTTCCGAAAAAGAAGGCTAAAGCCCCTAGATCACGCAAGCGATGTAGAAAGGCGTAATAATATAAAAGAAAGAAAAAACTGTTCGCAAAAAAAACAAAGAGCAGATTTTTTGAATAATGTGTGCGGGCTTTGAACAAAAAAATCATCAACAGAAATAACAACGCCATTCCTGCAATTAAAATAAAATCTACAAACATTGCCCATTTTTCCACGGATGAAAAATAAGACAATATTCGTAGATTTCCTATAGAATCGGGAGACGAGGAGTTAATTTTTAACCAGTTTTATGGTGTTATTTTCCGCAATATTTAAATAGTAAATTCCCGAATTTATGCCTTCCAAGCTAATATGCCCAGAACCATCAATAGATCCAGTAAGGATGCTTCTTCCTAGCGCATCGTATAAAGTATACGATTTCCCCAGAAGATTTTCTGAACTAGCCAGATATACCACAGCATCCACTGGATTTGGATAGACCGTAATTTTAGAATAATTGTTGGATGGAACTCCAAGCATAGTAGCAGCCATTTTTATAAGGTAGTTGTCCCTAAAATCTATGGATGTAACTTCCAAGGTCTCACCCTCCAAAGGATTTATATCAACGGTTTTTTCAAAATGCCCGGAAAGATAAACATACCCCTGTGCATCGGCACCTATTTTGTGCGTATCCAAAAAGTCGGCACCTCCGAAGGTAAAAGCGTTCACGAAATTTCCTTCCGTATCTAATGCCCACATATAAGCATCTGTAGCATTGGCTGATTGTTTGGTTAAATTAAAAGTAGCACTTGAATCTGGGTCAAAATCGGCTGTAGATGCAAAATAGCCCGTAGTAAATACATTTCCGGCAACATCCACAGCTATGTCAAAACTAAAGACCGTATCATCGCTCTCAATAGGTCTCGCCCATTCTAATGTTCCAGTTGGGCTAAGTTTCATGGCAAAACCATTGTATACATTTGCTGATGTATAAACAAAATCTGTGTTCGTCACATCGGGACTAAAGTTTACGGTTCCATTAAAATGCCCTCCTAGGTAAACATTATCATTTGCATCCACAGCAATCCCTCTTACTTCCACATTGCCATCGTGGGTAGCGCCCGCAAACACAAGCTCCCCTACATTGTTAAGATGCAATATATAGCCTGAAAAACCTTCTGTGCTGCTAGTCAGATTAAATTCTCCTGCATTACTAGGGTCAAAATCTGTTGTTCCTTCAAAATAGCCAGCTATATAAATATCATTTGTGCTGTTTATCTTCATATCAAGCGCCAAATCCAAATCGGGACCGCCGTAACGTTGGGCTGATATAAAATCACCATTTGTATCCAAGTTTACCAAAAAGGTATCGCTTGCACCTTCGCTGGTCAAAATAAATTCATCTGGCCCGGGATTAAAATCTGCTGGCTCATAAAAGTAGCCCAGCACGGTTACTGTTCCAGTGGAGCTTACGGCAATAGCCGTAGACTCTTCATAGCCGGTACCACCAACGCTCTTGGCCCATAAAAATTCCCCATCAGCATTCAACTTTAGGATAAAGATATCACCACCCCCTATTGCTGTGATATTGGCTACACCTGCTCCAGGGTCAAAATCAACCGTGCCGTCATAATATCCCGTTACATAAACGTTTCCGTCAGTATCAGTGGTAATTCCCACCCCATAATCAAAAGACTCGCCACCTACATTTACGGCCCACTCATAACCACCTTCATTATTCGTTTTTAAAACAAATACATCATAAAAACCATTGGAGGTAAGATTGGCTTCGGAAGCGGAGATATCAAAATCAGCAGTATCAGTAAAATAACCTGTGGAATAGGTATTTCCGGCGGCATCGGTATGCATATCCCGCAACACATCCTCACCAGAACCACCATAGGTGCCTCCCCATTCAAAGGATTGTGCGTTCAGAAAAAAGGTTAAAAGAATTAAGGGCAGGAAAACAGTAATTTTTTTCATTGGTATTTGTTTTAAAGAATTAATGAAGAAGAAAGCCATACACAGCTTTATCTATCGCAAAAATAATTGGTATTTTCGAGACAAACGACTTACTGGAAGCAGTAAGACCTATTTAAGGTGCTGAAAATAAAAGTTGTCTGTTGTGGGTTGTGGGTTGTCGGTTGTCGGTTGTGGGTTTGACCTTGACTGAATAAGGTTGCCTTTTTTCTGGTTAATAGTTTATCTTATATTTTGGTTTATGCTGATTGGTTATGCTATCAACATAGGTTTCAAATTCTGTTGGTTTCATTTTATTTAGTGAACCATGCGGCCTT